>CAZOVY010000102.1:0-18741 GCA_964583255.1 uncultured Prosthecobacter sp.
CAGCCACCCTCGCAGATCTCCCACTGATAGCTCTCATGGCAGTAGCGCCACTGCCCCACCAGCCAAGTGAAGCCCTCCTCATCAATCGGCACCACCCCAACCGCACGGTTCTTGTATTCCACCACCCCATAAATCCCAGCTCCACCGCTCGGATTAATCACCGCATCCTCCCGCACCCGAATCCATGGATTCGAGTACGTCTCGCGAGTGCTTAATGTGGTCCAGGGATTCGTTTCAGGGGTGGAGTCAGACATGGTTTAAAAGTTGTCCATCGTTGCTGATGAACGCCGATTCAAATAGATCAGTTTTTTTGACAGGAGGTAACAGAGAAAATAGAGGACAGGTATGCACTCGAATGTCTGGCGCAGTTCTCATGAAATCATGTCTCTGGTTCCTCCTGTTCAAAAGCTTAGTCTTATGCAGCCTTCCTCTTTGCGGCAGTCTTGGCTTTCACGGGGCCCGGTGCGGTGGATGGTCGCACTTCGAGTTTCACTTCGGCGGGTTGATTGATCTTGTAGATCTCGTCTTCGATGGCTTCGGCTTTCTTGAGTAGCTCGGCTTCTTTGGCTTTGCCCTCACTATTCCACCAGGTTTCAAAGGCGGCCTTGTCACCACGCAGCATGCCTTTGCGCTTTCCATAGAGGTCACGCAGGGGGCGGATGGCTTCATCGTTACGCTTTTTGTTCAGGGCGATGACCTGCTGTGCCTGATGCAGTGTGATGGACTCAGGATCAGCCTGGAGTTCGATCTTTTTACCCAGGATGATGTGGTCCCAAGTGCCGACGATTTGGCTGTCTTCCAGGACATCGTAGCGCCCTGGAAGTAGGCCGTTGATGGTCAGTACTTCGCCGCTTTTGCGGTGTCCGGCTGCGGTGAGTGTGGCACCGATCTTGGCTTCATCCAGCACGGCCCAGGGGAGACATTTTGGCTGGAGGGTGAGTGTGAGAGATTTGCCAGCTTCACCGCCAGTGACCGTGGTCTTGCTGCCTGCGCTGGTGGTGACTTTCCAGGTGCCGCCTGCGGGTGTGGCCATGAGGTTCCACACGCTTCCAGGTTCACCAAAAGCTTCGATCATGGAGTAGGCCATAACAAACTGTCCGTCTCCACCTGGATGGATGGCATCGGCGATCAGGGTGAAGCTCGGGTCCTTCGCGCGGCCTTCAGTCGTGAGCTTGTTCAGCGGTCCATACATGTCGATAAAGCCATAGCCGCGCTTGCGTGCGACCTCTTGTCCCCACTTGCCGAAGTACGCGAGCACGGCGTTGTAGTTCGCCGGATTCTTGTTCTTTCCACGCGTCGGGTCTTTGGCCACCATGTGCTCAAAGGCCTGATGATCAAACATGGTCGGACTCATGAGAAACACGCGAACCTTCAGCGCATCCAGGCGATCCAGAAGCTTCGTCATGTCGCTCTCATAGGCTTTGAAAATCTCAGGTGAGAAGTCCTGATAGGCTCCGTCATTCATGCCGAGCAGAATCGTGGCGACGGTGGGTTTGAATGAGGCGATGTCGTCATCGAAGCGATTCAGAGCATCCACTGCGCGATCCCCACTGACGCCTGCATTGCGGAAGTGAATGCGCAGCTTTGGATAGCGTGTGTAAAAGAAGTCTTCCACATACTGCGTGTAGAGGCCCTGATGAGTGATAGAGTCACCGATGAAGATCACACGATCTCCATCCTTCAAGCCGAGGCCCGCAGGCTTGGGTGTGGCTTTGATGGGTTGACTGAAGGCAACGGAAGTGACTCCGAGAGTAAGGACGAGCAGTGGAAGGATGAAGCGGCGCATGATTGAGCGGTGAGGAATGAGGTGGCTCAAGCAAACGCCCTGCGCTGATAAAACTATCGGCCAGACTCACGTCAGCTTTGGCATCGGAATGAAAGCAAACAGGAGGCTCATGATGCCCAGAATGACGAAGGCGATGAGGAACCCCGTGGCCCAGCGCGGGCGGTGCTGGTATTTGAAATAGGCGATGAAGATCAAGGCCGCACCAATGAAGCTGATGACGGTGCCGATCATGGAGCTAGTGACTGAGACTTTGATCACATCACCCATGACTCGGGTCATGAAGAAGGGATCGGTGCTACTGTGTCGGTGCAACTCGGCGAGTGCGGGCTGAAAGGCTTTCCACATCTGCCGAACGGTATCAGCAATGCCGAAGAGCGGTGCCAGTTGCAGCCAAAGACCTATCCGCGCAAGGCGTGAACCAAGAGTCAGTGGCAGTGTTGGGGGCTTCATGGGGGTGACTCGCAATTTTATAGGAGTAGATCAGGCGCTACAGTCCTCAACGAACAGACCGGGTACACGCCCAAACTCATCGGTATTGTTGGTCACCACGATATCGCCATTTGCCCGAGCTGTGGCCGCAATCCACAGATCGGCTTCACCGATGCTCTTGCCAATGGCTTCTAGTGAGCAGCGGATGGAGATGTAGTGCTCCAGGATGCTTTCATCGGGCCAAAGCACGGCATAGGGCTTCACGAAGGCGTCAACCAAATGCCTGTTTTCGATTGGCTTGGCGCTTTTTTCAGCACCCAGGCGGAGTTCGGCCAATACTTGCATGGGCACTCGCACATCGCTTGCTGTCGCGGCTCGAAGACGGTTCATGGTCTTCGCCGACTTTCCGCGCAAACAAAAGACGATGGTGTTGGTGTCGAGACAATAAGTCATCTCCTCGGAAATGGATCAGGCATCATCCTGCGACGCTACCGGTTTCGTGGCAGTGCGGAAAGGTGCGTTGAACGTGTCATCATCGATACTGCCGAATAGCTTCAGCCACTTGGGAGGGTAGCCGTTAGCACTCGCCTCTGTTTCCATCGTTGCGAGACGTAGGCGCTCGCGTGCCCAGGCGGCGACGGGCTTGTGTTCACGACGTGCGGACTCCTCTAGCGAGTGCGCCAGCGTGCTGTCGAGTTCGAGTGTGAGAGTGGACATGTCCGACAGTAGGCTAAAGAAAGGTGAGTGCCAAGTGTCTGATGAATACAATGCTTTGAGCTTGGCTCACATTAACCCAAGCCACCACGGTCACTGTTCAGCGTCGCATCGCCATACTTGGCTCGTTCGCTCGGCGTATAGTCGAGTGGTGTCCAAGCGGCATTTTTGGCAGAGGACGCGACGACGGCTTCGATAAAGGCCATGCCAGCGACGCCTTCTTCGATCGTCGGGTAATCCATGTCGAGTGGGTTCGGTGCGGTGCCGGCTTCGATGGCGCGGATGTGGTTGGTGAAGTTGCGGTAGATGTTCGCGAAGCCTTCGAGGTAGCCTTCGGGATGACCAGCGGGTGTGCGCGTTGCAGCGGCGGCGGCACTGCCCATGTAGCCCATGCTGGTGCGATAAATCTGCTTCGGCTGATCGAGCGAGGTGACGATCATGGTGTTGGGATCGAGTTGATTCCACTCAATGCCGCCCAGCTCGCCATAGACGCGGAGGCTGAGATTGTTTTCACAGCCGACGCTGATTTGGCTGGAGTGGAGCACGCCTTTGGCACCATTGGTGAAGCGCAGTAGCACGTTGCCATCATCTTCGAGACGACGGCCTTCTTTGCCGAGAAAGATGGTGAGGTCAGCGGCGAGTTCCTTGATGTGCAATCCGGTGACGTATTCGGCCAAATTGATCGCGTGTGTGCCAATGTCACCCATGCAACCAGCGGCTCCGCAGATCGCTGGATCGACGCGCCAGGAGGCCTGCTTCTGGCCGGTGTTTTCCAGCATCGTCGCTAGCCAGCCCTGCGGATATTCAACGACCACTTTGCGGAGTTCGCCCAGCTTGCCTTGCTCGATCATCTGGCGGGCCTGACGGATCATCGGGTAGCCCGTGTAGTTGTAGGTGACGCCGTAGAGTTTGCCGGACGCTTTCACGATGCCCGCGAGTTCTTTGGCCTGCGCGAGATTGAAGGTCGCAGGCTTGTCGGATAGAACATGGAAGCCGCTTTCCAGCGCGAGCTTGGCCGCAGGGAAGTGCATGTGATTCGGTGTGACGATGGAAACAAAATCCATGCGCTTGTCTGCGGGTAGTGCGGCTTCAGCCTTGATCATTTCCTCAAAGTTTCCGTAGCAGCGGTCGGCAGGCAGGAAGAAATCAGCACCGCTGTCCTTGGACTTCTGCGGATTGGATGAAAAGGCACCACAGACGAGTTCGGTCTGTTGGTCGATTGCTGCTGCGATGCGATGAACGCCGCCAATGAAGGCACCACGTCCGCCGCCGATCATGCCATAACGTATTTTCCGGCTCATAGAAGATTGTTCGAAGTTTTAGGTTCTCAGTTCAGGGGTTGGGAGAAGGATGGCGAGTGTGCGCAGACGGGGCAGGGTGGTCAAGGGCGGACCGCGACAGGGCGGCGCAGAGGATAAAAAATGGCCTGCCTTGACTTTGCCATCTGCGGCGGCATGACATCCGCTCACTCAGCCCTCATGCCCCAAGCTCCTGCACCCAAATACTGGGCCGTTCGCGGTTCATCGATCCACAATCGCGGCCTTTTTGCCCGCTTGGACATTCCTAATGACGCGCCGATCATCGAGTATGTCGGTGAAAAGATCACGAAGAAGGAGAGCACGCGCCGTGGTCTCGAATTAGAGGAGAAGGCCAAGAAGACTGGTGGGGCGGCTGTTTACATCTTCACGCTGAACCAAAAGCATGACATCGACGGCGGCTACCCTGGTAATCCCGCACGCTTGATCAATCACTCCTGCGTCGGCAACTGTGAGTCCTACATCATGCGGGGCCACATCTGGATCTACTCGACCCGCGAGATCAAGAAAGGTGAAGAGCTAACTTACAATTACGGTTTCGATCTGGATACTTGGGAGGATCACCCTTGCCGCTGCGGACAGCCTGATTGTGTGGGCTACATTGTGGATAAGCAGCATTGGCCAAAGCTGCGTAGCATTCTGAAGAAACGCGCTCAGCGTCAGGAGAAGATCGCTGAGCTGGAAAAGAGGGCGCGTGCTCTGAAGAAGGAATTGCGTGCGCTGGCTCCGGTTAAAAAAGCTCCGGCGAAGAAGGCACGAAAGGCGGTTTAATACCTCGGCACGCTGGCATCTACCGTCTCTGACCATGCGGTGATGCCGCCAGCGACGTTGGTCACATTTGTGAAGCCGAGGCCCTGTAGCGTGGCTACGGCTTTAGCGCTGCGCCCCCCGAGCTTGCAGTGAACATAGACCGGGACATCACGCGGGATTTCGACTGAACGTGCCGCGACTTGAGCCAGTGGAATGAGATGCGAGCCTTCAATGCGTGCCGTGTTGTATTCATCAGGCTCGCGCACATCGAGCAGGAAGTGTGAGTCGCCACTCTGTCTGAGTTGATGCAAATCTTGGACGCTAATCATCGGCACGGTGGGTGCTGGCGTGATGCCACAAAAGCCCTCGTAATCGATGGGTTCTGTGAGCGTCGGATGGTCGCTGCAAACGGGACACTCGGGATCGCGACGTAGAGTGAAAGTGCGGAAGCGCAGACTGAGCGTGTCCACGTGCAGCAGCTTACCCAGGAGTGGTTGGCCGATGCCTGTGATGAGTTTGATCGCTTCAAGCGCCTGCATGGTGCCGATGATGCCTGGCAGCACGCCGAGCACGCCTCCCTCAGCGCAGCTCGGGACTAAACCTGGCTTCGGCGGCTGGGGTGACATGCAGCGGTAGCATGGTCCCCCGAGATGCGGGGCAAAGACGCCCACCTGTCCCTCAAAGCGCAGAATGCTGCCATAGACATTGGGTTTCTTTAGCCAAACGGCCACATCATTGGACAGGTAGCGTGTGGGGAAGTTGTCGGTGCCATCAATGATGACATCGTAGTTTGCAGCGATGCGCATGGCATTGGCGGCAGTGAATCTCTCAGCATACGTTTCGACCTTGAGATGCGGATTGATGTCCAAGAGTCGCTCTCGCGCAGCTTCCAGCTTTGGGCGACCGATAGCGCTCTGACCAAAGAGGAGCTGGCGCTGCAAATTAGAAACCTCCACCACATCAGGATCCACTAAGCCGAGACAGCCGACGCCTGCGGCAGCCAGATACATCGTGATCGGTGAACCTAGCCCACCCGCGCCGATGCAGAGCACGCGCGCAGCTTTCAGCTTGCGTTGCCCTTCCATACCGAATTCCGGCATCGTTAGATGGCGGGCGTAGCGTTGCAGTTCAGCAGGAGAGAGGTCAGGCATAGTGTCTGTCGAGTGGAGCATGGGCCGCGTGATTACATCTGCTAGTTCCTGCCACTGGCAGTTCCCACTTTTAGCTGCGTGCGCCCGCCAGGAATCGAACCTGGATATGCGGCTTCGGAGACCACCATTCTATCCGTTGAAATACGGGCGCTTCGCGGGTCATGCTTTCGCATGGCGAGGCAGTCTGGGCAAGTGCGGATTTGAGCAGAGGCTAAGCAAACAAAGATAGTAGCTTGTAAAACACATACGCCATGATGGCGGTGGCTGGGATGGTCATGACCCAGGCCCAAACGATGCGCTCGACAAGGCTCCACTCGATGGCGTTCCAGCGGCGTGCAGCACCGACACCCATGATACTGGTGGTGATGGTGTGCGTGGTGCTCACGGGCATGCCCATGGCTCCGGTGACGGCTAGAATCGTGGCTGCGGTTGTCTCAGCCGCGAAGCCGTGGACGGGTTTCATTTTGACCATCTTGTGGCCGAGAGTCTTGATGATACGCCAGCCACCCGCATAGGTTCCGGCGGCCATGGTGAGGGCGCAGGTGAGCATGATCCAGAGGGGGATGCTGGCGCTTTTATCCGGGACTCGCAGGAAGTGTAGCCAGGTAGGGAGTTGATCGAGTTCGCCTGCTTTGGTAGAGGCAAAGAGAGTGAGCATGATGATACCCATCGTCTTCTGGGCATCTGCCATGCCATGACCAAATCCCATGTAACCAGCGCTCACGATCTGCATCTTGCCAAAGAAAGAATTCACGGTGTTAGGCCGCCAATTCCGAATGAGGAAGAACAGGATGCCCATGAGGATGAAGCCAATGCTGAAGCCAAGAACGGGTGAGGAAATCATCGGCACGACGACCTTATGAAAAATGCCCTCCATGTCAGCCGTGGCTAGGCCTGTCTTGGAGTCGATCTTGTGGCGCGACCAGATGAGCACATGCCAGTTCCACGAGCCTGGGGCGGATGCCATGGCGGCTCCGACGAGTCCACCGATGAGTGCGTGACTGGAGCTGGAAGGCATGCCGAACCACCAGGTGATGAGATTCCAAACGATGGCTCCCAGCATGGCGCAAAGAATGGTGAGTGAGGTGATCGCGACGACTTTGTCATCGATCAGTTCGCTGTGCATAGTCTTGGCCACGGCCTGACCACAAAAGGCACCGATGAGGTTGGTTCCAGAAGCGAGCAGGAGTGCCTGACGCGGAGTCAGCACCTTGGTGGAGACCACGGTGGCGATGGCGTTTGCGGTGTCGTGAAAGCCGTTGATGTACTCAAAGGCTAGCACCACCAGCAGCACCACGAAAAGGAGGAGCAGAGCGGAGGTCATACGCGGTGCTCAGGAATATTTGAGAACGATGTGAGAGACGACGTTGCCAGCATCTCGACAGCGGTCATACACCTTTTCCATGAGATCGTAGAGATCCTTCAGGTAAATGACGGAGACGCACTCGTGCTTGCCGGAATAAAGATCACCCAACATTTCGAGCATGAGCTTGTCAGCCTCTCCCTCGATGAATTGAAGCTTGGCGTTGTGGTCTTTGACCTTCTCTAGGTAGAGCTTTTTGCGCAACTCCTGGACGATGATGACGACCGTGTCTGCGGCCTCCTGCATCATCTTGAGGTGCTTTGAGAAGTCCACTCCCTGCACGCGATCAGGAGCGATGATGATGCGCTCGGCGATTTTCTCGACCGTCTTGGGGATCTTATAAATGGCGTTTGCCAAAGCCTCGACATCCTCACGCTCCAGGTCGCTGACGAAGGTGCGGCAGAGGGCTTCATCGATCTCTTCCGTGATCTGCTTGTCCTTGCGGCGTGAGAGAATAAAGGCCTCCAACGAACGATCTTTTGCCGATTGAGAAAGCAGCGTGGTCAGGGCTTGAACGCTGAGCCTAGCCTCTTCGGCGCTGGCTTCGAGCAGGTCATAGAAGACATCCGTTTTGCCGAAAAACTTTTGCAGGGAGATCATAGGTCGAGAGAGGTTGGTGAGGGAGGCGGAGTCTGAAGACAATGGGCGCTAGATGTCAAGTGACGAACCTGATAGAAATGCGGCTTATGCGGCGGGCATCGCTTCGAGTTCTTCGGTGGCTTTTTCCCAGGCTGAGGTCTGCTTGGCGATGGTTGGCTCGAGCTTCTCCAATTCGGCACTAAGAGCGCGGAACTGCACTGGGTCGGCATACGTCGCGCTGTCTTGGAGCAGGGCCACAATCTCATGCTTGCGCTTGTCCATGGTCGCCAGTTCGGCCTCGATCTTGGAGATCTTTTGCTCCACGTCCTTGCGCCCCTTGCTGCGTGAGTTTCGGGCATCAGCTTCCTGACGGCGCTGCTCCTTCGACTTCGCGGGCACGTTGGACGGCGTGTTGTTGGCTGGCTTTGATTCCCATGTGGTCGGCTGACTGTTCGTTAGGCTGGCGGTGAGCGCATGGCGGGCTGAGGTGGCCTTGGTCTTGTCCAGGAAGTATTGATAATCCCCGGCATAAGATGTGATCACACCCGTGGCGATGTGGATGACCGTCTTGGCCATGGCACGGATGAAGTGAACGTCATGGCTGATGAACACGAGCGTGCCTTCATAGTCTTCGAGCGCGTTGATCAGGGCATCAATGCTGCCCATGTCCAGATGCGTCGTCGGCTCGTCCATGAGCAGCAGGTTCGGTGGATCGAGCAGCAGTCGGACGAGCGCGAGGCGTGACTTTTCACCCCCGCTGAGAATGCCAACCGTCTTGAAGACATCATCCCCCTGAAAAAGGAACGAGCCGAGCAGTGTGCGGCAGAGGTTTTCACCAGGCCGACTCGGCAGATCCATGGCGGATTGCAGAACGGTGTGCTTCATGTTCAGCACGTCTCCACGATACTGGGCGAAGTAACCGAGTTTCACATTGTGTCCCAGTTCATGCTTGCCGCCCTGCGGTTTAAGCGCACCAGCGAGCAGCTTCAGTAGCGTCGATTTACCCGCGCCGTTTGGCCCCACGAGCACGATTCGCTGTCCGCGTTCGATCTCGAAATCAAGTCCCTGATAAACCGGCGTCTCACCATAGGCGAAGTCGAGCGCCTTGAGCGCCATGACGCGCTGGCCACTGCGCGGTGGCTGTGGAAAGCGGAACTTCACGGTCTTCGCCGCTGCCACGGGAGCATCCACCTTTTCCATGCGCCCGATCATCTTCAGTTTGTCCTGGGCGCGTGAGGCAAAGTTGGCCTTGGCTTTGAAGCGATCCGCCCACTGCTGCATCTTCGCGATCTCGCGCTGCTGATTGTCATAGGCCCCTTGGAGCTGATCCTCACGCGCGGCTTTCTCACGCAAGTAGTCGTCATAGTTGCCACGGTAGCGTGTCACTTTACCACGACCGATTTCCAAAATGGCACCCGTCAACGCATTGAGGAATTCACGGTCATGCGAGATCATGAGGATCGCTCCCTGGTAGCTCTCCAGATACTCCTGAAACCAAATGAGGGACTCAAGATCGAGATGGTTCGTCGGTTCATCCAGTAGCAGCAAATCAGGCTCCTGCACGAGCAGTCGCGCGAGATGAGCGCGCATGACCCAGCCACCGCTAAGCGTGCGTGCATTGCGGTCGAAGTCGGTTTCACGAAAGGCCAATCCTTTGAGGATGCGCTTGGCCTTTGGCTCCGCCTCCCAGGCGCTGTGCTCATGGACATGGCTGGTCGCTAGTTCGAGCACCGTCATGTCATCTACCGGCGCGCTTTCCTGCGGCAGGAAGCCAAAATCGAGCCCCTTTTCCATCGTCACTTGCCCCTCATCTGGCGTCGTCTCACGCAGCAGCAGGGAGAAGAGCGTGGACTTGCCCGCGCCGTTCGGACCGATCAGACCGATCTTTTCACCGCGATTGATATGAAACGAGACGCCGCTAAAAAGCGTGCGGCCTGCGTAGGTTTTACTGGCGTTGGAAACAGAGAGCATGGGGGGGAAAACGAGCGCGCACAGTGGCGCTGAAATGCCGACTGTCGAGTCACCACATTGATCGCTGAAAAAGGCAGAGCGCAGAGGATTAAAAGCGTCATGATGCAGAGACCTTGAGATCGAACCATTAAGATTCCATGAAACCACCCCTCCACTTCACTGAAGTCGCGTCACCGCTCGGCATCATCACACTTACAGCCACAGATCGAGGTCTCAGTGGTCTTTACTTTGCGGCACAAAAGCACTGGCCCACTGACTCCAGCACCTGGCTGCGAGATGACGGCGCGCTATTCGATGGAGCACGCACTTGGCTCACCAGTTACTTCAGTGGCAAGGGCAGGGGAGCCATGCCGAAGCTCGACCTCATCATCGGTACCGAGTTTCAAAAGAAGGTCTGGCAGGCGCTCAAAAGCATCCCCAAAGGCGAAACTCTCACCTATGGCCAACTCGCCGAGCAGATCGGCGCACCGAATGCCGTCCGAGCCGTCGGAGCCGCCATCGGCCGGAATCCGATCTCGATCATCATTCCCTGTCATCGTGTCATCGGCAGCACCGGCCTGCTCACCGGTTATGCAGGCGGTGTGGATCGCAAACGCTGGCTACTGGAGCATGAGGGAGCGCTCTGATCTCAGGAACGTGTTTACAGTGACGGTTGAACTTCCCGCTGGCAATCGGGGCAATCCTGCGTCAATCAAGCGGCCCTAACCGCTATGGCCACCAGCTACCACATCGTCCCCACCACTGCTCACAATGATCTCGTCCGCGCTGCTTACCTGCATCGCGGCTACACGGCTGCCGAGGCCGAGGACGCGGCACGCTTCTGCGAGATGGCCAGCGCCCATGGCATCCGCACGCACAATGCGATCAAGGCACTGCATCTCGACCACCTCTTTGGCAGTGCTACAGGTGGCTGCAAGCCGGGTGCCGACATCAAGGTGATCGACAAGAAATTCGCCGCGAGCGAGGCCTGGGATGGCAATTTGAAGCTCGGTCAAAGTGTGGCTTTTCGCGCGATGGAGCGCTGCATGGAGATGGCGGATAAATACGGTATCGGTCAGGTGAGCGTGGACAATGCCTTCCATTATCTCTGGGGCGGTGGCTATGTGATGGACGCAGCAAAGAAAGGCTACATCGCCTACACCAACTGCACCTCGACACTCGGTGAGGTGGTGCCCTTTGGTGGCAAATTTCCGGTGCTCGGCACCAACCCACATTCATGGGGTCTGCCAACACAAGACGCCTGTGGTTTCCCCATCGTGATCGACTGGGCGACCAGCACTGTGGCTATGGGACGCGTGCAGGTGCTGAAGCGTGAAGGCAAGCCGCTGCCTCCGGGTGCTGCGGTGGATGCTGCTGGCAAACCGACCACCGATGCGAATGAAGCCGCTTGGCTCCTGCCTTTCGGCGCTCACAAAGGTTACGGCCTTTCTTTGCTCATCGAAGTCATGGGCGCAATGATTGGCGGATCACTGCCAACCCTACGCGGCGGCGGCGCGCATCCAGACATCAAGAGTCAGCCTTTCCCTGCGAATGAAAAACGCACCAGCAGCTTCTACTTCCAAGTCATTCACCCTGATGCCATCAGCAGTGGCATGTTCGCCAAAGGTCGCACTTTTGCCGAGAACATGAAGGCCGTGATCGGCGACATCCTCGGCCATGGCAATGAAGGTTGTATGCTCCCTGGCCAGCCTGAGGCGCAAAACGCCGCGCACACTGAAAAAGCTGGTGGACTGCTCTTCACCACAGCTGAGGTCGAGGCACTCAACGAGATCGCCGATGAAGTCGGCAGTGCCCGCTTTGATACCGCCGCTCTCGGCACCTACGACGTGCCATAATCTCACGCTAAATCCCTCTTCACTCGCCTTCTTTGCACGCTCTCGACGCCCTCTCCTTTGTCCTGGAAACCCAACCTGAACTCGGGCAGACCGGCCGGGTGCTCTTCCTCCACGCTCAACCGGGAGAACTGCTTGCACGCTTCTCTGACCGACTGACCTGTGAGCAGACATGGAAGCCCCGCGCCGTCGCACTAGACGCCGCAGGATTGAAGCCGACGAGAGACATCACTGGCACCTTTGAAACCATCTTACTACTGCCTGAGCGGCAGCGTGATACTATCCTGGCAGACATCGCTAAAGCGCATGATCTGCTGGCTGATGGCGGCACGCTCATCGTCGCCCTGCATAATGACTGGGGTGCCAAACGCACCGAGCAGCAGCTCGCCGAAATTTGTGGTGGCGTGCAAAGTGTGTCGAAGCACCACAGCCGAGTCTTTTGGGCCACCAAAACCAAACCTTGGAAGACCGACAAACTCGATACTTGGCGTGAAGGGGCCGCGCTCCGTCGCATCCTTGATGGCCGCTTCTGGTCCTGCCCAGGCCTCTTCCATTGGGATGAAATCGATGCTGGCTCCAAGCTCCTCACCGAGCAACTCCCTGCCACGCTCAGCGGTGCTGCGGCGGATCTCGGCTGTAGCTGGGGCTTTCTCAGTGATCACCTCCTGCGCAGTTGCCCGAACCTTCGCAGCGTCGATTGCTATGAAGCCGACTCCATCGGTCTCGAGTGCGCCCGTCGTAATCTCGGCCTCGTCCCCAGCCATGTGCGTCCGCTTCTGCATTGGTCAGATGTCACCGCAGGACTTGGCAAGGCTTGCTACGACGTCATCGTCATGAACCCACCCTTTCATGATGGTCGTGATGCCGATCCGATGCTGGGTTTAAAATTCATCGCCGCCGCTGCTCGGGGTCTGCGCTCCACAGGTGATCTGTGGCTCGTCGCCAATAAACACCTGCCGTATGAGAACGCGATGAGTGAGGCCTTTGAAACCTCCCGCCTAGTGATCGAAGCCCACGGATTCAAGGTCCTGCATGGCAGCCGCCCGAAAGCCATTATGCAGATGCATCGACGTCAGCGTCGGATTGGCTGATAAATGTGGAGCGTTTTCAGTTCATTCACGGCGTGAATAAAAACAAAGTGAATGAAGCCGTAAAAGCTCCTTGCAAAGAGTGCCCACACTAGCCAGTGTCGCGGCCCTTCTGAAAGGATGGGAATGGGTAGGTGCCCGAGCGGTTAAAGGGGGAAGACTGTAAATCTTCTGGCTTACGCCTACGCTGGTTCGAACCCAGCCCTACCCACCATTCTCATCCTGACGAAGTTGTAAAGAAAGGCCCGTCGCTTAAAGCAATCCTTGCCTGATTCTCTAGCTTCCGCTTGGATGAGACGGTCTATGAAGTTTCTGTTTATCTGGCTCGCGCAATGGCGCAAAGAGGTCGGTGTCGCTATGGCGATGCTGATCACGCTGGTGGGGCCCTTTTTGCTCAAGCCGAAAGACACGGCTGCACCTGCGCATTATGACCGCCGACTGGTGATTGTGACGCCGCACCATGAACGTATTCGAGATGAATTTGGCCGTGGTTTTGCACGGCATTGGAAGGCGAAGACGGGAGAGACGGTCTTCATCGACTGGCGCGTGCCGGGTGGCACATCTGAGATCGCGATGATGCTTAAATCGGAGTTTACCGCTGCCTTTCAGCAGCACTGGACGCGGACGCTAGGGAATCCATGGACGGCTGAGGTCGCTCAGAGTTGCCTGAATCCAAAAGCGCTAGCGACTGATCCTGCGAGGGCTGAGTTTCTGGGTTCCAATGTGGGTATTGGACTCGATCTTTTCTTTGGTGGTGGCGGGTTTGATTTTCAGATTCAGTCAGATGTCGGGACGCTCGTGGCGCAGTCGAAACCGGGCACGGGCTTGAAGGAGATTCGCAAGCGGCATCCTGACTGGTTCACGGAGGCTGTTATCCCTGAAAAGACCAGTGGTGAGCCATTTCGTGACCCTCAGGATCGCTGGTGTGGCACTTGCCTGTCGAGTTTTGGCATTGTCTTTAATCGCGATGTGCTGCGACGACTCGGCATCGAAAAAGATCCCACCCAATGGCGTGATCTGGCTGATCCACGATTGCAAGGCATGGTGGCACTGGCAGATCCAGGTCGCAGCAGTTCTGTGACCAAGGCTTTTGAAATGCTCATCCAGCAGGCGATGCAGGAAAACATCGCGCGACTTACGCAGGCACCTGGAGCGCTGAAACCGGAAGCGATTGAAGCTGCGGGCGTAAGGCAGGGTTGGGTTGAGGGCTTGAGTTTGATCCAACGCATCAGTGCGAACTCGCGCTACTACAGCGATACCTCCACCAAGATACCGCTAGATGTGATGCGTGGTGATGCGGCTGCGGGCATGTGCATCGACTTCTATGGGCGCTCGACGGAGGAGTCGCTACGTCAGGCGGATGGCACCTCGCGCGTGGGTTTCATCATGCCTATAGGAGGCACATCAATCAGCGTGGACCCCATCGCCATGCTGCGTGGTGCGCCTGATCCAGAGCTGGCCACAGCCTTCATGGAGTATGTGCTCAGTGATGCCGGGCAGCGACTCTGGGGCTTCCGCAGCGGCACGCCGGGTGGCCCTGAAAAAGGTGCGCTGAGGCGGCTGCCGGTGCGTCGTGATTTTTACACACCTGAGATCACAACCCTCATGAGTGATGGTGCCGAGATGCCTTATGAAAAAGCCAAGGCCTTCACCTATCATCCCGAGTGGACGGGCCCAGCTTTCAGCGCCATCCGCTTTCTGATTCGCGTGCTTTGCGTGGACACGCATGAGGAGCAGCGGCTAGCCTGGAAGCGACTGGTGCAGTCAGATTTTTCACCCCGTGCTGTCGAGATCTTCCATGATCTCAATCGCGTGCGCTACGACACCACGCTCAGCGACATCAATAAAGTTATCCGCTCCCGTGATAAGGTGGCCGAGACGCAACTCGCACGTCAATTGGGAGATGCTTTCCGTCGTAACTACCTCCTTTCGGCCAAGCTCGCTAGGCAGGGACAGTGACATGATTTTTGATTGCTGATCTGAATGATCTCCACGTAATAGTGATTGATCCTTTCATCCGATGTCTGGCCAGTTCCTCCTCATAGTCTTCATTGCCTGCACCTTCACGTCCTGCCGCTCGGCGCAGAGACTTATCAAAGCCTTTCCTGCTGAACCTTCGCCCTTTCTCCAGCATGGCTCAGAGATGAAAAAAACCGACGCTGCCGTCTCACCTTTTTTATGTGAGTGGAAGAACCCTGATGACAAGGTTTGGGTAGAAGCAGCAAAGCGAACTCGCATCCAGATTGCTCCCGTCACCATGAATCATCTGCGCCCGATGACTCGCACGCTTTCAAAAATCGAGATACGCGAGAAATCACGTCAAAAAAACGCCCACAAGCTGGCTAGTTATCTCGAAAGCGAGATCAAGCATGCATTCGACCATCATGTAGGAGAGCCTCGACATGAAGTGGTCGATGTACCAGACAAGAACACGCTAGTGCTCGAACTCAATATCGTGGAGCTCAATCCCAATCCTATTTCGGGCGGACTCATGCGTAAGGGCATTAATATCCTCCTTTGGCCAGGGGCTGAGACCATGATGTCCACCAAACTCAAAGGCAACATGGCGATCGAGGGCCGTTTGCGCGACGAGGGCACCAAGCAGACGCTTTATGAGTTTGCCGATGCTGAGCAAAATCGTTCCGGCATCATTCTCTATTACCACGACTACACGAATTACAGCTTCTTCCGTAAAGCTGTGCGGGAATGGGCCATGCAAATCGAGGCAGTCATTCGCACTCAGGGCAAAGTTCCAGTCAAAGACGGCCCACCAGCGACATTCAAGCTTTGGTAGGAGTCATTTGAGACTTGCCTATGCAGTAATTCTTTTGGTAGAATGTGTCCGTGAGTCCGATCCAAAAGTTTTTCACTTGGCTTTTTCCTGCTTCGTGGGCACGCAGCATGGAGGCTGATTCCCGTCAATGGAAGGTCTGCTGTGACTGCGGTCATCAGCGCTCCATCTGGGATCTCGGTGGCATCCGTTGGAAGGCTATTGGAAACCCACGCACCCTCATGAGGTGTCCCGCCTGTGGCAAAGTTTCTTGGCATCGGGTCGTGAAAGTAGCCGAATAAAGAGTGCCTTCGACACACTTAAAGTTGCTAACTTTGTTAGAATTGACCGGCAGCCTCCGTGTAATACGTGAACCAGTTACTACCATGAAAACACTCGCTGAAATACAGAATGAGTTGGTGGACTCGACACATCAAACCACCAGCGCGGACGCACCCGCCCGCTTCGTCACCCGCAATCTGCATCGTGTCTGGCAAGTTCGGCGCATGCAGGCCACCCTGATCCGCCCCTTCCGGAAAGTGCTGCGACCTTTCGCTCACTGGCTACAGCAGGAGCATTTCTTTGTCACCACGGGGGATGCTGCTAGCCCGAAATCAGGCCTGAATCTGCGAACGTTTGGCTGGGAGACCATTGTGCTTTGCACGATTCTTGGGCCGATTGTTTTTCTGATGCTGTTGCCTCTATTGCTAATCATCATGCCTGTGGTGGCATTTGTCTTCCTAGCTGCCATGGCGGCTACCGCCATTCAAACAGGCGCGGATGACGACGATTATCATTCCATCGCATGGCATGCCTTGCATTGAGGCTTCACAGGCAATCAGGCCGATTTGACTCTCCCTTTATATTGGGGCGCATTCGTTTTCGAATGCGCCCTTTTTGATCAAGCTGGAGCCGTGACACCCAAAGAGGCGGCGTATCCTCGGAAACGTGAAAAAATTGGTGTCAATCGTGCTACGCTCGCTATTCCCTTCCGCGCTTTACGCTCTCATGAATACCCCTCAGACCTTCACCACCGGCTCCGGCTCCATTGGCAAATTCTACTCCCTGCCCGAACTCGAAAAAGCAGGCATTGGCAAAATCTCGCGTTTGCCCGTTTCGATCCGCATCGTGCTCGAATCCCTGCTGCGCAATCTGGACGGCAAAAAGGTCACAGACATTGATGTCAAAAATCTCGCGAACTGGAATGCAAAATCACCCGGTGAGTATGAGATCCCATTCACCGTCGCCCGCATTGTGCTCCAGGATTTCACCGGCGTCCCGCTGCTGGTCGATCTGGCTGCCATGCGCACGAAGGTGAAGGAACTCGGCGGCAATCCAAAAATTGTCGAGCCGCTGGTGCCTGTGGATCTTGTGGTCGATCACAGCGTACAGGTTGATTTCGCTGGAACGCAGAACGCGCTGAATCAAAACCTCGCGCTTGAGTTTGAGCGTAACAAAGAGCGCTACCAGTTTCTCAAATGGGGTGAGCAAGCCTTTGATACATTCAAGGTCGTGCCTCCTGGCATCGGTATCGTGCATCAGGTGAACCTCGAATATCTGGCCAAAGGCGTGCTCGAAAAAGATGGCGTGTATTACCCGGATTCACTCGTCGGCACTGACTCGCACACGACCATGATCAATGGTCTCGGCGTCGTTGGTTGGGGCGTCGGCGGGATCGAAGCTGAAGCGGGAATGCTTGGTCAGCCTGTGACTTTCCTCGTGCCGGAAGTCGTCGGTGTCTGCCTCACCGGCTCACTCAAAGAAGGCGTCACCGCTACCGATCTGGCACTGCATTGCACGCAGATGCTGCGCAAGTTTGGCGTTGTCGGTAAGTTCGTCGAGTTCTATGGCCCAGGTGCCGTGAGTCTGCCGCTGCCTGACCGTGCCACGATTGCTAACATGGCCCCTGAGTATGGTGCCACGATGGGCTTCTTCCCCATCGATGACGAAAGCGTCGCCTATCTGCGCGGCACGGGCCGTAGCGAGGAATTGTGCGCCACCTTCAAAGCCTACTACACCGCACAGGGCCTCTATGGCATCCCACAGCAGGGAGAGATCGACTACAGCAGCGAACTCGCGCTCGACCTCGCCGCCGTGGAACCCAGCGTGGCTGGTCCGAAGCGCCCACAGGATCGCATCACCGTCGCCGCCCTCAAAGATTCCTGGAACGACACACTTTCAAAGCCCATCCCGCAAGGCTACGGCAAGATCAAAGAAGTCGGCAGTAGCGATCAACTCGACCTCCCGCCGAGCATTGATGGCGAGTCCGACCGATCCGCCTTTGCCGCCACGCTCGGAGCTGACGAAGGCGTCGTCACACTGCCTAGCAGCGACCTCGGCTATCCGCTCTGGGAAGTCACCGTGGACAGTCGCGGTGGAGAAAAAGATGTCATCACCCACGGCAGCGTCCTCATCGCCGCCATCACAAGCTGCACGAACACCAGCAATCCGAGCGTCATGCTTGCTGCCGGTCTTCTCGCCAAGAAAGCGAATGCGCTAGGCCTCACCGTCAAGCCCTCCGTTAAGACCAGCCTCGGCCCAGGCAGCCGCGTCGTGACAGATTACCTCACAAAAACAGGCCTTCAGGTCGAACTCGACACACTCGGATTCCAGACTGTTGGTTATGGCTGCACCACCTGCATCGGCAACAGCGGCCCGCTTGATCCAGGCATCGAAGACGTCGTGAAGAGCGAGGACATCGTCGCGGCCAGCGTGCTTTCCGGGAACCGTAACTTCGAGGCTCGTGTGCATCAGAGCATCAAGGCAAACTTCCTCATGAGCCCACCGCTCGTCGTCGCTTACGCCATCGCTGGCACCGTCGATATTGATTTGAGCAAAGACGAACTCGTCGTCGGCAGCGGCGTCTATTTGAAAGACGTCTGGCCCACACTCAAAGAAGTGCGCGACGCCATGGAGTCAGCACTTTCACCCGATGTCTTCCGCAAACTCTACACTGATTTCGCTTCGCAGAATCCGAAGTGGAACGAGATCC
>CAZOVY010000103.1:0-17926 GCA_964583255.1 uncultured Prosthecobacter sp.
CACCCGGAACCCCTGCCACGGTGGGCGTGAGTTTTGACGGCAGCAACGTGCACTTCGTCTTCAGCATCCCCGAAGGCGCGGGCGGCGGTGAAGGCCCGCAAGGTGATCAAGGCCCACCCGGTGAAGTGACGAATGCGGCCCTGTCGGGTGCGATCAGCAGCACCAGCAGCAACAGCAATGCGGTGCCGACACTGGACACGCCTTTTGCCGATCCCGATGACGAAGCGCTCAGGGTGAAGATGAATGAGCTGATCACCGCGCTGCGGCGGTAACGGAGCGCGAGTACGTTGTTCACGCTTTAGCGTGGTTCTTTGAACCCAAGCACACGCTAAAGCGTGAACAACGAACACCAAGCCCGATCCTCCACCCACAGCCTCCGGTCACGAATCCCAGGCGAGTAGGCTGCGCCATACACGCGCTCCAAGGGCGCTGCGGCGGTAACGGAGCGCGAGTATCCTACTCGCCTAACTTTTCTGAAGTGTGGCAGAACCGCAGGAGGATGTGTCGCGGGAAGGCGTGGAGCAGCGGTGCTGTGGGTGCCGCAAGAGGCGAGTAGGCTGCGCCATACACGCGCTCCGGGGACGCTGAGGCGGTAGGGCGGGCTAGTCCGCCAGCCGCCTTTAGGGAACGGCGCTTGGAGGATAGCTCTCCTGAGCTGTCATCGGCCTGGGGTCTCCGACCTTCATGCATCTTCAGACTCAAGGCCAGAGGCCCCGAGCCGATGACAGGCCTGTGGCCTATCCTCCAGCCTGCCCTTTAATCCCTGTGATCGGGGGCAGTAATCCAGGGTTGCTGATGGGAAATGCGATGCTAAGGGAAGCGCCTCTATGCACTGTGGATATGGCCCTCGAATGTTTTTCAAAATTGTCGCGCTGACTCTGCTCACGCTGGCACCTGCACAACTCTTGCTGGCGCAGTCGTCGGTAATCGTGGTGGACAGTTTTAACCGCAAAGTTCATGTGGCTGAAGATGCGAACCGTCACTGTGTGGTGGGTGGTCTGGCAAAAATAGCCACGGGGATGGTGACACTCGATTGGGCAGAGGCTTCCAAGGTGGGTGTCAATATTCTGGCTCCTGTGCCGGCGTATGCGAAACAGATCTCGGGTAACAATTCCCTGGGCCTGCAACCGGGTGATAAGCTGACACTGCGTGATCTGATCTATGCGACGATGATGGGCAGTGACGATACGGCGGCGATCACGCTGGCTGACTTTGTGGGTCGTGACCATCTCTACCGGATGGGAAGGCAGGGTGATCCGCAGGCTGAGTTTGTGCGGCAGATGAATCAACTCGCTGCGCGTGAAGGTGCGACTGGTACGCGCTTCGGCAGCCCTCACGGCTATGAATTTACCCGCAGTGCGCCTTACTCGACGGCGGCAGACATGGCCCGACTGACGCTCTATGCGGTGTCCCGCCCGGCGATGCGTTTTTACACGAACCAATCCACACGCAACATCACGGTCTATCGCGCTGGTGGCCAGCTTTCGGTGCCGGTGACGAATACGAATCAGATGCTGGGCGTATCGAACGTGGATGGGGTGAAGGCGGCGAGCACGCCGCGCTCAGGTGGCTGTGTGACGCTGTCAGCCGAGCGTCCGTCATCTGTCTATAAGCAGGCAGATGGTAGCAGTCTGGTCTATCGCCATCGTTTGGTGGTGGTGGTGATCGGTTCGTCGAACCCTTTTGGTGAGGCGCAGGCGCTGCTCAGTCAGGGCTGGAATGCCTATGACCGCTGGGTGGCCTCTGGCCGACCGATCACTGATGAGAAGCAATTGCTCAATCACTTCTGATCGGCATCAGATAACGACTTTCTAATCAATTCTAATCTAACGACACATATGCGAATCGGTATCCTCAATAGCGGCGGCGACTGCCCCGGACTCAATGCGGTGATTCATGGTGCCGTGGGCGCTGCGCACACTCTAGGCTGGGAGGTGGTCGGCTTTCGTGATGGTTTTGAAGGGCTGCTACCACCGGGAGATTACATGATGCTGGACCCTTCCCGCACGATCGGAATCATGAAGCTGGGGGGCACGATTTTGGGCACGACGAACAAGGGCCACTTTGTGGCTAAGGTAGGCGAAGGCAATGTGTCTGAAGTGCCGAAGGAAATCGTGGATAAGGCAAAGACGACGCTCAAGCATCTGGAGATCGGCGCGCTGATCGTGGTGGGTGGTGATGGCTCGCTGACCACAGGCCTGCAACTTTATGGAATGGGCGTGCCAGTGATCGGTGTGCCAAAGACGATCGACAATGACATCCAAGCAACGGCGATGTCCTTCGGCTTTGATTCCGCCGTCGCGACGGTGGTGGATGCGCTGGATCGTCTGCACACGACGGCGGAGAGCCACAAGCGCGTGATCGTGCTGGAGGTGATGGGCCGCCATGCAGGATGGATCGCTCTTTATGGCGGCATAGCAGGCGGGGCGGACGTGATTTTGCTGCCTGAGATTCCTTTCAACATGGAGCATGTGGCCTCAGCGATCCGCCAGCGTGATGCTCGTGGGATGCACAGCACGCTAGTGGTGGTGGCTGAAGGTGCGCGTATGGAGACGGGTGAGCTGCTGAAGAAAGAAAAGATCGCCAGCAAGGGTGAGGATCGCCTGGGCGGTATCGGCGAATATGTGGCGAAGAGGATCGAGGAACTGACGGATAAAGAAACGCGCTCATGTACTCTCGGGCATCTCCAGCGTGGGGGATCGCCCACTGCGCTGGACCGGATTCTGGGTGTTCGTTTTGGTGCCATGGCGGTGAGTTTGATCGAGCAGGGTAAGTTTGGCCGCATGGTCAGCTACCAGCAGTATCAGGTGGGAGATGTGAGCATCGAAGAAGCTGTGAATCAGCTCCGCACGGTGCAGCCTGATAGTGAGATCGTGAGAGCAGGCCGTAGCATCGGCATCAGCTTTGGTGATGCTCCGCCGATGAAGTGAGGCCGTGAGCTTTGAAGTTTGAGGCTTGGCATCCGTCTGCGATGCTGCCAGCATGATGGCATGATTCTCCGTGCCCAAAGTTTGACGAAAAAATTCCCCGGTGTGACGGCGCTGAGCGGCGTGTGCTTTGACTTGGCCGAGGGTGAAATTCATGCGCTGTGTGGCGAGAACGGGGCAGGGAAGAGCACACTGATCAAGCTGCTCTCGGGCATTCATCCGCATGGCAGCTATGAGGGGCAGTTTGAGGTGCAGGGCGTGGAGGCGCGCTTTGCTGGCATGGCAGATGCGGCGCGTGCGGGGATCTCCGTTATTTATCAGGAACTGGCGCTGGTGAATGAGATGACGGTGGCTGAAAATATCTTCCTCGGTTGTGAGCCGAAGCGCTGGGGCGGGCTAGTCGATTGGGGTAAAATGCGGCGTGAGGCAAAGGCCCTGCTGGACCGCTTTCAAGTCGATCTGGACCCGATGCTGAAGGTGGCGGATCTAGGCGTGGGCCAGAAGCAACTGGTGGAGATCGTGAAGGCACTGGGCAAGGACTCGCGTGTGCTGATTCTCGATGAACCGACGGCGGCGCTGGCTGAGCACGAGGTGCGCGTGCTGCTGGACATCCTGCGAGATCTGCGGCGGCGTGGCATCGCCTGTATCTACATTTCGCACAAGCTAGAGGAGGTGTTTGCCATCGCGGATCGGATCACGGTGCTGCGAGATGGGCGCTCGATCTCGACGCTGGAGACGAATCAAACGAGTCGTGCGGAAGTGATTTCAAAGATGGTTGGGCGGGAGATTAATGATCTTTTCCCGCGTCGTGCTTCGTCGCTTGGTGAGGTGTTGCTTTCAGTCGAGCGTTTGTCGGTGACGGATGAATCCGGCAAGGTTCGGCTGCATGATATAAATCTAAATCTGCGTGCTGGTGAAGTGCTCGGTATCGGCGGGCTCATGGGGGCAGGGCGCACTGAGTTGCTGATGCATCTCTACGGCGTGTGGGGCAAGCGTGTGGCGGGCAGCGTGGCTTTAAGCGGTAAGCCTCTACCGCTGAATGATCCTGCGCGGACGCTGCGCGCCGGGCTGGCTTTGGTGAGTGAAGATCGGCGGCGCTACGGCTTGGTCATGGAAGAGCCTGTCGGATTTAATCTCAGCCTCTCTAGCCTAGGTGAAGTGACGCGGCGTGGTCTGGTGAATCGCAGTCTGGAGACGCGGCGGAACCGGCAGATCTATGACAGGCTCCAAGTCAAAGCGACGGGGCTGGAAGCGGTCGTCGGCAAGCTTTCAGGCGGCAATCAACAGAAGGTCGTTCTCGGCAAGGCGCTGCTAACGAAGCCGCAAGTGGTGATGCTGGATGAACCCACGCGCGGCATCGATGTCGGGGCGAAGATTGAGATTTATGAGCTGATCAATCGGCTCACAGCGGAGGGGAAGGCAGTGCTGCTTGTGTCGAGCGAGTTGCCGGAATTGATCGGCATGAGCGACCGCATCATGATGCTTAACGAAGGGCGAGTGGGAGGCACTTTCACCCGCAGTGAGGCGACGCAAGAGCGGCTGATGCAGGCGGCGATGTCAGTGGCCTAAAGGATCACAAAAAAGGCGCTCAAGGGTTTCCCCCTGAGCGCCTGGATTTGGTGTCGGAATGATTACTTCTTCAGCAGATCGCGGATTTCAGTGAGGAGAACAATGTCCGCAGCTGGTGGCGGTGGTGGC
This sequence comes from uncultured Prosthecobacter sp., assembly GCA_964583255.1. GTDB lineage: Bacteria > Verrucomicrobiota > Verrucomicrobiia > Verrucomicrobiales > Verrucomicrobiaceae > Prosthecobacter. The sequence goes on from CAZOVY010000103.1 coordinate 4,626, forward strand.
GCGGCAGTTTCTTCCTTCTGCATCATGACCATGAGCTTGTTCGCTGGCTTGACGATGATGAAGAAGATGACAGCTGCGGTGATGAGAAATCCGATGACCGCATTGATGATCATGCCGACGTCCAGCATGTTGGCGGCCTTCACGCCCTTCTCATCGACAAACTCACCAATCTTCAGGCCGAGTGAGACGTTTGGATTGCCTCCGAGGAGTTTTAGAATGGGTTCAATAATGCCTTTGGTGAAAGCGGTGACGATGGTTCCAAAGGCGGCACCGATGATGACACCCGTGGAAATGTCAACGACGTTGCCTTTGAGGATAAACTTTTTGAATTCGTTGAGCATAAGTTTGTGATTTTGGTTAACGCTGAAGGGCTATTTGATATGAATTTGGCGGCTGGTGCCAGCATATATTTGACCAAGATTCGCGGGATTAGTTTCAGTGGTCATTCGGCGCATTACCTCAAGAGAACGGTGATCGAGCCTGACACGCAGGCAGTGATCACCGGCTTCAAAGTCTGTTGTTTTTTCTGTGCGTAAGGTCTCTTTAAAAGCGGCTTGAGATGGGCGGTAAAGCGCTGCTCGGCCAATGTTCATTTCGATCAGATCTGACGCCGCTCTGCCTGTGAGTTGACTGACGCCGACATAGCAACCGAGCTCCACGGCTCTGGCTGAGGCACAGCGATTCACGCGCTCGACTCCGAGCTGAGTCTCGGTCGCGCTCGGGCAGAGAATGAGATCCACGGCACTGTCTCGCAGACGTGCGGATAGCTCGGGGATTTCGATGTCTAGGCAGATGATGACGGCGATGCGGAAGCCGCCAAAGGTCCATATGTGCAGAGCGTCTCCTGCCTCAAAGTCCTGCTCCCAAGGCGTGAGATGCAGTTTGTCCTGATAGAGCAATGCGCCCTCGGCAATGATGGGCGCACGATTGCGTAGCCTGCCTTCACTCGTCATGGCTGGCACGGTCCCTAAAACGACTGCTTTGCCGGGCTTTGACAGGCGAGCCTGAATCTGAAGCAGGAGTTGATTCCAAAACAGATCTGCTATTGCCTCTAATGTGTTGCTTTGACCTGCACTGATTAGCGGCTCCAGAGCCATCCATGTGAACTCTGGCAACACGACGAGATCTGCGCCTGAGTTCCATGAGCGTTCGGTCATTTCGATCACTTTATCAGCCAATGCGGCTGGTTTTGTGACCGCTAGGCCAGGGTCAAAGGTGTGTAGATCGAGGGTCAGTGATGGCATGGCATTGAGGCTTGGATGTTAAACCAGAGTTTTGGTCCAAAAGGTAAGAGTTTTCGGTGACTCAGATGCTTCATGAATCTCTTTCCAGATAAATGTGGCCTGCCATTCGGGGTGCTTTTCATAACCCTGTGCCTTCCAGAAGCTATCCAGAGGTCGGTAGCCTGCAGGACGCGCTGGGTGATCCAAGGGCCGATCCACAGCACAGAAGGCAGATGTCTGGGTGAGGAGTTTACGGGCATGATTCTCACGATGTTCGAAGAACTGTTTCCCAATGCCACGACCGCGATACGCGGGCAAAAGAATCGACTCACCGAAATAGCAGATGAGAGCAGGGTCTTGTCCTGCCTTTTCAAAGCACGCACGGAAGGGAGGCTCGGCCTCGCTCATTCGCAGACAAGTGGTCGCGCCAACAGCGGTGTCACCATCTATTGCTAGGACCACTAGGCTGCTGGGTGATTCTGCATAAAACCGTAAGTATTGCCGCTCATCGTCGAGCGTGCCTTCGTAGAGGTAAGGATACTCACGGAAGACTTGTAGACGTAGAGAACCCAGCGCGTCTAAATAGGGTTCAAGATCAGGGCCGTGGAGATGGAGCAATTGTAGGCTGGGCATTTTAGCTCTTTTAACTTGCAGGACAGACTGATTAAAGAGGAAAGGCTGAAGATGGCATCAGCAGTGTCGAAATTGTTACCAAATCGAAAAAAGTGTTTGAACACTTCACACAAATAGAGTTCCTAAGGGTGGAATTAAAGGGTGCTTTACCCATAAAAATTCTTAATTGTTCAAATGGCTATCACTTCAACTATTCATCCCTCTTTGAGCAGGCAAGCAAACGATGCTGGTCATGGTTGTGGTGACGTTATGCGTGAGGGAAGTGCTGCATCAGATGTGGATTCACTTCAAATAAATTCGCAGATGCTGATGGATGCATGGCCTGAGGGTATCTATTTAATCGATGCGGCCTGGAATATTTGTCACGCGAATCGGGCCGCGCAAAAGCATTTGGGGCTTAGTTTGGAAAGCTTGATTCATCGGCCTCTGGATTCCCTATTTACGACTCCCTTACGGCGTCGATTTGTTCGTAAAGGACGTAAGTTTGAGCAGCGCGCCATTCATCTTTGCTCAGATGGGAAAACCTTTCCGGTGGAGTTAACGGTTCAATCCACTCCTAATGGTGGATTGCTGGTCATGACGCGTGAAATCGCTGAGCAAATTGAAGGCGAGCGCTTGTCTCACAATCAGGCTGACTATTACAAGACGCTTTTTGAAAACACTCCATGTGGTGTTGCCACATTTGATGCGCATTTCGCCATCGTGGAGGTGAATCAAACACTCAGAAAGATGCTGGGCTATGCTGAACGGCATCTTTATCAGCGCGCGCTCAAAGATATTTTCGCTTCTGATAGTCACAGGGAGGTTGTTGAGTGGCGTTCTGAGGCGGCTAAAGGTGAGCGATTCTCTCGGGAGATTGAAATCAGGCTTCGAAAGAGAGACGGTAGGAGTCTTCTAGCGCATGCTGTGGTGACGTTGATGCCTGATCAGCAGGTCTCAGGAGCCTACGGGATCATCATATTAAAAGACGTCACGGCTCGCCAAGAAGCGGAGCTGGAAGTAGCGCGGCAACATCAGTTTAGTGACAAGCTTTTGAGTGAATCGGCAGCCATGATTGGCGTGCTCGACCGTGATGGACACATCGTCATGGTGAATCCCGAGGTCGAGCGCATCTCCGGTTACAAAGCTTCAGAATTGATAGGCCAATCCATGTGGGACTGCGGACTGCTCGACTCAGAAGCGGTGCCCATGGCGCGTAGCCGAATGAAACAGATCATGGAGGGGGCAGAGCGTGTGACCGGTGTTTCCCGGGTGCGCACCAAGACGGGAGAGTTGCGCGTCATTCAGATTCACACGACTGCTACACGGGATGCACAGAGGCAGATCGAAAATATCATTATCACAGCCGTGGATATAACGGACCAGAGTCGACTTCAGCAATTGATGATGAAGACGGTGGAGCACGAGCAGGCGCGTATAGGGCACGATTTGCACGATGGAGTGGGGCAGTTACTCACAGGAGTTGCCGCGATGACAGAGTCTCTGCAGAGTGAACTTTCTGGTCGGCAAAAGGATGATGCCGCGCGCATCTTTGAGCTTGTCCGGCAGACCATTCAGCAAGTTAGACAACTTGCCCGAGGGCTGTCGCCTTCGGCGGTGCAAGCGGGTGGTCTTGCTGATGCTTTGCTTCATTTGGCCGATACGGTGCGCACGAATTTCAGACGTGATTGCGTAACAGAAATCGCATTTGATATGAAGCTCGGAGACCGCACGCTCTCAGGTCACCTGTTCCGAATTGCTCAGGAGGCCGTCAATAATGCGATCCGCCATGGGAATCCGAAGCATATCCACATCAAACTCAGCACAAATGGCAAAGGTCATGGCTTGCTGGAAATTTTTAACGATGGGAAACCCTTTGATCATATTCTTGATTCCTCAGCGGACGGCATCGGACTGAGCGTCATGAAGCACCGAGCTAACCTGATCAATGCCGAACTAAGTATCACCAGTCCTGCTGGCGGAGGCGTAAGCGTCATCTGTAGATTTCCGCTGCCGTTGGCAGCACAAAACTCACCCCAAACCAAACCTAAAAAACAAACACCGTGAAACATAAAATCTATATCCTCGACGACCATCCAGTCGTCATTGAAGGACTCAAAAAAATGCTGGAGGGTCTGGACGACCTTCAAGTCGTCGGCACAGCTGAAGACTCATCTGTAGCGATGGAGCAGCTTGCCAAGCTGAAGCCTGACGCAATCATTCTAGATATCACGCTCAAAGATCGCAGCGGAGTGGATCTGATAAAGAAGATCAAGCAGGCCTTCCCTGAGGTCATGGTGCTGGTTTATTCCATGCATGACGAAAACGTTTATGCCGAGCGCAGCTTGCGCGCGGGTGCCATGGGCTATGTCATGAAGGGTGAGCCTGCATCTCGCTTGCTCATGGCCATCCGCCAAGTGGTTGGTGGTGGGTTCTTCTTCAGCGCTAGTTTGTTGGGCAGCATCGTCTCTGGTGGCGGCCCGCGCTCTGGAGCACGTGGTGAGCCTGGGCGCATGCTCAGTGACCGTCAGCTCGAAGTCTTTGAGATGGTCGGACGTGGCTTCGACTCCCATGAGATTGCTGAAAAGCTTACTCTCAGCGCTAAAACAGTGGACGCTCACAAAGCTAACATCCGTCAAAAGCTCGGTCTCGACTCCGCTCGTGAACTCCTCATGGAAGCCGTGCGCTGGGTTGAAAAATAGGATTTAGTCGCTCGCTAAGCTAGCTCGAAAAACCGTCCGGGTCAGGGGTGACTCGGACGGTTTTTTGCTATTATGAATCAGTGAAGGGAAAGCCTAGCAGATACGGAGCGTTTGCTGCTCATGTCTCCTAACCAGCGCCTCGTCTCACTCGATGCTTTCCGCGGATTTATCATGCTCCTCATGGCTTCTTCCGGCCTCGGTTTAGCGAAGATGGCCCAGACCCAGCCCGACTCTTGGTGGTGGCAGCAGATCTCGTATCAGGTTTCGCACGCCCAATGGCAGGGCTGCGCTTTTTGGGATCTTATTCAGCCCAGCTTCATGTTCATGGTGGGGATCGCCGTGCCGCTCTCCGTGCGGCGGAGGAAAGAGGAAGGGCAGGGGTTCTTTGGCCTTACCTGGCATGCGTTGACTCGCGCAGTGATCTTGGTACTACTGGCAGTGCTGCTCTCCACAGGATCCAAAGATGCTCAAACGAATTGGTCCTTTCCCAATGTGCTCGCCCAGATTGGTCTCGGCTACATCTTCCTCTCCATCCTCGCTCGACTTGGTTGGGAATATTGTGCGGCGGCGGCAGTCTTCATTCTAGGCGCTTACTGGTTCTGGTTCTTCCAGCACCCACTGCCCGGCGCAGGTTTTGATTTTGCGGCGATTGGTGCAACTGACAAAGACCTGCTGCCAGGCTTCTTCGGGCATTGGAGCAAAGGTTTGAATGCTGCCGCTGACTTTGATCGCTGGTTCCTCAATCTGTTGCCTCAAGCGCAGCCCTTTATCGTCAATGCGGGCGGTTACACTACACTGAACTTCGTGCCATCACTTGCGACCATGCTAGGCGGCGCGATCACTGGAAATTTTCTCCTGACCAGCACGCGCAGCCCTGGTCAAAAGTGCGGGCGACTGCTTGCCGTCGCCGTCGTCTGCCTTCTGCTCGGCACGGTCATCGGCATCGTTGGTTGCCCCATAGTGAAGCGCATCTGGACGCCTTCCTGGGCACTCTTCAGTGGTGGTTGGGTGCTCATCATGCTGACGTTCTTTTATTGGCTCGTCGAGATCGCTGGGCAAAGGCGACTCGTCTTCCCACTCGTCGTCGTGGGCATGAACAGCATCTTTATTTACGTCATGCACAGCCTCGCAGCAGGCTGGATTCGTGATCAGCTCGCGAAGCACGGCATGGCCTCCTTCTTTGCCTTGCCCTGGGGGCCAGTCATCGAAAAAGCCAGCGTGCTCGCCGTGCTCTGGCTGCTCTGTTTCTGGCTGTACCGTCAGCGCGCCTTCCTCAGGCTCTAGTTATTCGATTGGTATCGAATCATAGACGATCACGCGGTCAAAGAACGGCTTGCAGGTCTCCACGAAGTGCTTGTGATCCAGGCAATCCTTCTGATAGAAATCGTGGTCGGCCATGGACTTAAAGCTCAGAGTCAAAGTGTAGCTGAAACTGTGATCGGTCACGGGGCGCTCTTCTGTCGGTGCGGGTTTGCCGACTGTGCCAGACGCAATGTAGCCCATCTTGGGCAGCTTGCTAAGCTCCGCTTCAAAGGTGGCGATTTGCTCAGCGGAGAGATCCTTCTTTAGCCAGAAATAGACGTTGTGGTTCATGGTGGCCCCGATCATGCCGCGCTTCATTCTCCAGGCAAACTAGAACTCGGATCAAATCTCAAACGTCACCGAGTCACGCTTCTCACGCTCCAGCACATGGGACAGAGTCGTAGTATTCAGCCATACATTCACCTGCTCGCGCAGCAGGGAAAAAGTCTGTCCGAGTCCGCAGCCCCCTGCGATGCCGCAGTCACAGGTCGAATTTTCTCCGCCTGCACATGCAATAGGGATGAAGGCACCATCGATCAGAGTGATTACCTCTCCCAAGGTGATACGCGATGGTGTCTTTTGAAATTGGTAGCCACCGCCCACACCGCGCTTGCTGCGTAGAAGTCCGCCGTTCTTGAGTGCCAACAGGATCTGCTCCAAAAACTTGAGCGGGATGCGCTCACTCGCGGCGATGTCTTGGATCGCAAAGGTCGGCGTCTCTGGATCACGCGCCATCGCCAGCAGTGCGCGCATCGCATATTCGGCCTTCTTCGAGAGTTTCATGCTGCCTGTCATAAAACCGTCATCAAGCACGATCAAGGGAAGTGTGGATAATCCGCCCTATAGCAAGCCATGCACAGTTTCGCTGACTGCTTAAATCTCTCGCATATCCCCCGGCCCCTGTTCATCATAGAGGCATGTCCAACCGCCTACCCACAGCCAGCCAGCGCCGCCGCCACGCGCTGATCTCGGCTTGGCGTGGTGTCGATGAAGGTCCGATCATTGAACTGCCGACATTCAGCGTCGCTGATCTCGTCGGTAAGGTGGTGGCTCAGGCGGGTATTGGTGATCGCTTGAAGCTTGAGGAGGTGTTGGCTGCCTGGCGTGACATCGTGGGCGACTTCCTCTTCCAGCATTCGAGGCCCGACTCGATCCAGCGTGGTGTGCTCATGGTTCGCGTATTGCAGCCCACCGTGCATCACGCCTTGGCCATGGAGCGACCGCGCATCTTGAAGCGTCTCCAGACCCAAATGAAATCTGCGGGTATTAAAGATGTAAGACTCAAACATGGCTGATCCCTGACCCGCATGGACTGGAATGATTGGCTGACTATCCTGCGCTGGCGCGCAATCGAAGAAGGAGACACCGACGCCGTGATCCTGAGTGAAGAGCGCCGCCGTGAAGCCACTGGCAGGACTCGTGCAGGCATGACCTCTGAGATGGTGACGACCGATCGTGTGGGTGACCGCGAGTCCGCCTTTCTTTTGCGCCGGGCTCTTTGGCTGGAGCATGAGCTTATCGGTTGGAGCGGCATCCTCGTGCGTGTGATTGAAAGGCTCAATCCAGTGAAAGGGCGGCGCTCATGGATCATCGCGGGTTGGCTGGCGGCATTCATCATTGGTTATGCTCTTGCCGGTCTTGGACAGGAGGCAGAGTTCAATCTCCTCGCACTCCCCCTCGTCAGTGTTCTTGTTTGGAATGGCGTGATCATGGCGGCGGCGCTGCTCATCGAGTTTCAGCAAGAAGGCCGCAGCCGCAGCCTGGAGTGGCTCGCCACCCGTCTCACGCCAGCTACCAATGATCGTAATGGTGATGCCGAAGCCCCCACGGGCATGACCGTCGATCAGCGCTTTGAGCAGCTCACTCACGCGCCAGCTTTGGAGCGCTGGCAGCGTCGCTTCCGTGCTTGGTTGCACATCGCCGCAGCCTTGTTGGCTCTGGGCAGCGCCATCGGTCTCTATGCGCGTGGCTGGTCAAAAGAGTATCGCGCTGTTTGGGAAAGTACACTTCTGAGCGAGGCGAATGCGCAGACCTTTTTCGGCAGTCTTTTCAAACCCGCCTCGTCTGTCTTGAAGTTGCCGCTGCCATTGACTGAGCTGCCCATCATGCACCGCACACAGGGTCAGACCGTTTCACCTGCACCAGCACTGCCGTGGATTCATCTTTATGCAGGCACCTTGCTGCTGCTCGTCATCTTGCCCCGATTCAGCTTGGCGTTGCTGAGCGTCTGGCGGGCTCATGCCGTCATGCAAAAACGCATGCGCTCACTCGGCTGGCAGAACTTTCTCATCAGGACCTTGCGTGCTGTCGAGGGCGGTCAGGAGATCATCACCGTGCTCGTTCATGCCACAGATGCTGCGCCCACTCACCGCGAAGTCTGGTCACGCGGCGTGCGGGAGCGTTTTGGCCGAATGACCGAACCTGAGATGATCCAAGTGCCTCTTGGTGATGAAGATGATTTTGTCTCTGCATGGAAGCCTGCGCACCCCCGCGTCGTCATCGTCTTCAATCTCGCCACCACGCCCGAAGCTGAAGTACAGCGCCGCTTCGTTCTCGATGTGAAGCAAAACCTCGCCAGTCGCCAGCGCGATGCTGAACTCCTCGTTCTGCTTGATGCCACCAGCATCGGCAACCGCTGGTCTCCTGAGAAACTCGCCGGTCGAGAAAAGCTCTGGACCGAGATGCTGCAAGGTGCAGCGAGTGAGATCATCGTGGCGGCGCGTCGAAGTGGCGTCTGAATTCATCTTCCCCCTTTGCACCGCGCATTGCCTGCTTAAACTCCTACCATGCCACCACCCCCGGGCATCACACCGCCAGCCACGGACATCGTCACACTCAGTCTCATCTCGCATACGAATGCGGGAAAGACCACTCTGGCACGCACGCTTCTGCGGCGGGATGTCGGTGAAGTCCGCGATGCCGCACACGTCACTCTTTTCAACGAATCCTACACGCTGCTGGAGCAGGATGCGCGCATGCTGCGCCTCTGGGACACGCCAGGGTTTGGCGACAGCGCGCGCCTTCTGAAGCGTCTGCGTCGTGAAAAGAATCCCGTGTTTTGGTTCCTCTCTCAGACCTGGGATCGACTCACGGACAAGCCGCTCTGGTGCAGTCAGCAGGCTTTAAAAAATGTCCGCGATGATGCCGATGTCGTCCTCTATCTCGTCAATGCGACCGAGCCGCCTGAAGTCGCCGCCTACATCACGCCTGAGATGGAAATTCTCGGCTGGGTCGGCAAGCCGGTGCTTGTCCTTCTCAATCAAACAGGGCCAGCGCAAGACCCCGCCATCGAGGATTCTGAAACCACTGCCTGGCGTGATCATTTGAGCGTCTATCCATTCGTGCGCGATGTCTTGCGGCTCGATGCCTTTGCTCGTTGCTGGGTGCAGGAAGAGCGCCTCATGGAGGTGCTCGCGCCTTTGATGAGTGAGGCTAAAGCCGAACCCTTCAAGCAACTCAAGCGTGCCTGGCATCAGCGCAATGTGGACATCTTTCGCCGTTCGAGTCGCGTCCTCTCTGAGCTACTCACCGCTGCCGTTGTCGATGGCGCAGAGGTTCGCACGGAGACCTTGCTTGAGCGTGTCGGCATTGGTCGCAATGAACTCAACAAAGAGTATCAAGAAGCGCGTGAGAAACTCGCGAATCGCCTCGCTGATCGCATCGTCGCCACCACGAATCGTTTGATCGAGCTGCATGGTCTCGAAGGTGAAGCCGCGCGCGCTTTAGGCACGCTAACCCGCGAAAAATTCCACACCCCGCAGCAGGTGCCCGAGGCCATTTGGAGCGTCGTCGGCAGTGTCGCTGGTGGAGCCATGGGTGGCCTCATTGCCGATCTTAAAATGGGTGGCATGACCTTTGGTGGTGGCGCGCTTGTCGGTGGTATTGCCGCAGGCATCGGTGCGTATGCGTTGATCAAGAGCTACAACCTCGTTCGTGGCAGCGATCATCGTCTTCACTGGTCGCGTGAGCATTTCCGCGAGCAGGTGCGTTTGGCCATGCTCACCTATCTCGCCGTCGCCCACTTTGGTCGTGGTCGTGGCGAGTGGCAGGAGAGCGCCGAGCCAGCCCATTGGAATCAAGTCATCACTGAAGTGATCGATGAACATTCAGATGGTGTGGACCGATTGTGGAAGGAAGGCGTCGAGAAAGGCACGCTGCCTGACGCGCTTTCAAAGACCGCTCAATCACTCATTCACGACAGTCTCTTATGCGTTCTCGTGCGTCTGTATCCGAGCATCCCGCTGGCTATTTGAAAACGATCTCGTGAAAGCGTGAAAAACCCGTTGCGCACTTCACCAGCCTTTGCCACTGTCGCGGCCCGCCAGAACTGGCGGGTACGGCCCGATAGCTCAGTTGGTAGAGCAGGGGATTGAAGATCCCCGTGTCGGCGGTTCGAATCCGTCTCGGGCCACCTTTCTTTATCTTTTAAAGTGAGGTGGCGTTCGTCAGATTTCTGAATCAGCGGATCGCGAAAGATGCCATCAGATTAGGGCGTAGTTTGCGACCATGCTTACACTCTCCGGCAACACACACGGCAAATTTTGCGACGGTTTTTCCCGCCGTGATTTCTTGCGTGTCGGTGGCCTAGCGATGGGCGGGCTTTCGTTGCCTGATTTGCTCAAAGCGGAAGCTGAGGCAAAGACGGGCCGCAGCTTCAAGTCGATCATCATGATCTACCTCTGCGGTGCACCGCCGCATCAGGATATGTGGGATCTGAAGATGGATGCGCCTCTGGAAATTCGCGGCCCCTACAAGCCGATCTCGACCAATGTGTCGGGCATTCAGATCTCTGAACATGCGCCGCGTCTCGCCAAGATGATGGACAAGCTGGTGCCGATCCGCAGCATGTATGGCTCACCCAATGGCGCGCATGATTCCTTCATCTGTTACACAGGTCGTCCGCCGCCGCCCAATGGTGGTGGAGCGCCCACAGGCCGCGCTTCAGACGCGCCATCGCTCGGTGCGGTCGTTTCCCGGCTGAAAGGTCAGGGCGATCCTGCGCTGCCTGCATTTATCGGGCTGTCCCCGAAGGCTGGGCATCCTCCGTATGGATCTCCGGGGCATCCAGGTTACCTCGGAGCTTCGCATTCCGCCTTTCGTCCGAATGGAGCCGGAATTGAGGATCTGAAGCTAAACAATATCTCCATGAGCCGCATGGATGATCGCCGCGCTTTGCTCACGGGCTTTGACAAATTCCGCCGTGATATGGACCACTCAGGCCTGGTCGAGGGCATGGACGCTTTCAATCAGCAGGCCTTCAATGTGCTGACCTCCAGCAAACTGCTCGACGCTCTCGACATCAGCAAAGAGTCGCCCAAAATGCGTGAGCGCTATGGCAAAGGCGATCCGAAAAATTATGGCGATGGTGCCCCGCTAAACCTGGAGCACTTCCTCATGGCGCGTCGTCTCGTCGAGGCCGGCGCACGTGTGGTGACGCTGAACTTCGGTCGCTGGGATTTCCATGACAGCAACTACCCGCAGTTGCTGCGTCATCTGCCTCTATTCGATCAAGGCATGAGTGCGCTGGTGCAGGATCTGCATGATCGTGGTCTGGACAAAGATGTGGCCGTCGTGGCCTGGGGTGAGTTTGGCCGCACACCAACCGTGAATGCTCAAGGTGGTCGCGATCACTGGCCGCGTGTTGGTGGTGCGTTGCTCGCCGGTGGTGGTTTTAAAACCGGACAGGTGATCGGTGCCACAGATCGTCTCGGCGGCGAACCCTCAGAGCGCGGCGTGCATTTCGGCGAGGTCTTTGCTTCGCTCTATCAGTTCATGGGCATCGACCCGCACAAAGCCACGCTTAATGATCTCTCCGGTCGCCCGCAGTATCTCGTCGATGGCTGGCAGGCGATGCCTGAGCTGGTTTAGACGGAGCAAGAGTCCGCGCAAAGTCCTCGTATCGTCTGCATGTCGCCGCTGCATCCATCGCACCTGCACACCCGCCGTGAAATGATTCAGGCGGGTGCGATTGGCTTGCTCGGGCTCGGCATGAATCATCTGACCGCGCTTCAGGCGCTCTCAGCACCAGCCGCACGACAGCCGCGCGCGAAGTCGGTCATCTACATTTTCCTCTCCGGCGGACTCGCACAGCATGAGAGCTTCGATTTGAAGCCGGACGCGCCCATGGAGATTCGCGGCGAGTTCAAACCCATCCGCACGCGCACACCCGGCACGCACATCTGCGAGCATTTGCCAAACCTCGCGCGCATCTCAGAGAAGTGGTCGCTCGTGCGCTCACTCACGCATGGGAACAGCGATCACTCGCAGGGACATCACATCATGCTCACCGGACGCACCGATGTCCCGTTGGGCTTTGATCCGAGCAAGCCCAAGAAGTCAGATCATCCATCCATGGCTGCGCTGGCGACCGCGCTGCTGCCGCACGCGAACAACCTGCCTCCCGCGATTGTGCTGCCAGACAAGCTCGTGCATCGCTCCGGCAGGACACTCGCCGGACAATTTGGCGGGACGCTGGGCTCTCAGCATGACCCATGGTTTCTGGAGATGTCTCCCTATCACCCGAAACACTATGGCGCGTTCCCGAAGTACCTGTTTCATCACGAGACAGGTCTAGCCAAAGATGAGACACTGCATTTCCAGGCACCGCATCTCTCGCTACCCCAAGGCCTGACATTAGATCGAGTGATGGATCGCGTCTCACTGCGGAACTCACTGGAGCAGCAGACGGATGACCTCACCAAGATCGCTGGCGATGTACAGTTTGATGCCACCCGTGAGGCGGCCATTTCCCTCATGGGCAATGCCCGCGTGCATGATGCCTTTGCCCTGGACAAAGTGTCCCCCAAACAGCTCGACCGCTATGGCCGGCACAGCTACGGCTGGTCCCTGCTCATGGCGCGGCGTCTGGTGGAAAGCGGTGTGCGTCTCGTGCAGGTGAACCTGGGCAACAGTGAAACCTGGGACACGCATCAGTCAGCCTTCCCGAACCTGAAAAACTTTCTCCTCCCGCCGATGGATCAGGCCGTCAGCGCGCTGATCGAAGATCTCGACGCCAGCGGTCTGCTGAAAGACACCCTCGTCGTCATGGGCAGCGAGTTTGGCCGCACGCCGAAGATTTCCAAACTCAGCGCCGTGGCCCTGCCAGGCCGCGATCACTGGGGCCATGTGCAGAGCCTGCTCATCGCCGGCGGCGGCATCCAAGGTGGCAGAGTGATTGGTTCCAGTGACAAGATCGGTGGTTATCCCGCCAGTGATGCACAGACCCCCGAGAACCTCGCTGCCACCATCTACGAAGCACTCGGCCTTCCCCGCGAGACGATATGGAAAGACTTCACCGGCCGTCCCCACACTCTCTATATGGGCTCGCCCATCCGTGGACTAACGTAGATTCGATTGGCAATCATATACAATAGAGCCTTCATTTCGCGAAGAAGAAGCCTCTCAAACCTCACATAATCAAGGGGTTATAGAGGGCATATTGCCGGAGGTTGACACCCCATCC
>CAZOVY010000104.1:0-17580 GCA_964583255.1 uncultured Prosthecobacter sp.
TCTCGGCGGTGGTGCCGTCGGCGGCATCATTGGCAATCAAAGTGGCCGTGGGCTGGAAGGTGCCCTCATCGGTGCAGTGCTCGGTGGCCTCGCGGGATCAACCCTCGGTGCCAGCCACGACCAGCAAGCCTATGGCTACAACGGCGGCTACGCGCGCCCAGTCGGCTATGGACGGCCCTACGGATACGGCAGACCGCATTTTGGCGGCGGTTACGGCTATCGTCCCGCCAGCTTCACGAGCGTCTCCATCGGTCCTAGCTTTGGCGGGCCTTTTGGTCGTGGCTTCGGCGGCTTCGGCGGTGGCTATGGCCGCTCCTGCTGGTGAACCAACGATGCGTTCAAATCTTCACGAAGCCCGGTCCAATCGACCGGGCTTTTTCTTGGCGGCGCGCTTCTTTGATTTCACGACCGGCACAGCCTCGACGGGCACTTCGACGACACTGCCGAGATCAATTCCGAACAAAGCTGACAAGTCGCTGCCAGCCAATTCGCCATCACCTCCTAGATCCGCCATGGTCGTGGAACTGGCGCTCGATAAGAGCTCAGCCTGATCGACACCGCGCAGGGTGAAGAGAAGCTCGGGTTTAGAATCTAAAAGCACACCGACGCCATAAAGCACAGCAGACACATGCTTGCACATGTCAGCGTAGTCGGGGCAGGAGCAGTCAAAGCGGATCTCCTTGGGTTTTGGGAAAAGGCCGCGCTCGGGGTCGGTGAGCAGTTGCATCAAGCCATCTCCCAACTTGCCAGCGAGCAGGTCAAGCATGGACCCGACTTGGCCGGAGCCTTCCGCCACGATTTCCTGCCAGCGCTTGTTTGGTAAAGGTTGGATGTGAATGCTGGTTTCATACAGCTCTGATCCGGCGACCACGGCACTGAGCTTGCCAGATTCGATTTCCAGATTGTACACCTTTCCCTGCCGCAGATAGCTGCGACCACGCGGCAGGCGTGACTCATACTGCTGGTAGGACTCCAGATTCCGACACCAGGCCTGACCCCAAAAAGTGGTGCTGAGTTTCTTCTGACCCGCAGGCGCAGCCAGCACTTCAAAGCGCTCGCCATTCTTCTGCCGCTTCGCGATCGTGCGCTCGAGTTTGTCTTTGCGCTCTTTGGCGTCGTAGTAGTCCCAGGACATAGGATTGGCGCACCTCCTGCGTTGACTACTTCCGCCACTGATACATCCAGCGCTCGGAGATGACTTTGTCGGCATCTTTGAGTTCGCTGGTTATTTCCAGGAGGTTCGTCGTCGCAGGGATGTCGAGCTTGAAGAAGGCACGCCAGCCGCCGGTCTCGGGATTGAACATGACGCGCTTGTCCAAGACTTTGGCTTCGCCGTTGCTGAGGATGACGTCGATGTCGGGCACCCATTCGCGTGGCTTGTCGAGCTTGAGACCACCTTTGGTGAAATCGACAACGTAAAGGTGGTCGTCACTGTCCATCACGAAACCACGGCGAGTGGAGGTGACTTTGCAAAGCAGGCCGGGAAGCTGCTCCTCAAGCCAGGCTAGCCGATACTCAAAGCTCAGCGGCTCCTGCGGTGTGGCAGGAAGCACGGCTGGCTTCCACATGGCGACAATATTATCCCAAGTCTCTTCACCCGAGGACAGCTCGACGAGTGCAACAGCGCCTTTGCCAAAGCCCTTTGTCGGCTCCACCCAAACAGCGGGACGGCGATGATAGACGGCCTCTAGGTCCTGGAAGTTCTTGAAATCACGATCACGCTCGGCGAGGCCGAAGCCTTTGAGCTTGTCCATTTCAAACAAGCTCAGACGCAGATCGCGCCCCACATCGAGCGGACGCCAGATGGACGGGCCGCCATCGACCTCGATCTGCAAGCCATCACTGTCATGCACCTCAGGGCGGAAATCATAGGGCTTCGGATTGCTGTTCTCACCAAACCAAAACATGCTGGAGAATGGGGCGATGCCGAGCATCTCCACGGGCTTACGCAGATGCAGCGTGACCTTCACCAGCGTCTCGGTGGTCTTGCCTGGTTTCACATCAAACTGATACGCGCCAGTGATGCTAGGACCATTGAGCAAAGCATACACGCGGAAGTATTGATCACCCGGTTTAGGCTGCTGAAACCAGAAGTGCGTGAAGTCAGGAAACTCCTCTGGCTTACCGCCGATGGTGTTCACTGCCACACCACGCGCACTGATGCCGTAGCCGAGTTCGGTGGTCACGGCGCGGTAGTAGCTGGCCCCCATGAAGACCATGAATTCAAAGGGCTTTTTCAACATTGAGTCCGGTGCCAGCACGCGGAAGCCAGCGTAGCCAGCAGGACTGATCACTTTCTCTGGCACCTTCAGATCATCGTAGTCGAAGAGGCTCTGGCTAAAGGGCACGCCTTTGGTTTCGATGCCTTGGATGTTGTGAAACACGACTGGCTTTTTAAACATCCAACCCGGATGGAAAAACTCGACGCGATAGACATCTCCAAGGTCAGCAAAGAGCGCCTTATCACGCAGGAAGCGGATCTTGCGATGCCCGTCATATTTGAGTCCCTCAAAGAAAGGATCAAGCTGCTGAGTCGGTGCCACATAAGGCTTCAGAGCCATCTCTGCTGCCAGCTTTTCCAGCGAACTAAAATCCATCACATCCATCGGGGTCATGTCCGCCGCGTGGCTGGCAAGACTGAAGGCGGACAGCAGAGAAAGAAGCAGGAAGCAGGAGGCGCGGGAGACGATCATAGGTGATACGGAGGCAGGCACTAGCATGGCCCGTGCCCAGAGTGAGTCAACCGCGCGGGCGACTGCATTCGCACCTGCACGCCCTATTTGACCCGCAATCCAGACTGATCCATGCACCGTTCTGACTGGCCCGTGGGGCAGCTTGCGACAGCGCGCTCCAGTCTCGATTGAAAGCGCGCCCAACTTTGTAGGCAACGCTGGCGAAAGTCCGCTGGCTTAACCCCAATGGCACGCAAAGCCTCTTGGTGATCCCAGGCCACAACGACGGTCGTGATGGCATGAATGACCTGAAACTGGCAGCGCCACAGCCAACGACCGATGGGTGAAAAGGTCGCGACACGCTCGCTCAGAAACTCACGCTGAAAGGCCAGATGCTTCATCTCGTCACGCAAAACTTTTTGCGACATGCGATGCACGACGGGATCGCTCACCCGCAAATAAAGCGTGCCATAATAGACTTCAGCGATCAGCTCTGCCGTCAGCAGCACTTGAACGGCAAATTCAAGATTCACCAAGAAGCGCAGCCGACGGAAGACCGAGTTCGTCCATTGCTTGGTCAGCAGTGTGCCATTCAAATGCTTCACCACCCGCGCCAGCAATTGCGAGTGGCTCTGCTCTTCCGCGATGAAGAGATCAATCGCCCGCTGGTAGCCGCGAAAATTCTCCAAGGGTGCGACTTCTCGCGCGTAGCGTCGGAGTCGTGAACCCGTCCCTGATTCGCCGAGCTGAAAGGTGGCGAGCGATGCCGCCAAGGGTCGGCGCACAACCTCCGGCAGCGCACAAGGCACGTCTGGCAACTCCAGCGTGTCATTGAGGCGCGTGTTGATTTCAAAGTGATGTATCCAGGCTTGGGTATTCATGTTTGTTGTTCTCAGTTCTCAGTTCTCAGTTCTCAGTTTCGTCATTCGTCATTCGACATTTCCCGCAGCCGATCCATCACAGTGCGGACCGTTTCATCCAGTGTCGAAGTGCCAGCGGTGACACCGACATCAGTCACACCAGCAAACCAGGATGGATTCAGCTCCTCAGCCGTTTCGATCTGATGCGCTTGCGCCCCGAGCTGCTGTGCTTTGTCCGTGAGCTGCCGCGTGTTGTTGCTGTTCCGACCACCGATGACGATCACGACCTGGCAGGCGCGACACAGCTCTTCCAGTGCTGTCTGCCGCTGCTTAGTCGGATGACAAACGGTGTCCACAAAGCGCACTTCAGAGGTGGCGTGGTGACGCTTGATCGCCTCGACCAAACGCAGCACGAGATCGAGTGGCTGCGTGGTTTGTGAGATGATGCCAAGCCGCGCATGACTCGGCAGTGAACTGATCTCATCCGCATTCAGCAGCACACTGGCCTGAGGAAAATCACCGATCAGCCCACGCACCTCCACGTGTTCCTTTTGCCCGATGACAACCGGATGATAGCCTTCCTGCACCAGAGTCGAGAGCGCCATGTGAGCCTTCCGCACCAGCGGGCAGGTGGTGTCTGTAATCTCATGCCCAGCCGCGCGCCAAGCAGTGCGATGCTTATCGGAAGCGCCATGTGCTGTGATAATCACACGACTCGTGTTCGCCGAGTCCGACTGCTCAAGATTCCCTGTTCGCACGCCGAGTGTCTTCAGGTGCGCATCCACCACCGGATTGTGGACGAGCTGCCCGAGCATGGTCACCGGCTCGCGCATGGCGGCCGCATGAGTGGCACGGAGGGCGTCGCGGACGCCGAAGCACATGCCGTGATGTTGAGCGAGATGGAGGTTCATAAGATTGTTCAGGGTTCTCGGTTCGCTGTTCTCGGTTGGATTAGCTTTGTAATGCAAAGTGATTGGGCAACAAAACAGATTTGAGTTTATGGCTTCATTGCTTTCACAATGCTTTCAAGGATATCCACGTAGCTCTTGAAGGCCTTACGACCGGCAGGCGTAAGCTTGTAGGTCGTGCGCGGACGCGTGCCGGTGTCATCACGATCTTCAATCACAAATCCAGCCGCGCTCAGGATGCGCAGGTGGCTGATCAGATTGCCATCGCTCATGCCAAGCTCTGCCTTCAGATCCTGGAAAGCCCACTCACCACGCCCGGCCAGCAGCGTCATGATCGAGAGACGCGCTTTCTCGTGGATCGTCTTGTCGAGCTGGTCGAAGTCGATCATTCCGCCGTGACGACCTCCGGTTTCTTGCTCACAAAAACGGCGATGGCATACACGATGTGCAGCAGTCCAAAGGTGACACCCATCGCGAAGGAAGCCGGGCCTTCATCGGTCGGCAACATGCGGATGTCGCCATTGGCCGCCCAGACCAGAAACAGCGCCAGTCCGCTGATAACAAACGCCCAGCCAAGCCGCAGCAAAGAACGCGGCGAAAAACTCGCCGTCGCCAGCAGTGCCAGCCCGTAGCAAAGAATCCAGATCAGCGCCGCCAGGGTCAGATTGTGCAGATACACCACCAGCCCGATGCCCAGGACACCGCCCACCATCATCGGCGGCAAAATCGCCCGCAACGCCATGCGCATCCCATCCGACAAAAAGGGCTGGCCGCGACGACGCGCATCACGAGAAAGCAAAAAGACATTCAGGACAGAAGTGACGGCAAGGACGCTCAGCCACTGCCACAGAAACTGATCATGCGGCATGTCATTGATCTTCGTGAAAGCCGCCATGCCCCATAGCGAAACACCCACCGCCAGTACCCCGCCCACCAACGCCGCCGGAGCCGAGATCGCCCGATAGATGTGGGCTTTCTCCATCAGTGATCGGATCACACGCAGGTTTTCGAGGGCGTCTTGCTGGCTGCTCATGCGGATCACTTTGCGATATAAAGCCAAGCGCGCAAGCGGAAACTTTGTGAAACAAAGCTCGGTGGTTTCTGTCGGCTATTTCTTCTCTTCGATGTCGAGTATTTCGAATGTCTCGACGGCAGCTTCTTCAGGAGTCTGAAGCATTGAAGCAGGCAGCGTGTAGTGATCTCCTACTTTGATAAGCTGATGTGTGGAGACACTTCCATCCTGAATCGCCATCACAATCTTGCCTCTGAGCCATGTACGTCCACGCATCGGCTGCATCTCAGCATCCGTTCGCCATTTAGGTGGCCAGGAATTATCGAGCGCATTCTCAAAGATCACAGGAGTCTTCATCTGGTCACTTCGACGAACTCCCCTCAACAGCATCCAATGATTCTCTCCTGGTCCACACGCATCCAAATAGCCGGGTGGACTTCCTGTCATTCCATCAGCAATGAAGGGACTTAGCATTCCTCCAAAAATGCGTTCATCGTTGATAAAGTCGTCTTTGAACAACTGACGAAACACCTGATTGGAAGTTCTCAGACCATGTACGGTGTCTGGATACTGCCCTGAATGATCAGCCGCCCAGGCATCCAAGACCAGCTTGATCGATCTAGCCCTATTCGCGAGTGCATCGGAATCAGCCATGTCTTTGATATTCTTCCAACCTTGCATGACCATGACAGCCAGTAAAACAAAACAGACGAACAGCACCAGCCAGGCGGCAACGGTGGTTGTCTTGATTCGATGGGCTGGCGGTTCGCTCATAAAGTCATTCCAACGGTATCCGTCATTCCCTGCAAGCCGCAATCTCAACTCGTCATACGAGGCAGGCTGAAGCCTGCTCCACAGGTGTACGCTCCGCCGTTGACTTCCTGCCCTTGCCGTCAACCATGCGCGCCCTATGCGCTTTCGTTCCTTTCAAGGTCTTGTCCCTACTCCACAGCACGCCGCCGATGTTGCTGCTGTGCCTTATGATGTCGTCAATCGCGAGGAGTCCTACGCTCTCGCTCACGACAAGCCTTTGAACCTGTTGCACGTGGACCGTGCAGAGATCGACCTGCCTTTGTCAGTCGATCCGTATTCACCTGAAGTCTATGCGAAGGCCAAGGAGAACTTAGATAAACTCGTGGCCGATGGCGTGCTGGTGCGTGAAACAGCCCCGAGCTTGTATCTCTATCGGCAGACGATGGGTAGCCACAGTCAAACCGGTCTCGTGGGCGTCTGCCACACGGAGGATTATGAGAAAGACATCATCAAGAAGCATGAGAAGACACGCCCCGACAAAGAAGATGACCGCACCCGTCTGGTGGATGCTTTGAGCGGCAACACAGGGCCGATTTTCCTGACCTATCGCGGCCAGCCAGCCATTGATGCGATCATCCAGAGCCACATGCAGGCTCAGGCGGCGGATCATGATTTCCTAGCGCCCGATGGCGTGAGTCACCAATCCTGGCGGCTGCCAGCAGAGTCCTGCCAGCAATTGGAGCAGCTCTTTGCCACTGAAGTTCCTGCCTCTTACATCGCCGATGGTCATCACCGCGCCGCCAGCGCCTTCCGCGTCAGCAAGCTGCGCCGCGAGCGCAATGCCAGCCACACGGGCGGTGAGGATTACAACTGGTTCCTCTGCGTGCTCTTCCCCGGCAATGAGCTGAACATCCTGCCCTACAACCGCGCAGTGAAGGATCTCAATGGCCGCACGACAGAAGCCTTCTTGGCTGAAGTCAGCAGCATCTTCACCGTCACGCCGACCGAGATCAAATCCCCCACGATCCCCGGTCATGCCAGCATGTATCTCGCTGGCCAGTGGTATGATCTCGCGTGGCAGGCCGCAGACAACGCTAGCCCCATTGACGAACTCGATGTCAGCATCCTCCAAGATCGCCTTTTGAAACCCGTGCTCGGCGTCGACGATCCGCGCACCAGCAAGCGCATCGACTTCATCGGCGGCATTCGCGGCACGACCGAGTTGGAAAAGCTTGTCGATGCTGGCGCTCACGCCGTGGCCTTCAGCATGTATCCCGTGACCGTCGATCAGCTCATGGCCATCTCCGACGCCACGCAGATCATGCCGCCGAAGAGCACCTGGTTTGAGCCAAAGCTCCGTTCAGGACTTTTCATCCACACGTTCTGATCACTTCTCCGGCCTCAAATCAAAGCACACCAGCTTCTCACGCTGGCGAACGATCAGTCGGCCATTGCTGAGTGCGGGCGAGGTGCAGCCCATGCCTTCGATTTTTGGGCGAGCGAGTTGGTGATAGCCATCTGTGCCTGCTTTGACGATGCGGAGGTGCGTGCCGTTGTTCTCAAAGACCATCAGCTTGCCGTCAGCCATGATGGGTGAGGTGATGGTGCTGTTCACTTCGTTCTCCACCCAGTTCACTTTGCCGGTTGCAAGCTCCACGCACTGATGTTTGCCACCGCACATAAGATAGACGTGATCTTCATGAATGATCGGGCTGCCACTGTAGCGCAGCGTCACCCAGAAGTTTGACCACGCGACTTTAGGCGGGCCTTCTTTCTGCCACTGATAGGCACGCAGGCCCACATCCTTCGCTCCACTGTAAATGACCAGCCAGTCGCCCTGCGTCACGGGAGTGGACTGACCACCACCTTCGACTTCCCAGAGCACTTTGCCATCCTTTGGCGACAGGCCATAGACGCTGTTGTTGCCGACGATGAGCAGCGCTGGATCACCTGAAGAGGGTGTCCACAAAGTAGGACTGCCGGTATTACTGCGCGCTGCCTTTTGTTCCCACAGAAGCTTGCCATCCGTGACTGAATAGGCCTGGGCACTTCCGGCAGCCATATAGAGTGTATCGCCCACAATCAAAGGCGAGGCCGCAGGGCCTTGAGTCGCCAGCGGCATCTTCCACAGTAGCTTGCCATCCTTTTGGTTCACGCAGTAGAGATGTGTGCTGCATGCGGCAAGCACACGACCATCCACAACTACCGCCGTGCTGCTTGAACCACGTCCCGTTGGCTTGCCTTCGGACTCAAACTTCCACACCTGCTTGCCAGTGTTCATGTCCAGACAAACGATGACATCCTTGGCGACTCGGATCGTGTTTGGCACGGCGCTGAGCAGCTTGTCCTTCACAGGCTGGGAGAACTTCTCATCTTCGATCCATTTCTTGAATTCATCGGCATTGGCAAATGGCTTGCCTTCGCGCTTCGACACCTTGGCCAGTTCTTCCAGCGGCAGCGCCGTCTTGCCTGCCTTGAAGCGTGACTCGGCCCACTTGCCGAGACTCACGTCTTCTTTATCCGTTAGGTTCGCTTTGCGCCACTCGATCATCCATTCATCAAACTTCGAGCCGCGCATCGCGGGCAAATTGAGACGGGTCTCTTCCATCTTCTTCATCAGCTCAGGCGACACGCCGCGATAGTTCATCTGCTGCATGACCTCGGTGTCGATCTCCCGCTTCTCCGAGACCACACGCTCATGCCAGACCACGGACATGAAGGCCTGCTCGCCCGCAATGACCGGGCTGCCATGACCGCCGTAGTGATCGCTCGGGATGAAGTCGCTCTCCCAGACCTTCTTTAGACCCGCCTCAGGAAAAGTTTCCGCAATCGGCGCGGTGTCGGTGGACACACCATCGCGGTTCGGCCCGCGCCATTGCGGCCAGTCGGCGAGACAGAAGGACGTGGAAACGAGTAGTGTGAGCGGAGTCAGAAAGCGCATAGCAGTGGGGCCTCAACGCGGCCTTTGAACACTGCCTTTCAGCCAGCAGCGACAAGTTTACACTCAGGCCAAGACTCATCTTCCTGTTGCAGCTTTGGCCGAGAGTGCTTTGTGCTCACCCGCCCTATCCCAATGCCCGCCCGACTCACCCCGCTTTCCGAGATCGCTACCGCTCTGCGCTCTGCACAGCGTGTCGCCATCGCAGCGCATGTGCGGCCAGATGGAGATGCCGTGGGATCAGTGATCGGACTGGCTCTGAGCCTGCGTGCCATGGGTAAGACGGTCTATGCACTTCTTGAAGATGGCGTGCCCTCAAATCTGACTTTCTTGCCAGAGATCGCTACCGTGCTGAGTCCACCGTATGCCGATTTTGAAATCGATGTCGCCGTGGCACTCGACACCGCCACGCATGAGCGACTGGGACAAAACACTGTCGCCGCCATGGGCCGCGCGCCTTTGATGATCGACATCGATCATCACCCCAGCAATCCAGGCTACGGACACTTGAATCACGTGGATGGCGCTCAGCCGGCTGTCGGACAAATCGTCTATGAACTGCTCAAAGCGGGCGATTTCCCGATCACCGATGAAGTGAGGCAACACCTGTTCACCGCGATCAGCACGGATACCGGCTCCTTCCAGTATTCCAGCACCACCGCCCGCACGCATGAGATCGCGGCTGAGATGATCGCAGCGGGACTCGATACCTCACGCCTCGCTCAGTTACTCTACCAAACATTCCCCGCGCGGCGTTTGCTACTGCTGCGGGCCATGCTCAATGAGATGGCTCTGCGTGCTGACGGCCGCATCGCGAGCTGGCAGTTTACTCAAAAGTTAATGGATGAAGTAAAGGTGCAGCCTGGAGACACCGAAGGGCTGATCGACACCATGCGCATGATCGACTCTGTCGTAGCAGCCGTGATTTTTGAAGAGATCCCTGAGGGCAAAGTCCGCGTCTCATCTCGCTCCAAAGACAGTCGTCTGGATGTCTCCGCCATCTGTGCCCAATTTGGCGGCGGTGGGCACCGGATGGCCGCAGGCGCGCGCATGAAAGGCCCGATCACTGAGGCCGCAGAAACCTATTTAAAAGCACTCGAACATGAAGTCAGAAGAATCGATTAACGGCGTCCTACTCGTTGATAAAGGCCCCGACATGACCTCCCACGATGTCGTGGCCGTGGCACGTCGCTGCCTGAACATGAAAAAGATCGGCCACTGTGGCACGCTCGATCCCATGGCCACAGGCATGCTCATTCTTGTGCTCGGCACGGGCACAAAATTGCAGGACTTGCTGATGAGTGAGGACAAGGAATACACCGGCAGCCTGAAGCTCGGTGCCACCACCTCCACCCAAGACCGTGAAGGCGAAATCCTGGAAGAGAAGCCCGTGCCAGCGCTGACCGAAGAAGAGATCAAAGCCGCCTTTGATGCCTACAAAGGCGACTTCTACCAGATGCCGCCCATGGTCAGCGCCATCAAGATCAACGGCGTCCCGCTCTACAAGCTCGCGCGCAAGGGCCAGGTGGTGGAGCGCGAGCCGCGCTTCGTGCGCGTCTACGATTATCAGATCAATCAGATCGCCCTGCCAGACATCGATTTCCGCGTGGTGTGCAGCAAAGGTTTCTACGTCCGCACCTATGCCAATGACATCGGTGAGAAGCTAGGCACGGGTGCCCACCTCACCAATCTGCGCCGCACGCGCAGCGGACATTTCAAATTCACCGAAGGCAATCACACCACCTTCGCTGCACTCAAAGAAGGCCGTCGTGATGAGGTCATGAAGTCCATCCTGAGCCTCTATGATGTCTCGAAGCTTCGCGGAGCCTGATGTGAAATGATGTCATGTCCCTCAGCCGCTTCCATCTACAAGCCGAGGCATGGCAGCCGGAAACGCTCACACTAAGTGGTGACGAAGCCGCGCACTGTTCGCGCGTGCTGCGCAAAGAAGTTGGTGATGAGATCGAGATCTTCGATGGTAGAGGTCGCGTAGTCACCGCTGAGATCACGGCGATTTCCAAGACCAGCGTCACAACACGGATCAACTCTTTGCATCAGCATGAGCCACGCAGACATGAGATTCATCTGCTGCCAGCGATGATTAAAGCCGAACCTTTTGAATGGATGCTGGAGAAGGCCGTGGAACTCGGAGCCGCCAGCATTCAGCCCGTGATCACCACTCGCACGGTCGTTCACCTCAGCGGCGAAAACCTGGAAAAGAAGATGCTCAAATGGCAGCGCCACATGATCGAGTCCGCCAAACAATGCCATACGCCCTGGCTGCCACGTTTGGAAAAGCCGCGCCCATTGTCGGAGATACTCCGCGCGCTTCCAAACGATGTCGTGAAGGTCATCCCTGCACTCAGCGAGCACTCACGTTCGCTGCATGAAATCCAACTCACAGGAGTCACATCGGTCTATACACTGATCGGCCCGGAAGGCGATTTCACTGCCGAAGAAGAAGCGATGGCTCAGCAACAAGGCTTTCAGCCGATCACTCTCGGTCCGCTCATCCTGCGCGCCGAAACCGCAGCGATCACCACGCTTGCGATCCTCTCCCACGAACTCAGGCGAGGATAGCCCGAGGCACGCGGCCTTTCACATCCGTCAGTCGATAGTCACGGCCCGCATAACGATAAGTCAGACGCTCGTGATCCATGCCCAGTAGGTGCAGGATGGAAGCATGGACATCATGGACGTGCATTTTATCCACGGCTGCTTTGAAACCAAAGTCATCACTCTCACCATAGGCTGTTCCACCTTTGGCACCGCCGCCGGCGAAGAACATGCAAAAGCCATGCGGGTTGTGGTCGCGGCCATTGCCATTTTCACTCACTGGCGTGCGGCCAAACTCACCGCCCCAGACGATCAGCGTGTCATCAAGCAGGCCACGTTGTTTAAGATCACCAATCAGAGCAGCGATTGGCCGATCAATGTCTGCCGAGAGCTTGCGCGTCGTGGCATCGTGATTCGAGTGCGTGTCCCAGGGCTGGCCATTGCCATAATAGACCTGCACAAAACGCACACCACGTTCGACGAGTCGTCGCGCCATGAGGCAGCCATTGGAGAAATGGCTCTTCCCATACATCTCGCGCACCTTCTCGGGTTCCAGATTCACATCAAAAGCATCCGTCGCAGCAGACTGCATTCGGTAGGCAGTCTCCATCGCCTGGATGCGGCCATTCAGCGCCACATCCGCACCGCCGCGCGCCGCGAGGTGCTCGGCATTCAGCGACTGCATGAGATCAAGCTGCTTGCGCTGATCCAGCTTGGCGAGCCGATCATTGTTCAGCCACGGGATCATCTGTTTCGGATCGAGATTCGAGTGATTGATGTACACCCCCTGATGCTGCGCTGGTAAAAACGCGCTGCTCCACAAAATGGAAAAGCGCACCGGCCTACCCGGACAAAGCACGACATAAGAGGGCAAGTTCGCATTCTCATTGCCCAGACCGTAGCTCATCCACGAACCCATGCTCGGCACGCGCTCCGTCATCGTGCCATTGTTCATCAGCAGCAGGGCCGGGCCGTGATTTGGATTGTCGGTGTAGCAGGAGCGCAGCACGCACAGATCGTCTGCATAGCCTGCCAGATTTGGCAGCAGCTCGCTGATCTCCAGTCCGCTCTGACCGTGCTTCGAAAAAGCATAGGGAGACGCCAGCAGTCCACCCGTAGGCCGCTCCGTGCGCAGATCCGCGCCATCGGGTCGCTGCCCATTGAACTTCGTCAGCATCGGCTTCGGGTCGAGCAGGTCCGGCCCAAACGGCCCACCATTCATGAACAAATGAATCACCCGCTTAGCCTTCGGCAGAAAGTGCGTCCCAGCCCCCTGCAAGCTCGATGCCAATCCAAGCGCACCCAGCCCGCCACCCATACGGGTCAACAGTTCACGGCGGGATAAAGGAATTGAATGCATGAGCTTCCCTCTACGGAACTTCCTGCACACATTTCTCACAGAACGGACGGTTGGCAGAAAAGGCAGGTTAAACTTATTTTCCGATGCACCAAAGATGCGCATGGGAACGAATGAAAACGTTGCCGTCACTGATGGCTGGCGAAGCATTGGTTAGCCCATCATTCAGCGGATTGTGAGAGAGTACTTCAAATGTCGGAGATGCGCGCAGAACGTAGCAGTCGCTGCCTTGATTCACGAGATAGAGCCGATCTCCAGCCAGCACGATTGATGACCAGGATTCCGAACGACTACCACTGCCTTTGAGTCGCTCTTTCCACAGACTCTTGCCAGTTTTGAGTTCCACGCATTCGACGATTCCATTCATATTCTGAATGTAAATGTGGCCATCTTTGATCACGCCCGAGCCGATGTGACCCCTATCACGCGGTTCATGCCAAAGGCGGTGAGTCTTTGTTACATCTCCGCTGCCGCCAGGTCGCACCGCCACAGTGCTGCCGCTGTATCCGCCCATGGCGATGATCACGCCTTCACCAAAGATTGAGGTGCTGTAAACCAAAGGGTTCAGCCCACCGCACTGCCATAAAGGCTGTCCCGTCTTTGGGTCATAACTGCGCACCTGCTCAGGCCACGACATGATGAGTTCCTCACGATTCCCAGCATGGATCAAAAGCGGCACACTCCATGAGCCGACGACGCCGTCTTTGGCAGCAAAACCATCATTTCTCGGCATGGAAACATCCACCTTGCCCAACTCCTGCCGCCACACGTCGATGCCAGTGAGTTTATTCACGGCCAGAAGAAAAGTGCGCGGACCTGGACCAAAATTCAAATAACAGAAGTCGCCATGAAGAACCGGCCCACTGGAGTAACCCCACTCGTGACGATGCTCCCCGAGATCACGCTGCCAGAGCTGCTTTCCAGATATGTCAAAACAGTAAAGGCCCGCCGAGCCAAACCAAGCATAGACGCGCTCGCCATCGGTCACGGGCGAGGCAGAGCAATAGGGATTGGTTGGGTGGCTTGGCTCCTTCGCCACGCCTTTGGCCCCACTGCGCCAGAGTTCTTTCCCATCCTGACACGAGAAGCAAAGGATCAGCCGCTCATCACCGATGGCTTGAGTGATGAAGACGCGATCACCCCAGACAACCGGGGTAGAATTCCCAGGTTCAGGCAAAGCCACCTTCCACTTCACATTCTCCGTCGCGCTCCACTTGAGTGGGAGATCAGTCTCCACACAGACACCGGTTCCCTCAGCACCACGCCAAGCTGGCCATGGAGCCGCTGTGATTCCTGATGTCAGGACTATATAGAGAAACGAAAGACGAATTAGCGCACTGATCATGATACGAGTTTGGTTGTTTGACGTTTTTTACTTACGAGTGAAATAAGGAGATGCTGTTCCCCATTATCACAAAAAAGTTTGGGTCCGTCCTGCTTGCCTCTCTCGTTTTCATCGCAGCGTCAGCACAGGGTCAAAATCCAAAGAGTGATAAAACTGAAACCAAAATCCTCATGCAGTTCACCAGAGAAGAGAGCGAGCCTAAATGGAATGCCGTCAATGATGGTGTGATGGGTGGACTCTCAAAGGGCACTGCTAAGATCGAAGACGGCATACTCCATTTTTCAGGAACATTATCGTTAGAAAATAATGGCGGCTTTTCGTCGGTCAGGACCTCCGGATCGGGCTTCGACTTGAGCGCTGCCCAAAGCATGATCCTGCGAGTCAAAGGTGATGGACGAGACTACCAACTGCGCCTTTCAACGAACGCACGCTATCGAGAGTCACGGATCTCGTATGGAGCCACCTTTGCAACGAAAGCTGATGAATGGATCGAGGTCCGAATCCCTTTCTCCTCTCTGAAGCCCAGCTATCGCGGCACTAAACTTGATGGGCCACCGCTTGATCTGTCAAAGATCGAGGAAATAGGTCTGCTCATTGGCGACAAGCGCACTGGAGATTTCTCCCTAAAGGTGGACTGGATCAAGGCTGAATAGTCACTGTGCTTTGAGTCCTTGCTGTAGCTGCCACCCTTGCGTGACAGCCAGACTTGAATAGGCACCACGATGAGTGCGACTCGCTTTCTTTTCACCGTCGAAATCGAGATCAAAAGCGGTATCCGTGGCAAAGGCAGATAGATCCAGCGGTGCCCCTTGGCAATGATCTGGCTTGGGATGTAGATCCATGAGGCCGAGTGTGGCCGTCGGCTTCATGAGGTGATCCGTAGCGGACGCGATAGGTCCCGTGATGTTTTCAACGACCTGCGTGATCGAGGTATGCAAGACGAGCGGTTCAGTGGCAAAAATCACATTGCCGATGACAGCGTGCCGCTCCCTTGCAGGGCTGGCGATGCGAACGCCACGCGTGACGGCGCAGAGGGTGTTGTTGTAAACGTTCGCTTGCTTGAGCGGCAGATCATGATCACGCAGCAGGATGGCAGCGGAGTCGGCGCTTGGACAATCGGCAAAGACATTGTCATGAATGGTCACTCGACCCGAAGCGTGCAGCAAAGACTCGCGTGGATTGTGAAAGAAGAAGTTGCCGTAGATCTCATACAGATCGGTGGACCCAGCACCCGAGTCAGGAAAGCCACCGACCAGGACATTCGGGCGATCTCCATCAGGACTTGGCGCATCGTTTTTGATGAAGACATTGTGGCGGATGATCGTCCGGCTGGGCGTGGTGGGAATACCTGCGATCTCCGGCCGTGGATTCTGATATTTGATCTCCATGCAGTAGCCGATGGGATCATGCACGAGATTGTGCTCGATGATGCCGCGAATGAAGGGCGACTCACCGTTCGAGTTGCCGAGATAGAGTCCGGTGCCGCAGCGGCGGATGATGTTTCTCCGAATGATCCAATCCCAAGTCGGTGTCTTCGTCGAAATGCCCACGGCCTGCTGTGAGGTACACCAATCACTGATGGTGCAGTCTTCGATCAAGATGTGATGCACCGAGTTTTTTGCGCCGCCTTGCGCGCTGATGCCAAAGAGACCCGGAATGCCGCCGCTGCCTTCTCCTTGAATCAAAAGCGACTTCAAGGCGACGTAGCTGCACTGCCTCAGCTCCACACAGTTGGCCTCCTGAGACTGTCGAATCTCAGCCACTCCAGTAGCCGGCCCTTGAATCGTGATCCAGTCCTCCGCCGTGCCATTGCAAGCGGTGAGCGGCAGACCGCGTGGATACACTCCCGCCTCCAGCACCAGCGTATCACCAGCAACGAGCGTGGTGATGATACTTCGATAGTTCTCAGGATT
The DNA here is from genome assembly GCA_964583255.1 of uncultured Prosthecobacter sp. GTDB lineage: Bacteria > Verrucomicrobiota > Verrucomicrobiia > Verrucomicrobiales > Verrucomicrobiaceae > Prosthecobacter. Next base: position 16,315 of record CAZOVY010000104.1, read on the forward strand.
CGCGCTCTTCGTTTTCAGCTCGGCTGCCGAGATAAAAGAAGCTAGCGAGGTGAGGAGTAAGAAGCAGCGGCAGGCATTCATCAGGGAAGCTCAAACGGAAGCCTCTACGTGTTGGATTCAAGAAACATGCGAGTGCGCATCAAAACAGATTTTGACGCAAACAAATGAAGAGGGTTCCAATGACCACTCGATTGCAGACACCATGCGATAGATGGCCTGCTGACAGCGTTTTCTCCTCACCATGCCCCGCATCACCGCCATCGAGACCTGCATCCCTTCTAGCATCATGCCAAACTTGCTGCTCGTCCGCATTCACACGGACGACGGCTTCATCGGCTGCGGAGAGACCTACTACACGCCGCACGCCATCGCCGCGCTGATTCATGATTGGATGGCGGAGCGCCTGCTCGGGGCCGATGCGTTGGCCATCGAGTCCCACTGGCGTTTTCTTTATGAGCGCTGCACGCCCTTCGGTCATCCTGGAGCAGAAATGCGCGCCCTATCGGCGCTCGATCTCGCGCTGTGGGACATCCTTGGACAAGCCTGTGGTCAGCCAGTTTACCGACTACTCGGTGGGCCGGTGCGCGAGAGCATCCCAGTTTACAATACCAGCGGTGGTCCCAGCTATGGTGCCGTCGCCGGGGCAGGGGAAAGCCCGCGCCATCCCGGCTGGCCGGGCTACGGCGACATTGGTCAAAAGGGGCCGCTTCAAGACAACTGGTCCTCCCACTTCGCCGCTGGCGATCTCGCTGAGGAACTCCTCGCAGAAGGCATCACCGCCATGAAACTCTGGCCCTTTGACCGCGCCGCACATCGCAGCGGCGGCCTGCACATCTCGTGGGCCGATATCGAGGAAGCCATGAAGCCGCTACGCGAAATTCGCGACCGCGTCGGCATGAAAATGGACATCGCCATCGAGGGCCACGCCTTTTTCCACCTGCCCGCTGCACTGCGAATCGCCGAGGCCCTGCGCGAGATCAAGCCACTCTGGTTAGAGGACGTACTGCGCGTCGATCACGTCGGCACGCTCGCCGATTTCCGTCAGCGTTCCGGCCTACCCATCGCCGCCAGTGAGATGCTGCTAGGGCGAAAGGAATACCTGCAAGTGCTGCAAGAGCGCGCCTGCGACTACTGCATGGTCGATCCCACCTGGAACGGCGGCATCAGCGAGACCCGTCGCGTCATCGACCTCGCGCAGACCTTTAATATTCCATCCACCATCCCCGACTGCACCGGCCCGCTCACCCTCTCCTCCGGCCTGCACCT
>CAZOVY010000105.1:0-17439 GCA_964583255.1 uncultured Prosthecobacter sp.
ATTATGTGGGTAGCAAGCAAGTCTATACTAATGATTTTGGAAGGGGCTGGGGGGGTGGTTGGGGGAATGGCGGCTGGGGCGGTGGACCTTTCGGCCCAGGCTGGGGCTACGGCGGAGCCTGGGACCCCTTCTGGGGCGGCGGCCCAAATGTCGTCTATGTCCCCTATAAAGCAGCCAGCGTTTCCTTTCGTAACAATCGCGTGACCGAGTACATGACCGGCCCGCAGTAAGATCGAAGCGGCCTATCAGCCGATATTCCGGCGCACGGTCGTCCCTGGATTCATCAGATCCTCACGCTCTAGTCCCGTGAGTGTTTGAATCCGGCGCAGCAGCCAGAACAGCAGACCCATGGTCACGCCCAGCATCGGCACACCGATCACGATGAACCCCACCCAGTTTTGGCGACCAATCGCTTTGATATACTCTTCCGTCCCTGGCGACTTACCTTCCAGGAACCAGAGAATCATCCACCAGTTACCGACTGCAGACATCAGCATCGTCCCTGCTAGTGCCCATGAGGCACGACCCATCAGTCCCTGAAATGCATTTTGTTTGTCCACTGTGTCCAGCGCCCCATGCAGCAGGCGTTGATTGATCACTTGAGGATTGAGGAGCAGTTCATTTACCAGCGGCTTTTTCCAATAAAAGCTCAGTGGAAACGCCATGCCAAGGAAGAGCGGAAACGCAGCCTCCTTCAGAGCAAACCATCCTGCGCTCAGATTTAGCAGCCCTAGACCACCTGTGACGATCACCGCCACCAGTCCCAGGATCGAAAAGAAATTCAGTCCGCGCTTCTTAACGAAGCAGTAGATGCCAAACCCCAAAGGCATCAGCAGCGCCACCACCAGTGCCCAGGCTGGCCCCAACCGCTCAGGCTTACTCAGTGCCTCCAAAACAAACGAAGGCAGAATCACTGTCAGCAGCAGATCAGTCAAAGGATGCGGTTGTTCTTGGGGGGGGGCGGCAGGAGCACTCATGGCAGGCGTGATCCAATGGATGCACCCTCTCACGAAGGCAACCAAAGATGCGTCGAGCACAAGAGCTTTGATCATCTTGAAACACCCACCGATTTCAAAACGGATGATGTCTTATTGCTCTGCCAGCCTTGAAGCAAACTTCACAACAAGCGGACGATGGTCGCTAGCTTTATCAAAATCACGCGCGGAGTAGATGCGTGCTTTGCGCAGGTCGATCAGAGGGCGCAGGGCTCGGCTGCTAAAGAGAAAGTCGAGCCGTGAGTACACATCTGCGGTGTCCCAGAAGTGCGTCCAGACGAGTCCATCAGAATCATGAAGTGGGAGTTCAGTCATGTAACTTTCAGCCGCACGACTGCCAATGATTTCTGCGATGGCCGGTTCATTCCGATGCTCATTGAAGTCGCCATAGCAAAGTAGTTTAACCTTATTATCCTTGGCGAAAATCGAGTCGATGTGAGAACGCAGCAGGTGGGCTTCATTGCGCCGCATCATGGATTCATCGGCACCAGGGATGGTGCGTTTTGATTTCAAATGAACGCCGAGAAAGCGCACCTGGAGATCGGGCTTTAATTGCACGGTGGCATCAAGGATGCCGCGCTGCATAGGGTAGGTCTGGTCGCCGATCTGATACTTGAGGTCTTGCTGCGGACTGCTCGCGATGATGGGAAGGCGGGAGAGCAAAGCCAAGGTGCGCGTGGGGTCGCCACCGTGGGCCCGTGCAATGTTCGGGAGATCGACGCCGGCAGCTTTGAGGCGTTTTTGTAGATCAGCCACATCGGCATCTGATCCCACTTCGCAGACGCCTAGTACATCTGGATGGATTTCAGCGAGGATCTCTACGACGCGCTTTCTTTCATCCAGCGGCTTGGGTGTGGCCTCATTGGGCGTGCCACTGTCGAAGCGCTCCATGGAGAGCCAGTTTTTGAGGTTGTAGGCGCAGAAGGTGTAATCGGGGGACTCCTGCCCGATCACGGGAAATGCGCTCAAAAAAGCGGCAATAAAAACGGCGGACCTGATGGTCCGCCGTGTGATACCCGTGATATTCATCCAGGAAAAAGAGTGAAGATCAAACGTCCTGTGAAGAACCCACGGGCTGGCGCTTTTCGGCGGTCTGCGGGATGGTGGGGCGCTCGACTTCGTCCTGGGCTTTGGTGAGTTCATGCTCGAACTCTTCGCGGGCCTTTTTGAACTCACCCATGCTTTTACCAAGGCTGCGGGCGAATGTAGGGAGCTTTTTGGCTCCAAATAAAACGAGAACTAAGACGGCGATGATGAGCAACTCAGGAGTGCCGAGCGGCCCAAAGCCTGCGAGAATGTGGGGGATATTCATGATACTGGAATGGTTAAGACTACAAACGGTACGGCGCAAGTAGGCCTTTCCATAGAATCAGTTTTCTCAATTCGATGTTACCGATCAGATCCACGTCCCAGAAGGGATGGCTGTGTCCTTGGGGATGACGACGATGCCGTCGCGGATATGGAAGAGTTCGCTGTCCATGTTGTCAGGCTTACCATCGGGAGTGATGACGACGTTGTCGCCAATATGGACGTTTTTGTCGATGATGGTGCGCTCGATTCGGCAATTACGGCCGATACCTGGAGCGGGTTTATTTGGATCGGTGCCGGCAGCGCCAGCATAATAGTCGGCGCCCATGATGATAACCTCACGCAGGGTGGTGCCCGTCTCGATGATGGAACGCACGCCTATGACGGCGGTTTCCACATGAGCATTGGTGATGATGCAGCCTTCGGAGATAAGTGCTTCGCGGATTTCGGCACCATTGATCTTGGTGGCGGGTAGGAAGCGCGCATGAGTGAAAATAGGGGCGGCGGAGTCGAAGAAGTCGTACTGGGGGACGACTTTGCAGAGATCGAGATTGGCCTGGAAGAAGGAGCGGATGGTACCGATGTCCTCCCAGTAGCCCTGGAAGTTGAAGGCATGAACCTTGTACTTTTTCAGCGCACCTGGAATGATGTGCTTGCCAAAGTCCATGCAGTCGTTGTCGAGGCTGTCGATGAGTGCCTGCCTATTAAATACATAGATGCCCATGCTCGCCTGATAGCGCGGGACATCGGCAGCGAGTCCGAGGGATTTGAGAGTTTCTACCGGCATACGCAGGTTCTCTAGCACTGCGGGATCTTTGGGCTTTTCGACAAACTCATGAATGCGGCCCGAGGTGTCGGTTTTCATGATGCCAAAGGATGTGGCATCGGCTGCATTCACGGGCAGCGTGGCGATGGTGAGCTCGGCTCCGCTGTTGATGTGCTGGGCCATCACTTGGCGGAAGTCCATGCGGTAAAGCTGGTCACCGCTGAGGATGAGATAGTAGTCGTAATTGTTCTCGATGAAGTAACGGAGATTCTGGCGAACGGCATCCGCCGTGCCCTGATACCAACGCTCACCATCAGGCGTCTGCTGCGCGGCGAGCACCTCAACAAAGCCGCGAGTAAACTGATCGAACTTATAAGTGCGGGCGATGTGGCGATTGAGCGAAGCGCTGTTGTATTGCGTGAGCACGAAGACCTGACGCACACCAGAGTTGATGCAGTTGCTGATCGGGATGTCCACGAGGCGATACTTACCCGCCAGCGGCACAGCAGGTTTTGCGCGATCTTTGGTCAGAGGAAAGAGTCGTGTGCCAGCACCACCACCCATGACGATGGCCAAGGTGGAACGGCGGAGAATGTCATCGGTGGCGAAGTTGTTTGGCAGGCTCATGGCGATATGTGTGTTTTCCTGGAAAAAACACGAAGAGGCAAGCGTTTCCAACGTGATGCGGATGAAAGTTACCTTTTAGTGCATCCGCATTCTGCCCCAAACCAGTCCCCCCGCCATGTTCTTCCTCGTGAATCATTCCCTTCCAATTGTCCTGACCTCACTCACTCTTGCTGCGATCAGCAGCTATGGTGCCGTGAGCTTTGAAAAGCAGATCTTGCCTGTGCTTCAAAAGAAATGCTTGGACTGCCACAGCGCCACAAAAGTGGTGGATGGGAAACCCAAAAAGCCCAAAGGAGATCTGCAACTGGACTCGGCCTGGGGCATGCTCAAAGGCGCGGAGAACGGTGCCTCGCTAGTCCCAGGAAATCTAGCGAAGAGCTACATGCATGAAGTGGTCACCCTGCCCAAAGATGACGACATGTTCATGCCGTCGAAGGGCGATCCGATGACCGCAGAAGAAATCAAATTGCTCAAGGAATGGATCGAGAGCGGTGCCGACTTCGCGGGCTGGACCGGCAACATGGAGGGCGCACCTGCCGACGTCGCTGCTGCGGCCGCCGCTAAGAAAGTGGTGAAGGTGCGCGAGCATGACTTGTTTTATCAGGAGCTAACGAAAGAAGTGAAACCTGCCTCCGAAGCGGCCATCGCTAAAGCTAAGGAAGGCGGCGCGCAGATCTCTGTGCTCAAGCTCGACAGCGCACTGCTGCGCGCAGATTTCCTCACAGGCGTGTCGAAGTGCAATGATGAAAAAGTGACCTTGCTACTGCCACTGAAGGATCAGTTGGCTCAACTCGACCTTGGTCGCACAGTGGTCACAGACGGCGCTTTAAAAACAGTCGCTCAACTCAGCCACTTGGCTGTTTTGGATCTGCGCCAGACCAAGATCACAGATGCAGGACTTGCTTCATTGATTGGCCTGAAAAAACTACAAACGCTCAATCTCTACGGCACTGAAATCACGGATGCAGGCCTGAAGAACCTGGCGGGAATCAAGAGCCTCAAACAAGTGACGATCTTCATGACCAAAGCCACTCCCGCAGGTGCTAAAGCCTTATCGGATGCCATCCCAGGCGTGCAGGTGACTCTGAAATGACCATGTGGACTAGCGACTCGTAGCGACTCGTGGGCAAAAGAATGACCAGCGCTTTTCTTGATTCTTGCTGCCGCCATTGCCTCTCAATTTTTGCGCTCGCATCCGCAGGCTGCCGAAGCATCATGAGGCCATGTTTGTCTGGTCAAAATTATCTTCAGCCAAGTGGGCGGATGCGTGGGAAGAGCGCTTCGCTGGGAATCCTGCATTGAACCTGGTCATCACCTCTGTGCCAGGGAGCAAAACGATCCGCGTAGAGATCTATGCAGAGAAAAAGAAAGAGGTAACAGTTATCCATCGCGAATGGGGTGGCAGTGTGCGTGAGCTAAAGAATCAGAACTGGGCGGCACTTTCATCTGAACCGCTACCTGTGATCCAAGTGCGCGGAAAGCTGGTGGTATGCAGCGCTCGGACCGTGGCACAAATCCGCCTAGCCAAGAGTCAACATGCAGGCCGTGAAATCATCGCCATCCCCGCAGACATGGCCTTTGGAACCGGGCACCACGCAACCACCGCGACCATGCTGCGAATGCTGGCCGATGCGGCAGAACCATTCAAAGGTAAACGCTGGACGATGGCCGACCTAGGCTGTGGCAGCGGCATTCTTGCCATCGCCGCCATGAAGCTAGGTGCGGCAAAGGTTTGGGGCTGTGACTTCGATCCCAAAGCGGTGCTCGTCTCCAAAGAGAATGGTGTGCGTAATGACACGCCGAAGATTCGCTTCACCGAGATCGATGTGCTGGAATGGGAACCCAAGGAGCAATGGGACATCGTGGCCGCGAATATTTTTAGCGACATCCTAGAGGCGGCGTTTCCACAGATCGTGCGTGCGGTGAAGCCGGGCGGTGTGCTGATGGCTTCAGGGATTCTCAAGTCTCAAGCTGATGTCTGTCTAGCTGTGGCGACCGCGAATGGCATCTGCTGGGAGCGGATCGTGACAAAAGGCAAGTGGGTCTCTGCGTGTGGGGTGCGCTCCATGTGAGGCGGTTCATCTTCGCTGGATGAGCGATTGACTGACCGCTGGCTCTGCCCACTCTCAGCAGGCACTCATGGAACACGTTCTCGTCATCACTCGCGCCCTACTCGATCAACTCGGCAGCTTCCAGGGCTTCCAATCCAACGTGAAGCCCTATCTGGATGCGATGCTGGCACCCGGTGCCAATTTCTTCATGGAGCGACCAGCTGCGGAACTGGACCCGACGCACAAGCAACTCATCCCGTACTCGATTTTTCATCACGCAGGCGGCTACCTCTGCTACACGCGTGGTGGTAAGTCGGGAGAGAAGCGGCTCGTTGCCAAGCGCTCAGTGGGCATAGGTGGCCACATCAACCCTGTGGATCAAAGCCACGACGGCTTGGGCGAGACGATGTATTTCAACAGCATCGAACGTGAGATGGCCGAGGAGTTAGTGATCGGTGGCACCCACACGCAAGAAGTGATCGGGCTAATCAACGACGACTCTTCTGAAGTCGGCAGCGTGCATCTCGGCGTGGTTCACCGCTTTGAACTAAGCAGCGATGAGGTGCGCTCCAATGAAGATGCTATCCAGGATCTGCGCTTCTTCACATTGGACGAACTGAAGGCGATGCACGGTGAGCTGGAGACATGGTCCCAGATCATCGTGGATCACCTCACGAAGTGAAACTAGGCGTTCGCGTCAGTTGCCCGTTTAATGCTGGAGATGACGTCACTGATCTTCAGGTCGATGCGTTGGCGCTTCTTGAAATAGCTAACGTTCTCGAAGCCTGCTTCCGCGAGGTTGTTTAGAGCGGTGATGAAATGCTCACCGACGCGGGGCGCGCGGTGGGAGTCACTGCCGATGACGATGGGGATTTTCCGCTCAGCCATCATGCGCAGCATCTCGTTGCCAGGATTCATCTCTGAATAGCTTTTATTGAGTCCGGAAGTGTTTAACTCCATGGCGACTCCAGTCTTGGCGATGCGATCAAGAACGGTCGTGACGGTGTTTTTGATGATGGCGAAACACCAGCTATCTGGGTGGTAGTTTTTCACCAAATCAGGATGCGCGAGACAGTCATAGAGACCCGTTTCAGCACTCAGAGCGAGGTTCTCAAAATAGCTACGGCGGAAGTTCTCGATAGTGCCTACTTCAAACTTGTTGAGGTATTCCTTGGACTGCCAATGAACGGCTCCGAGGATGTAGTCGAAACTGGCACGTTGATGCATGGTCTCGAGCCACTTTTCGTAACCGGGGAAGTATTCACTCTCCAGACCGAGACAGACATCGAGCTTGCCCTTGAAGGCATTGGCTGTGCGCTGAACGAGGTCCAAATAAACATCCATCTCACTCTCGGACATTCGGACAGTGGGCCAGAATCCGTCTGGCATCGGGCAGTGGCAGGTGAAGATGATACCTTTGAGTCCAGCTTTCACAGCCTGAGCAGCATACTCTTCAGGCTCACCCCAGGCGTGTTTGCACAGTGGTGTGTGCATGTGCGAGTCGTAAAAAAGCGCACCCGACTTTGAGGCGACCGGCTTCTCCGAGGACATCACTGGCGCTTTGGCAGCAGCAATCGGTTCAGAGGAAATTGATGGCAGCGAGAAGGCTTTTTTAACAGTGGTTTTCGGAGCTGGTGGCGGGGCCGAAGGCAGGCTGGCAATCCGGGGCATTCCTGTCGATGACACCACTAGAGCCGTGCTGATTTTAGGCTCCGAAGGAGTCACTGATTTAGCCGCTGCTTTCTTTTTGGCTGGCGCAGACACTTTAGTCAGTGCCTTGGTCTTGGTAGGCACAGGCTTCTGAATTGGGGCTGGTACGGCTTTCTTGACTGGGGCAGGCGCGGGCTTTTTTGTGGCAGAAGGTGTCTTTTTTACGGGCAGCTTAACTTTAGTAGGGGACGTCTTCGGCACAGATTTTGGAATCGCTTTCTTTGGAGATGGTTTGGATGGCTTTGGCGCTGGCTTCTTCGTAACAACGGGCTTTTTGACGACAAGAGGTTTCTTGGCGGCTTTGGCGGCAGGCTTGGCGGCCTTGACCTTCTTTGAGATGGTTTTTTTGGTCTTGCTCACGAATTTAGCTCCTCTTTTGGTGAAGTATCAGCCAGCCTTTACCCTCGACACCTGCGATACGCACGGCCCTGGCGTTGGACGTGGGACCGGGATAACAGAGACGAAGCGTCAGTGGAACATTGGTCCAGTTCCCTGACTGCAATTGGTCTAGTAATGGTCGAAACTGGGGATCATCCCGGTTATAATAGGCATACACCGTACCCTGTTCAGCCGGGTGCTTGAGTTCGATGACTTCCTGCCCAATAACACCAATAGCGGCAGCATCCACAGCGCCTATCGGCTTGGAGGCGATGACTCGGAAAAGTGTGGGGTGATCTGGGCGCGTGGAGAGAAACTCTTTCCAGTCCAATTCACTGTATCGAACACTACTTTCCCAGTCCACTTTCAGGGTGCTATCCGCCAATCGTTCGATGATCAGACACACGGGCTCACCATCTGCGAAAAGACTCTGAGCGTAGGCGAGGTGGTGGCCCGGCTCATCCATTGGTAAAACCCACCCAAGCTTCTGCCAGAGAGCGTCACTCAAGGGGTGCGTCTGGTAATAGATCTCCATCAGAGGTTGAACGCGCTCTCGGTCTCTCGAACAGGCCGCTTTTTCAGCAACCGATGACGCTAAAAAGAATTTGCGCACAACTTCCTCAATAGCAGGCCGTAATGCCTCGACATCGATTAGTGAGGGGGGTGGCGTTTTGGACTGTATCCCTGGCATTGAGTTAGCCAAAGAAGGCACTCTTTCTCCATTTGTTTTGGCTAAAACGGGGCGCGGAACACCAAGCCGAGGATCTTTGGGCGAGGGTTCGGCACCCGACCAACGGTAGTTTTGAGTGGATTCAGCAGCTTCAGCGACGTAGGCGGGGTCGATGCGAGGCCCAGCTTTATCCAACTGGATGACGATCACATAAAAAACGACCGCCACGGTGACCACCAGAGCAGTACAGCCGATTAGCTTCGCAATGCTGTTAAGCATCGCCTCTTGTTGCCTAACTCGGCTCAAACGAGGCTTGTCAGTAGGTTCGGTCATGGATCTTCACAGGAAATGGAGCCGAAGGCGGGAATTGAACCCGCGACCCGCGCATTACGAATGCGCTGCTCTACCTCTGAGCTACTTCGGCCCGTGAGACGGGAAGGTGGAAGCCGCATGATATAACGGCAGGTGATGAATTGTCATTTTCTTTCTGCATACCACGAGAGATTTCCGCCAGCTAAAAGCGTGGTTGCGTGGAAGTTCGAGCGGTGGACAATTGACCAACTTCACCGCTCAATTGTCCATGGCTTCCTCAGTTTCCAACACCTCTCCTTACGCTGAATTCAAGGCGGAACTCGATCAGATACAGAAGCACAAGTGGCTGGCCAGTGAGAAGGAGGGGAAAGATGTGGGTTTTGATCGCGCACTCACCGAATGGGTGAGTGCTCACCGTCAACTATGGCGCATGGAGCGGATCGAAAGCGCCTCCAAGAGGTGAGTTTCGCTCCCCTTGTATAGCAACTAGAGCCATCAAGAAAGGCTGGAGACTTTCATGCCCAGCCCCGACGGCGCATTTATTTGAAGAACAACGGGATCACAAGGATCGCGAGAATGTTCACCACCTTAATCATTGGGTTCACCGCTGGGCCGGAGGTGTCCTTGTAGGGATCACCAACCGTGTCACCTGTCACCGCAGCCGCATGAGCAAAGCTGCCCTTGCCGCCATGATTACCTTCTTCGACGTATTTCTTGGCATTGTCCCAGGCTCCACCAGCGCTGGTCATGGCGATGCCGACAAACAGACCAGTGATGATTGTGCCGATGAGCAGTCCACCAAGAGCTTCCTTACCCAAGAAAGCTACTCCAAGGACAAAGATGATCGGCAACAGAGCTGGGACGATCATTTGACGCAAGGCCGCTTTGGTCACGATGTCCACACATTGACCATACTCAGGTGTGTCCTGCCCTGTGAGAATCCCTGGCTTAGCGGCGATCTGGCGGCGCACTTCACGCACCACGGCACCAGCAGCGCTGCCCACGGCATCCATACCAAAAGCAGTGAATAGGTAAGGCAACAGACCACCGATAAACATGCCGATGATGACCCTCGGGTCCATCAGATCAAAAGCGATCACCTTCAGATGCAGGAAGGCTTTTAACTCCTCCACATAGGAGCCAAAGAGAACCATGGCGGCGAGTCCGGCTGAAGCGATGGCATAGCCTTTGGTCACGGCCTTCATGGTGTTGCCCACGGCATCGAGTTCGTCAGTAATTTTGCGCACTTCTTCAGGCAGACCCGACATGACAGCGATACCGCCAGCGTTGTCGGTGATCGGGCCAAAGGCATCTAGTGAGATAATGATGCCGCTGAGGCTCAACATGGAAACCACCGCCACGGCGATGCCGTAAAGACCGCCGAGATCCCAGCACACCCAGATCGAACTAGCGATGGCCAGCACCGGCAAGAGCGTGGCATGATGCCCGACGCTGATACCCGCGATGATGTTCGTGGCATGACCTGTTTCTGAGGCTTTGGCAATGCGACGCACAGGGGCGTGTGCAGTGCTGGTGAAGTAGTTCGTGATCCACACCACGACAAAGGTCAGCACGATGCCAATGATGGCGCAATAGAAGAGGCTGTCGGCTGTGATCGTTTTGCCAGCCATGACGACAGCTTCTGGGAAGATCGCTCCAGTTGCCCATTTAAACAGAAACGCCGAGACGATCCCAGAGACAGCCACACCGCTTACCAGAGAGGCTGTGGCTTTTTGCTTCACAAAATTCACCCAGCCAATGCCGAGCAGTGAGGACAAGATGGAAAGGCCGCAGAGAACGAAAGGATAAACGATCACCGCATGATTGCCTTCTGGCCCAGTCAGGTGACCCACCAGCATCGCGCCGATCAAGCTCACTGCGTAAGTTTCAAACACGTCCGCAGCCATGCCTGCGCAGTCACCCACGTTGTCACCCACGTTGTCTGCGATGGTCGCAGGGTTACGCGGATCATCTTCATTGAGGTTCTGCTCGATCTTACCGACGAGGTCAGCGCCCACGTCAGCGGCTTTGGTATAGATGCCGCCGCCGAGACGAGCAAAAACCGAGATCAGGGAGCTACCCAGAGCCAAGCCGATCAGCGAATCAATCGCCGCCTGCACGCCGCCCATGTTTTCCATCACCAAATAAAACACGCCCACCGAAAGCAGTCCAAGCGCGACAACCAGCAGACCAGTGACCGCACCACCATTGAAGGCGATCTTCAGAGCGGGATGCGCACCGACACTGGCCGCCCAAGCCGTGCGAACATTGGCGCGCACAGCCACCATCATGCCGATGTAGCCTGCGACCATGGAGCAAACAGCACCCACGACGAATCCAGCACTGGCCGCACCACCGCGTGCATACCAGACCACAGCAAAGACCAAAACAGCGATCATACTGACCGCTCGTATCTGCCGACTCATGTAAGCCTTAGCCCCCTGTTGAATGGCTCCGCCGATGAGGGCCATTTTGTCGTTACCGGGTGATGCCGCGAGAATCTGGCGGATGAGCAGAATCGCAAAAGCCAGTCCGACGACAGCGAGCACGATGGAGATTTGGATACCTTGAGTTAGGAGGAATGACGGGGTCACGAGTGGTCAGGATGCGGTTGGTTGGGCCGTAATAGGGCGCGGATTCTAGCGGACACTGCCAGTCTGGCAACAAGCTTTTCTGAGCGATTGAGCGATCTGCACGCCGCTCAATGCGTCAGCGCATAAAAGACAATATTGATCCCGAGCGGATAGGCGTACTTTTCTGAGAACTCACGGAAGTACCAGGGATCAGTCCCCTCCTCTTCCCAGCCATCACCGAGATCAGTGTTGTGACAGATGATCATCATCAGTCGCTTCTTGTCATCAAAGACCCCTCGGTAGTGCGGCGTCTCCGCATCGAACCGCTCAGCCGTGATGCCCTGGGAGCGGCCAGCCATCGCATGACCCACGCTTGGGATCTGTGGCTTCACTTTCAGCGGAAAGACCATGTGGAAAATTTCGTGCTCCAGCGGCAGCTCCTGCGCATCACGATCAGGAAAGATCTGCTTCAGCGCGACATGAAATGTCTCCCACTCCTCCTCACCCCAAAAGTCATCGACCATGATGAAGCCACCATTGAGCAGGTACTCACGCATCGTCCGCGCTTCATCTTCCGTCAGGCTGATGTGGCCCGGCTCGATCATGTAAATGAAAGGATAATGCCGCATCTGTTCAGCATTGATGTCCACGATAGCCCCTTTCGGACTCACTTGCAGTGACGTGAGCTGCTGGAGCCGATAGCTAAAATTCAGGTCCGCGTCAGGATAGTCCGTGGTCCACTTGCCACCTCCACGGCGGCCACGGCCCCAGTCCTCCGAGTTGTAGCGCAGTCGGCAGAAGGTGAAGAGATCATTCGGCAGCTCTTTAGAAACTGGCCATGTCGGGAAATCCAGGAACTGCCCACGGCCACCAACCTCACGCGGATCTTCAGGCACACTACCGTCTTTAATCCCAAAGTTTGTCGGTGATGGCGTTGGCGTGTCCGCCGCAAGAGCATACCCCAGCAAGCTGAGGGCAAAGAGTGCGGACGGGAGTTTCATGAAGAATAGAATGCCTGAACTGACAGCTTACAGGCAAGCCGTTAACGTGCCGACTTGATGAGTTCTCATGGCAATCATCCAACCATCTCCAAGAAAATCTCTTCCAGATTCAGTCCCTGCTTTTCCTGCGCCGCACGCAGCTCGGCCAGCGTGCCGACAAAGAGTAACTTACCGCGATGCAGGATGCCGATACGATCCGCCACCTCTTCAGCGATGTGCAGCAGATGCGTACTCATCAGCACCGTCGCTCCGGCCCGGCTCTGGCGCTTGAGTTCTTCTTTAACGACTCGCGCATGGATCGGGTCCAGACCGACCATCGGTTCATCAATGATAAACACCTTTGGCTCATGCAGCAGCGCACTGGCGATGCCCAGACGCTGACGTGTGCCATGACTCAGGTTTTCGATCCTCTGCCCGCAGTGTTCATACAGGGCAAACAGCGTGAAAAATTCCTCCGTTCGCTTGGCCGCGTGAGCGGGGTCCATGTCGAAGAGTTCAGCAATGAACTGCATGAACTCCGGTGCCGTGAGTTTCTCATAAAAAACTGCCACGTCCGGCACATAACCCAGCAGCGACTTCGCCTTCAGCGGTTCCTTTTGAATGTCGATTCCACAGAGTTTCACGCTACCCTGCATCGGTTTCATCAATCCCGTGAGCAGCTTGATCGCCGTCGTCTTACCAGCTCCATTGGGGCCGAGAAAGGCAAACAATTCTCCCGGCTGAATGTTGAGCGAAAGTCCATCCAGCGCCTTCAGGTCGCCGTAATGCATGGTCAGGTTTTCGATTTCAATCATGAGGTGATGTAGAGGCTCGTTACTCGATTGTGTTCATGCTCGGGTCCAGTCCGTGCATCATCGGCTCGATCAAGCGATAGTCCTGCGGCAGTTCGATCCGCGCCAGTTCGCCGATCTCCGTGAAGTAAATCCGCATCTCCATCCCCTGCATCGGCGACAGCGTGACCACATAACAACGGCGGCGCTTCCCAGCCAGCTCCATCGTCCCCTCACGCGCTTTGAACGGCATCGCCCCCGCCGCAGGCAAGCCGCCCGTGGGCAGCATCTTCGTTAACCATTCCGACTTACCGCCCAGGCTCCCAGACATGTCCATCATCGACTTCGCCATCTGCGTGTTCATCACCACCTGGCCAGCCTTTTTCACCTCGATCTTTGGCAGCTCGTCCCCCTGCTTCCAGGCGACCCTTGCATACGTCTCAGAGGCCGGTGCTTTGATCTCGATTTCAAAACTCTGCCACTGCTCCGCACGCAGCAATTCACCACTGAGCTTGAAGCTGGCCTTCACCTTGTCTTTCTCTGTCGGCGTTCTCACAGAGCCCGTGGCCAAAAACGCATACAACGGCTCCTCAGCATCCTCAGACACCTTGCGGATCGTGAAGCTCGCATGACCGATCTTTTCATCGAGATGATAAAGATGCAGCGTGTTATTAAAAGCCACCGCTTCAGACAAAAAGAGATCGAAGACCATGCTCACCGGCACCACCGCAAACCGCGAGTGATCAGGGAAATAAATATCTCGAATGATAAGCCCCGTCATCACCGCCCAAAAGACGACAATGATCGCGGTAAGGAAGCGCCAGAACATGCGCCGCGAGTCTGGCGTGCTGCCGCAAGAAAGGCAAGAGCGACAGGCAAAGTAGCAAGACGAGGTGCACACGAGTGAATATTCCACACCGCTCAGGCCAGTCTTGCCTCAGTTCCTCCAGCCTCTTCATGGCCCAAGTGACAGGATGAACATCATTCACAGGATGAACACGATTTTTTCAGACCGTCATTCGTCATTCGTCCTGGCTCCCCAAGTCTCTAAAAACTGGAATCTTGAAATTTGAATCACCTGACCCCTTCCAAGACTTTCCTGATCGGCTGAGACGGAAGGCGAATCTTGATGGTATCGTGGCGCCCCAAGTCTCTAGAAACGGGAATTTTGAAATATGAATCGCCGGCCCCCTTTCACCCCTTGAACAATTTGAATCACCTGTCATCTCTCACCCCTTGCATGAAAAGCCTCCTGGCGTGTTCAATGATCATCACGTTTGGGCTTGGGACAATCGCCCGGGCCGACCCCAAAGTTTCTGCCGCTGCTGCTGAAATTGACGCGCTTCTGGCGAGCGACTGGGCTGCTAACAACGTGACGCCCAATGCCCCGGCGGATGACAGTGTTTTCGTGCGCCGTATCTATCTGGATGTGGTGGGCCGCATTCCCACCACGCGTGAGGCCGAGGAGTTTCTGGCTTCCAGAGAAGATGGAAGGCGGGCGGCACTGATCGACAAGCTCCTCGATTCCGAGGGCTATGTGCAGAACTTCTTCCATTACTGGGCGGATGTGTTGCGAGTGCAATCCAAGGACCAGCGAACAGGCCCCGCGTATGTTCATTTCGTGAAGGATGCGCTGCGCAGCAACAAGCCGTACGACATGTTCGTGCGGGAGATGGTCGCCGGAGATGGCAAGGCCTGGTCCGATGGTGCGATTGGCTACTACACACGTGATCGTGGCATGCCCTTGGACAACATGGCGAGCACGTTGCGCGTCTTCCTGGGCACCCGCATCGAATGCGCCCAGTGCCACAATCACCCCTTCGACAAGTGGACCCAGAGGCAGTTCTACGAGATGGCGGCCTTCACCTTTGGCGTGGAGATCAGAGACTCCGGCGGCAGTTTCACGGGCGGTATCAGCGACCTTCTGCGTGATCAAGGCATGGCCATTCGCACCACGTTAAAACAGCCTGAATGGCCCAAAAACATAACCACCCAGGCCGATCGCCTCGCTTTCTGGGCAGAGTTGGAAAAAGTGGGGCGGGCACGCCGGACGGCTGAGGAGTACTTGCTCCAGGCTGAGCGTTTATACAATCAGGCCATGAGCGAGCCTCGAGGCCCCGGGCGCTACCCCAAGGTGATCTTTGATGAGAAGCGCAAGCTCACTCTGCCAACGGATTACCAGTATGACGATGCGGAGCCAAAATCCGTCGTCAAACCAGCTGCCATCATGGGCCATGCCTTTACTCCTCGGCCAGGTGAATCACGGATCCAGGCCTACGCACGCTGGCTGGCGAATCCCGATAACGACCGCTTCAACAAGGTCGTGGTCAATCGCCTGTGGAAAAAGGCTTTCGGCCTCGCCCTGATCGAGCCGCTCGACGATCTCACGGACACGACCGTGGCGGTGAATCCTGAACTGTTGAGCCATCTTGAAAAGCTCATGGTGAGCCTGAAGTACGACATGAAGGCGTATCTGCGCATCCTTTTCAACACGAGCACCTACCAGCGCCTGGCCTCCCACGAGGAGGTGGCCCCTGGGACTGCCTACCACTTCACGGGCCCGCTGCTGCGCCGCATGACAGCCGAGCAACTGTGGGACAGCTTTGTGACGCTGATCAACCCGAATCCCGACATGCTCAACATGAGCACCCACGAAGTCTGGGAGCAGCGCAGGCTAGCTATGGAAAAGGTCGCCAGTCCAGCTGAGGCATTCAAGAGCATTCAAATGGCCGCCAAGATGTACCAGCAGCAGCCGGAAGGTTTGGAGGCCTTGCAGAAACAGTTGGCGGAGGCACGCGATGAGGCCAAAAAATACCAATCCATCGTCGCCACAGCCACCGGACCTGAAAAACAGGCTGCCACCACCCACGCTGCTGAGTGCCAGGCGAAGATCAAATCCATCAGCCGTGACATCACAGCCCTCTATACCAATGCACGCCGCACCGTCATGGCGGAAGTGATCATTCCCGGCCAAAAAAAGCTGTTCGAGAAAGTCACCGGCAAGCCCTTCAAGACCATTGCTGATAAACCCAATCGGGAAGTGCCGACTAAGGCCGCCCCTAGTGCCGACATGCAAGCCGCCCCCAGTGCAGACAAGCAGGCGGCCAGAACTGGCAACGGCGGGCGCACCATGGCCCCTGCGGATGGCAAGACCAAGCCGACCAAGGCGGAGGCCGCCGAAGCAGAGATAAAGGCCTGGAGCGAAGAGGCCACGTACTATGCCATCCCCCGGCGGCAGTGGCGGGACTACTTCCGTTCGCGGGCCCAGCAGTCCCGGCAGTGGCTGCGCGCTGCGGAAATCGAAAGCCCCGCCCCGCGCGGTCATTACCTGCGCGAATTTGGCCAAAGCGACCGGGAAATCATTGAGAACAGCAACAGTGATGCCTCCGTTCCCCAGGCACTGGCATTGTTGAATGGAGAGCTCCTACCGCAGATCGTTCACCGCTATAGCCAGCTCATGCTCACCGTGGGCAAGGCCCAGTCTGCCGACGAAAAAATCGACGCCACTTATATGGCCGTGCTTTCCCGCAAACCCACCGCCAGGGAAAAGGCCCTTTGCCTTCAGGCCCAGGCCAAGGGCCTCAGTTCCGTGGAGGACCTCATCTACGCCCTGATCAACACCCGGCAGTTCATCTTCAATCTGTAAGTCCTGATCGGCTGAGACGGACCGCGAATTTTCCTGGAGCGGGAAAGGGTCTGGGGTCGATTCGTGACAATGTGGGTCAGGTGTTAGCGGTCCTTGAGCGATGGAGATTTTGGGGTAAAAATAGCACATGAGCTTGGTGGCAACCCGGCATGTCGTTGGGCTATACCGGTATTTCTTCTGAGCGTTACAAGGAATCGGCGTTTATTTTCCAAATGGGGCGAAAAAAGCCGCTTTAAAATCGGTGCGCCTCATTCGGGGGCGGGAGGCGGCACTGACGGGCCAGCCTGATTCTGGGGTTGTCGGCCTTCACGAGTGATTATCCCACGGCGTTGAGGCGGCAAAATCACGCGCAAGGACTTCGGTTTGCCGCAGAGAGGCAAAGCAGCAGAGGTGCTGAGATGAGAAGGATTCAAATTCTGATCGCTCCTCTGCCCCTCTGCTCCTCTGCGGCAAATCGCTGGGGGGGGAGTTACTGCGGCTACACAGTCTTTGCCGAAGGCTGATTCTGCGAGGGGCGTTAGGGCAGCCCAACAAAGTTTTTCACCAGAAATCTCATTTTGTTTGTAACGATGGCGCAGAAAAACGGTAGAAGCATCGTGAGTCATTGGTCCTTCTTCCTAACCACGAGTTTA
>CAZOVY010000106.1:0-17407 GCA_964583255.1 uncultured Prosthecobacter sp.
GTGGCACGCTATGCGACCTTGCTGTTACCGCCGGTTTTTTTCTTTGCGGCAGCCGTAGCCGTTCCATTTCCGATGATGCTCCTTATGGCCTTCATTACTGGTTTTATATGGGATGCACGTTATTTGCCGGGTGCCTCTGAGACGATGAAAAGTGCTTCAGAAAGTTTGATCACCGGCCCTCTCGCCCAGCCAGAGCTGCTTTCCGTGGGCGGATTCGGATTTGGTGTCTCCATCCTCGTGTTTGGACTCATGGGGACTTTCTTGCAGGGTGTGCGTCCCTTGTTTAAGAGAGGGCGTCTAGAGCTTCCTGTCTTGCTGGTGGGCGGCACCACTTTTTTGTGGCTGCTGCTGGAGTACCTCATGATGACCTTTTTGCGGGGAAGTTTTATTTTTTCGACTGCCGTGTGGTCAAAGATGATCACTGACACTTTGTTGGCGATGTTGGCGTCTCCGTTGATTTTTCTTTTGCTGTATTCGCTGGCTGGATTGTCTCGTTATGAAATCAAATACGATGGACTGAGGTACTCATTCGATGGTCGTTAAATATCGCTTCCGGCTCTACTTATTCACTCTCACGATGCTGTGTGGGTTTGGGATGCTTGTGTACCGGCTTTGGTGGCTACAGATCGAGCACCATCAGGAGTTCGTGAATAAGGTGCCGGAGGCAAAGCGTGAGCGTGCACGCATTCCTGGCGTTCGTGGTGAAATCAAAGATAGGAATGGTATCGTCCTAGCCACGAGTCGCGCCACGTTTGAGGTCCGAGTCAATCTGCGTGAGGTGCTTGATGAGTCCATCCGCCAATGTCGTATCAAGAACACTTCGGTTCCGACCATCAAGGTCGAGTTCAGAGACAAAGGCATTATTCGCCAGAAGGATGAGCCTGACATCGTGATGATGTTCAAAGATCTCATCGAATCACGACTCGCTGAGATGGGACTCGCTGCGGAGTTCAATGCTGAACAAGATTTACGAGTTCATTATCGCAGCTTCGGTGGTGTCATTCCCTGGGTTTATCGGGACAACCTCACGTTTTCTGAATTCAGCCGCTTTGCTGAGCACAACCTCTCCCTGCCTGGAGTGACTGTGGCTGAGCGTGGTAGCCGTGTGTACCCACTTGGGGCACTTGCCTGCCATATACTTGGTTATGTTCGCCTGCCAGATGATCAGCGCGCTTCTGAGGAGGAGCGCAAAGGCTGGGACTATTACATGCCGGACGACTTTGGCGGTGCTGGCGTAGAAAAGAGTTTCGATAAGTACCTGCGTGGTCGGCCTGGTGTGCGGACGATGCAGAAGAACGAGCGTGGTCGTATCGTCGGTGAAGTTAAGGGCAGCTTCGAGCCACCACGCAAAGGCAATGATGTCTTCTTAACTCTCGATGCTCGCATCCAATACATCGCGGAGAAGGCACTCAGGGAAGGGAACATCGGACGCGGCTCTGTGGTTGTGCTGAATCCTCAGACTGGTGAGGTGCTAGCAATGGCCTCGATCCCTAGCTATGACCCGAATCGTTTCATTCCGAGTATCAAGCAGGCTGATTGGGATACTTTGTTAGCCAATAAGACCGTGCCACTTTTGAACCGCGCTACTCGTGGTTTTACACCAGGTTCGACCTACAAAGTGCCTATCGCACTGGCGGGTTGCCTGTCGCACATTCAGGGGCAGAGCTTCAATTGCAGTGGCAGCGTGACTTACGGCACTAAAGCCATGCAATGCTGGATTCAGCGTCAGAGTGGTGGCTCCCATGGCACTCTGAATTTGAGTGACGCCCTTATGCGC
Source organism: uncultured Prosthecobacter sp. (assembly GCA_964583255.1). Taxonomy (GTDB): domain Bacteria; phylum Verrucomicrobiota; class Verrucomicrobiia; order Verrucomicrobiales; family Verrucomicrobiaceae; genus Prosthecobacter. Next base: position 1,778 of record CAZOVY010000106.1, read on the forward strand.
TCCTGCAATTGCTTCTTTTATCAGTATGGCAATGCGGCCGGGATCGATAGCATCAGCAGAGCGGGCAAACTTCTCGGACTCGGAGAGAAGACTGGCATTGAGCTTGATGAGGAAGATACAGGCATCCTACCCAATCCAGAATACCTTCGTTTACACAGTCCTGCAGAGCGCTGGAGTTCTGGTTACACGGCCAATACCTCTATTGGTCAAGGTATGGTGCTAGCCTCGCCTCTCCAAATGGCCAGTGTAGCAGGCACCGTCGCTTCAGGGAAAGCCTATAAGCCGCATCTACTCTATGAGGTCAAAGATGGTTCTGAAGTGGTGGAGCCGCACAAGCCGATTCTGCGTGCCGATCTCAGTCAGTATTTCTCAGATAAAGAACTCGATCTCGTGCGCAAAGGCATGTGGAAGGTAGTCAATGACGCAAGCGGCACCGCTAAGGCGGCCCGCATTACAGGTGTTGAGGTCGCAGGTAAAACCGGCACAGCTCAGAACTGGCGTCGCAATGAGCATGGGGCGCGTGTTGAAGATAACCACACGCTCTTCATCAGCTTCGCCCCTTATGTGAATGCCAAATTCTCAGTCTGCATTCTTGTCCAAGGAGGCAAGTCAGGCGGCGGTTGTGCCGCACCAGTGGCACAGCGAGTGTTGGAGCAGGCACTTGCTTTGGACAACGGTTACGACCCACACATCCAGCCGCTGGGAGAGGTGCTTGGGAACTTTAATAAAGTTGAGTCTGTCAGCTATGCAGACAATCCACTGCCAGCACTTGCTGCTGCTGATGAAGACGGTGACACTGGCACAAGCGCACCTGAACGCGAAGCAACGGACATAGCACCCCGCTCGCGTAGTGCGCCAAACATTCGTAAAGCGGCCGACTCCCAGGGCGGAGCCTCCAAGACTTCCACCCGCCGGTCTGGCATCTTCAATCGTGGAGAACGTTCACCTGAACCTTCACCGCCGCCAACCCCCTCCAGCGGAGGTTTTTTCCGCAAGCTGTTCCGTTCCTCGCAATAACCGTTTTCAACCAATCACCCAACTACCCAACCTAACTTTATGGCACTCGGCATCGTCCAACGTATCAAAGAATTCATCACCGGAAAAAAGGACATCAAAACCGGTACACGTTTAGTCATCAACTGCGAAAAACTCGAGAACCGCGTCGCCCTTCTCGACAACGGCGTGCTTGAAGAGTACACCGTCGAGCGAGTCGGCACGAGCACCATCGTCGGCTCTATTTACAAGGGCCGGGTGAAGAACATCGAGCAGGGCTTGAAAGCCATGTTCATTGATGTGGGTCTCGACAAAAATGCATTTCTGCATTTTTGGGATGCCATCCCTGAAGCGCTTTCCAATCAGGGCATGGAAGAAGTTAGTCGCGGTGGCCCGCCGAAGAAACAGAAGCGGATCAAGGCTGAGGACATTCCCAGCCTGTATCCCGTCGGTTCTGAAATCATGGTGCAGGTGACCAAAGGCCCTATTGGCAACAAAGGCCCGCGCGTTACCACCAACATCTCCCTAGCGGGTCGTTTGCTGGTGCTCATGCCGCAGAATGATCAGTTCGGTATCTCACGCAAAGTCGAAGATCCGAAAGAGCGCGCTCGTCTGCGTAAGATCATCGAGAAGGTCAATCTACCTGAAGGCATGGGCCTCATCATGCGCACCGAAGCCTCAGGCAAACGTGCTCGCCATATCATTCGTGACCTCAGCCTCCTCATCGAAGAATGGAACGGTATCGTTGAGAAGCGCGATGCTCAAAAAGCACCCGTATCCTGTTTCCAAGAGCCAGAGCTCATCGAGCGCACCGTTCGTGATTTTCTCACTGAAGACATTGATGAAGTCGCCTGCGATGATGCAGAAACGGTCGAGCGTATGCAGAAGCTGGCTGTGCAGATCTCACGCCGCGCGAAAAGCCGCATCACCTTTTATCAGGGGCAGGTGGCGCTGTTTGAACACTACGGCATTCAGAAGCAGATCGACAATGCCTTTTACCGCCAAGTGTGGCTGCCATGCGGTGGCTACATTGTCATCGACCAAACAGAAGCACTCGTCTCTATCGACGTGAATACAGGTCGTAACAAAGGCTCCAAAGATCAGGATCGAGTCATCGTCGAAACGAACATCGAAGCCGCTCAGGAAGTCGCCCGTCAACTCCGCCTGCGTAACATGGGCGGACTCATCGTTGTGGACTTTATCGACATGAAACATCGCCGAGATCAGCAGGCTGTTTCAAAGGTCATGCAGGATCACTTGAAGCGTGATAAGGCCAAGACGCAGATCCTACCGATCAGCCAGTTTGGTCTCATGGAAATGACGCGCCAACGTCTGCACGAGAGCCTCAGCAGCGCCCTTTATGAGCCCTGCCCGTATTGCAAAGGTCATGGTCAGGTGAAGACCACGACGACGATGAGTGTCGAGCTTCAGCGCAGTCTCAGCTCCATCCTCGGTCGTGGTAAAGTGGAGCAAAAAAGTCTCGTCGTCGTTGTCCATCCTGAAGTCATGCAGCGTCTCAAGACAGAGGACGGTGAATTGCTTGTCGCTCTGGAGCGTAAGTATGAAGCACGCCTCACCTTCCGCAGTGATCCCACCCTGCATCGTGAAGAGATCAAGATCAGCAGTACTCAGACTGGCGAAGAAGTCCGCCCGTGATCGCGCTACGACGGGTGCTGTGTCTATGACCAGCACCGGTCGGATCTCTTGAAATCTTTCGTCGCCCGTTTGAACGCACCCATCCACACGTCTTGTCCTAACCAGCCATGAATCCTCCCTCTTCACGCAAGAAGCTGCTCCTTATCGGTTCCAGCCTCATCCTCATCATCGCTCTTTATTTCGGCTGGCAATGGGCAGGTCAGGATAGCAGCCGCCCCGCGACTCCGAAAAAAGAAACAGTCTCGAACAAGGAAGAGCCAATCAAAGCCCCAGGACCGTCTTCACCGACGCTTTCTCCACCCATGGCGGGTGCTGCTAATCAGCTCACGACTGTCGAAGATGGTGATCTAAAGATTGATGAGATCCTTCGCTCAGGAAAAGAGATCCCCGCAATGGCGCGTGATCTCCATGAACTCGTGAAGAAGCTCAACAGTGAAGCCCAGGTCAATGCCAGCCGCCACCTCGTGAATCTCACCAGTGATCAAGATTACGGACTCATCGCAGGCTATCTCGTCGATGCCAAGATGAACCCCGATGTCATTGAGGTCCTGTTTTCCGATCTTATGAACCGTAAGCGCGAGCTTCAGCTCCCACTCTTCATGAACATCTTGCGCAATCCTCAACACCCACAGAACGAGCAGGTGCGCAATGTCATGACCATCCTCGCTGGCCAAGACTTTGGCCAAGATTTCAACGCATGGGACAAATGGTCCAATGACGAGATCAAGAAGCAGCAGACTGGTCAGTAAAGTTTCCAGCAAGCTTGGTATAAAATCAAAACCCCAGCCTGGGCGGAGCCAGACTGGGGTGAGAGATGTGAAACAGGCACTGTGCCTGTCGTGCCACTAGGCTTTCCAGCCGTCGCGGTAGGCGGGGCGGGAGATGAACTTGTTCGGGGCTTCAGCGTTGGTGACTTTCATGTTTTGCTTATCCCACTGCACGCTCTGTTGGGCGCGGACGGCGAGGTTACCGAGAAGGACGAATTCAGTCAGCGGGGCGCTGTAGTCGAAGTTGGAGGCTGGTTGGCCGCCGTTGACGATGTGGTGAGCCCACTCACCCTGCGGATTGTTCGGCATGGCGCTGCGGGTTTCTGTCTTGACGATTTTGCCCGCCTTCATGTCGATACGGACCTGCGTGTAGCGCTCTTCATTGTAGATGACGGGGCTGCCACAGTAGGCCTCACCTTCAAAGACGGTGCCTTCAGTGCCGATGAACATCATGCCGCTGCTAGCTTTCTCGAATGCCTTTTTGGCGAGTTCGCTGGTCATGTGCGGGGAGATTTCTGGCTTGTTGGCCACACCGTCTTTGGAGCCGTCTTTCCACGAAACCTTGAGTGCGGCGTGCTTGCCCGCAGGCATGTGATAGGTGAGGTCGGACCACACTGGAGCGCAGGTGTCGGAGATGGGGCTGCTAGTGACGTCGATCTGCTCGGGGATGAGCTGTCCGAGGATGCTGAAAGTGGCGTCCATGATGTGGCAACCCATGTCGCCGAGGGCACCAGAGCCGAACTGCCACCAACCGCGCCAAGTGAAGGGATGCACGCTATTGCCGCGCTTGTTCTTTTTGGGGTCCATCCCGGCAGGGAGTTCAAACTCAAAGTAAGGCTCGCTGGCCTCGCTGGAGAGCCAGAGATCCCAGTTGAGTTCTGGCGGACATTCAGCGGCCTTTTTCACGAGTGGTCCTTGCGGCCAGATCGGGCGATTCGTCCACAGGCGGATTTCTTTGAGCGTACCGATAGCGCCCTGCTCGATCCATTCTTTGGCGAGGCGCTGCCCCTCCATGGTGCGGCCCTGATTGCCCATGTTGGTGACGAGATTGGCGGCCTTGGCGGCGGCGTGCATGTCACGCACTTCGGCGATGCGATTGCAAAGGGGCTTCTGAACGCAGACGTGCTTCTTGTGCTTGATGGCATGCATCGCAGCGACGTAATGCGTGTGGTCAGGCGTGGAGACGATGACGCCGTCGATGTCGTTGGCGCACTCGTCGAGCATCTTGCGGAAATCCTGATACAGCTTCGGCGCAGGCGGAGCCTCTTTACCAGAATCAAGATGGTGCTTTTCACGCTTCTTAGCAGCTTCATCGAGGCGCTTTGAATCGACATCGACAAGGGCGACGATGTTGTGATCAAGAGTCACGCCCTGAGTGTCGGACTGGCCTTTGCCATTGGCGCCGATGATGGCGAGATTGAGACGCTTGCCGGCTTTTTCCTGACCACGCAGAAGCAGGTTTGGACCCGTGAAAGCTCCTGCGGTGAGGCTGGCGGTGCGGCCTAGAAAGTGGCGACGTGAGATGATGTTGAGACCCATAAGGTGTGTGGTGGTTGGTTGAGTTTTTGGGTCGAGATAAACGCAGTGGTTCTCCCGAAATATCGACTACATGCTAGGCAATGCATAAAAAGAGGCAAGCCCGCTTTCGTGAACGTTGTCACGAGCCTTGAGTCCTAGGGCTTGACCCTCGAAATGTGGCGGCTGGCGCGTTCCAAGACGCGGCGCTCCTCATCAGTGAGGCTGGTGATGCCGAAGTCGCTGATTTTATCAAGAATAGGGTCCACCTCATCACGCATGAGATCGACGACAGGATCATTGCGTGGGTTTTGTCTGCGCACGGCTTCCATATCGACTTCGACGACGGGACGGCGTGCTCTTGCCATGGCTGGGCGGCGGCGGAGCTTTCCATTTTGCTGCGGCTGGATCAGTCCAAATGGCAGGCTTCCATAGCCAAGTGAGCGAGCATAATACCAACCCATCACAGCCCCGCCGACATGGGCAAAATAAGCGACATGACCACTGCCGCCGGAGAGCCAATCAGGAAGTGCATTGAGCATATCCATCACACCAAAGAGTACATTGATGAAAAGTAGAAACTTGGCCATGCTCCACAACCGCGCCCGCACTGGAATAATGAAGGCAAGCAGCAGCGTGATTTCCTCCTCAGGCATGGCGACAGCATAGGCTAAAAGAAGACCCATAACTGAGGCGGAGGCTCCGATCAGTGTGGTCTGTGATTCATGCATGACATAAGCACTGAGAACGATTTGCAGGGCCGCACCGATGATGCCCGAGAGTACATAAATGAGCACGAAGTGGCGCGGCCCATAGAGATCTTGCACGCGCTTCCCGGCGAACCAGAGCATAATCATGTTCACCAAAATGTGTCCAGCGCTGCCATGCACGAACATGTACGTGAAGGGAGTCCAGACGTGGCCACTCGTAAGGGCTTCGATACTGACTGAGCCAGCCGGTAAATATTGGCCTGTTAGTGGATCTTGATCCAGTCCGATGCGAAAGACCCACTGAGCAACAAAGACGGCGATGTTTGCCCAAAAGAACCAATGGAAGGCCGACACACGGCGCAGTCGTTCGCCAAAGCTAGGAGCCTCGTCGCGCATGTAGTCACGATCATAGATGGACATGATGTTCGGAGTCTAAAGCCAGCCTGCATGGGTGCGAGGCCTTTTTCAAAATCACAGCTCTCAAATGAAAAATAGTGTCGATGATGAAGATCTCCGAAAAGTTTAGCAAAGAATGGCAACCGCAGGAACGTCTTGGAGGTTGCTATGAAGCTTACCCTCATCCTATCCCTCATCTTTGCCGCTGGTTTGGCCAGCGCAGCAGAAACCACCGTCACGCTTTCAGGCGTGCATAATTGCTGCAAGAGCTGCACCAACGGAATCACCAAAGCGGCGACATCTGTGAAAGATGTGACCGTCACCGCTGAAGGCGGCACCGTGAAAGTCACCGCCAAGTCCAAGGCAGACGCCAAAAAAGCTGTGCAGGCGCTCAATGCTGCGGGCTATTTTGGCACCAGTGATGCAGAGGAGTCTGCCACCACCAGCGCTGCCACCAAGCCTGTAAAGAAACTGACGGAAGCTACCGTCAGCGGTGCGCATCTCTGCTGTGGCAAGTGTGTCAAAGCCATGACGGAAGCCGTGAAATCGGTGGCTGGCGTGACAGAGACAAACATCGTTTCCAAAGAGAGCACCTTCACCGTGAAGGGTAACTTCACCGAAGGCGACCTGCTCGCGGCGATGAACAAAGCCGGATTCACCGGTGAAGTGAAGTAAATTTCAGTCCCAGTAAATAGAAAGGCGGGCACTATTGAGGTGCCCGCCTTTTTTTGAGGGGTCTTTTGGAAAAATATTCCTCGGGTGCGTGCAGCGGCATTGTTCCTGCTTATGGGTGGGGTGATGACCTCCACCAACCCCCTTCGGGAGCATGGCTTCCGACTGCTCGAAGACGACCTGAAATTCCTCATGAATGCTTTTGCCGCCGTGCTCAGGCGGATCGGCGAGGGTGGGCTTGCTGATAAGTTGCCATGGATTGGCCAGTGCGCGGCCATCACCCCTGAGCCAAATCGCGCGCTCGGGCAGGCATTGTCGATCGCTTTTCAGCTCCTAAACATCGTCGAAGAACGCGCCGCTTCCCAGATTCGGCGCTTGCGAGAAAAGGATCGCGGACCCGAGGCTGAACCCGGCATGTGGCCGGACAATCTGCGCCAGATGAAAGCTCTCGGCTTGAGTGAAAAGCAGTTGATCGAGGTGCTGCAAGAGGTGCTCGTGGAGCCTGTTTTGACCGCCCACCCGACGGAAGCAAAACGTGAAAGCGTGCGCGAACTGCATCTGGAAATCTACGGGCTGATGAACCGTCACGAGAACAAGGACTACACGCCGCGTGAGCAGGATCGCATCCAGACGCAGCTCCAGACGCAGCTCGAAAATCTGTGGCGTACGGGTGAGATCCACGTCACTCGGCCCACGATTGATGCCGAGTTACAAAATGCCCTGCACTACTTGCGGGAAGTTTTCCCTGAGGCTCTGACACGCGCCCACATTCACCTGCGTGAAGCTTGGATCGCAGCGGGATGTGATCCGGCTGGTGCAGATGGTTTGCCGCCCCTGATTCGCTTCGGCACTTGGATCGGTGGTGATCGGGACGGGCACCCTTTTGTCACTGCGGATGTCACTGCGAAAGCTTTGCGTGCGCTGCGTTTAAATGCGTTGCGCGTGCATCGGCGGGCCTTGGAATCATTGGCCTCTCATTCACCTCTTAGCTCGCTTTTTCAAAAGACACCGCCTGTGCTGGAGTCGCTGATCACACGACTCAAGGAATCTCTCACCGGTGAAAGCTCAGTGGACATGGGCTACATCTTGGAGCGCAATCAAGAGGAGCCTTGGCGCCATGCTGCTTACCTGATGCGCGCCAAAGTAATGCTCGCTCTGGAGAAGCCGAGCAGCCCAAATGGCTATGCCAAGCCTGCTGAACTTCGCGCTGATTTGGATGCCTATGCTCAGGCATTGGAATCAGTCGGGGCAGGGGCACTGGTGACGGAATTCATCGTGCCTTTTCGCCTGCGACTTGAGGCCTTTGGGTTTCACTCGGCCACGCTCGATGTTCGACAAAATTCAGCGTTTCATGAGAAGGCGCTGGATCAGCTTTTGCGCGCAGCGGGATTGCTGGATGAGCGCCCACTTTCTGAATGGTCACTGCCAGAGAAGCGAATCCTACTGGAGAGGGAGCTGCTTTCACCACGGCCGTTCCTAGCAGCAGGAATGTCTGCCGGGCCAGAGGCAGATACGGTGCTGGACTGCCACCGTGTGTTGGCTGCACACATCGCTAAGCACGGCACTCCTGGCCTGGGGGCGATGATTGTCTCGATGACTCGAAATGTGGAAGATTTACTCACCGTCTATGTCCTGGCTCGTGAGGCTGGTCTCATGACTTGGGCTGACGGTGGCCTGCGCTGCCCGCTGCCTGTGACGCCTTTGTTTGAGACCATGGGCGATCTCGAATCAGGACCAGGCATTGTGGATGAATTCCTCCAGCACCCGATCACTCGCCGCAGTCTGAATGCTGAAAAGCCGACGCTGCAAATGATGGTCGGTTACTCAGATTCGAACAAGGACTGCGGCATCCTCGCTAGCCAATGGGCGCTGCATCGTGCCCAGACAGAACTTGCGGCGACGACGAAGAAGCACGGCGTCAAAGCCATCTTCTTCCACGGTCGTGGCGGCACCGTTGGGCGTGGGGCCGGACCGACGCATTGGTTTATGGAAGCACTGCCACAAGGTTCGTTAGGCGGCTGCCTGCGGATGACTGAGCAGGGAGAAACGATCGCGCAGAAGTACGCTCATCTTGGCTCGGCGGTTTATAATACCGAGCTTCTCATGGCCTCTGCGGCTGCGGCGACGGCTAGACATCGGCATGGCGCTGTGGAGTCATTCAGTCTCCATCCAATACTCGACAAGCTCGCGGGCTGGAGCCGTGATGCCTACCGCGCTCTGCTCACGGAGCCTGACTTCATGCACTTTTATCGCAGTGCCACACCGATTGATGCCCTGGAGCACGCGCGTATCGGCTCGCGTCCATCACGCCGCACAGGCCAGGCCTCGCTGGATGATCTGCGCGCTATCCCCTGGGTTTTCTCGTGGACTCAGTCGCGCTTTTATCTCCCCGGTTGGTTCGGAGCAGGCTCGGCATTTGAGAAACTACGAGTCGAGGATGAAGCCGGCTATCGCGCTTTGAAGGACGGATTAAAATCTTCTCCGTTTCTGCGCTATGTGCTCACCAATATCGAAAGCTCACTCGTTAGTGTGAACGTGGAGCTGATGCGACTTTACGCCAGTCTCGTGCCTGACGAGTCAGTGCGGGAGCGCTTCATGCAGATCATCGTCGCCGAGTATCAGCGCACGATGAGCATTTTGGAGGAGCTATTCCAAGGCACCTTTGCCGCCCGCCGCCCGCGTTTGGCTTACACACTAGAAATCCGTGAGGAGCCACTGCGGGTGCTGCATGCTCAGCAGGTGAATCTTCTCCGTGATTGGCGTGCCCGAATGCAGGCGGGTGAAGTCGAGTCTGCGGAAGGGATGCTGCCAGATCTTCTCATCTCGATTAATGCCTTGGCCTCTGGGTTGAGGACCACGGGCTAAGCCTAAAATGGGAGTTTACTGCACCTTCATCCAGCGGGAGCGGAAGGAGCGGTTCTCCTCCATGAGCTGTGCGGCCACGGTCGCTGAGAAGCTACTCAGGCCTGCAACACGGGCAAAGGCCGCCATGCGTTCCTGCCTCTGGTAGTAGTCTTGGCTGTCGGTGGATTGGCTGGCAAAGGACTGCGCCGCATCGAGCAGGCTCTGAGGTGATATGGCGTCTAGCGGCAGCTTCACGACTCCACGCTCCGTGGTGATCTCGACGGCTTGCAGACTAGCAGCCGTCATTTTACCTTCCATCGCGCTGCCTTCTCTGCGGATGAAGCGCCCCTCGTAACCTGTGCTTAAAATGTCACTGAAAAGCTGTGCCAGAAAGGCTTGCGTCTGTGCATACAGGTAGCGTTTTCCATCCAGTGCCGATTGAACTTCAGCCGACTCAAAGCGCATGTCCTTGAGCATCTCGGTGATGCGGCTGTAGTCATAGCCATCGACCAAAGCGGGCAGCGTGGCGATGATTTCTGTCCACTGACTTAGCTCACGCTGACGGCGTTCTTTATCCAAGACCATGTCCTGCTGCTTCTGCTGCATGAAGAGCTGCGTCATGTCTCCTTTGACCTGACCTTCCCATTTCTCCAGCGTTGTTTTCAGACTGGCAGAGTTGGTTAGCTTCTCCCGTGTCTGCCTAAGACGTGCGAGCGTCTCACGGCATTCCGCAAGAGTGGTCTGCTTTCCTGGCTCTTCCAAGGTCATGGCTAGGGCCATCTCCTTTTCATACATTTCGACGATGCGTGAATAGAGTGAAACCCAGTCCAGTGAGGCGGTCGTGGAGAGTGAGCGCACCTCACCGACATGTTCTTTAAAGAAGCTCATCTCACGCGCACCGAGCAGCGCATTTCCATGGTGCCACTCGGCCAGACCGTGGATGAGATAACCAAGGATAGCTTCATCCTTGGTCGCATAGCCTAGTTCATCCAAAGCTGTGCCAAGCCCCAGCCCAGTGCCCATTCGCGTGCCGAGCGTTTTGAAAAAAGTAGCTAACTCCGCCGTGACCAGGCTGCTGCCACTTCCTGTATCTCCGCCCATGGCACGCAGATGCTTATTGGCGTCGTCTTTTTTGCCAGTGATGATCGCGCACACGGCGGCATTGAAGCGCGCCCAGTTCAGCGTCGGCTGGCGGACATCATCCGTCTCGATCAGTTTTTCAAACTGGTGTCTGCCTTCGGAAAACTGACGCTCCTTGAGCATGATCTCACGCGCCGCGAGGAAGCGCTCAGCCACCGTGCGCTTGCCACCGGCCTGCAGCGTCACGCCATCACCTGCCAAATCACTGCGGCTCGTCTCGACATTCGCAGTGATGTCCGCCACCTTGTTTCCGCTCACGAACTGGATCAGCCAACCCACACTGAAGGCGATGAAAAGCGCCGCTGCCACACCGATGCCCCAGCGCATTCGCCGACCGTTTAACCGGGCCGAATAACCCTGGCTCAATAAACCCTCAGCGAGGCGCAGCTCATCCACCGTTTCATCATAGTTCGCGCAGCGCTCCTGCGGGCGGAAAGCCACCATGCGATTCACCACATGGATCGTGCGTGGAGCGAATCGTTTGCCGCTGTCTTCGAGTGCCACACGACGGCATTTGATCATGCGCAGTTGCTCGATGTTGTTCGTGTCGGCCTTGTGCGGCGGCTGACCAGTCAGCGCATGATAAAGCGTGGCTCCCAGGCTGAAAATATCGCTGCGGTAATCCTCACGATTATCCAGCACCTTTTCCGGTGCCACGTAGTAGGGCGTCGCCCAGATCTCACCTGACGAATCCGGCCCGCGTTCCACAAAAAGAGCCAGCCCAAAGTCCACCACCTTGGCCGCACCTGTTTCGGTGAAGAGAATGTTCGCGGGCTTCACATCACGGTGGATCAGACCCAGTTGCTGGGCCGCGCGTAATCCTTCGGCGACTTCGCGGCCAATGGTCAGTGCCTCACGTTCTGGGATCGCGCCCAGTTGCCGGATTTTGTGTTCCAGAGTGCCGCCCGTGGCCAGCTCCATGGCAATGTAGAAATAGCCCTGATCGTTGCCGACCGAGTACAGCTTGATCACGTTCGGGTGATTCACATTCGCCGTGATCAGAGCTTCCTGACGAAACTGCTCCACGCGGGTTTCATCACGACCATAATTACGATTCAGAATCTTCAGTGCCACTCGACGGCCCAGAGTTTCATCCTCCGCCTCGAACACACGACTCATGCCACCTTCACCGATCTGGCGCACGATCATGAAGTGATCAAACTTCCGCCGCACGCGCACCATTTGGCCACAGAAAGGGCACTTTAATTTCGTGAACGGCTCAAGCGATGTCACATCAATCTGGCTCTGACAGGCAGGGCAGGTGCTCAGATAGGCTTGTTCACGAACGGGGATCAAAACAGGGATGTGGGTAGTTTGAGCGACGGGGCGGCGGGAATGAAGAGACGGCTTGATAGGACTTTAGGCTGAAATAAAAGGGTGACGAAAAAGAAGGATGGAGTCTGGAAACGGGGTTCACCCCCAGGATTTCTAACTCCGACCTACCCTATAGCTGATCGCAGTTTAAATGCCAGAAATTACAGATTGCCTAATTACTTTGAATAATGACTATGTGTCGTGGATTGGACCATCACTGAACAGCAAGAATCCGGGCAACGGCTCGACAAGCACCTCACCGGGCGCCTGCCCGACCTCTCTAGGGCTAGGATTCAGGACCTTCTCCGGGACGGACACATCACGCTCAATGGCCGCACCGCCAAAGCCAGCGCCACCGTGCGCGCAGGAGATGCCCTTTCCGTCACCATTCCAGAGGTCGCGCCCGTCGCCGTCATTGCCCAGGACATCCCTTTGGAGATCCTCTTTCAGGACAAAGACATCCTCGTGCTCAATAAACCGCCCGGATTGGTCGTCCACCCCGCAGCCGGGAACCCAGACGGCACCCTCGTCAATGCCCTCCTCCATCATTGTGACGACCTTAGCGGCATCGGCGGTGAGATGCGACCCGGCATCGTCCATCGGCTCGATAAAGACACCTCCGGCTGCATGGTCGTCGCTAAAAACGACATCGCCCATCGGCGCTTGAGTGAAGCCTTTGCCGAGCGCCGACTCAGTAAAATCTACCTCGCCGCCATCAACGGCCTGCCAAAGGAAGCCAAAGGTCGCATCCAGACCATGCTTGGTCGCCACCCCGTGGATCGCAAACGCATGGCCAACCTCTTGGACGGCTCCGGCAAAGAAGCCGTCACCGAATGGGAGCAGATTAGCACCCATCAGGGCAGCGCCCTCATTCGCTGCAAGCTCCTCACCGGGCGCACCCATCAGATCCGAGTCCACATGCGCGAGAGCGTGGGCCACCCCATCCTTGGCGATCCCATTTATGGCAATCCCAAGCGCCAAATCATCCCCGTCACCCGACTCATGCTGCACGCCTGGAAACTCAGCTTTCACCACCCCATCCACGACCAACCCATGAACTTCGAGGCCACCGTGCCCGAAGAATTCCAGCCATGGATGCCTCAGGCCTAAAGATAAGCCGAAGACGAGCTTGGCCCATGATGGTTTTCATCATCGTGATCAGCCTCATCGTTGTCGGATCATTAGTTTGGCAAAGCAAGGATCGAGACCTCAGCCAAGCCCTGCGTGATCTCCAGTTCCGAGATCCAGCGATCACCGCAGATGAAGCCCGTCAGTCTCTAAAGGAACTGAAAAACCTCCGCCCGCTGCGACTAGCCGCCCCCATCATCGCAGACGTGAGCGCCGCCAGCACGTCCGAGTTCGCCACTTGGCAGAAGCAGTTTCTTCTGGGTGAGGCCGAGCGCGCTCAGCGTCTCGATCTTCAGCAGCAAAGCGAAACCGACATGCGCCGGCACATCCAGGAGTTTCAGCTCGATCAAGCTTGGCTGGAGCAGCAACTCCGAGAGAAAGCACCACCCGTGACCGAGGCTGAAGCCAAAGCCTGGTTCTCACAGCACGCCGAGTCCCTTCGCATCCCGGCCATGCATCGCGTCGCGCATCTCTTTCTCACACGTCACGACCCCAAGAAACCAGATCGCACGTCAGAGATCCGCGCCTTGCATCAAAAGCTCATCAGCGGAGCCGTGAAGTTTGAGAGTCTCGTGTCCAAATACTCCGAAGACAGCCGCACCCAGAATCAAAGTGGCGACCTCGGTTGGATCAGCGCCACCCGAATACCCGCCGACTTCATGCATGCCGTCGAAAAAGCCCGCGTCGGTGAGATCAGCGCGCCCGTCGAAACCCAACTCGGCTGGCACATCCTCCTCGTCTCCGGGCGTCGCGAATCACGTCTGCCTAACTTTGAAGAAGTCCGCGCCGAGATCAGCGCCCTGCTCGACCAGCAGCGCCGTGAGCAAGCATTAGTCGGTAGCGCATTTGCCCGGTAGGGCGATTGGGCTTTCAAGCGCCGTTCCCTGAAGGCGGCTGGCTGACCAGCCCGCCCTAGCGCCGCAGCGCCCACGGAGCGCGTGTATGGCGCAGCCGACGAGTCTGGATTGCAATCCCAGCCCCTTCGGGTGCTTCCTTTTCGTTAAAGTAGGCGTGCCAAGTCGCCCTTTTGGCAGGAAAAATGGCAGCGGGGCAGGCGCGGCAGCGTTTTGGATTGCTTCAGCCCTCTGGAGCTTTTCACGGGTCGGGGGTCACTCGAAAGCGCTGGAGGGCCAGCGCACTCCAGGACGCTGCCGCTTGGCTCGGGGGCGTGGCTTCGTTATTCATCATTCAGCGATGTGGCCGAGGGCGCGGAGGGTGGCTAGGATGGCTTGGATGGCTTGGATCTGGTCGGTGCGCTTTTGGGACTTGTGGCCGAAGCAGGCGCTGAGGGTCTCGGCATTCGCACCGTGGGCGGGGAGGAGGCGGCGCAGGGTGGTACTTGAGTGGGCTTTTCTGCGATCGGAGCCCCGGCTTCAGACGGTTCTTTGAATCTACAGGGGCATCCCAAGCGGCTTATCCATCCCTTTCTTGTCATCTGGCGTCATTCAAAACTATGGCACGGGTACTTACCGTTTTATATTCTCTTTCATGATCGCACTCGACGCCCTTCACCAGTTGCCGTTGAAAGAGAGCTCTTTTTCATGGAGACGCTTTGGGATGATCTGTCGCAAGCAGAAGCTGGGTTGCCAGTTCCTCAGTGGCATCAGGAAACACTCGACGAACGCCAGGCGGCCATTGCTGCGGGCACCGCCAAGTATATCGACTGGGAGGTCGCGAAACGGGAAATCTTGGAAGCATTGAAATGAAGATTTAGATCCTCGATCTCGCGATGTGGCTCAGGAGGCAAAGCCACGTGTTCAGGCTTGAAGCGCGCAGAGTCGTCAAAACAGGGGGCAGAATGCCAAGCGAGGCTCTGATACCAAGGCAAAATAAGTGAACCCCAAGTCGGAGCGAACCCCTTGTTGATTTAGAAAGTGAAACATTGGTTACAGGAACGGTTCAGGGGGCGATTCTTGACAGGAAGTTAAAAGGGAAGTGAGGATGGGGCAGTGCAAATAATCAAAACCACCCCGTCATGGTTTCCTTCACCACACACCCATCTGCATCATCTGCTTCGTCGCGGTGCCTGCCCAGTCGCGATTGGCGGCGGGGCTGGCGGGACTGGGGTGGAGAATACGGCCCACTTTGAAGCTGCCGCCAAGAGTGTCATGGGCACGTTGTGCTTGCTCTTGAGCGAAGGCTCCGACGCCGATGACCCACTCGGGTTGTAGGGCTTTGATGACGGATCGCAGGTGGGTGTCGCAGAGGTTCTCCATCGCGGTGGTTTCATCGGTGGGCAGTTTGTCGGGCGTGCGATTGCGGCCGCTGTCCTCCATGAAGACTAGCGGGCAGTAGTTGGCGACGAAGTGGTCTTTGAAGAAAGCTTCGGCGCTGCCGAAGCGCTCTTTGAACAATCCCCACAGGCGTCGTCCGCTGACCTCCGACTGCTCGCAGGCAAAGCCGACGACGCGGCGTTTGGGGTGTTCGTTGTCGGGCTTGCCGACGGGTTCGTTGATGCCCATCCAATCACGCACGGCGGGAATTTCTCCAAAGGG
>CAZOVY010000107.1:0-17268 GCA_964583255.1 uncultured Prosthecobacter sp.
CATTGCTGGTGCTGCTGGCTTTGGTACCATCACCAACGGATTGACGAGTTCAGCAGAGTCAGCAAGGTGTCCGGCATCCACCGCGTGACCCTGACCACACCCGTCGGAGAAACAAATACCCTGGAATTCTGGGCCGGCCCGCCGATGGCGCTGAGGCAGATGACCGAGGCGAAGTGAAGGTGCATCCCCCCTGATTTTTGAACCGCTGATTAGACGCTAATCGATCGCTAATACCCAACCTCTGAGCCTATATGATGAAACGCCTGCTCCTCACTTGTCTCCTGCCCCTCAGCCTATTGGCTCAAACCGCCCCCCAAGCCGCGCGTCTATGGACGAACCAACAAGGTCGCAGCGTGAAAGCCCCACTGGTGGAAGTCTCCGGCGTGAACGTGGTAATCCAGCTCGAAAACGGCACCAAGAGCACCGTGCATGTGGGCACCCTTTCCAAGCCTGATCAGGACTACCTGCAAAAATTTCAAGCGAGCAAACCTACTGCTGGTGGTGCTACCCCAGCCATGACTTCAGGCCCTCTGGTCTGGCCACAGGGTATTCTCTCAATAGATCCGAAGACGATTGAGGTGATCTCGGGTGTTCAAGATGCAGCGGCGCGGCAGTACCATTATCAGGCGGGCATGTTCGACTTCACCTCCAGTGCCCCGCTGGCTAAATCGGTCATGTCAGAAGTAGCAGCAGATTTCCTGCTCACCTACAAGGCAGCGACCCTGATGCCGTGGAACTAGGAACCGCACCCGAAAGAGGGCACTCACTTTCAAGTTTTGCTGGCAGAGACGAAGGAAGATTACATTGCCTTCGGTGGAAGTGACTCCAACACGACCGCTTTTGTAGATGGTAAAGCAGTCGTGCTTTTTGCCGTTTTGGGACTCAAAAAAGTGGGTGCTAAGTACCAATACGATGCTCGGCAAAAAGATCCTGGTGGCATTACTTTTATCACGACTTACACCATGTTTGACATCTTCAGATCTAGGATGCAGCCATGGTCACGCTATGCGTTTCCATACATCATCCGCTACTTTGCGTACCAAGACAATGGCACCATTAGGTTCACCGAATTGGGATCACCGCTGAAAAAATACATCAAGTACTACACAGAACGGTACAAGGTAGATTTGGATTTACCTCGAATGCTCAAACATCTGAGGGCGGGAAGCCAGGATGTGCGGGCTGACGTGGTTCAGATCAAGTTGGAACAGCAATTTGACTCAGCTCTCCTTGGTTACTACTTCGGTTTTCTTGAGGGTGATGGAAGTGGGATGGGGCTGCACAGCTACTTCCGAACGGCCCTCGATCCAAATGGAACCGAGACGGCTTCCGAGATATTGGCGAAATTGATAGCTGGTCGTGATGATGCTCGCCTAACAGCAGAAATGACGGAGAAATTCAAAGCCATCGGAGTTCGGTTTGGCAAGTGATGTGACATTCCATGACCATTCGGGTCAGGTGAATCATATTGCGAGATTCCTGTTTTTATACATTTTGAAGTCATGCCCAAGCAAGTCAGCATTCACTCTTCTGATTGGCTTGATCCCATGATTGAATAGAAGTCTGAATTTCTAGATTTCCGCAATATGAATCACCTGACCCCATTTATGAAAAAAAATCGCATCACACTAGTGGCGTCCCTGTTGATCTTGCTCGCCCTAATCATAGGGATCTGGCGACCAACTGGTGAAAACCCCAATACACCCAAAGCTGTTGAGACGCGACCACTTCTTCAGCCCCAGGTCAGCGATGTCACGAAAGTTGCCGTGCTTCGCTACAAGCCTCAAATGAATCCCGCTTACTCGAAAGAAGCTGCAAACGCATACTATGCACGTCGCGAAAGTCTCATCAGGGGCTTCCATGGCGATGATCTGATCGATAAGGTGATGGAAAATTTAAAATCAGGTAAGGATTTGATAAGGTGGGTCGGCAAGGCACAGCGCCAGGAGATGGCTAAAGCTTTGCCGCTGATTGCGGAGCTGCTGAAACATCAAGATGAAGGAGTGCAGCGCACATCTGCTAAAGTTTTGTGCTGGTTCGGGGACAAGAGAGGATTTGATTTTGTGATGAGCAAAATGGAGGGGTCAGAACCGGAGAAATGGTGGGCAATCTTTCAGAAGGATTTTGCAGACCAAAAACCCACGGAATACTTGCCGAGAATCAAAGCCCTGTTGGCCAGCAAGGCCGACAGTAGAGTTGAGGCTTATGTAATCGCAGAGGTGCTTGCCCAGCTTGGTGATGCTGGTTCAGCCAAGTATCTGCTCCCAGTGATTGAGCGAGAGCCTCACATGTCCGTCGATACCATCTTGAAACTGACGAATGTCCGTGACCCGAGTGTCACGACACTCATGCAAAAGCTCTCAAAAGAAGACGGCACGAATGATGTGAAGCACGCTGCGGATGTCGTGCTTGCCAAACAGGGTGATCTAACGGCCCAACAAAGGCTTATCGAAGCGGCCAAGCGAGTATCAGGCTTGCCACAGCCTCAGAATGCAGACGGCACCGAGAAGCCTGGCTTGAAGCCCAAGGTTTTCGGTGAGGTAACGCCCGCCTGGGATGGCAATGCGATCTTTGCGCTGGAACACGGGATGGAGGTTGTTGATCCTGTGCAAGCAGTGCCAGTGCTTCGAGACATTGCCATCCACGCAGACAATGTGCAGTTCAGTGCCACGGCCATCAAGCTCTTGGCTAAAATCGGTGACGAAGCAGCTCGAAATGCTCTTTGGGATGTGGCTCGATCAGTTCAGGCAAAGAGGCGGACGTTTGAGGACACCTTGTTCACGACGACAGGAAAAGCGTTGATGTTGTTTGGCGATCCAACTTCAGCTTCGTTGGCAACAACGATGTTCAGCGGCGACAAGCACGGCATGGAAGTCTCGCAGTTCCTCGCCGAAACGAGAGGATGGGACGGCCTGTTCAAGCTCGATCTATTTTACTGAGCAACTCCCAACTCCAGCGCTTCGCAAAGCTCGCGGCTCCGCCCATTGCCCACCACCGACAAGCTCCGCCCTCTCCAACCCCCAGCGCAAGGAAGTGTGCGGCTTTCCGTAACGCCGCAGCTCCGCACCTGGATGAACCAACCGCCGTTCAGTGTGGCTCGCATAGCTCGCCAGCTCCGCACCAAGCATACGGTAACTACGACACAATGCGGAGTAGTGTGCAGTAGGCCGCCACCCGCCCAGAGCGGCGGGACCCGGCGGCCTACTGTGCGCTCGCAAAGCCTCGCCACACTACAGCGCATTGTGTGTAGTTACCTCCTTCCCGGTTCGTGGCTGCTACGTTCGGCCCCCGCCTCACTCTGCCGCGTCATGGCTCAGGCCGCAGAGAACGGAGTCACAGAGAACGGGGTGCAACTGCTTGACTAAATGATCAGTCGCAATCGCTACCTTTTATTCGTCAGCCAGTTGCACCTCACCCGTTATCAGGTGAATCCTTGGAGCACTGCTTTTCAGAGGCGCTGCCAGTAGGCGAAACCCAGGAGACAAATCACCGTCATTGAGCCGCCTGAAGGCGGTGCTCCGAACTCTGAGCCGTGATCATGCAATCGAATGCGTTGCGAGGCTGCATGGTCACGGTTGAGTCACCTGAATGCATGATGTCATGAGGAAACGCGGGGCAACTGGCTGACGATAAGTGTCTTTTGACAGGTGGGGGCATCGCCTCCACACTCCGCGCCCTTTTTCTGCGCCAACTAAATGTTTGAACTGCTCGCCACTGACCCCAGCTCCTCCGCGCGTCGCGGACGGTTGACGACGCCGCATGGGGTGGTGGAGACGCCGATCTTTATGCCCGTTGGCACGCAGGCGACTGTGAAGGCGGTGCATCCCGATGAGCTGCGGTCACTGGGTGCGCAGATCATTTTGAGTAACACCTATCATCTCTGGGTGCGGCCTGGGACTGAGATCATCAAGGAAGCAGGTGGCCTCCACAAATTCATGAACTGGGATCGGCCCATCCTCACGGACAGCGGCGGCTATCAAGTGTTCTCATTGGCGAAGCTGCGGAAGATCAAAGAAGAGGGCTGCTACTTTAACAATCATGTGGATGGCACGCCGATGTTCCTGGGACCAGAAACGGCCATGGAAATCCAGGCGACTCTGGGCAGCGACATCGCCATGCTTTTTGATGAATGTACGCCCTGGCCCTGCACGCATGATGAGGCCAAGAAGAGCATGGAACTAACTCTGCGCTGGGCACAAAGGTGCCGCGACTGGGTGGATCAAAACCAGCCTGACGCGGGAGCCTTCGGGCGTAGCTTCGACTGGCAGTCGAAGGGTTTGGAGGCACCGACATCTCCTGAAGGCTTCGATTGCCAATCGAAGCTACATTCCAAGCAGCTTCATTTCCCGATTGTCCAGGGCAGTACGTTTCAGGATCTGCGTGAACGCTGTGCGCGTGAACTCGTGGCCATGGACTTCCCAGGCTATGCCGTCGGCGGCCTGAGTGTGGGCGAGCCTGAGGCAGACATGATGCGGATCGCCGAGTGGACTTGCCCGATCCTGCCAGCCAACAAACCACGCTATGCCATGGGCCTCGGCACACCGCCGCAGATGGTTGAGCTGATCGCGCGCGGCATCGACATGTTTGACTGCGTGCTACCGACACGGCTCGCGCGCAATGGCACCGCCTTCACCCATGAGGGCACGATGAATCTGCGCAATGCCAAGTATGCTAAGGACTTCAGCCCACTCGCCGAAGACACCCATCCGATCTGTCAGGGCTTTTCCAGGGCCTACATCCGGCATCTCATCAATACCCAAGAGGTGCTGGGTTTGAGGTTGATTTCCCTGCACAATCTGCATTTCTACGCGTCCCTCGCGTCCAGAGCACGCTTAGCCATCGAACAAGGTAGCTTCGCCGAATTCCGTGCAGAGGTTATTTCACGCTACCAGACCCGCTCCGAACCCACTGACCCATGATACTTACCGCCCTCTCTTCTGTCCTCGCTCAAGCCCCTGCTGGCGCTGCCGCTCCCGGCGGTCTTCTGGGTAATCCCATGGTGTTCATGGTGCTGATGTTTGTGATGATGTACTTCCTGCTCATCCGCCCGCAGCGTCAGAAGCAAAAGGAGCTGGAGAAGCTGATCAGCAGCGTCAAGGTCGGCGACCATGTCATCATGAATGGCGGTGAGCACGGCATGATCACCAGCGTGAAAGACCGGACCGTGATGGTGAAGGTGGCTGACAACATGAAGATCGAATACGAGCGTAGCGCCATCGGCTCCGTGAGCAAAAAGTCTGATGTCGTCGAAGTCACGGCGGCGTAGCCGCAATGACGAAACCGATCCGCAGATTGAATCCGAGATGAAGCTCTAAACTTCGTCATTCGACATTCTGCATTCGTCATTCCCCTCCCTCCCCCAGTTACTTTTTTCCAAAAACCAACCCACCTACATGTCCCCAATCGTCACCTTCCTGATCGGCGCAGCCATTCTGCTGATGCTTCTGTTTTACATCGGCACCGTGGTCCACAAGAGCAAGCGCCTCATCGGCTCCGCACTGATTTTACTCATGACCGCCTTCTCCGTCATCACGGTGAAGAATATGAAAATCCCGCTCGGCATCGACTTGAAGGGCGGCAGTGAATTCGTCGTCGAGCTTCAAAAGGGCAAAGCAGATGACGGCACCGAAAAGCCAGTGACGGCAGAATCCGTGCAGCAAGCCATCGCCATCCTGGAAAAGCGTTTGAATCCTGAGGGCAACAAAGACCTGACTTTACTGCCGCAGGGCACGGACCGCATCCTGATCCAAATGCCAGGCGTGAAGGCAGAGGAGTTCGCCGACGTGCGCACCAAGATCCAGCAAGTGGCGCATTTAGAGTTCCGCGTCGTCCATGAGAGCAGCTCTTCAAAGCTGCAGGAGATCAAAACCAACGGTGGTGTGAAAGAGCCGGGCTGGGAAGAATTCAAATACAAGAACGAGACGGACAAGAACGGTAAAGACATCCCAAACCGTGGCAGCGAACTCGTCCGCAATCGCTCCGACATGGAAGGCAAGTATGTGAAGAGCGCCTTTGCCAATACCGATGCAGAAGGCTGGAAAGTGTACCTGAATCTCGATAGCGCTGGCTCGAAGCTCTTTGATGACATCGCCGCCGTGAACAAAGGCCGCCAGCTCGCCATTATCGTGGATGGAGAAATCATCTCAGCCCCAACTCTGCAAACGGATCACTTCGGCGGCACGGCTGTCATCTCGGGTAACTTCAATCAGAAGAGCGCCTTTCAGCTAGCTACCCTTTTGGAAAATCCGTTGGAGAACCCGATGACGATTCTCTCTGAAAGCGCGGTGTCCTCCTCCTACGGGCAGTCTTCCATCGACCAGGGCAAATGGGTTTGTATCGCCGGTCTGGCGATCACCACTTTGTTCATGCTTTTCATCTACCGCCTCGCGGGCCTCATCGCCATCATCGGTCTCGTGATCAACTTGGCCATCCTCTTTGGTGGCATGTCACTCTTCCAGTTCACGCTGACCATGCCCGGCATCGCCGGGATCGTGCTCACCATCGGCATGGCGGTGGATGCGAACGTGCTGATCTACGAACGTCTGCGTGAGGAAATGGAAGCCGGCCGCACGCTCGCGGGTGCTCTGGAAGCGGCTTATGAAAAAGCCTTCTCGGCCATCGCTGACTCAAACATCACCACGCTGATTTCTGCAGTTATCCTCTTCGTCATCTCGGGTGGCCTGGTTAAAGGCTTCGCCATCACTCTGATGATTGGCTTGCTCTCCTCCATGGTCGGCGCGCTCATCGTGACTCGCGTCATCTTCATGTGGGTGATCGACAAAGGAATCCTGACCAAAATCACGACCACCAAGATCATTCCAGACAAGATCTTCGACGTTCTTTCCAAAGCCAAAGGCTTCATCATTGCCTCACTCGTCGTCACCGCCATCTCGTTCTCGGCACTCGGTTATTATGGTAAAGCCAGCCTCGGTATCGACTTCCGCGGTGGTGGTCTCGTTCACGTCGAATTGAAGCCTGGGAAGAACATCGCGGACACGGATCTGGATGCTCTACTCAAGGGTCTAAAAATGGACAATGGACAGCCCATCGGCAGCTTCTATCCGCAGCGTAAAGGCAATGCGACTGGTGGTGACGTGATCGCCATCCGCAGTGAGTTCGAGGCCGGCCCAGCCATCGAGCAGGCGGTGAAGACGAAGTTTGCGGATGTCATCCAAGGCACTCAGACCTCACGAGTCGGAGCGGTCATCGGCTCGGAGTCAGCCAAGACTTCGCTGATTGCTCTGGGCGTGGCTCTCATCGGGATCTTTGTTTACCTGATGGCTCGCTTTGAATTCGCTTTCGCTCTGGGTGCGATCGTCGCCCTAGCCCATGACGTTCTCATGGTTCCCGGCCTCTGCGTTCTGCTCGGACAAGAGCTGAGTCTCATCCACGTCGGAGCCATGCTGACCATCGCTGGTTACTCGATCAATGACACCATCGTCGTCTTCGACCGAATCCGCGAAACCATCCAGCGCGGTGGCAGCGGCTCGATCCGTGACTTGATGAACGAGGCCATCTGCAAATCCCTGAGCCGCACACTACTCACCGGCCCGACCGCGCTGGCTCCGATGATCGTGCTCCTCTTCCTGGGCAATCCTGCCATGCTTGAGTTCGCCCTACCGATCACGATCGGCGTCGTCCTCGGCACCTATTCCTCCATCTTCATCGCCAGTCCGCTCGTGCTCTGGTATGCCACGAAGACCGGCCAGAGCCTCAAGCGCAAAGTGCTCGACACCCAAGAGCAGGCTCAAAAAGCCGCCGCCGCCGTGGCCGCCGCCAAGACCGTCTAATACCGGCAGTTCAGTCCATCCCACCCAAAAGGGCCTCGCTCAACAGCGAGGCCCTTTTTGTTTCTAGCCAGAAGTTTGCTATTGAGTTGGCTGCTGAGGCCAAGGGCAAGCCCAATGCAATTAATTATAAAATTTATGATATTTTTAATGCCTTATCATTCGGAGGCATTAACTTTCAGGCCGAAACGCCCCGATGCAACCCCGCCGCTCCAACCTCCTGCTCATCCTGCTCGTCATCACGCCTGTGGCGCTTCTGACCTGGCTGGGCACCTATTTGATCCGCGATGCCGCGCGCAGCACGGATGGGGCGCAGCAGGCCGTGCTAGAGGAGCGCTTGCTCGTCGCCGATAATCAGCTCCTGCATGATCTGCGGCAGTTCACCGACTATCTGGACTCGGTGGCTATCACCCCTGGCACGACCGCCCAAAAGGCGGCTGAGCAGCTAGCGCAGCACCCCTGGGTGGGTGAAACGTGGTCAGCAGATGCCCAAGGCCAAGTCGTCATCGCCGCAGACAAAAAGACGCTCGCGCCACTAACCGATGCACTCGCCAGCCCGCGCTCGGCAGCACTGCGCGAGCGCCTGCAATCCAGTGGCATCACGCGCCCCTACATTTCCATCGAAAGCCAGCCCTTTGCGCTCTTGGGAAGCTCGCCAGAGGCCACAAAGCTCCATGGCACAAATGCCATCTGGCAGACGGCAGTAAAATCTGAGAACTACCATCTCAACACGGCAGTTGGCCATGCACTCAGCGAAAGTTTCCCCAGTGGCTGGCATGTCACCGAGGGCGATTTCATCTACTGGCGACTCGTCAGTGATCAACTCATCTGCGCCCGTATCGACGGCCACTTGCTGGGCGAGGCACTTTTTAAAAGGCTACCCATCCAGGGTATGGACACCTATCCAGGTCGACTCACCCTCAACACCCTTTCCAACATCCCACTGCATGAATGGGGAACAAAAAAATTTGGTTCCTTGAACAATCCCTTAGCCTGGAAGCGCTGCTCAGCACCGCTCACTCAGTGGGAGCTAGCCTACACACCTGCGTCCACGGAATTTCCAAAGCCCTACCTCTTCCCCATCCTTCTCGGAGTCGGCTCCGGCTGCATTCTCGTGCTGGCGCTGGCTTGGACCTTCTTCCGCGAAAATGCCCGCGAGCTGCGCTTAGCCCAGCAGCGTGTCAGTTTCGTAAACCAGATCTCGCATGAATTGAAGACGCCGCTGACCAACATCCGCCTTTACACCGAAATGGCTGCCAGCCGAGTTGAAGAAAGTGGTGACACCATCGCTCAGCGTCAGCTTCGTGTCGTCGAAACGGAGACCGCAAGGCTAGATCGGCTTATTCAGAACGTCCTGAACTACGCCCGCCAGCAGCGTGACAAACTCACCGTTCAACCACGCCCCATCGTGCTGGATGAAGTCATCAGCCGCGCCGTCGGCAATTGGCGCCTCTTACTAGAGGGCAAAGGTTTCACCGTCGAAACATCCCTCAACGGCCCCGCTGAGATGAAAGCCGACTCCGATGCTATCGAGCAGATCATCGGCAATCTACTCTCCAACGTGGACAAGTACTCCAACTACGGCAAATGGGTCGCCATCCGCAGTGAAACGGACGGCAAGGAAGCGCGCATCATTGTCGAAGATCGCGGCCCAGGCATCCCACAGGGCAAGCGGCGCACGGTCTTTGAACCCTTTGAGCGACTGCGGGCCGATCTCAATGAAGGCGTCAGCGGCACCGGCATTGGCCTAACCATCTCTCGCGAACTCGCCGATCTCCACGGTGGCTCTTTAGAGGTCTGCCCGACCTATCGTGACGGTGCCTGCTTCATTCTCACACTCCCCATCTCACCCACCCAAACAAAGCCATGAAAATCCTCATCGCCGAAGACGACGACCACACCCGCGAAGCTCTGCGCGAAGTTCTGAGCATGGAGGGCTATGAAGTCATGACCGCCAGTGACGGACTCCAGGCCGTGGATTTCTTCCGCGCCATACGGCCTGATTTTGTCTGCCTAGATGTCATGATGCCAGGTCAAAATGGCTACGAGGCCTGCAAACAAATCCGCCGCATTGATGAAGGCGTGCCTATCCTCTTTCTCACCGCTAAAGCTGAGGAGATCGACGCCGTGCTCGGACTCGAACTCGGTGCTGACGACTACATGACCAAGCCCTTCGGCGTCAAAGAAATCACCGCCCGCATTCGCGCCATCATGCGCCGCACCGCCGCACGCGGCGGAGCCAAACCCTCCGAAGCCGACTTCTACATGGACGACCTCCGCATCGTCCCCGCCGAGCTACGCGCTTACCGCGACACCACCGACCTTCAGCTCAGCCCACGCGACCTCAAAGTCCTGCGCCTACTGTATGATCGCCGCGGTAAAATCGTTGATCGTAACATGCTCGCCGACGAAGTCTGGGGTGTGGACTACTTCCCCGAAAGCCGCGCCCTAGATCAGCACATCTCCCAGCTCCGCAAACGCATCGAAAAAGATCCCGCCAACCCGCGCATCATCCGCACCGTGCATGGCGCAGGTTACCGATTTGAGTAAACATCTCCAGTTCACAGAGGCCAGAAAAGCGGCACCAGCAGCAGAATCAAAATCACCGAGATCAGCGTTAGTCCACCACCGACTTTGATGAAGTCACTGAAGCGGTATTTGCCAGGGCCATAAACGAGAATGCAGCTCGGTTCAAAGGGTGTGAGCACCGAGATGCTGGCACTGAGCATGATCGCAATGGCAAAGGCGCGCGGATTTGCACCCATGCTCTCAGCCGCTTTGATCGCGATGGGCAGCACCACGAGTGCCGCAGCGGCGTTCGACATGGGCTGGGTCAATAAGACCGTGAGAATGGTAAAGCCAGCCAGCACCGCGATAGAGCCATAAGGCTGCAACCAACCCGTGATGGTTTGAGCGATCAAAAGATCAGCACCCGATTTAGCCATCGCCGCACCAAAGGCGGTCATGCCACCGATCAGGATGAGCAGCCTCCAGTCCACATTTTCATAAGCCGTGTCCAAAGTGATGCAACGCGTGGCTAGCGCAAGTAGGGCGACGAGTAAAAAGGCGATGGATGGAGGAATCCAATTGAAGCTGCTCAGGATCACCGCCAAGGCAAAAGCGATGAGCACAGCGACGCCTCGCTTCTGCGCATTCTCACTGACACTGTGCTCTGTGATGACGACCATCTCAGAGGCCGCCTCAAACTGACGCATCCGATCAAAAGGCCCCTGTAAGAGCATCATATCACCCGCCTGCAGCGGCACATCGGCCATGTGGTCGCTGAGCGTGAGGTCGCCGCGCAGTAGGGCAAGGACAGACAGCCCAGAACGGCGGCGGAAATTGCTGTGACGCAGCGTTTGCCCCACAAGACTAGAGCGCGGCGTCAGCACGACTTCAGCGATGCTGGCGTCCTTCATATCCACACCCGAATGAAGTAGGTCCAGATCCTCGACAATATCGATGCCTTCGATCTTCTTCACCTTGATGAGATTTTGTACCTTACCCGCAACGAGCACCACATCACCCAACTCAAAGCGCACATGCGGACTGACATCCATCTCCTCATTCGCGCGCCGGAGTTTCACGACCTGAAACTCCAGCACTGAAAAATCAGATGCATACACCTCCTGACCGATCAGCGGTGAGCCAGGCCGAATGACCACTTCAGCCAAATATTCACGCATAGGCGTAGCGTCCGTCTGACCATCAGTACGGTCACGCTCAGGCACCCATCTCATGCCGATGAGGATCATGTAAACAAGGCCCACACACAGAAGCACAATGCCGACAGGCGTGATCTCAAACATGCCGACAGCAGGCATGCCCATTTTCACCATCGCCGCACTGACAGCGACGTTTGTACTCGTTCCGATCAGCGTGCAGGTGCCGCCCAGCAGAGAGGAAAAAGCCAGCGGCATCAGCAGGCGTGAAGGCGAGATGCCAAGCCTTCTGGCCAGCCCAATCACTGGGCCCAGGAACATGGCAGTGACGGT
The DNA here is from genome assembly GCA_964583255.1 of uncultured Prosthecobacter sp. GTDB lineage: Bacteria > Verrucomicrobiota > Verrucomicrobiia > Verrucomicrobiales > Verrucomicrobiaceae > Prosthecobacter. The sequence goes on from CAZOVY010000107.1 coordinate 11,783, forward strand.
CGTGTTGTTCATGAAAGCAGAGACCCCGCCCACCGTGGTCATCATTCCCGCGACCACTCGGCCAGGGTGGCCACCCGTCGCCCGAGCCAGGACATGCCCGAGCTGATCGAGCACACCCGTTTCACGCAGCGCGGCCCCGATGACAAAGATCGAACCGAGCATGATGATCACCTCATTTCCAAAGCCCGCAAAAGCCTGACTCACCGTGAGAATGCCACTCAGCACGAGCACACAGAGAAGCCCAAGCGTGACGAGATCCACCGAGACCTTCTCCGTGGCGAAGAAGATGACAGCGATGATGAGCAATCCAATGACAATGGCGGCTTCCATAAGGCGAGCGCGCGGATCATGGGCAGGAGTCGTGAGATGACGAATGAAAAGAATGCCACACTGACGGCTGATTCATTCAAACTAGGGAACCGACAGTTTTTTCAATCCATCCACAATGCGCTTGATCAGCTTGGGATCGGTCGGTTGGAGAGTGCTGGCTTTTTCAAAGAACTCACGCGCTTTGGCCTGATCATGCATTTTGAGATAGACTTGGGCGATGTGCTCGATGATTTCGGCATCATCGGGTTCTGGGTTCTTGAGCAGGGCAAAGGCGCGTTGCAGTTCCTTCAGTGCATTCGGGTAATCGCCCTTTTTGAAATGCCACCAGCCTAGGCTGTCCACATAGGCTGACTTTTCTGGCTGGAGTTCATTGGCCTTGCGAATCAACTCGCCTGCTTTGTCGAGATGACGCTCCAGTTCCAGCCACATGTAGCCGAGATAGTTCATGGTATTCGCGGCGTCTTCGAGTTCTTCTTTCGGTGTGAGGGTGATGGATTTCTCAAACATCTTCGCCGCCTCATCATGCCTGCCGCCGCGCTCTAGAGTCAGGCCATACTGAAAGAAAAAACGGTGATTTACCAGCTCCGCCTGCGTGCTCTCTGCCTGCTCTGCGGCACGCTCAAAGGATTGAATGGCTTTCTCCCAGCGTAACAATGAGCGTTGTGCCAATGCGGCATGGAGATGAAAGACTGGATTGTCAGGATACAGCTTCACGCAGCGCTCACTGAGCTGGATGAGTTTGTCGTAAAGTTGGGAGCGCAGCAGCAACTCGCCAAGTGCCTGATAGTCTCCCGCATCCCCACCTCCGATCTGGATGGCAGCTTCGAGATGCGGCACAGCCTTGGCATACATTTCGCGCGATTCATAGGCAGTCACGAGAAGATGTTGCTGCTCCACATCAGTCGGTGCGTCTTTGACGATCTTTTCGAGTGTGGACAATGCCTTGTCTTTTTCCTCAGCCGCTTCGTAGAGGCGGAATAAAATTTTTCGAGCCTGAAGATTTCCTGTCTGAGTAGCGACCAACTCACACAATGCTCGCGCGGCATCGAGTTGGTTTGTTAGCAGGTAGTATTGTGCCACCTCGATCCGTGTGGTTTCGCCCTTCTTTCCCGTTGCTGCATGGCTGAGCGCCTTCTCAAAATAAGCATTTACCCGGCTGGTGTGATCCGCCTTTTTCTCGATCTGAGCGAGTGGCCAGATCTGCTGGGCGGCGCGTCCGAGTTCCAACCAATAGCCAGACTCTTTGACCTCTTGTTTCGCGGCCTGCTCCATGACGGCAATGGCCTCTGACCGCATGTTCTGACTCAGAAAACTGAGACTCGCAAAGGCGCACACGTCCGCCCGCTTCGGAAAACGTTTCACGACATCAGCCAAGACCTGTTTCGCGCGATCTGCCTCAAAGGGTTCCTCTGAGATATAGGTGGTGAGAAAGCGCACCAGATTCAGATACGCGGCTGGTTCGTCTGGCCTTGTCGCGATGGCCTTGTCCAGGAGCGCTACCGCCTCCTTCCTTCCCTGGTAATGATAGGCCAACTCGGCTGTGTGTGCTGCGAGTTCGGGATTTGCGGGGTCCACCTCAAGCACGGCTAAGAATTGCGTGAGCGCTTCGCGCATCTTGCCTGATTTCTCAAACTGCAACGCAGCCGAATAGTGGGCGAGCGTTTCAGCAATCTGTTCACCAGATGCATGAATTTGCAGGTCAGGAGAAACCAGTGTGGTGATCTTTGGCAAGGAAAGATCTGCAATCGCTGGCTGCTCCAGCGGTACCAGGGCCATGCTCAAAGCCGACCAACCAAGCACGAACGCACCCGCCAAAATGGCTGGGTTTATCCTTCCCGACTTCAGCCGATCTGAAGCGGGATCACTGAGCTTAAAAGTCCGCATCCGCGACGATAAGCCTCCGTCAGCGAATCGAGTCATTCTTTTCGCGGGACGGAGGCAAATCATGCGGACGAGGCTAACGGTTACGACTTGTAGCGCAAACGCTTCTTATGACGGTTGGCGCGCATGCGCTTCTTGCGCTTGTGCTTATTGATCTTCGTCTTTCTGCGCTTTTTCAGCGATCCCATGGTGGTGTGTTCTCCTGTTTTCTTGTGTCGGCTCCGGTTAAGGGACGACTTTGTTCAGCGGGTATTCCACGATGCCTTCGGCACCGAGAGATTTGAGTCGGGGGATTATCTCCCGCACGACCGATTCCGCAATGACTGTCTCGACGGCGACCCAATCCTGCGAAGCAAGTTGGGAAATCGTAGGTGAGCGCTCACTTGGGAGCGTCGCAACGACCTGCTCCAGTGATTTAGCTGGGACGTTCATCTTGAGGCCGACCTTGTCGCGAGCCTCCAACGCGCCTTTGATGAGCAGGACGAGCGTCTCCATCTTCTCGCGCTTCCAGGCATCCTGGTAGGCACCTTTGCTGGAAATGAACTGCGGGTAGCTCTCCATCAGCGTGTCCACAATACGCAGCTTATTCGCGCGTAGTGAGCTGCCCGTCTCGGTGATGTCCACGATGGCATCGACGAGTTCCGGCACTTTTACCTCAGTGGCTCCCCAGCTAAATTCTACCTCAGCCTGCACTCCATTCTTGGCAAGGTAAGCCTTTGTCATGTCCACCGCTTCAGTAGCGATGCGTTTGCCTTCGAGATCTTTGACTGACTTCACAGGTGAATCGTCAGGAACGACTAGCACCCAGCGAGTAGGCTTGGATGTGGCCTTGGAGTAACGCAGATCCGTCAGCACTTCCACATCAGCATTGTTTTCAGCGATCCAATCACGACCTGTGATGCCGCAGTCGAGAAATCCGTGATCCACATAGCGACCGATCTCCTGAGCGCGCAGCAGGCGCAGCTCGAGTTGATCATCGTCCACCGTCGGGCGGTAGGAGCGGGAGGGCACAACGATGTTGAATCCGGCGCGCTTGAGGAGTTCAAGGGTCGGCTCCTGGAGGCTGCCACTGGGCAGACCGAGTCGGAGGATGTTTTTGGGTTCAGCCATCAGCAGGGGAAAAAGGGCGCGCAGAGTAGCGGGCTTTGGCAGCGTGCAAAGGGGAAATTTAATGTACAAATGACGACGCCTCCGAAAACAGGCCTGCTTGGACGCATCCATTCATGCCAATACCGACCCAATTGAGTCATAGCGATGGCCACCGAGACATTCATCTGGCTACTCTAGACCGTGGCTTTGAGCTTGCCTATCTCATGACTATCACCATAGACATGACTTGCCCATGAAGTCTCTTTTCCTCACCAACGAATACCCACCCTACGTCTATGGCGGTGCCGGCGTGCATGTCGAATACCTCACGAGAGAGCTCGCCAAGCTCATGGAGGTGGAAGTGCGCTGCTTCGGTGATCAAAACAACAGCGATGGCGGCATCACGGTGCATGGTGCTGGACTCGACATGCTGAAATGGACGAGCCCAGGGAAACTAAAATCCGTCTTCGGTGCCTTGCAGCGCAGCCTCGACTTCAACACGCGGAACATTGATGCGCAAATCGTCCACCTGCACACTTGGTATGCACACTTCGGCGGCATTTTAGCCAAGCTCAACTACGGCGTGCCCATGGTGCTAACCGTGCATTCGCTAGAGCCCCTGCGCCCATGGAAACGCGAGCAACTCGGCGGCGGCTATGACTTCACTGTCTGGCTGGAAAAAACCGCCATTGAGATGGCAGACGCCGTCATCGCGGTTTCTGAAGAAACCAAGGTGGACATCATGCGGCTCTTTCATGTGGACCCACACAAAATCCACGTCATCCACAACGGCATCGACCCCGTCGAGTACCACCGAGTGGAGGCACCTGACGTGCTGCGAAAACATGGCGTGAATCCCGATGTCCCCTACGTCCTCTTTGTCGGACGCATCACGCGGCAGAAAGGCATCATCCATCTCGTGCGTGCCATTGAGCAAATGGACCCCGGCTTCCAAATCGTGCTCTGTGCGGGTGCCCCAGACACCCCAGAAATCCTAGCTGAAATGGAAGCAGCCGTAGCCGCCGCCCAGCTCAAGCGTGGCGGCATCATCTGGATTCAAGCCATGCTGCCCGTGCAAGAAAAGATCGCCATGTATTCCCATGCCAGCGTATTCTGCTGCCCCTCGATCTATGAGCCCTTCGGCATCATCAATCTTGAAGCCATGGCTTGTGAGACCGCCGTGGTAGCAAGCGCCGTCGGCGGCATCAAGGAAGTCGTCGTCCCCTACGAGACTGGCCTCCTCGTCCAGCTCGATCAGCAGACCGAAAGCCCCTTCGAAGCCACTGATCCAGCACGCTTTGCCAAAGATCTCGCTGAAGGCATCAACAGTCTCATGGCCGACCCTGAAAAGAGCCGACTCATGGGCCTGGCTGGCCGCAAACGCGCCGTCGAACGCTTTAGCTGGACCAGCATCGCTGAGCGCACCAAGGCTCTCTACGAGACTCTCGTGAAGAAAAACTGAATCACTGCTAACCTTATGAAGAACTACATCTGGGACTCCTATTTCGTCGAGCTTTTCGACTCCTGCGTGGATGAATATGATGAAGGCAATCACGACTTCGAAGCATGGTTCAGTGATGAGGATCAAGACTTCCTCAAATCCATTGGCTACCGCGAGCGCGAGTTTTTTGACTTCATCGAAGACAATGTCACCTCTGGAGGCGAGGACCCCACCGCCATCGCCGCGCTGCTCATCGCCGCCGTGCGCCGCGACTACTTCCTCACCATCCAGAAAAGTGTGCTGAGTACAAAGATCGTCGCAGCAGCAGACCTTCCATCCAAGAGAGCCGAACTCGACGGCATCATTTGGCTGCCACGCATTCTCGTCAAAGCACGCGCCAAACTACGAGGCGAAATGAACCCCGACACAATGTTTGGTTGCGGCGGCGACCGCGCCTTCCTTTCCAAATACGATATTCATCCCGCCGACTTCCTCCGCGTCGTTTGGGCCGCTGGTGACGATGATCAAAAAGTGCTGTCTTACGTGAAAGCCAAGCGCTGATTTGTGAACCATCAACAGAGCTGGTGGAGCTAAGGGGATTCGAAGGTCTACGCTTTTAACGTGTTTTAAGGGGATATGGGGTGAAAATTCTACCTTACACCCTCACACAAAGCCGCTAGCAAACTCAAGATGAGGTGCAACGGATTATTGGACCAAGGAGTCGCTTAATTTAGGGGTTGGTTAT
>CAZOVY010000108.1:0-17221 GCA_964583255.1 uncultured Prosthecobacter sp.
GGGGCATTAGCTCAGTTGGTAGAGCGCCTGCATGGCATGCAGGAGGTCAGCGGTTCGAACCCGCTATGCTCCACCAAGCGGTATCTACCAAGCCGCTTACATCAGCCAAGGCAGCCGTGTCCTATTGCATTCGGTCGCATCGTGGCCGATAGACCGCCCATGACCACCCAACCTGCATGCCTGTGACCGAACCGAGACACCCTGAGACAAAGAAGAAACCCTCCCTTTTTGGCCGCCTAAAAGCAGGTCTGAAGAAAGTCATCGGACGGGGTGATAAAAAAGAGGCTGCTAAAACGCACGCCAAAACTGAAGCGCCGCATCATGCCGCCAAGATGCATCCACATCCACATCCACATCCGCGCCCGCCCCGTGATGAGTTGCGCGAAGATCGTCCGCATCGCGAACCACGTCCGGCACGTCCATCGGGTGAAGGTCGCCCAGAGCGCCCTCGTCGTGATGATCGTCCGCCGCCAAGAGGTGGTGATCGTGGCGGACGTCGTGAACGCGGCCCTGAGCGTGACCGCAGTGAAGACAAGCCTGTGCGTGAGAATTTTGAGCGTGAGGCGGCACCTCCGGCACCGCCAGTTCCTGAAGGTCCGTTTCCTGAAGCCTTCCAAGTCCTGGGACTATCTGATGCTGTGCTCGCGGCTATCCGTGAAAGTGGCTATGATAAACCCACCACCATTCAGGAGCTTTCCATCCCGATCATTTTAGAGGGAAAAGATGTCATCGGTGCCTCACAAACTGGCACAGGAAAGACCGCAGCGTTCGCTTTGCCAACCCTGAGCCGACTCGGTGCTCCCGGGAAGTTCCGCGTTCTTGTTCTCGAGCCTACTCGTGAGCTTGCCGCGCAGGTGGTCGATCAGTTTGAGAAATATGGCAAGCACACAGGCTTGCGCTCACTGCTCGTTCACGGCGGAGTTGGTTATGACAAACAGCGTAAAGGTTTGCAAAAGGGCGTGGACATTGTCGTCGCCACTCCGGGTCGCTTGCTTGATTTCATGCAGGATGGCACGGCCAATCTGAATGACATTGATGTGCTCATTCTTGATGAAGTGGATCGCATGCTCGACATGGGTTTCCTGCCTGACGTGCGCCGAATCATCGAGCGCACGCCGAAAGCACGCCAGACTCTTTTCTTCTCGGCCACCATGCCGCCGCAGATCAAGAGCCTCGCTGAATTCGCACTCAAAGAACCTGCGACAGTTGAAGTCGGCATTCGCTTCTCGCCCGCTGAGACCGTCAGTCACTACATGTATCCTGTGGCCAGTGATCAGCGTCAGGAACTCCTGCTGGCCATCTTGAAGCAGACACATTTCGACAGTCTCATGATCTTCACTCGCACGAAGGTTCAGGCCGACCAGATTTACTCATCTATCCAGCAGGACGGCAATTACAAAGCTGCTGTCATGCACTCGGACATCCGACAGACTGAGCGTGAGCGCGCGCTCAAAGGCTTCCGCAGTGGTGAATTCGAAGTCATCGTCGCTACCGATTTGGCGGCGCGCGGCTTGGACATCAGCGGTGTCACCCATGTGATCAATTTCATGGTTCCTGAGCACTCAGAGGATTATGTGCATCGTATCGGGCGCACCGGTCGCGCTCAGAAGGAAGGTGATGCCTACACGATGTTCTCTGCCGAAGAGTTACCTTACGTCGCCAGCATCGAGCGCCTGATCAATCAGAAGATCGAGCGCAGAAAGCTTGAGGGCTTCAGCTACAAGTACACCACCGTCCTCGACGAAGAAGACAAAGCCCGAGCCATCCTGCACGGAAAGAAGAAAAAGAAGCGGAGGTGACCGCAAAACGGTGAGGTAGGCTGAAGTCTGCCTCACATTCATTACTCAAAGTGCATCTGACCGATGTCACTGCGGCGTTGGAGGCCATCAAACGTGACTTTGGTGGACTCGGCATAAGCTTTGTCACGGGCCTCAGCGCGCGTTGTTCCTTGAGCGACGATGGCTAGCACACGGCCACCGTTGGTTTCAAAATCTCCTGCCGCATTTTTCTTGGTGCCGCAGTGATACACTCGTGCGCCAGACACTGTGTCTAGGCCATGGATGACATCTCCATTGCGTGAGGTGGCAGGGTAGCCAGCAGAGGCTGAGATGAGGCAGATACTCCAGCCTTCAGCAAAATGAATGAGGTCAGGCTGCGGCTGGCCTTTAGCTGCCTCAAAGACGTAACGAGCAAAGTCGCCGCGCAGCATAGGCATCACAGCCTCGGCCTCTGGATCACCGAAGCGGCAGTTGTACTCGATGACCTGTGGGCCATCAGGCGTGAGCATGAGTCCGAAGTATAAGAAGCCGCGATACTTGATGCCATCCTTGATTAGACCTGTGACGGTAGGCTGCACGATTTCGCGTTCGATGCGCGCCATCATCTCAGGATCGGCAAGTTGGCGGCTGGCCACCGCGCCCATGCCGCCCGTGTTCGGTCCCTGATCATTGTCGCGGATGCGCTTGTAATCACGGGCGGGCATCAGGATGTGATAATGCTCATCGCAGACGGAGACAAAAATGGAGATCTCTGGGCCAGTGAGGCAATGCTCGACGAGCAAATCACCTGCGCCGAAAATGCGCTTCTCCATGACATCGGAGATGAATTCCTCAGCCTCTTCACGGTTCGGGCAAACCGCCACACCCTTGCCCGCAGCGAGTCCGTCGAACTTCAGCACGATGGGAAATTGCGTGAGTGCTGTGCGGGCTTCTTCTGCTGTGGGGCAGACTGTGAATGCTGCTGTTGGAATGTTGTGACGTTTTAGGAAATACTTCGCAAAAGCCTTTGAGGCTTCGAGTTGTGCGGCCTCTTTGAGCGGCCCCCAGCAGGGGATGCCTGCCTCAGCGCAGAGATTCGCCAAACCGCGATCCTTCACCAGCCAGGCTTCTTCACCCGCCACGCAGAGGTCGATGGCGTTGACTTGCATCCACGCGATCAGTTCAGGTAATCCAGGCACGTCCACGCGAGTTGCGAGAGTGGCGATGGCGTCGCTGCCGGGGTAAGCAAAGATTTCGTGCGTATCGGGAGATTCGCTCAGAGCGGTGATGAGGGCGTGTTCGCGACCGCCTTTGCCAGTGACCAGGATTTTCATGGGCCGCCATTCATAGCGGGAAAGAACCACTAGCCAATGGTAAATCACAACTTGCCGAGATTCATCATTCAGCCATACTCGCCGTCCATCACGAGGCGCCTGTAGCTCAATGGTTAGAGCAGGGGACTCATAATCCCTTGGTTGCGGGTTCGAATCCCACCGGGCGCACTTTATTACATGCCATCAGAACGGCTGCCCCTGTGCTGGACATTCTGCCGCCACGACTGTATGAGCGCAGCCTCCATGAAGCTCAAACATCTTACCCTTGCCTTGGCGTCTCTTTTTCTGGCCGCCTGTAAACCCGCCGATAGCACTCCTAAATCCGCTGCTGCGAACGCTCCAGAAGCATCCAAGAGTGGTGATGGCTGGATCTCTATGTTCAACGGCACCGACCTCAGTGGTTGGAAGTCGAATGAAGAAGTCCCAGGTAGTTTCACCGTGTCAGATGGCACGCTGAAAGTCAGTGGTGGCCGCGCACACATCTTCTACACCGGCGCGGATGGCGCAGCGAAGTTCAAGAATTTTGAATTCAAAGCCAAGGTGAAGACCACGGCGGGCTCGAATGGCGGCATCTACTTCCACACTCAGTTTCAGGATAAAGGCTGGCCAGATCTAGGCTTCGAATGCCAAGTAAACAGCACCCACACTGACCCAAAAAAGACAGGTAGCCTTTATGGCGTGATCAATATCCTCGCGCTGCAACCCGGTCAGGCTGAGCCTCAAGGTGGCACGCATATCAAGGTCGATGCAGCGCCGAGTAAAGATGATGAATGGTTCGACTATGTCATCCGTGTCGAAGGCAAGCACATCACTCTGAAAGTGAATGGCAAAACCACCGTCGAATTCACCGAACCAGAAGGTTGGGACCCTGCTAAGGAATTGAAGAACATGCCCGGTCGCAAGCTGAGCGAAGGCACCATTGCCATCCAAGGCCACGACCCGAAGAGCACCTGCTTTTACAAGGACCTCTTCATCAAGCCTCTCTGATTAAGGCGTGACGGCATCCTTGCCGTCAACGCGATTTTGGAGTGAGGGTTTGAAAGCCCTCACTCCTTGTTTTTCCCGCCCATGCCCATGTCCGATCTCGCCATTGCTGAAATCCGTTGCTACTTCGTCCGCCACAGAAATTGCCTGCTGGTGCGTGGCAAATTCAGTGACCTTTACATGGACTACTACCTGCACCTCATGCAGCACGGACTCAAGCATGAGGAGCGTCTGGACGTCATGCTCAAGGAGGCGCTGACAGGGTTGACTCTGCATCTCGCTTCTCGTCCACAGGATGAAAGCAGCGCGTGGACGATCCATCTGCATGATCCACTTTTGAATCTCTTCGTCACTGGCGGCAGCAGGCCTGGGCGAGTCACCGGACGCATCTTCACTGAAGACGTGAAGGATCTGGGCAAGTCACTCTTCATCGCCCAAATGACCCGCGCTGGAGCGACTCCACGCCAAAGCATGATCGAGTTTGAAGGCAGCGACGTGCTCACTGCCATCGAGCATTTTTACACACAGAGTGAGCAGCGCCTCACGCGCTTCTTTCGCTTACCTGACGAGGACTTTGTGCAGATCTCTGCCGAGCCAGACGCAGATGAAACCTGGCTGACCAATCTCAAGAGCACCGACATCGCAGCACTTGATCAAGCAGAGCAACTCTCCCTGCTCGAAACCCGGGCTTATGTCTTCGAGTGTGGCTGCTCGGTGGATCGTCTCTTCCCTATGCTCAGCCGACTGCCTCAAGAAGACCTGGACGTGATCTTTGAGGACGGCCACGCGGACATCACCTGCCCGCGCTGCGGGGCCAAGTTTGAGGCACCGCTCAGTGTTTTCCAGAAATGGAAGGCTGAGCAGACAGCTTGATCTTTCTGACGTAACCTCATCCCGATGACCACGACAGCTCCCAACTACAAACTCGGTAACGAAAAGCTCATCAAGGTGCTGCCCAATGCCTCGAATAAGCTGACCAGCCTGCTGTCGAAGCAAGGCCGTGCTGAAAATGGAGCGCTGCGCGTGGCCGTCGTCGGTGGCGGTTGCTCGGGGCTACAGTACAAGATGGATCTCGTCGATGGTCCAATGAACCGCGACATCATGGTCATCACCGGTGACGTGCGTGTGGTGATCGATCCGAAAAGCGCGCTGTTCGTCAGCGGTTCAGAGTTGGACTACAGCGACGATCTCCAACAAGGTGGTTTCAAAGTAAAGAACCCGAACGCGGTCGTCACTTGTTCCTGTGGTGAAAGCTTCGCTGCCTAAGCTATGGCGGATTACTTCGAGCTACTGACGCTGCCGCCAAGCGCGGCATTGGATGAAGAAGTGCTTCAGCAAGCCTATCTCAAAGCCACACGCTCAGCTCACCCTGATCAAGTCGGCGGTGATGCCCAGCTCAGCACGGAACTGAATGCGGCACTTGAGACGCTCAAATCTCCAGTCACACGCTTGAAGCACTTGATCGATCAGCATTCGCAAACGGCTTGGCGTGCCATCCCATTGGATGATGGATTGATGGGGCTCTTTGAAAAACTCGGCCCCTTGCTGCAACAGAGCGCCGCCTTTCTAACGCGCAAAGAGGCGGCGACATCTGCCTTGGCGAAAGCGCTACTCGCTGCTGAAGAGATGCGTCTGCGTGAAGCCCTGGAGTCACTCAATGAAGACATCGAAACGCAGTGGCAGCAGCTTGAAACAAGTCTGCCAGTCTGTGATGCACGCCTCGCCGAAAACGACGCCAGCGTCTGGCTCGACCTACAGGCCTTGCAGGCTCGGTTCGCCTATCTCGCTAAATGGCGTGCCCAGATTCGTGAGCGGCTTCTCGGGCTGATGCTCTGAAGTTACCAAGACGCGATCACTTCATACGCAAATCCCGTGAGGTATTCGGTCTCAGGGATCGTAGCCAGGATCGGATGATCCGGGCGCTGGCTGTAAGTGGCCACGCGGCGCAGTGTCTTGCGCGCATCCACAGAGGCATCGACGATGGAGCCGTGGAAGTCGCCAGTGCTTACATGATGGCTGCAACTGAACGTCGCCATGATGCCGCCGGGTTGTAGCATCTTGATCGCACGCAGATGGATCTCTTTGTAGCCGCGCATCGCATCGCTCACTGAGGCCTTTGTCTTGGTGAAGGATGGCGGATCGAGAATGATGAGATCGTAGGTCGCTCCGCTCGATTCCTGCTGCTTGAGGAAATCAAAACAGTTCGCGGCGATGAACTGAATCTTCGCGCCTGAGATCTCGGCATTTTTTGCGGCTACAGCCGTGGCAGGCTCGCTGATGTCCACCGCCGTGACTTCGGTCGCGCCAGCCAAAGCACAGGCTTGGGCAAAGCCACCTTGATTGCTAAAGCAGTCGAGCACGCGGCGACCTTTCGCTAAGCCAGCGACGTGTTGGTAGTTGTCGAGTTGATCGAGATATAGCCCCGTCTTCTGGCCTTCGATCAGATCCGCATGAAAGGCGCTGCCATGATGGCGCACCACAAACGGGGCTGGTGTTTCGCCATGGATGACACCTTTGACTTGATCCAGACCTTCAGCTTTGCGCACGTTGCCTTCATTGCGCTGGACGATGCTTGTGGGAGAAAAAATCTCGACCAGCGCCTGCACGATCAGGTCCTGGCGTTGAGCCATCGCCAAAGTGAGTGTTTGCAGCACGAGATGGTCGCCATAGCGATCCACCACCACCCCTGGCAAGCCATCAGACTCGCTCCACACCACGCGGCAGAGGCTCGTGTCCACACCTGCATCCACTCGTGTTTTCAGCGCACGCTCGATGCGGCGCTTGAAGAAATCCAGATCCAAATCCTGGCGACGATACGAGAACAGCCGCGCGCTGATTTGTGATTGCGGATTGTAGATGGCGCTGCCGATAGGCTTGCCTCGCGCATCTTGGAGTTGCACCACATCACCCGGCTTTGGCTCACCGAAGCGGCCCTTGATCTCAGTCGCATAGACCCAGACATGACCGTGAAAAATGCGTGCGCGTGGCTGGATGGAAAGGGTAGGCATGGGTGGGTTTAGAGGCGGAAGGAGGATGAGATGACGAGGCGCAGGAGAGATTCCTGCCAAGCTCGTCATGAACACTCGCGCAGCTAGCCCTTAAGCCAGCACGATGAACCGTCAACCATGCGTTCAGCCGAGCGCGGCGGTGGCTTCTTTGCCATCGATCACTTTCTGGGAGGGTTCCCTGATCTCATAGACGATGCCGATGAGTTTCAGAAAACGCAGCACATAATAAGTCGGGTCGATCTCCCACCAGAAGAAACCCTGGCGTGCACAGTGCGGGTAGTAGTGGTGATTATTGTGCCAGCCCTCTCCCAGCGTCAGGATCGCCAAGATGAAGCTATTCTTGCTAGACTCACCGGTTTCGTAGCGGCGGCTGCCCAGCAAATGGCAGAAGGAATTGATGGCAAAAGTCGTGTGATAAAGAATCACCGTGCTCAGGCAGAACCCCCAAAGAACACCCGGTAAACCGGCGATCAGAAAACAGGCAACGCCCGTGATGACCGGTGGAATGATATGATATTTGTCGATGAAGACCAACTCAGGAAACTTGGTCAGATCCTTCACACGTTTCGCATCGTAGTCGCAGTAGTCGGGGGATAAAATCCAGCCCACGTGCGCCCAGTAAAAACCCTGCTGCTTCACCGAATGCACATCATCTTCCTGGTCCGAGTGCTGGTGATGATGGCGATGATGAGCTGCCCACCAGAGAGCACCTTTTTGTGCCGACATGCCGCCCAGAAAGGCCAGCACAAACTGAAACCACCGTGAAGTCTTGAATGAGCGATGTGAGAAGTAGCGGTGGTAGCCACCTGTGATGCCGAACTTACGGATCAGAAACAAACCCACGAGTAGCAGGATGCAGGTCAGGTCGGGCTTCACAAAAAGTGCTGAAAATGCCGCCACATGAAGGGCAAAAAAAAGAGCAGAACTGATGGATGGTTTAAAGGCTGAATGAGTCACGCGGTTGGAAAAAGAGGCCGTTATCTGCCAGTAATACGGAAAATATCAACCTTTGGATTCAGCTCGATCCTGCTCTTCTATGTGTCTCTAGAGTTCTTATTCCGCCCAGTCCTGCCTTTATGCGACGATTCTGTCAAATGATCCAAAACGCGCTGCTCCACGCTGGGTGTCATGGGGACATAAAAAACGTTCAACGCTGATGGCTCAACGTTGAACGTGCTAGATACTTGAGCGCGAGACCAGGATTACTCGCTGATTTTGGCGGTCTTGATGGTGATTGGCTCCAGGGGCACGTCACCATGCGGCCCTTTTTGACCGGTGCTCACGGCAGCGATGGCGTCCATGACTTCCTGGCCTTTAGTGACTTTTCCGAAGACGCAATAGCCCCAGCCATCCGATCCAGGATAGTCAAGGAAACTGTTGTCTTTGAGGTTGAGGAAGAACTGGGAGCTGGCGCTGTGCGGATCTGAAGTGCGTGCCATGGCGATGCTGCCTTTGACATTCTTGAGGCCGTTCTTGGCTTCGTTCTGGATCTTGGCACCGGGGTCCTTCTGCTGCATGTCAGCGGTGAAGCCACCACCCTGCAGCATGAAATTCGGAATCACGCGGTGAAAGATGAGGCCATCATAGAAGCCTTTCTTTACATAGCTGACGAAGTTTTCAACGGTCTTGGGGGCTTTCTCAGAATCGAGTTCAAGCTCGATGCTGCCTTTGCTGGTTTCTAGGGTCACTTTCACGGTTTTAGTTTCACTCACGGGCTTGGTTTCCTGGGCTTGGTTGATTCCGGTCAGGCTGACAAACGTGAGAACGAGGGCTGCTAGAGTCGGTGTTTGGATTTTCATATCGGGATGGGATTGGGCCAAAAATAGGCGCTATAAATCTACGATTGCAACTCTCTATCGAGCGCATTATCCCGAGCGCCAGTGTTTACGCATCAAAAGCTTCGTGATTAGCAGCGATCTAGGGCAAAGGATAACTAAGGAACAAGCGCGGAGAATAGACACCGAGTCCGTTTCATGTGGTCCTCATTCAAAATCGCCCACAACTTGGTTTTGTGCCACTGACACCGGTTTGAGCTAGGTGAGCAACCCTTCAGAAGTGATTCTTTGGTTGCGCGATTTAGCCAAGCGTCCATGCATTGGCAGCAATACGTTTATCACTCAATGGCTTTGGAAATGCAGCGTCACCCCAGTGGCATCCTCTTCACCACACAGTTCTCCGACTACCTGCGTGAGAAGTATCATGCCGAAGAGGGAGTACACCCTGGCGAACTGCTTTCGCTGGAGTATGTGAGATGCGCAGATGGAGAAAAAGCTGGCATGTCTTGGTTAAAACTAGCCTGGATAAATTTCTTCGCCGCACCGGCAGAGCATCATCTAAAAATTGGAGACACGGAGATTTTTATTCACCGGCAAAGCCAGCGGGGACTCAAGAACCGCCTTCTTCATTATACTGAAGGCCAAGTGATCGTGAAAAAGTAAGATGTGTTTGATCATTGAGGCCATGCGGGACTGCGTCTATCTTCGGCACCCCCAACCCAGCCCAGCCCAGTGCTCACCAGTCAGTCGATCGATCCGAACCAGGAAGGAAATCAGAAACCCTCCCTTTTACTGCGCCCGTTTATCGCCGCATGGCAGTGGCTTGTGCCGCCGACCCAGGCGCATCGTGACAGGCAGTCCACCACCGCCCGATGGGTGGCACTCAGTAGTCTCACTATTATCTGCCTTGGTTTGATTTTTTTTGGGTTTAAGTACTCGAAACCGATCCAGGATAATTATCAAAACTGGCAGGCGGAACAACTTTATAAAGAAGCGAAGGTGTTAGCGAATGATGGGCAGTATCCGACGGCCTTTACCAAGCTGCAAAAGGCAGTCCAAATCGCGCCTGATAACATCAATGTTTTGCGCATGAATGCGGAATTTCTGACATTGGCAAAAAGACCTGAAGCACTTTTTTTTCTCGACCAATTGGAGAATCGTGGAGCTACGAAAGAATCCGATAAACAACTTCGCGTGCGCGCTTTGCTGAATCTTCAGCGCCCGAAGGAAGCCTCAGAACTACTGGAGCAAATCCTCAACCGTCAGGCACCGACAGATACCATGATGAAGTTGGCCGAGGATGTGTGGGGGAAAAGCCAGAAAGATGAAATGCTAACAAAGGCGCTGAAAAGCTATGGAGCCAAGCACCCCGATGATCGTCAACATAACCTTCGACTAGCCAGGATCGAAGTAGGCTCAAAAGACAATCAAGAGATGTCTGATGGCATCCGCCTGGCCTGGAAAGTGGCTGAGGGCGAGGATGCTTTAAGTCTTCAAGCCTTGGAGCTACTGGACGGTTTTGAAAATTTACCACCAGAAGAATCAAAAACTCTAGTTGATCGATTACGTAAGCACCCCAAGGGAAACGGCTGGCATATTGTGGCATCTCTCAGGCGGCAAGTTCGCTTGGAACCGCTGCGCAAAAACGAATTCATTCAGGAAGCAGTGACTTTGGCTAGAGGCCGAAAGCGTGAAGATCTAGTCCCCCTTGTGCGCTGGCTGGTAGAGCCGCCACAGAATGAATATCTCAAGGTATTAGCGTTGTTGAGCGAAGATGAGGCCAAAAGCTATCGGCCTCTTTTGGAAAACTACCTGACCGCACTCACCATGCTCGGTCGCTACCAGGACCTAGAACGGATCGTAGCAGATCCGAAAGTGAATAACATTCTAAGCCAAAGCGTTAGCGCCTTCTTCCGCGCTCATCTTGCCTATGTTTTGAAAAAATCTGCCGAAGAGACACGCTCAGCACTGATTCTTGCCAAGAACGCGGCCGACATCGAGCACCAGTCAGATTTGCTGCAAAAAATTGCTCACTATGCAGAGGACAGAGGGCACAACGATATTGCTGAAGAAGCTTACCGAGCTGTCGCAATCAATCCGGCAAGTGAACGCACTGGCTTTCAAGGTCTGATTCGCACCACTGAACTTAATGGCAACACAGAAGGTCTCATCGCAGCCTCTAGCGAGGCCGTGCGCCGCTGGCCTGACGATAGCACTTATTTAGAACACTTACTTTATGTTACCCTACTCGTTGGCCGCGATGTTGAATTGGGGCTAACACGGGTGCAGAAGCTTCTGGATATGCAGCCGAAAGATTATCAGCGACGCCTACTCATGGCTCTGGCATACTGGCGACTGAAGGACATGGATTCAGCCGTTCAGTATCTTGTGGACATGGACCTCAATAGGCTGTCCTCAGGCCAAAAGGCCGTTCTAGCGGCGATCACACGAAACTGTAACATCGAAAACGCAAAAGATGCCGCAAGGCTAGCACTCAACGACATCGATCCTAAGGCGAATATGTTGCCCGAGGAACGCGCCTGTTTCACCGAAGCAAGCCGTTAGGCCTACCGAAATCCGCAAGCTAGCGAAGGATAAAGTGTGGCAACCCCTCCCGATAAAAAGGCAACGGAGAGGTGAATAAAAAACCACAAAGTTGTCACACGGATGATCAAGCCAACGACGCCATCAATGCCCACGGCGGACATAATTTGATCAGGCCAGATCCAAGATGACTTTGCCTTTCCGGCCACCTTCTTGAGCGCGTTGCATGGCTCGGCGGTGATCTTGCATGGGGATGACTTCATCGACAGCGGTGAATAGATCATGGTAGATGATCATTTTGGCGAGCGGCTCCAATACCTCATAAAGCTCGGCGCTGCTGGCTTGCTCGAACCACTGAGTGATCCAGAGACCGTGCAGACGGAGGTTTTTGAAGATGAGGAATTTGTTCGGCACCTTCAGACTGCGCCGACTCATGGCTCCATAAGTGACCATCATTCCGTTGGGTGAAAGCAGGTCCATAAGATGGATGGCGCTGTCACCACCAACGGCATTGGCGGTGAGTTTGAGCGGTGCTTTGGCAAGCAGTGCTTTGGCTTGAGCGACGCCGTTTTCGTCATCGATAAAAACGGCGTCTGCGCCCAGTTCAAGCAGCTCGGGGATCAGCTCGGCACGGCGGACGAAGTTGATCGTGCGCAGACCTTTTTGTTTGGCGATCTGGATCAAGGCGCGACCGACACCTGAGTTGGCGGCGTTTTGCGCGACCCAATCACCGGGATCGAGATCGACGTGCTTGTTTAGCAAATGCCAGGCGGTGACGGGATTGATCCGCAGCATGGAGCCCTGGACGGGGTCGATGGAGCTGGGCAGCTTGGCGAAATGATGCTCGGCGGCGGTGAGATGCTGGGACCAGCAGCCGGTGCCGAGCAGTGAGATGACGACATCGCCTTTCTCCAGTGACGTAACCAGCGGTCCCACGGACTCGACCTCACCACAACCTTCATGGCCGGGGATGGCGGGTGGATGCGATGCGCGACCGTAATTGCCCTCGATGAAATTTAGATCGGCGGGATTGATCGGTGCATAGCGCATGCGCACGCGCACCTCGTGACCGGTGAGTTCGAGTAGCGGACGTTCGATCAACTCCAGCACTTGGGCTGGATTTCCGGTGACGGGGAAGGACAGGCAAAGAGACATGACGCCCATGCTGGCACAGGTTTATGAAAAGCCAATCAGGCGCGTGAATGGATCAGCTCTCGACTACCGGGGCGATGCTGACGAGAACTAAGGATGGTTTGCCATCTTCTCTCGCCAGCCGGAGATCGACGCTGAACTCGATCTGCCAGTCGTTGAGTTCTTCGGGATCGACGAGCACCTGATGGATGCGCCAAGTTTGCTGATCCTCGCTAGGCTCGGTGTAGGTGTGGCGGCCATTGCGCGCTTCGTTGTCGAGTCGGATGCGCTCGTGATCGAGCAGGTAGTCGTCAATGATCGGGCGAAGTTTATCGACCGTCCAACCGATGGCTCCGGTGCCAAGAGCCGCGAGCGCGAAGTCGAGATTCTGCGAGGCGAGCGGGCGCAGGAAACGGAAGATCTCGGTACGAATGAGGGCGGTGAACTCGCGCTTATTGCGTGTGATGTCAGGAGCTTCAGCAGGCTTCTCTTCGGTGGGCTTCCAATTGGGATCACGCAGGCGCTCCCATTCGTCGAGCAGACTAGAATCGGTGCCGCGCAGGATGCCCGCAATCCAGGCTTCCATTTCTAAAACAGGCTCGGTCTTGGCAGCTTCAGGCACGGTTTGCGCCAGCACTTTATGCACGCTGCTGAGATGCCGCAGCAGCACGCCCTCAGCGCGGTGCAGGTCGTAGTCGTGAACGTAGTCGGCGAAGCTGCGGTAGTTCTCATACATTTCACGGGCGATGCTCTTGGGCCGGATATTTTCCTGGCCGACCCAGGGATGCACGGACGCGAAATCATTAAACGTGTTGTAGATGAAGTCGCGGTTTGGCTTGGGATATTCCAGCTCTTCCAGCTTGGCGATTCGCTCCTCATAAGGCACGCCCTCAGCCTTCATTGCGGCCATGGCTTCATCCTTCACTTTGCTGAGCTGGCGGCGCAGGATGACGTCTGGATTCTCCAAGATGGATTCGCAGAGCGTCATCACATCGACCGCATAGGTCGGTGAGTTCGGGTCGATCAAAGCGAGTGCGTCGATGAGATAAAGTGACAGCGCATGGTTGAGCGAGAAGTCTTCTTGAAGCTCCACATTCAGCCGCAACTTCGAGCCGCCAGCGCGCTTCGCCACTGGCACGATCTCGACGATTTTTCGCTCGATCAAGGCGCGGAACAATTGCCACGCGCGCTTGCGGTGCTGCTTCTTGGCGCCGGTCGTTTCATGGGAGTCTTTGATGAGTTTCAGCATGGCATGACAGCCATCATCGGGCCGACTGAGCACTTGCAGCAAAAGACCGTGAGAGACCTGAAAGCGCGACACAAGCGGCTCGGGCGTGGCAGTTTGCAGCCGATTAAAAGTGTCCTCACTCCAACCGACAAAACCCTCCTGCGGCTTCTTCTTCACCATCTTGCGCATCTTCTTCACATCGCCTGCGGCCTTGGCCTCCATCTTGGCATTTTCGATCACATGCTCGGGTGCCTGCGCCACGATGTAGCCGATATCGTCAAAGCCACGCCGGCCCGCGCGCCCGGTGATCTGGTGAAAGTCACGCACGGTAAGCGTGGCTACCTTTTGACCGCCATACTTGCTGAGTTTAGTGAGCATGACGGTGCGGATCGGCACATTGACCCCGACGCCCAAAGTGTCGGTACCGCAGATGACTTTCAGCAAGCCCATCTGCGCCAGTTTCTCCACCAACACGCGATACTTCGGTAGCAACCCGGCATGATGAATGCCGATGCCGTGTTGCAGATACTTCTTCACTTCTTTGCCATACGGACTGGTGAACTTGGCTCCCTGCATGAGTTCCTTGATGGAGGCTTTTTCTGCCGTGGAGCAGAAGTTCAGACTCATGAGATCCTGCGCGGCCTGAGCGGCATCGTTCTGTGTGAAGTGGACGAGATAGACGGGCGCTTTGTTCGCGGCGATGAGTTCCTGCAAAGTCACATCGACCGAGGTCTCCACATAGCTGAACTCCAGCGGCACGGGACGCTGTGTTGATGAGACGATGATCGTCTCTGTTCCTGTGAGCCGTGTGACTTCCTTTTGGAAAAAGTCCGGCGTGCCGAGTGTGGCGGAGATGAGGAGAAAGCGCGACTGGCTCATCGTCAGCAGCGGCACCTGCCAGGCCACGCCGCGCTCGTGATCGGCGTAGTAGTGGAACTCGTCCATGATGACCTCACGAAAGGGCGCGCGATCGCCATCACGGAGCGCGTAGTTGGCCAGGATTTCCGCCGTGCAACAGAGGATGGGTGCATCACGATTCACCGTGGCATCACCCGTGGCCATGCCGACATTGTCGGGGCCAAAGTCACGGCACAGGGCCATGAATTTCTCATTCACCAGCGCCTTAATTGGACAGGTGTAAATGGAGCGCCGACCCTGCGCCATGGAGCGGAAATGCATGGCCGTGGCGACTAGTGATTTACCAGAGCCTGTGGGCGTGGCGAGGATGACGTTCTTGTCCTCAAACAGCTCCAGGATTGCCTCCTCCTGCGAGGGATAAAGCTCCAGCTTCTTTTCCGCGACATAGTCGAGAAAGAGGCTCAGCAATTCATCACTGGAACAGTCCTTTGAAGCAGGAAGTCGGCGAAGCAAGGGGTGATCGGACATGAGCTAGTAGTTTCCCGAGAGGCGCAGCTCAGGCAATGAGAGTCTGCTCTTTCACCGGGCGGCTTAGCTTTTTGAAAGCGAACTCGGCTTTTAAGGCTGCTGATTTACTTTCATGAACCCATGAACGAACAACGACGACCGGTCCCCTTCCCCGTGTGTAGCGTGCCGCTTTGCCTGCATTATGCTGCGCTACACGCCGATCCAGATCATTGGTGATCCCACAATACAGACTGCCATCCCGACAGCGCAGCACATAGAGATGCCAGGGCTTTGGAGCTGGATCAGCGGCTGGCGGGGCTGGTTTCTTGGTGCGGGGCATTCTGTTGGGTCGAAAACGGAGGAGGTAAATTTCATGCCCGATAAGCTTTCTCCTGGCAAAACAAACTCTGTACTGGACGCTGATAGCAGTTTATTCGTAGTTTCACCATTTCCACGGCTCATGCGTCTGCTTTCTAAAATTCTCTGGTCCCTCGCCTTCCTGGCTGCCACCTTCGTTTGGATGGTGCTCTTTGAGCACGGCTTCAGCATGACTGGCTTTAGCAAAGGAATGCAGGAGGAGTGGCACTCTCTGACCTCACTCGTTTCTGGCAGCCCTAATAAGTAAGTCCGCCGCATCTCTTTCTCTCTTCTTTAAACTCACACCCCCAACCCGAACCATGATCGTAACAGAAGCCGAACTCGAACCCAAGCATCTAAACCTCTGGAAAAAAGGCCTCTTGGCCACTGAGCAGAAGAATTGGGAATATGCCGTCAGTCTTATCCTGCCCGTCGTCAAAGACGTTCCCGGCTTTATGGATGGCCGCATGGTCCTGCGCCGCGCTGAAGGGGAGACGGCTGGCAGTGGCCGCAAGTTCAGCTTTGGCGGTGGTATGTTTAAGGGTAGCTCGAAGAAAGATCCGTTTGAAGCGATCGCCGAACTCGAAGAGAACGTCTTCCAAAAAGATCCCTTCGGAGTCTCTGGCAATCAGCAGCTCTACGATTTGGCGATGAAAGCCAAGTTTCCCGCATTGGCCGCCTTTGCCCTGGAAACCATCCGCATGGGGCAGCCGGAGAATACGAAGAACATGCATGCTCTGGCGCTGCACTACATCGCCCATGAGCAGCCGGACAAAGCCAGTGCCGTTTACAATGCGATCCTCAAGATTGACCCGCGTGACATGATCGCCAACAAAGGTGAAAAAGACTCTGCCGCGCGCTCTTCCATCTCTCGGCAGGGCTTTGGCGATAACGATTTCCGCAAGTCGATGAAGAACGCCGACGAGGCGAATGATCTCGAGCTGATGAGCAAGCAGGGCATGACTATGGAGCAGATGGAGCAGTTGCTCGGCAAGATCATCGAAAAATACAATCAGGACCAAACCAACCTCAACACGGTCAAGGCCATGGCTGAGATTTATGAGAAGATGGACCAGATCGACAGTGCTCTGATGTTTTATGATTATGCCCTGACCCTGAACCCGAGTGACGTGTCCCTTCAGCGTAAAACCGAGCTGATCCGCGACCGCGTGCAGGAGACTCAGATGCAGCAGATGGAGTCTGACGTCGAAAGCAATCCCGACGCGCCAGATGTGGAAGAGAAGCGTGCCCAGCTCGCTGAAATCCGCCTCGCTCGTGCTTCCGTCGTGATCAACGAAGCCAAAGTCCGCGTCGATCGCAACCCGACTGATAAGACGCTGCGTTACGATCTCGGCCAATCCTACTTCCTGGCGGGCTTGTACACTGAGGCCATCCCCGAACTTCAGCAGGCCAAAGGCAATCCGCACATCCGCATCAAGGCCATGCTCATGCTTGGTCGCTGCTTTGAGCGCAAGAACATGAACGACCTGGCCAAGAGCGCTCTCATGGAAGCCAGCAAGGAAATCCTGATCATGGACGGCACCAAGAAAGAGCTCCTTTACGAGCTGGCTCTCGTGCATGAAAAAATGGGCGAACGCGAGCCCTACCTCGAAGCCCTCAAAGAGATCTACAACGCCGACTACGGTTACAAAGACGTGGCCAAGCGTGTGGAGTCTTCCTACACCTAGACCAGTTCTCGAAAAGATTGTCTAAAAAGGCGCTGTACTTTTTAGAATCT
>CAZOVY010000109.1:0-17058 GCA_964583255.1 uncultured Prosthecobacter sp.
TGAGGTCGGAGAGGATGCTCTTGTGGTCCGGAGCCAGATGCTGCACCAGCACGAACGCCATGCCCGGATCGGTATCAGTCGGCATCCCGGCAAAGAAAGCCTCAAACGCCGCTAGCCCACCCGCCGAAGCGCCGATGCCAACGATGGGGAAATGCGCAGGCGACGAAGATTCCGGCTCAGGTTGAGATGCCAGAACCTTTGGTTCCTGTTTCAGAATGCCCTTTTTCTTTTTAATCATGGCTGGGTGTCTTTTATGACAATCCCCACCATGACTCAAAGAAGTAAGTTGGACAGTTTTTAGTGAACACGATGTCGCCCAACCACAAGTGAGGCGCTTGGGGATCAAGCACCTCACTCAAAATGTGGCATCACATCCGGCAGATCAGCAGCTCGCGCTCGTAGATCAGTTCCTTCGGAAGATGAGTCTTCAAATCGAGGAACAACTCTTCATGCGAGAGGATCTCCTGACGCCAAGCGGCGCGGTCGAAGCGTTGCAGTTCTTCGAACTTCTCTTTCGGGAAATCGAGGCCTTTCCAGTCGATGTCGGAGTAGTTTGGCACCCAACCAATGGGCGTTTCCTTGGATTTGCCGTGACCGTTCGCGCGATCAACAATCCACTGGAGCACACGCATGTTTTCGCTGAAGCCCGGCCAGAGGAATTTGCCATCGGCGTCCTTGCGGAACCAGTTCACGTGGAAGACACGCGGCGTCTCGCTCAGCGTGCGCTGCATGCTGATCCAGTGCCGGAAGTAGTCGCCCATGTTGTAGCCGCAGAAGGGCAGCATCGCCATCGGGTCACGACGCACTTTGCCGATGGTTCCGGCGGCGGCGGCGGTCATCTCGCTGCCCATCGTGGCACCGGCATAGACACCGCTGACCCAATTGAAGGCCTGATAGATGAGAGGCATCGTGGTGGCACGGCGGCCACCGAAGATGATCGCACTGATCGGCACGCCTTCCGGTTTTTCCCAGTCTGGATCAATCGTGGGGCACTGCGAGGCGGGTGCGGTGAAGCGGGAGTTCGCGTGTGCAGCCTTGACGCCTTTCTCCTTCGCGATTTCGGGCGTCCACTGATTGCCCTGCCAATCGGTGCACTTCGCGGGCGGTGTATCCGTCATGCCTTCCCACCACACACCGCCATCGGGTGTGAGTGCCACATTCGTAAAGATGGTGTTCTTGCGCAGTGAGGCCATCGCGTTCGGATTCGTCTTGTCGCTCGTTCCTGGAGCCACGCCAAAGAATCCGGCCTCAGGATTGATCGCATGCAGTCGCCCATCCGCGCTCGGTTTGATCCACGCGATGTCATCTCCCACCGTCCACACTTTCCAGCCCTTGTTCGCGAAATGATCCGGCGGGATCAGCATGGCAAAGTTCGTCTTTCCACAAGCACTCGGGAACGCCGCGGCCACATACGTCTTCTTCCCCTTCGGGTCTTCAACGCCGAGAATGAGCATGTGCTCGGCCATCCATCCTTCATCGCGAGCCATGGCGGAAGCGATGCGCAAGGCGAAGCACTTCTTACCAAGCAGCGCATTGCCACCATAACCCGAGCCATAGCTCCAGATCTCACGCAATTCCGGGAAGTGAACGATGTACTTCTCCTTGTTGCACGGCCATGGCACATCCTTCTGCCCTTTCTTCAGCGGTGCGCCGACGGTGTGCATGCACGGCACAACACGCTGCTTCCCTTTGTCGATCAAATCGAACACCTTCTTTCCGATGCGAGCCATGATGCGCATGTTCACCACGACATACGGCGAGTCAGTGAGCTGCACCCCGATCTGCGCCATCGGCGAGCCGATCGGACCCATGCTATAGGCCAGCACATACATCGTGCGCCCCTTCATACAGCCGTTGAAGAGCTTGCGTAGCTTGTCCTTCATTTCAAAGGGGTCCATCCAGTTGTTGGTTGGTCCAGCGCCGCCTTTGGAGTTGCTGCAAATGTAAGTGCGCTCTTCCACACGAGCCACATCACTCGGGTCCGACTTCGCGTAGAAGCACCCCGGCCAGGTTTTCTGATTCAGGCGGGTGAAAGTGCCCGCATCGACCATTTCATTGCACAGGCGGTCATACTCAGCCTTCGATCCATCCACCCAATGAATTTTATCCGGCTTGCACAGCGCGGCCATTTTGGCGACCCAGCGCTGAAGATGAATGTTTTTACTGAGAGGTTTGGAGGAAGTGATGGTGCTCATATTGGCGGGAGAGATGGGGAGTGTCGCTGATTCTGTGCCAAGACACTCTATTCATCCACTCACTTGAATTGGCGAGTGGATAGATCACAACACTCTTGCCAACCGATGTGCGAGAACTGCGTGAAAAAGTACGTGATCATCTAAAGCCATACTTCATGCGCACGATTCACCTCTTCAGCCTTCTTGTTCCGACGCTCGTCCTAGCCGCCGAGCCTCTGAACTTTCCCACCACACCGTTTGTCGAGGCCAAGGACTCAGCGAAGACCTTTCATGTGCTCGATGGTTTCGAGATGCAGCTCATCGCGGCGGAACCGCTCGTCACCGATCCTGTGGCGATGACGTATGACGAGGATGGTCGCGCCTATGTGTGCGAGATGAACGACTATCCGTACACGGACAAAGAGAAGCACAAACACGCGCAGGAAAACCCCACGGATGCAGCCATCGGCAAAGTGCGACTGCTCACCGACACGGATGGCGATGGAGTCTTCGACAAAGCCACGATTTTTGCTGAAGGTCTGTCGTGGCCGACGGGTGCCGCGTGCTGGAAAGGCGGCATCTTTGTCACTGCCACGCCGGATGTTTGGTATCTGAAGGACACGAATGGCGACGGCGTGGCCGATGTGCGCGAAAAGGTCTTCACTGGTTTCAAAAAGCTGAATGTGCAGGCCGTGATGAACAATCCCATCTGGGGCCTCGACCATCGCATCTACGTCGCCGGTGGCAGCAACGGCGGCGAGATTATTCGGCCCGATGTGCCAGGCTTCAAACCCATCCCCATCAGGCGAAACGATTTCAGTTTTGATCCAAACACGCGCGAGGTGCGCCTGGAAAGCGGCGGCGCGCGCTTCGGGAACACCTTCGATGATTGGGGCAACCGCTTCCTCTGCAACATCCGCAATCCCTGTCAGCATGTCGTGCTGCCGTATCGCTACCTCGCGCGAAATCCATATCTCGTGGTGCCTTCGGCATTGAATGACTGCGCCGAGGCTGGCGATCAACTGCCCGTCTATCGCACCAGCCCCGCTGAGCCTTGGCGCGACTTCCGTGCGAAGCGCTGGGTGCAGGAAGGCAGCACGCTGCCAAAGAGCGAACTCGTCGGCGCAGGTGTCGTCACTTCCAGCGCTGGCATCACGGTGTATCGCGGAGATGCCTATCCAAAAGAATATCGCGACTTTGCCTTCGTCGCTGATGTGGCGGGCAATCTCTTCTACCGCATGAAGCTCGTTCCCGACGGCGTAACTTTCAAAGCCGTGCAGGTCGATGGCACGAAGAACTTCTGCACCAGCAACGACCTCTGGTTCCGCCCCGTCAATTTCGTCAACGCCCCCGACGGCTGCCTGCACGTCTGCGACATGTATCGCGAAGTCATCGAGCATCCGTGGAGCATTCCAGACGATATTCATGCTGCAGTTGATCTGTTACGCGGACGCGACAAAGGCCGCTTGTTTCGACTGGCACCTGCTTCATTCAAGTCACGCGAAACCCCAAAACTGAGCGCAGCAAGCACGACAGACCTCGTCGCCCTACTCGATCATCCAAATGCGTGGCACCGGGAAACAGCACAGCGGCTGTTGTTTGAACGACAGGATAAGACAGCTGTGGAACCACTGCGAGCGATGGCATCGAAGGGAACTACAGCCCAGGGGAGAATCCATGCGCTGTGGAGCCTCGAATCTTCTGGAGCCATCGGCCAGGCTTCGTCCGTGGACTTTCGCGCTGCTGGACGCTTGTCGGAAACCAGTCAGCCGAAGGACAAAAAGACCTGGCTGGCCGACGCCGGTCTTTCCCAGTCCGGCTACGCCCTGCTTCTGGAAGCGGCACAGGATCGTGATGCCAAAGTGCGAATGCAGGCCGTGCGAATGAGGCCTGAAGCACTGCTGGCACCGCGCGAAGTGGCCGAGCTTTACAGCCTGAGAACTGACGCGGACAAGCTCCTGCGCGATCCCGATCTGGCGGTGAAGATCGAAACACTCCTGGCACACAGCCTGATCTTCAGTCCGGCAGCCCTGCCTCGGTTCGGCGAGCTTTGTATCGAGCATGATCAGCAGCCTCAGGTGCTACAGGCGGCGTTGCTGGCCTGCACAGAATCGTCTTTCCCCATGTTCCAGACGGTGCTGAAATCGCCCAGGCTCGATCAGTCAGAAGTGCTCCAGACTTTCCTCTGCGATCAGGCCGCGATGATCGGACGCGCCTTCAAGAAAGGTGATCCCGATGCGCCCTACCATGTGATGCATCACCTCGTTCTAAGAGGTGCGCCCGATGCATTCAGTCGTCGAGTCGTGCATTCGCTCGCTTCCGCGCTGCGTGGGAGCGCTTCTTCTCTCGATGAAGCTGCGGTGAAGACGATGACGGACTCCGAATCACGTGCCTGGCTAGCGATCTTGAAGTCGGATGTTCTCAAAGACTTGAAAGACCAAAACGGGTCCGTGGAAGCACAAGGCGTAGCTTTGAGCCTGCTGCCTGACCTGACCCCGACTGCGGATGCCATGTCAAAGCTCACCGGCTTCCTCGCACCGACACAGCCCGCCGAACTCCAGCTTGCCGCGCTTGAAGCACTTGGTTCCTACCGCGAGCCAGCGGTCGCCGACATCCTCGTCGAAGCATGGCCAAAGCTGACACCGCCGCTGCGGGACAAGGCGGTGACGATCATGCTCTCGCGCACAGAGCGTATCGCGAAATTGCTGGATGCCATTGAGGCAAAGCGGATCACCCCCGCGCAGCTCAGTGTGGCAGCGAAGGCGACGTTGGGGAGGCAGAAGACTCCGGCGCTGGTGGAGCGGATCGCGAAACTGATCGGCGATGGCGGTTCATCGAATCGCAAGGTGGTGATCGCGAAGTATGAGTTGGTGATGACGATAGCGGGTGATGTGGCGCGCGGCGCGAAGATTTATGAAGCTGCCTGCATGGTCTGCCATAAAAGCGGGGACAGGGGCAACGATGTCGGCCCGCATCTCGGGACGATCAAGGCCTGGCCGGTGGAGCAGATTCTGACGAACGTGCTGGACCCGAACCGTGAGGTGTCGCCGAACTTTGCGCTCTACATCGTGGAGACGAATGATGGCAGGACGCTGTCCGGCCTCATCGCGAGTGAGACGGCGGGGAATCTGACGCTGAAACGCGCGGATGGCGGCACGGACACGGTCTTGCGCAGTGAGATCAAGTCGCTGACCAGCCCAGGCATCTCACTGATGCCTGAGGGTCTGGAGGCGGCGATCACGCCGCAGCAGATGGCGGATTTGATCCAGTTTCTCCGGCAATGAGGTGCCAGGATGAGGGAATCCTGATTGTCAGCATCGCCTGACCTGCGTCTTGACGCCGAATGCTGGAGCCGTCATCTTCAGCGCCTTGCCCGCAGACGATCTATGGGCACTTTTTATTACATCCGATCATGTCTGTCTGCTTTTGGCGAAGCCTCATTTTCATCCTCTCAGTAAGCGTGCTGGCATCTGGCCAAGACGCGCCCAAAGCGCAGCCCGTGATCGGCACGGGTGAAGCAGTCAAAGAACCAAAGAGTAAGGATCTGGCGGCAACCCTGAGCACCCAAAAGGAGGCGCGCACAATGCGTCTGAGCATCCCAGCTCCGCGTGGTCAGATCGTGGATCGCAACGGCATCGCCCTGGCGCAGAATCGGGTGGTCTATTACTTGGCTTTGAATTTTCCGTTCATGGACAAAGTGACGCCGGAAAAGATTCTAGCCTTTGCCAAAGAGAAGATCGCTTTAGCCAATCAAGCTCTGGGTAAGACCTGGAGTCTGCCGGATGAGAAACTGATCAACCATTATCAAAACCGACGCTGGTTGCCGCTGCTTTTTTCGATCGAAGAAGGCATCAATGTGGAGCTCTCCCGAGAAGAGCAAAAGAAGCTGACGCCACTGCTGGAACAGGGATCACTGCTGCTACAGCCAGCGTACATCCGCTATTACCCGAAAGAGGACTCGGCCTGTCATGTGCTTGGCTACACAGGCAAGACACGCCGACTACCCGAGGGACCCATTGTGGATGGCGATCCGCTCTTTGAAGAGATCGAGGGCCGTGATGGATTGGAGATCACCTTTGATTCTGTTTTAAAAGGCATCCCTGGAGAGATCAATCTGCTCTTTGATGCTGATGGTAAGCTGCTCTCAGATGAAGTGCTGCGCCGCCCATCTCCAGGCCGCACGGTAGTGACGACACTCGACTACCATTTGCAAAAGTATGCGGAGAACGCGCTGAAGAAAAACGCCCGAAATGGCGGTGCGATGGTGATCATGGATGTCCGCAATGGTGACATCCTAGCACTGGCTTCGAACCCGACTTTTAATCCCAATGAATTTGTTTTTGGCATCCGCAGCAAGCGCTGGGAGGAACTGAGCAATGATCCGAGAATGCCACTTCTGGCACGCTCTTTCCGGGGTGAGTATCCGCCGGCTTCGACTTTCAAAATCGTCACCGCACTCGGTGCACTTGAGAGTGGTCGAGTGACGCCCAGCACGTCCTTTTACTGCGGCACGGACCTGCTGATCGGCGACCGCTACTTTCACAATCACAACACCAAGTCGGATGAAGGTGACATGAATGTGATCACGGCCATCAAGCGCTCCTGTAACACTTGGTTCTATCAGGCAGCGCTCGCCACTGGAGCAGATTACGTGACCGATATGGCCACGCGCATGGGATTCGGTGAGCGCACGGGCATCCCGCTGAAAGCTGAGGGTAAGGGCAACGTGCCGACGAGTGCTGACCACAAAATTCTCAGCGGCGAGCTCGCGAATATCGCCATCGGACAGGGCGCGGTGACGGCGACTCCTTTGCAGGTTTGCCAGTGCATGGCGGCACTCGGTGATGGGTCGAATCTAAAACAACCGCGGCTCGTGAAGCAGGTGCAGACCATCGGTGAAGTCATCGTGGAGGCCTATGAGCCTAAAGTGCGCCGCCAAGTGAACCTCAATGCCATCGCGCGTGACGCCGTGGTCAAAGGCATGGTGGCGGTGGTTTCTGGCAGCGGTGGAACGGGACATGCCGCGAGCATCAAGCAGGCGCAAATCGCAGGCAAGACAGGGACAGCGCAGTGGCGGATCGCTAAAGAGCAAAACCTTGCCTGGTTCACTGGTTTCCTGCCAGCCAGCCAGCCTGTGCTGGCCTTTTCCGTGGTGTATGAAGGCCGGCCTGGTGAGAGGGTCAGCGGCGGTGGCTTGGCAGCTCCTATCGTGAATGAAGTCTTTTCCAAATACTATGAGGGTGCGCCGGCAGATGATCCGCTGGTGGCTGCGATGAAAGACGTGCCTCAAGCGCTTGCACTTGATGAAGGAGAGCTTGATGGAAGTAGCTCTGGGCGGCCTGATGAGCAGGTCGAACGAGCCAATATCCCACCGCCTCAAGCGCAGACCGAGCAGCGGACGCTAGGTGGGTTTTTCAGGAAACTTTTCAAACGATAATCATGACCATTCAAGTCGCTACCCTTTGTGATTCGGCCTCTGACTATAACGGAAAACTCTGCCTGCTGGGTGCCTTTGACACGCTCTGCTCGCGTGAGTTTCCGGTGGTGCATCCGGCCTGTGCGCTAGTGGTGCGTATGATCTTTGAGCCAGTCGATACGGGCCGCTATCAGTTCACCGTTCGCTGCACCGACACTGCGGGAAAAGAGATCATGCCAGGGCTGCCTTTGGAGCCAGCCATTGAGGTCACCTTCCCCGGAAATTTCATTCCCTTTGTCACGCGAAACATCGTGCTCAATCTCCAGCGCATCCGCTTTGAGCGCGCCGGACTTTACACTTGGGTCGTAGCATCAGGGGACACCGTCGTGGCACGCATCCCACTACGAGTGACTTTGTTTGATGAATCACGCTCCGCCACAGGTCCCGGCGGCTAGTTTTAAACGTCAGGCAAAAGAAGACGAACAACGCGCACACCATGGAAAATTCGATCCTTCAAGAACTACCGACGATGGCACCCGCAGGCACGGCCATCCGCCAGCTTTCCGTCTTTCTTCAGAACCGTGTGGGTTCACTCATGGCGCTGACGAAACTGCTGCATGATCACTTCATCGAGGTGCTCGGACTGTCGATGCAGGACACCACGGAGATGACGCTGGTGCGCCTCATCCTGAGTGATCCAGATAGCGCTGGGATGCTCTTCATCGAAAAGGGTATCCCACACACCGATTGCCCCATCGTCGTGGTCGAACTCAGCGAGTCTGGCCGGCGACTTACGGAGTGCCTCAGCACACTTTTGGCGGCTGAGCTCAACATCGAATTCTGCTATCCACTGCTCGTTAGGCCAGGTATGCACCCACTGCTGGCGCTACATTGTGATGATGGAGAGATCGCGGCAAATGTGCTGCACCGCGCTGGTTTCCGGGTGCTTTCGCAGGGTGATCTTAGCCGCTGAATCAGCAGATCAAAGCCTGATGTGGAGGAAGTAGTTCACTCCCTCTGGCTCCCAAAGAATCTGCACCTGATCCGGTGAGACTCCGGCCTGCTCAGTGAGTGCCATCAGTGTTTGGCGGCTGCGATGATGGAGCTGCCAATGACCCATGAGCTCCATGTAATCACGGCTGGGGTTGAAGTCAGAAAAATTACCCACCACCACTTCACCACCGGGTTTGGTGACTTTCAAAAGGGCCTGAAGCAAATGCACAAAGAGCTTGTCGGTCAGGTAATCAAACAAGCCTGCTGACCACACAAGATCGTAGCCGCGAGTGGGAATGAAACGCAGCACATTGCGATGATGAAAGGTGAGTTTGTCCAGCCACGGCGCGCAAAGTCCCTGAGCATACTCAATGGCCCGTGCATCCATCTCCACGCAGTCCACCGCCACATCTGCGTCTGGGTGCTCATGGAAAAACTCACGCATGTCACGGCCTGGGCCGCTGGCCACATTCAAAATTTCCAGCTTCTCTGAACCCTGATGTGCGGCCAGATGATCATCCATGATTTGCTGGAAGTAGGCTTTGCGATTCCTCACCGCCACAGGTGCGGCCTGCGCATGAAAGAAGAGATCCCACAGCCGCATCCGTGGATCAGCACTGATCCGGCGCGTGTAGATGTGATCGATGATCTCAAAGTCGCCGCTGTAGCCGTACTTCCGCTCCACTGCCTCTGCCTGCATGGTGCCCAGGAAGTGGCGCTGAGTCGTGTCCTGCACATAGGCCAGCAGCTCACTGCGATCGACGACTCCGGCGCGCACCGCATCACCGAGATGTCGGATCGCGCGGTTCAGCACTCCGTATTCCTGCGGCAGCGGCCCACCTTTGGTGATGAAGTCGTGGAAGAGGTCATCAAACTGACTCAACAGGGAGGATTCCCACCGGTTTTGTACCGGGAGATCGACCATCAACATGGGGGCAGAGACCGACATTAGGATTGCGAGATTTCAAAAACATCACCGAGAACAGAAAGTCAGCAGGTGTGATTTATTAAAATATACAAACTATCAGCCCAAGGCAACCATGGAAACACTTCAGGCTGAGATGTTTATTTCTGAGAATTGCAGTCGGCTCGACGGCTCTTCAATTCCCTGAAAAATCCAGCAGCAGGTCGGTTCATTCCTTCACGCGCTCGAGCTGAGCACCCAATCCAGCGAGCTTATCATCCAAATTCTCGTAGCCACGGTCGATGTGGTAGAGGCGATTCACATCGGTGCGGCCATCGGCAATCAACCCGGCCAGAACGAGAGCCGCAGAGGCACGGAGATCGCTGGCCATGACGGGTGCGCCTTTCATTTTCTCACCACCACGGATGCGGGCAGTAGCGCCCTGGAGGTCGATCTTGGCACCCATGCGCTTCATTTCAGCAATGTGCATGAAGCGCTGCGGGAAGATGGTCTCGGTGATGGTGCTGACATCTGAGATAGCACAGGCGAGGGCGCAAAACTGCGCCTGCATATCCGTCGGAAAACCTGAGTAACAGAGTGTGGTGAGATCGAAGCCTTTTGCCGCTGGATTCGGAGCGATGCTGATGCTGTCCTTCCCGATCTCGATGGGGAAGCCGCACTTCTTCAGGGCGTCGGTGATGGATTTCATGTGCTCAGGCATGACTCTCTTCAGAGTAATACCTTCGCCAATCATAGCTCCCGCGCAGAGGAAGGTGCCAGCCTCGATTCGATCCGGGATGACAGTATGCTCGGCGCCGTAGAGTTCCTTCACACCTTCGATGGTGATGCGATTGGTGCCCGCGCCTTCGATCTTGGCTCCCATCTTGATGAGGAAGTTAGCGAGGTCTTCCACCTCAGGCTCTGCGGCAGCGCCTTCGATGATTGTGGTGCCTTTGGCCAATGTGGCTGCCATCATCACGTTATCGGTGCCCAGAACGGTGGAGCCATGTTTGCCCATCAGATTCATCGGACCACCTTTGAAGCCCTTTTTCGCATTCACAAAGATGTCACCGCCTTCGACTAGGATGATCGCCCCTAGCGCTTCCAATCCTTTGAGGTGGAGATCCACCGGCCTGTCGCCAATGACACAGCCACCGGGCAGAGACACCGTGCATTTTTTCAAGCGTCCGGTTAGTGGTCCGAGCACGCAAATGCTGGCGCGCATTTTCCGAACGAGATCATAAGGGGCCACTGATTTGATCTTCTCAGCCTTTACCAAGACGACGCCGCTGGCGCGCTCCACTTCAGCACCCAGCTCACCGAGGATGCGGACCATGTAGTTCGTGTCACTGAGATCAGGGACACGGCGGATGGTGCAGGTTTCCTTGGTCAGCAGTGTGGCTGCCAAAATAGGTAGCGATGAGTTCTTCGAACCGCTGATAGTGACGCGGCCTTTGAGTGGCACGCCGCCGTGAACAATGAGTTTTTCCATGAGTTGCCCCTTTCTGCTTCGGAGAGAGGCCAGAGGCAAGCGAGAAGATGCTCAACCTAGCAAACGCCGACCAAACACGATTAATCCCAGGCAAATGACAAAGGGGGCCATCACAAAAATCGTGAAATCAAACGAGCGGTCTATCCGCTTCAACTCAGGGGCTGGCATCTTCGCGTCCTGTTGTTGAGAGACCACAAGATTTGGCTTTGCGGAGTGCGCCAAGAGCAGAGCGGGAAATGCCGTGATTTGCGCGCCGGATATTGTGGAATGAGACGACATACTCAGAAGAGACAAGTCGTCCGCGGGCCTGACTCCACCATGACTGGCCACCGTGAAAGCGAGAAATGAAGAAGCAAAGCCCGTGAACAGTAGGGTTTACCGGATTTTCTCTCCATCGTTACAAGGAATATGAAATTATTTTTCGGAAAGAGAAAATAGTTTCACTCGACCGGTGCAGCAACGGCACCACCTGAGACCGAGACCGCCAAAACGAAGCGCTCAATGCCAGCGAGATCAGGCAGAACTCGGACTTCGGCGAAACCCTGTTTAGTCGCCAGCGCCGCGACTTCTTTGCCCTGATCGTGGCCGACCTCGAGAACGATAAGCGCTCCCGGTTTCAGGCAGGGCTGCACCTCAATGAGGAACCGCCGGATGATGTCCATCCCATCTGGCCCACCATCGAGCGCCAGCACGGGGTCTTTACGCACCTCACGGCTCAAGGCGAGAATTTCACGAGAAGGAATGTAGGGCAGATTGGCCGTGACCAGATCATACTGACCGATGATTTTTTCAAAGAGGTCACTGCGCACCAACTGGACGGCATTGAGCTCAAGTCGTGAGGCATTCATTCGGGCAAGATCGAGGGCATCTTCAGAAATATCGGCGAGCTGCACACGACAGTCCTTCCAAGCTGAGGCAAGCGTGAGTCCGATGCAGCCTGAGCCAGTGGCCATGTCGAGAACGGCGGTCGGCTGCGCTAGGCGATCCGCTTTGACCTCACGGATCAGCCAGTCCACCAGATGCTCCGTCTCGGGCCGGGGGATCAGCGCGCGATGGTCGCTGATGAGTTCGTGGCCGAGAAAGTCCACCGTACCGAGCAGATGCTGCAGAGGCTCGCCTTCCGCACGGCGGCGAGTGAGATCACGCAGCTTCACCAGATGCTCTTCGGGGATCACTTCACTGAAACGTAGGTAAAGATCCAGACGGCGGCAGCCCAGGACATGGGCCAGCAGATGCTCCATGTTCAGACGTGCTTCTTCGACCCCACGCTTCTCCAAGTAGCCAGCGCCAGCAGTCAGGGTTTCGAGGAGGGGCTTCATGTTAGTTCAGGCCCGCTTCCGCCAGACGCTCCTGCATATCACTGGTCAAAAGCGCTTCCAGCATCTGATCGACCCGGCCCTCCATGAACATGTCGAGATTGTACAGCGTCATTTCAATGCGGTGATCGGTGACGCGGTTCTGCGGGTAATTATAAGTGCGGATTTTTTCTTCACGGCCACCGCTGCCGATGAGGTTGCGGCGATGCGCCGAGTACTTCGCAGCCTCCTCCTGCTGCTTTCTTTCCAGTAGGCGGGAGCGCAGGATGGTGAGGGCTTTCTCCTTGTTCTTGATCTGGCTGCGTCCGTCCTGACAACGGACAATGGTACCCGTGGGGATGTGCATGACCTGCACGGCTGAGTCGGTGGTATTCACACCCTGACCACCCGCGCCCGAAGAGCGGCAGACTTCGATGCGGACCTCGTCCGTTTTTAATTCAAAATCCACTTCCTCAGCCTCTGGCAGCACCGCCACAGTGGCGGCGGATGTGTGAATGCGGCCCTGGGCCTCCGTCGCTGGGACTCGCTGCACGCGGTGGACGCCGCTTTCATATTTCAGCACGCGGAAAACGTCTTCACCACTGACTTTCATGACGATTTCTTTGAAGCCGCCAACATCCGACGGACTCGACTCCAGCGTCTCCACCTTCCAGCCACGTGCTTCAGCAAAGCGGCTGTACATGCGCACCAGATCAGCAGCAAAAAGAGAGGCCTCATCACCACCCGTGCCAGCTCGGATTTCCAGCAGGGCATCACGCCCCTCCAGCGGATCTGGCGGCAGGATGGAAAACTGCACCGCATTCTCCAAAGTGGTCACTTTCTTCTGGATCAGCGGGATCTCAGCAGCCGCCATAGCGACGAGCTCGTCGTCACCACTTTTGAGCATGTCCTGACTCTCGGTCAGTTCATTGAGCTGCCTTTGATACTCGTCCCAATCACGCAGCAGGTTACTCAGTTGGCGGTGCTCCTGCGTCAGCTCGCGGGATCTTTTCGGCTCGTCAAAAAAGCCTGGTTGTCCCATCAGCTCCTCCAGGAGGTTAAAACGAGTGCGCTTGGTGGTGATGATCGACGTGTAATCCATGAAAAGACCGAGTGGCGGTGATGGGCAAATGCTCAAACGACCCGCCCAATGAGCGGGTGTGCCGTAAAACAGAATCGCTAAAGCGACTGTGTGCGGAAAGAGAGATGCATGAGCGCCTTAGAGTGAAGACAACTGGGCCGTGGTCAACCATGAAGGCAGCTTCAGCGTTGAGCGCCACATTCAAGCAAAAGAGCCACGTCACAAGGGACGTGGCTCTCTGCAATCAAATCAAACTACGCGAATCTCAATCCTGACGACGGCGGCGGAAGAAGAGGGCCATGAGGCCAAAGAGCATCAACAGCGCGCGGCCTGGTTCTGGGACCACCACGATCACGCCGAATTGCTGGAAGGCGCTGGTATCCCAATTGAATCCACTGGTGAGATTTGGCAGAACCAAATCGCGGGTGACATTGAAGTTGCCTGAGAAACCCGAACCGCCAAAACCAAATCCAGACAGAGTCGACCAGTCAAGTAGCTTGAAGATGTT
The DNA here is from genome assembly GCA_964583255.1 of uncultured Prosthecobacter sp. Classification (GTDB taxonomy): domain Bacteria; phylum Verrucomicrobiota; class Verrucomicrobiia; order Verrucomicrobiales; family Verrucomicrobiaceae; genus Prosthecobacter. The sequence goes on from CAZOVY010000109.1 coordinate 13,864, forward strand.
GCCCGCGTTGTAAGTGCCCCCGTTGTCCGTCACCAACACAGAGGGCGTGCCGAAGCTGCCGCCTCCGGTGCCGATCGTTAGAGTGCTTACCCCCAGAATCTGGTCGTAGGAACCATCCTTGGTGCTCCATGTGCTTGTGTAATTTGAGCCACCAGTGAGATTCAGGTAGTCACCAGCATTCTGAGTCATCCAGTTGAAGTTGGGATCAATCCGCGTTGAGGAGGTTAGTCCCAGTTGGATCTGGGATTTGTCCGTCACCGTCAAGGTTCCACCGAAGTTCAGCGTGCCGTTGTTGGAACCTCCGCTGTCGCCGGGTTTAAGCACACCGGCCGAAGCAACGGTGCCCGCCCCGATGGTCGTGTTGCCGGAGACGGTCCCTGTGCCGGAAAGGATGGGGCCAGTGACAATATTTGGAGTCACCACTATGCCTGAGTAATTCGGTGCCGAGGTGAAGGGCGTCGTCGTCAATCCGCTGTTGGTCACAGCCGCCGTGGTGCTGCCACCAGCACCGGAAACTGTCACCACCGAAAGGGCGGCCGTGGAGCCTGTGCTAGAGTTACCGACCTGCAAGTTGCCAGCGGAAACCGTCGTGGTGCCGCTATAGCTGTTGGTGTTGGTCAGGGTCAGAATGCCAGCTCCCGACTTGGCCAAACTGCCCCCGCTGCTGGTGAGCGCCGTGGCGAAGGTCACGTCCTGACCATTGGTGTCGATCTTCACAGCCTGGCTAGCTGCTGTGCTGAAGCGTCCAGAGTAATCGTTTTGGTTGGCAGCCGAATATTGCAGTGTGCCGCCGCCGAAGACGATGGAGCCTGCGGCACTCGCAGCCTGTTTACCCAGCGGTCCCGATGTGCCGGCGGTTTCTGTTGAACCGACATTCACGATACCACCATTGATGTTGGTCAGGCCTGTGTAGGTGTTCGCACCCGTGAGGGTTAGCGTGCCACCACCGGTCTTGGCCAGTGTGCCTGCGCCAGTCTGGATGGCGGCGGAGATAGTGGTGTCACCCGTGCCAGCAACAACGAGGTTTTTGCCTGAGCCGGTAACCGTTGTGCCACTGACGGTCAACAGGCTGCCTGCCGCTGCGTTGGAGTTTGTCCAAGTATGGCTTGCACTGGTGCCAAGGACCACTGGGCTGCTGATGGTCAGCGGGCCACTTCCACTTGCCAGACTGATACCATTTCCATCGGTGTTGCCGTTGGCGGCACCCGCATTGATCGTCAAAATGTTTCCACTGACGCTCGTCGCTGCTGTGTTGCTCGCCAGGACGTTCAGGCTGTTGATGGTGAAGTCCTCACCCAGCGCCGTGCTCAAGTTGCTAGTGCTCGACACACTGAAGTGGACGTTAGTGTCGAAGGCTGGCAGCAGACCCGCTTCGGTGAAGGTAGGTTGCGTTGTGGACCAGTTGGTCACACCGGCAGTGAAGGTATTCCACACGTTAGTTGCGGCGCTGGTGCCCTGTCCCGAACCCCAATAGGCGTTGGTCAGCGTCGAGGTCTGTGCGAAAGTCAGGATTTGCGCTGTCGCTGTCGAGGTCGAGAGGCTGCCCGCGTAAGTATGTCCACCAGCAAGGAACGAGGTATTCCCCACCGTGAGCTTGACGTCTGCGAGGCCGCCTGTCGCCGTGATGACGGTGTAGGCTTTGCCCGTCAGGCTGGCACCGGTCACGCCACCATTGATCACGTTCGCAAATATCCTGCCTCCGGTGGCACCGACCGACACAGCCTTAGTGAGTGCCAACAAGTCGTTGATGTCGCTGGTTGTAGCGTTGATGTCAAAGGTGAGCGCAGGGGCATTCGTGGTCAGTGTCCCTGCACCACCGATGACGAGGCTATTGGCTCCTGCGAAGGAAGTCTGATTCGTCACATTGAACGTGCCAAACAGGCCGTCGGCCATGGTGAAATTACCGCCTGGGTTTGCAGCAGAGCCGGGGCTGAGGGTCAAGACTGATCCACCCGTGCCGACTCCGGTAAGACCGGCTGTGACGGTATTGGCGGCACCCACATTCGCACCAACGACACTGATCGCCAGGGTCTTTTGAGCGGCCACGGTGATGGCGGAGTTGCCGAGTGTCGCGGTCGTGGACAGCGCGCTGCCGTTCTTGAGGATCAACTGGCCATCGTTCACTGCCGTTGTGCCGATGTAGGTGTTGGCGTTGGTCAGTGTAAAGTCACCGGAACCGGTCTTGGCGAGGTTCAGAGCACCTGCGCCAGTGTTCTTCATGATGCCGTCGAAGACGCTGGTCGTGTTGTTTCCGCCCACGGTGAGGGTGCCGACCGTGGCACCGGTGTTGTCCACAAACGTTCCCGAGGAACCGGTGAGCCCGTTCACCGTGTCGCTGAAGGTGTTCACGTCGAGGGTGGCGGTGCCGGAGAGGACCACGTTACCCTTGGCTGCGCCATCGGGGATGACGTTGGCCGCACCGAGCTGGAGCGTGCCGACGGAGATGGTGGTGTCGCCCGCGTAGGTGTTGGTGGCGGCCGCGCTCAGGATCACGGTGCCGGCTGTGCTCTTGGTAAGGCCCACGCTGCCGGCGAGGATGGCGCTGATCGTGCCGTTGCGCACGTCGTAGGCTGAGGTGTTGTTGGTGAGGACGCCCGTGCTGCCGGTGATGGAACCGTCAGTCAAAGTGACCGCACCCACCGTGTCGGTGCGAGTATTCACGCTGAAGACTGTGGAAGCACCGCTCACCGTAACCGCGCCGGTGTCGGCCAGAACATTGTTGGCACCGAGCGTCAGCGTCCCCGCGGAGATGTTCGTGCCGCCGGTGTAAGTCTGGGTTCCGCTGAGCACCCACGTGCCCGCGCCTGTCTTGTTCAGGGAGGTGCTGCCGACCGTCGTGTTGTCGGCGAGAACCTGACTGAAGGTATTCGTGCCGGTGTTGGCACCGGTCAGGTTAAGCACCGCCGGAACCGAGGCGGTGCCGAAGGCCACAGCGGTGGTGGTGTAGCCCGCTGTATTCGCTGGTGCTGTGCCATCGGCACTGAGGATAGCGCTGATGCTCGCCTGAGCCGCCCCCGGCGTTCCGATGGTAAAGCCGCGGGTGGTGGTCGTCGCAGTGGTGCCGACGTATTGCAGGGTCGCACCGTCGATCACGAGGTTGCCCGCCGCCACGGCTGCCGAGCCGATGCTGCTGGTGGTGCCACCGGCCGCGAGAGTCGTAATCTTCAGGACACCACCGTTGACTGTGGTGACGCC
>CAZOVY010000110.1:0-16067 GCA_964583255.1 uncultured Prosthecobacter sp.
GCCACTGGCGATGACGCGCGCATCGGGGAGGCCGAGATCGCCTTGCACGGGCTTGGTGTCGATGAGCCTGGCCTCTTTGAGCACAGCCTCAATGTTCATGTAACTCGGCACGCCACCGCCGCTGTTGAAGCGATGACAGACGCTGCAATTGACGTGCAAGTAGCTGCGTGCGCGGACCTCCAGGCTGCCCACGGAGCCATGTGGATCAGCAAAGCGTGGCTCTGCGGGCGTGAGGCCGAGGCGCGTGAAGCCATCGAGCTGATCGCCTTTGTCCTGCGGCGTCGTGCGGTCGAGTTGGAGAGCGCTGAAGCCTTGCGCGAAATCATTCATGAGCGTGTGGCAGCGTGCGCATTCACTGCGGCTGTAAAATCGCCAGCGCTGCTGCATTTGGCCGCCGGGCGCGGCTTTGTCCTTCACGGTAAAAGTGGTTTCGTCGCCTTGCCTCGGCACGAGTTCAGCGTCGGTTTGTTCGGCGTTCCATCGATAGCTATACGTGCCCCAGAGGCTGCCATCGAAGTGCAGGATCTGCGTTTCAATGCGGCGGCGCGTGGCGGGATTGCCGCGCTCCAGGTCGAGCGAGTAAGTCTTGGCAAGCACAGCACCCGCAGGGAATCCCCAGCGGCCACGCAGCACGACGCCTTTGGATTCGCTGGAGACATTGACGCCAGATTGATCAGGAAAGCCGACCCAGCGCTGCGCAATCGCGTAATCGGCCCAGCGCGGAGCATTGATCTCATACGACAACACGCCGGGCTGAGGTGATTGCTTGAGCGTGTCGCTAAAGAGTCCGGTTTGGCTAAGCTTACGCGGAAAGTTGGAGTTCTTGCCGGAACGCGGATTTTTTGCCAATCGCCACAAGCCGCCCTCGCTGTGATCCACGATGATCAACTCGCCATCGTGGCCAATGCTAAAGCCTGCTGGCATGAGCGAACTGCGAGCAAGTTCGCGATGCTCGGTGACTTTGTCGCCCTCGGAGCGCAATGACCAAAAGGTGCCCATCTGCCAGTCGCCGTAGAGATACGCGCCCTTCAACTCGGGCAGCTTGTCCCCATGATAAAACTCACCACCCGTGATGCTCGCGGCCTCTTCATGCGAGTGTGCGACCAGCGGCGGCAGAATCGGTGAGGAGCCACGCACGCGATCAGGCCGCACGTCCTGTTTGCCGCCCTCGGTGAGGCTCCAGCCGTAGTTGCCGCCGCGCTGAACGCGATAGATCATCTCCCACAACTCCCAGCCGACATCGCCAACGAACAACTCGCCATTCTTCGGATTGAAACTCATGCGCCAGGGATTGCGCAAGCCATAGGCCCAGACTTCACCACGCGCTTTCGGCACATCGACGAAGGGGTTGTCCTTCGGAATGCTATAGGCGCGATCAGCCTCCGGATGATCGACATCAATGCGCAGCACGCTGGAAAGCAGATCGCTGATGTCTTGTCCCGTGACGAGTGAGTCCGGCGGATCAGGCTTGGTGCCATCTCCCGTGGAGATGTAGAGCATACCATCGGGTCCGAAGCGCACGTTGCCCCCATTGTGACCTCCTGCACGCCAAGAGATGATGGGTTGGGCGCTACTGAGATCGAGCTTGGGCGGCGAATCATCCGTGACGCGGAAGCGCACGATGTGTGAGCCGTTGTCGCGGAAATCTTCGCCCTTCAAGTCCTGCACGATCCAAGTGAAGACAAAACGGTTCTCTTTGAAGCGCGGATGAAACGTGAGCGCAAACGAACGAGCGATCTCGCGATCAAACTCAGCGAGATCGCCGAAGAGATCGGCTTTGTCGCTGCCAGGAACAAAGGAGAGCATCCGCCCCGTCTCTTCGAGCACAATCAGGCGATCACTGCCAGGCAAGGGCGTGACATCCAATGGCTTCTTGAAGGTCAGCTCCGGATAAAGACGCTCAACGACATAAGGCGGTGGCGGCTCCGGCGTGCCATTAATGAGCGAAGTCGTCCACGGCACACGCTCCTGCGCGAACGCGGAGACGCAAATGAAGAGAAGCCACAGATGGAGAAGGAGGGAGCGGGGCATTGGAGGGATTTCACTTCAAATCTTTGCCGCTCAAGGTCTGCTTCGTCAGGGCGCTAGGTTTGTCGATGCCGAGTGCCTTTTTCACGTTGGTGTGCCATTGGCGGATGTGGCTGTCGTTGGTGAAGGCGTAGAGGCCTTCGTCGGGGCCGGCCCAGTCGCGGTGGGCGAGGAGCATTTGCTCGCGTTGCTCACCGAGGTCGTAGCTTTGCTTGAGCAGGGCATCGCGTGCGGCGGGATCATCGCGAGTGGCTTTCACAGATGACGCAAACTCCATTTTTACGCCGAGTTCGCTGAGTTGCTTGTAGTTGGCGAGCAGTTGGAGCATGAGTTTCGTGTAATCGTGACCGAAGCGGTGGAATTTCACGCGGTTGGCGTATTCACCGGCGGGCGCTTTGGCTTCTGCGGCTTTCAGGTGCTTTTCGGCTTCTGCGATGGCCTCAGTCGGGATCAGTTTTCCCCATGCGGCGATGACATTGGCATACGCGATGCCGGTGGCATCCACGTAGCGATCCCGCCTGGACCAGTTGGTGTCGAGCGCGTGGCTGTAGGCGGCAAAGAAGGCTTCCATCTCCTTTGCCACGGGTCCGTAGGCGGATTGGTAGAAGTCTGGCATCACCTTCGTGCTGTCGCGTTTCGGGTCCCACATCATGTGCGTGATGGCCCAGTAGTTCGGAGCCATGGTGGCGAAGGATTTACTGCCTTCACCATACGCGGCGACGAAGCCGAGACGGCTCGCTTCGGCGAGATTGGCGATGATTTGACGATCATGGATGAAGGCCATGTCGTGGTAGTAGTGATTGCCCCAGCCCTCACGCACCACCATCTTGGCACCGAGCTTCTGCCAGCCTGAGACGGACTCGCGCCATTCACGCAGGTTCTCGGGATCACGATGCGCGGCGCTTTGATAGACAAACGAGAGATACAGGTTCGGCTCCAGTTTGGCGATCTTCACGGGCGGCTTGTTGTAATAGGTGTAGGCGAACATGCCGCAGCTCTTGGCTGGGTTTTTCTCGCGTACACGGCGGGCGATTTCGTTCGCATAGGCGAAGATGCGATCGCTGAGTTGAACGTGCTTGTTGTCATACGCCAGCACGCCCGGCACATCGAGTGCTTGACAGCGCTCGCACTCGCAGAAGCCACCGCCGTCACTCGGCGAGATGTTCATGATGTCCTGCTTGCCCGTTAGCACATAATCCACCATCCGAGCGATGACCTCGGGATGCGTGGTGCACATCTGTGGCGGCCTGCGCACGCCATTGACGAGTGCGAACCACTCCGGGTGTTGTTTGAAGGTCTCGCCTTTGCGCAAATCAAACGCCGCCTCCCAACTGTGCCCAAACACCGCCGACTTCACCCAACCCAGACGCGCACGACGTGTCCAGCGCTTGGCCGCGTCGGAAAAAACCTTGGTGTGGTAAATGCTGGAGTAGCCGAGCTCCACGGAGCGAATCTCAAACGCAGGCTGCCGTCGTTCATCAAACGCTGGCACCTGCGCATCGGCATTTACCGGCACATGTTCACCAAACTCACCCGGCCAAAACCAGCGCACCCCGAGATGATCCTCCAGCAGGGTATAAACCGCCAGCATGCTCCCCGCCGCCGTGCGAATGGACCACGGATCACCAATACCATCATCACCCGCGACCACAAGACCGCCAGGCACCGAGCGCAGCATCCATTCATCCGTTTTCCAAGGCTTCGGCGATTTGCCAAGGGCGAGCTTTGCTGCTCCATCGCCCACAAAGAACGACAAACCGGGCGCGTCTGCAGCCAGCTTGCTTGCTTTGAGCACCTCGATCTTCTGCGCAGCGATCTGGCCGACATACAGTGCCAGTTCTGCAGCAGCAACCCGTTGCACCGCGCTCGCATCATCCGCTATGACGATGCGCTGAAAGTCAGTGAGCTTCTGAGTAGCGAGTAACGGCACAGTCATGCTGAGCCACAGAAGAAGGGCATAGAGTCGGATCATAGGGTAAGTGAGGTGAGGATGTGCCACGGATTCAGTGCGACCACGGATTAGAATACAGAATCAGAAAATCCGTGGGGGAATGTGTTGTCGCTACTTCCTCCTCACGGCGACGGCTTCGACTTCGTATTTCAAATCCGGCGGCAGGCAGTTGGTGATGGTAGTACGCGCTGGTGAGGGCTGCGGGAAGTATTCGCGGTAGAGCTGGTTGTAGAGCGCCACGTCTTCGGCATCGCGAACATAGTTTCGCGTCTGCACAACATGCGCGAGGTCGCTGCCGGCGGCTTCGAGCACCTTGCGCACGTTTTCGATACTGCGGCGGAACTCGCCTTCAAAGGTGTCGCTGACGATGTTGCCCGCTTGATCGACGGAGGCTTGGCCGGAGACGAAGATGAGATCACCAACGACGACGCACGGGCTGAATGGCAGGTGCGACGTGGGTGTGTCGGGGGGTTGTGGGTAGGAGACGAGTGGGTTTGTCATGAGGTGTAGCATAGCCTTTCTAGGCTGTGGTGGGAGTGATGGAGTGATGTGGGCACAGGCTAGAAAGCCTATGCTACGCTATGGGGCGGCGAAAACTTTGTCGGGTGATTCATAGGTGGCTTGCAGGCCTTTCAAATACACTTCGGCGCGGGGGACGGTGATCATCTTGTTCAAATACAAGACCTTCTCGGGCAGTTCGATGATGAGCTTGGTGAACCTCAGCGGATACTTCACCACACCATCGCCGGTGGACTTCCAATTGCAGTTGGCAGGCCAGTGGTAGCCTTCGCCGTCGTATTGACCGGGGAGCGGGAACTTCAGGTAGCGCCAGCCTTCGAAGTTGATGCGACTGCGCTGCCAGACGTCGTTGGTGTTCCAATCGCTGACCTTCATCGTCTTCATCGCGGCAAGTTCCTTCTCGCTCATCCAATCGGCCATCCAACGCGTGGCCTCGCCCTTCATCGCGGCACCGATGCTAGTCCAGCGCTGACCGCTGGCGTCGGTGAGCTCGAAGATGATGCGACCCCAGCCGCCGTTGCCGTTCACCATGAGGCCGATCTCGGTGGGCTTGCCGGGGAGTTCGATGGGTTTCTTCAAGCTCAGCACCGAATACATCGGCAAGTGCGGTGAACCCGCGACGGGCAGCTTCGGCTTCACGCTGAGGACTTGCTTCTCGCCTTCAAACTCAGCCACCTCCGCGAACTCAAAGTTCCCTTTGCGGCGTGGACACTCGAAGTTGAACCATTCGAGTTCGGTGTTCGGCTCGGGCTCGATTTGCCAGTCGGACAGACTAGCTAAGGAACCAATCAAGCCATCCGTTGCTTGCACCTTAGCGTTGTTCATCGCGTCCCAATCAGGTGCGATTTCATCGAAGCCTGCGAATTGCTGGTTGGTTGTGATGAAAATGGGCGTCGAGGTTAACGTCAAATGCACCAGCAGTTCGTTAGAAAATCTATATTCTCCGATCTCTTCTCCCATCATATCCTCGACTTCCGTGATGTCCTGAAATCCGCCGTTCTTGCGGAGCTACCAGACTCCTTTTCGTTCTCCCCTCAACGTCCAAGCCACCGTGACAAACCCGCCTTCCCTCTTCGCAAACTCCACCGCATAGACCACCGGTGAACCCGTGTCGATCACACGGCTGAACTTGGCGCCATCAAGTTGTCGCGTGAGTGTTGCCATCGCGACATACGAGGGTTTGGGCGAAAGCTCGGGCTTGGCAAAGCAAAGGCCGCAGGAGCCCCAGTTGCTGAACTGATAAGAGTTGCCCACATCACAGATGCACGACGGACGAATGACCGGAATGCCCCACACAAGCGAGTGGATCATGTGCCGCACGTAGTAGCTGGCTTGTGTTTTGAGCGACAGATTGCCGGGGTTCGTGCTCGGGTAGCAGACCTCGTAGCATTGGGTGATGGGCTTGTCCTTGTAGCCGTAGTGATCGAGGATTTGGCGATCCATCCAGAGGCTGGCGTTGTTCGCCACGAAGTCGAGCGGCTGCGTCTCCGGCATGCGCATGAAACTGCCGGCTTCGTTGCCGCGTGAGTCGAACAACTCCGCCGGAAACTTGTGCCGCGCGAACTCCTCCATGAGATGCGGATTGCCATTGCCAAAGGCGAGCTTGGCCTGCGGAAGCTGCGCTCGCGTGGCCTTGGCGGTGTCGAGTGCTTCCTTCCACATCGCATCAAACTTCGCCTGCTCCGTAGCATCCATCTTGTAGGCCGGACGACCGGTGAAAACATCCGGTGTGCGAATGATGTGCGGGCCGCTGATGGCGTGCTCGTGAAAGATAAGCACCTTCTGCGGCATCAGCGGGTCATCGGCTGTCTTCTTTGCGAGCAGGTCCGCGCTCTTGGGCTCGTGGCCGTTCAGCACGCCGTATTTCTTCCGCGCATCGGCGCTGTAATTGAACATACCATAGCGCAAGCCCGCCTTCACATAGAGCGGGCCGACAAGATCAGGATCGCTCGGCGTGAAGTGCGCTCCGCCGAAGTCCCAGGTGCCAAAGGGCGACTCATCGCGATGCTTGCGCGTGTCCGGCGGCAGCATGGCAAAGGTCGTCTCACGCCGCAGCACCTCCGTGCGACCATTCATGAGCCGGATGCGCACTTCGTGATAGCCACGACGCTTCACTGGCAGCGTGATGTCTTTGCGCACCTGCACACCCACCGCCATCTCAAACTCCTCGGTGGTCGCCGTGACCGTCTCGCCATCGAGAGAGGTCGCCGTGGCTTCGAGCGTCAGCTTATTGTTCACTCGACCCACTCCGCGGAGATCGACATGAAACGTGGCCTTTTGCGGCTCCACAAACACATGGCCGACTTCATCACTCGTCACCTTCATCTGCACCGGCGAGCGTGCGAAGGTCATGCCAAACACATGCACACCACTCGGAGGACCGATGGGCCGGTAATTGAACCGACAGGGATCAGGCGCACGCAGCGCCAGTTGCAGTTCCTTGGTCACCTCCACATCCAGCGCCCATTCATCCGTGAAATCCTGCGCTATGGCCAAACCCAGCGGCACTTTGATCAAGAACACATTCCCTGCGGGTGTTGCAATGATGGTGCTGATGCCTGCAGCCTTGGCTTCATCAAAGCGCGGCACTTTGACTGAGAAATCATGCAACGTCAGCCGCCGCGCTCCATCCATCGCGCCAATGCGAAAGCTCACCACATTCGACAGAGAACGATCATTGTCGCAAGCCGCCAGCAAATACACCGCGCTGTAGTCTGCGACCGGCACCTTGAACATCGGCCGCTGCGGATCACCCGCCACAGCAGGCCCCTTGTCATAGTCGGCCGTGTATTTGCTCGGGTCCTCCTTCCAGTCCGGCCATGCCGCTGACTTTAAAAAGAAGTTATCCGCGCCTGCTTTCGTCACGAGATCAAACGGCACATTTGCGACCGTGACATGCGATTCGGTAAATCCAGCGCCCGATTTGTCGCCCGCATAGGCATCCACGCTCACCGGCACATAAAGCCCCGACGCAGGCACTTCACCTTTACGCGGTTGTAGCGGATCAGCTGCATGCAAGAGCGCGCAGACGAAGAGTGGGGCAATGATGATGTGAAAGAGTTTCATGGGAACAGCAGCTTCACGAAGTCATTGTTATCGAGCGGCAGCGATAGCTCGACGGTCGTGGGTGTTGTTTGCTTGAAGGCGATCTCGCCGTGAGTCGCGGACTCAGCTTTGGCAATCGTGCGTGGCACATTGATCGTGAGCGTGAGCTTCTGAATCGGCTCCAGCGTGTAGTTGGCGAGTGGGATGACAATTCCCTTCTCATGCGGCATAAAGACGGCATCAACGAGTGCGTGATCGCAGAGGATCGGCTTCGTGATTTTCGCCGTGGGCGTGAGGATGAGATCACGCAGGTCGGAGGGGAACTTCCACGGGTTGTAGCTGCGCTCGATGAGTTTGGACTCATGCTGCTCGTCTGCGGTCAGGGTGGTTTTGTCATCGATCTTCTTTTGCAACGCCGCGCGGGCATCGAGAGCAGACTTGATGTAGCTCAAGGCAGGCAGGAAACCGCAGCATGTGATCTGTCCTTGGCCTGCGGTGCCGCGCACCATCGCTGCGCTGCCGTCTTTGAACTTGACGAGCGTGGTGGAGCCAGCGTTGGCGGTCAGGGGCTGCTTGATCGCGAGCACAGACGCCTTGCCGCCTTCCCATTGGACTTCGTCTTTGGCTGCGAGGGTGTTCAAGTAGCGCCCCGATGCCACAAAAGCCTGCAAGGAGATGACCTCACTCCGAGTGGCGGGTAAAATGTCGTCTAGCACGTGCAATGGACGATTGAACTCATCGCGCGATGCCGCACCGGCTGTGAGCCAGAGCGTGCCACCGGCTTTCACCCACTGCTTGAGCTTCGTAGCTGCGGCGATAGTGAGATTGGGGCCGCTGAGGTAGCAGACGCGATAGGCATTGAGCATGTCACGTTCCACTTGTTGCTCGGAGACGATGTCCACGGGCATTTGCGCGTGAGAGAGCGCCATCCAGGTGTGCATGCGGTCAAAGCCATACGCGTTGGTCTCCTCCACCGTCCACACGTCACTCGCGGTGCTGTAGAGCAGCGCGACCTTGGCAGGCGCTGGCATGGCACTAAGCATGATGTCCTCCACCGCACCGATCTCACGCGTGATCGCTGCATTGGCCGTCCAGGTCTCGGGCTTGCCCTGCCACACATGTGAGCGCCAATACGGCCCGCCTTCGTGCGTGGCCCAGGTGGGTCCGTAGCTGAAATTGTTGAAGATTTTCACGCCTCGAGCCACTTCACTCGTCGCCTTCAATTTGATGTCCCAGGCCTTGCGACCCGCGTGAGAGACCAAGTGATGTGCGATGAGCTGTCCGCGCTCGCGTGTGGCCGCACGCATGAGATCGATGTTGAAAGAGGCGCATTGATACGATGACGATCCGTTTGCCCAATCCTCGCCCCAGATGGCGTTTTGATCTGGTGAATCGAGAAGCTCGAAGTAATCCACGCCCTGGATGTAGAAGTTGGCCCCATACACGGCACCATCGCTGAAATTGGCCAGCACAGGAAAGTCGCCACCATAGATCTCCTTAGCCATCGCGCCCTGCGTGGCCATAAAATCACCCAAAGCCCGCGTGCGGAAGCGCTGCGAGTAATAATAGAGCGCCGGTGACTCGGCACGTTGCTCGCGCGTGACGATCTTCACGGCCACCCAGTCCTTCACCAGCAAATCAGCAGGTGTTTTGCCCAATTTTTTCAACCACACTCGAAACGGCTCCGCACAGGATGGCTCCTTTGAGATGAAGTCGAGCGGTTGACCCGTGGGTTCATCCGTCAGCTCGCAAAAGACGATGTCTTCGACCTTGCCGCCCTCCTTTTTGAAGCCTGTCGCCGCTTGCTGAAGCTTGGCGCGCATCTTCTCGATATCAGGATTGCAGAACGACTTGTCTTTCATCAACCACGCACCACCGATATGCCGCAGATGGCTCGAGGTGAAGCCGAAGTAGTCGAGCGTCTTCTGCTCGCGCGCTCTCACGACTTCACTGGGCGGCGTGAAGCTGTTGTCGATGTTGGCGCTCACGAAGAAGGGGAACTTCGACAAAGGCTTGCCGTGAGTCGGCCACACATGTGCATCCGCCATTCTTCCCGTGCCCTCGGCGATCTCGGCATCTGTCTTCATCAAGGCCAAGTTCTCTGCCGTGAGCAGATTCGGAGGCATGAAGATGCCCACAGTGCCGGGTTTGTTATCAAACTTCATCGTGCGCACGATGGCCTTCTCTTCCGGTGCGGTGGCAAACTCGAACGTAGCCCGCAAACGCTCCGCATACTCAGTGTAGGCATGTCGCGCCGTGATGTGCAGCATCGCGCCGGAATCCTGGTAGATCGTGGGCGTGATATTACACCATGCCGTGCTCTCGCCAGACTTCAGCAGGTCCGACTTCTTCACATTCACACTCGCCACCGCACCTGATCGCCCCAGCGAGTAATGATCATACCAAGGCGCATGAAAGTGATCCGCGAAGATGTGAATGTAAGCTGGCTTCTCATAGCCATCGCCCAACGTGACTCGCACAAAGGTCTGAGCGCCGAAGTGCAAATGATTGGGCACCAATTTGGCATCCATGGTGAGAAGCAGGCAATCAATCTGCCGTGACGCACCGCCTGAGTTGAGGTTCTCATGCTTGCTGAGTTTCAGCGTCACTTCGCCCTCCGGCAGATCGACCTCAAAAGACTTCCACACGTCCTCCGGCTTCGTGCGCTGCCCCGCAAACTCCGTATCAAACAAGGCATCACCCAGCACACGCTCACCCGTCATCGCCGTGACATGAAAAGGCCCGCGCCACTTCGGATGACTGCTGTAGCGCACCCACAAATGATAATGCCCCGCGTCCTTGATGCTCACCGTCGTCGTCGCGATACCGTCCTTCGCACCGCCAGCACCACCAAGCATCGCCAAGCCGGAAGCAGTCTTCGCTTCACTCACCGACCATCCGCCCGAGGTCTTGAATGACTCCGCTTCAATGAAGACCTCACCCGCTGAAGCGAATGTCGAGAACAACAAAGCGAACCAAATCGAAGTGCGGAGTTTTGAGATCATGGAGGTAAATACGTCGGATTCTCAACGGATTCAGGGCGGCCACGGATTTTCTGATTTTGTACTTCAATCCGTGGTCGTCCTGAAGCCGTGGCAGACATTAAGTTTCATCGGCGATGAGCTTCTTCGTCGCGTCCATGGGCAAGACGATGAGACCGGCGAGGATGAAGGCTCCGGCGAGGGTGAAGAAGACGAGCGTCTTGCCATCGCCGCCGCCGAGTTTCATCAGCCAGGGGATGAGCAAGGCACCGGCGCTGGCACCGAAGTTGCCCCACATGTTTCCCCAACCTCCGGCGGCAGCCGTGGCGCGTCCGCCGACATCGCCCATGAAGGCCCAGAGCGCGGGATTGGCGAGATCGGTGCAGAAAGAAACGACCGCGCAGCACGCGACGAGCGTCCATGTCGATTCAACAAACGGGCAGCAAACATAGGCCGCCGCGCAGACGAACATCGAGCTGGTCATCGGCAGCAATCGACCCCAGCGCAGGCCGAAGCGACGTGTGGCCCAGTCGCAGTAGTAGCCGCCCGCGATTTGTCCCAACATGCCGAACGCGAGCACATAAGTGAGCATCTTGCCGCCTTCGATCTCGCCCACGCCGCGCTCTTTCACGAGATAAGTCGGCAGCCAGGTGACGAGGAATCCCCAGCCGATATTTTGCAGCATTTGCGCGGCGGAGTTGCACCACAGGCTGCGGCTTTTGGTAAAGCTCCAGAGAGCGCTCAGGAGTTCGCGACCGCTCAACGATTTTTCGCCCTGCGGCCTGCCGATCAACTCCAACTCCGCTGCGTTGACCTGCGGATGCTCATGCGGATTCGAGCGAACCACTTTCCAAAAGATGAACGCGATGACGAGACCGATCGCTCCATCGATCCACAATGACGTGCGCCAGTTGCCCATCGTCACGATCATCCAGATGGTCAAAAACGGAGCGAGTGTGCCGCCGATGCGACCACCGAGCGCGACCATGCCACTGGCCCGTGCGCGACCCGTGAGCGGGATCCATTTGCGAATCAACGCCATCGATGTCGGATATGCGCCCGCTTCCGCCACACCGCAAAGCAAACGCGCGATGAGCAGACCCACGAAGCCCGTGACAAAACCCGTCATCGCCGTGAACAGCGACCACAGCACGATGTAGATCGTCAGCATCGGGCGCGCGCCAAAGCGATCACTCGCCCAACCAGCGGGCACTTGGAACAACGCATAAGCAAAAAAGAACGAACCCAGGATCTGGCCGATCTGTTCCTCCGTGAGCTTGAGGTCATGGTTGAACGACACCGACTTTACGATCTCGCCCATGCAGATGCGGTCGAGATACAAAATGAACGCCATCAGCATGGTGACGCCGATGATGCGATGGCGGAAATTTGTCGGTGCGGACGAGGTTGCCATGGCGTTCTACGGCTTGATTTGCTTCGCAGCATCCAGCCGCGCCTTCTCCTCCGCCTCGCGTTTTTGCACGTCCTTGGGATGCTTTGAGAACGACTCGAACACATCGCCGACGACGCGATCTGCGAGCACGCCGAGTTGTTTCAAAATGATCGCCTCGGTTTCGGGCTTGAGCTTGGAGAGGTTCGGCTCATAGCCGCCGACCTTGTGCGCATCCGCCGTGGCGATGTAACCGATGTTGCCGTTCGAGTAGCCGACGATGATCGGCGTGGCGCGATCCGAGATGGCCTTCTCCAGTTTGAATCCATACTCGACCATCGGCTCGCCGGGCATCGTCAGAAAGAGAAACGGGCCGACCTTCATCGCCATCAACTCCGAGGGCACCGGGCCTTCTTTGCCGGGCAGATCGACCACTTCACTCGCCACACGGATCTGATAAAACGATGCGCGCTTGCGCAACTGCTCGCGCGTCACACTCAACGCAGCCGCACGCGCCACGGCACCGCCGAGATCGCGGCCCGCCCATTGGATGTCCGCCTCGTCCGCACAGCGATACGGATAACCTGGCAAGTTGGGCCGGATGTCACCCGCGCAGCCTTGCATGAACATCACGGAAGTCTTCTGAGCATAGACGCTCTCGACAAATGTCTGCGCCTCGCCGGGAAAGTCCGCCGTCATCTTCGGATAACCTTTGGGATAAGGCTGCGATCCTTTGTCGCCCCAAGTGAAGAAGCACGGATGACACACCGCATGCATGATGACCGCCACGGGCGTGAGCGATTTGCCATCATCGAAGCGCAGCACCTTCACGCGCTTATCATTTGGGCCTTCGGGATTCAAACTCACCACCGCACGGCCATCATAGGTCTTCCGTCGATTGATGCCAAAGCTGATGGCGTCCTCGCTGTAGCCAATGCTCACCGTGCGCATGTTTCCCGCCGCTTCCTTCGCTGCCGCCGTGAGCTTCTTGATCAACTCTGATGCCCAACGCAAGTTCTCCACATAACCCGGCCCTGAGTGATTGTGCGACGCGGTCACCATGATGTTCGCCGCCGGCACGCCCGTATCCTTTTCAATGCCCGCTCGTGCCAGCTTCACCATGTCCTCCCACGCCCCGATGGTATCCATCGTCACGATCGCCGCTTTCGTCTCCCCATCGTCGAGAATGAGCACGCCTGCTCGCAAAGGATCACGCACGCCCGTCACCTCGCGTCGATGTCCGACGACCGTGATGCGCGCAACATCCGTCGGTGTGATGTCCACCTTCGCCACACCGACCTTGAGATTCGACGTGACGGGAAACTGTCCGTCGATGATTTGGGAATAAGCTGACGCCAGAGCGAGCCATCCCGTGGCGATGATGAGATGAGATTTCATGCCTGAGCAATACACCCGCCTCCCACCGCATTTCACATCTTTACTGACAACAGTAAGGAAAAGCCGTTTACGCTGCGGCTAAAACCGTCACTGCCCACTGGCATCATTTTGTCAGAAGCCAGCGCACCGCATTCTCCACCACGCGCAGCGGCTCGGCTTGTTTGAAGATGGGATAGGTCTCGTGGCCGGGGCGGAAGTAGAAGACGCGGCCCTTGCCCACCTGCCACACGCAGCCGCTGCGGAAGTGCTCGCCCTTGTCCCACTTTTCCTCAAACACGACCTCGTCCGGCGCGGGCACGTGGAAGGGCTCGCCATACATCTCCGTCTGCGGGAGGTCCCACTGCGCGGGCAATCCGGCGGCGATGGGATGCTGCGGCAGCAGCGTCGTCATGTGGCCCGGCGCTCCGTCATTGCGATACACCGGGAACACGCATTGCGGCAAGGTGAGTCGCCACACGTTGCCTTCCGCCTTTTCGACAAAGGGCGTGATGCGTGCCGCGCGACCGATGCCTTTGTAATACGGCTGGTCGTTCACAAACTCCCACTTCACCGAAGCTCGCTCCGCCTCGGGAATCTGCGCGAACGCATCAGCTTTCGAGCGCTCCTGCATGAGCCGCACAAAGGGCTTGCCCCAATGCGTGGAGTGCAGGCCGATGAATCCGATTTTCCCATCCATCACACGCTTCACCACGGCTTCCATGCGGGCGTCATCCTGATCCTTCACGCGGCGATGACACCAGAAGACGAGCACATCGGTGGCATCCAGCGTGGCATCGGAAAGGCCTTGATCCGCCTCGTCGAGCTTCGCCGTCTTCACCGATAGCCCTGGCAGCTTGGCCAGATGCGCGGCGATGGTCTCGCCGAGGAACTTCTCTCCATATGCCTCCTTTTGCTGCGGCTGCTGCTCGTCCCAGACGAGAACTCGGATGGGGTCGGCCGCTTGAATCGCGGAGAGTGAAATTAGCAGCAGGATGGAGAGGGCGGCGATGATGTGTTTCATGGCTTACTTAGCTTCGGCGTTTCGGGCGTCATCTTTGAGGCCCACTTGATAGCTTCGAGAATGTGCTGCCGCACAATGGGCGTGAAGATGTGGATGCGTCTTACTTGGCAGCGGGCGTTTTCTTCTTCGGTGCGGGCTTGTTGAACTGAGCGTTCACTTTGTCTCTCGCTAACAAATAAACCGCGCGGTCATCGCGATGCGCAAAGGCGTCGGCAAACGGATCGCCGGTGCGCTGCATGAGCGACAGTAGATCGCTGCGCATGGCTTCAATCTCCTGCTGGCGAGTGGCCTCAGCGATCAGGTTGTGACGCTCAAAGCGGTCGTTGCTCAAGTCGAAGAACTCCTCCGGCACACGGTGAACGAGCAGCTCCACACGCGCCTTGATGGCGGGATTCGTCTGCGCCGCTTTGACGATCGCTGGCCAGGCGAGACCTGTGCCTTTGGCGATGGGTCCCTTCTCGGAAAAGAGGCCGCCCTGGTAGTCGGTCTTGCCGTCGCTCCAGCCGTTCCAGATGTAAGCACGATCTTTTGTGCGCACGCAGCGCATCGGCATCCAGTGTGAGGTGCCGCCTTGATTGTAGAAGGTATAAACGCGATCCCATCCCGACATGCGCATGCCTTTCAGCGCGGGCAAAAACGTGCGCCCGTCCATGTCGGGGATCATCGCGGTGCCGGTCGCATCCAGCAGTGTGGGCGTGAAGTCCAACGTCGAAACCAGATGCGCCGTATCCACACCACCTGCCTCGACGACACCCGGCCAGCGGAAGATGAGGCTCGAGCGTGAGCTGCTCTCATACACATTCGATTTCGCAAACGCCCACGCCATGCCGTGATCGCCGCCGAAGAACATCACGAGAGTGTTCTCGCGCTGGCCGCTTTCATCGAGCGCCCGGAGCACTGCGCCCACGCAATCATCCAGTCTGCGCACGTTGGTATAGTATTGCGCCATCTCGCGCCGCACCTCCGGCAAGTCTTCGAGGAAGCCGGGCACCTTGGTGATTTCGTCTGGCTTGATGAAACGACTCGGCGCATCGCCATCCGCCAAGTCGTCCGGCCCTTTGGCACCGATGAGCGGATGATGCGGATCACCGCAGTTCACATGATGGAAGAACGGCTTCCCCTGCGCCTTCGCCATGCCGATGAACTTCGCCGTCGCCTCCGCGAGTCCCTTCGCGCTGCGATTGATCTTCTGCTCCGCGAAATCCACCGGAAAGCTCTTCGTCGGCAGGTAATGCCCGTTTTTGCCGATCATCGAGATGAGATAGCCCGCCTCACGGAGCTGCTGGTTCAGGGTGCGCACCTCTGGCTTCAGCGGATAAAATCCCATCGCCCCGCTGCGATGCGGATACCGACCGCAGTGCATCAACTCCCGCACCGGCTGGCAGACCGCGACCGTCGCGTAAGCATACTGAAAGCGCATCCCCTCCGCCGCCAGCTTGTCGATGTTCGGCGTGAGTCCCGGGATCTTGCAGCCATAGCAGCCCACGGAATCAAAGTTCAAATCATCCGCGCAGATGAAGACGACGTTTGGCTTCGGCAGATTGGCCGCTTGCGTCATGGCGAGTGGAAGCAGCAGCAATGCCGTGAGGAGACTGATGGTGCGCTTCATGGCTTACTTTTGCTTCTCAGGGGTCACCGTCATCTTCGCGGCCCACTTGATGGCTTCGAGCACATGCTGCCGCACAAACGGTGTGCTGAGCGAGCGCAGGTCGTGGCCGAACTCGGTGTAGAAGAAGCGGCCGCCGGTCGCGGGTT
>CAZOVY010000111.1:0-15554 GCA_964583255.1 uncultured Prosthecobacter sp.
GAGGCACCACTTGGCCATGATGCTGCCGCCGCGGCTGACGATGCCGGTCATGCGACTGGCGGTCATGGGGACGAAGCGTAGGAGGACGCCGGCGTGGATGGTGAAGTAATCGACGCCTTGCTCGGCCTGCTCGATGAGGGTATCGCGATACAGTTCCCAGGTAAGGTCTTCGGCTTTGCCGTTCACTTTTTCGAGCGCCTGATAGATGGGCACGGTACCGATGGGCACGGGGCTGTTGCGCAGGATCCATTCGCGGGTGGCGTGGATGTTCTTGCCGGTGCTGAGGTCCATGACGGTGTCAGCGCCCCACTTGGTGGCCCAACGCATTTTTTCGACTTCTTCCTCGATGCTGCTGGCGACGGCGCTGTTGCCGATGTTGGCGTTGATTTTCACCAGGAAGTTGCGGCCGATGATCATGGGCTCGCACTCGGGGTGGTTGATGTTCAGGGGGATGATGGCGCGGCCTGCGGCGACTTCGCTGCGGACAAATTCAGCGGTGATTTCGTTCGGGATGCGCTGGGGGAAGCGCTTGAAGATGCTGGGGGTGTATTCGGTCTGCACCTGGGATGAGCCGACGTGTTGTTTGTCGAGGTCGTTGCGGACGATGTCGTTGGTGAAGTCGGCGATTTGAGCGCGCTTCATGTTTTCGCGAATCGCGATGAACTCCATCTCGGGGGTGATGATGCCTTGTTTGGCATACCAAAGCTGGGTGACGGGGTGGCCGGTGGCTTTGAGCGGGCGGCGGCGTTCGCCATTGAGGCCGGGGAATTCGACGAGGCGGTTGCGCTCGGCGGTGCTGGCGAACTCGGCGTGTTTGCCGGAGAGGTAGCCATTGTCCTGAGGCTTCACGGCGCGGCCGTCGTAGGCGGCGACATCGTTGCGCGCGGCGATCCATTTTTCGCGAAGGGCAGGCAGGCCTTCGGAGGAGTCGCCTTTGAAGGATGGGTCCCCCCAAGGACCGGAGCAGTCATAGACGCGGACGGGTTCGTTGATCTCGATGCGACCGTTGAAGGCTTTGGTGGGCGAGAGGGTGATCTCGCGCATGGGCACGCGGACGTCCTTGTGGATATGGCCCTCGACGTAGATGCGTTGGCTGGCGGGGAGTTGCTCGGTGGAGTGTCCTTCAAAGGATGTTTTAGGGTCGGCGATCATGAGTCTGTGGTGTGTAGAGTTATCCAGAAATGAGTGGGGCGGCGTGGCCAGATTCTGAGATTCTCCTCCAAATGACTCCCTTCGACGGCATGACCCGCATCAGGTTCGGAGGGTTCCAGCCAACGATGGCCAGTCTCAGTCCCTGCGTAGGACGCCCCTGTCTTTAACATGTTGGAGTGTGGGTAACGCATGGCAGAACGTCAAAGTGTATTTCGGATCAGTTCGAGCTAGGGCAGGGGAGCCTATGGTCATACTGAAAGCCGTTTCGCGAATCACGATGACAACACTTGAATTCAGGCTTCCGATTTTTCTCTCCCGTCTGAATGCGCCGATTGTCTTAGCCATCCCCATTTCAATCTCTTTTGCGGATCAGAGTTAGCCTCTTGAGTTTTCCATTTTCAAAATACCGCCATCTGTCCGCCATCCTTACTTGGATTTACAGCAAGGCAGGTCGGCAGGGATCATTTCATTCAAAGTCCGACTCAAAGTTCACTCCAGAGCCAGATTCATTAACTACATACAATGTATGTAATGAAAAGTGTTATGAGGTAGCTGCCTGGGGAATGGTATTATCGATTCAGGTCAGAATGGGTTTAGAATTGGTTTGAGCTTCGACACGCCGGCTCAAGGAATCTGAATCTCGAGCCACTCCACATCCGCCGAGTTCTGGCAGAGTCGCTGATCATTGGTAAGAATGGCTGGAACGATGGCGAAGTCTCCAGAACGCAGTTGGCGGCCAGCAACACTGAGTTGGCCTTTGATCATGGCGATGGCGAGATTCTCGCCAGGAATTCCCAGAGAGACTTGTTTTGGGCGGCTGTGGCGGATTTTGAAAAACTCGCAGTCGATGAGCATTCCCTGAGCGTCGGGCTGTTGGAAATTGGGCGAAGCGCTGCTGAAGTCAATGCTGCGGAGTGATTCCTGAACATGCAGCGCGCGCGGATGGCCATCGAGTCCAACACGATTCCAATCAAAGACGCGATAGGTCGTGTCGCTGTTTTGCTGTACCTCGTAAATGACTAGGCCCGCACCAATGGCGTGAATCAGGCCGCTCGGAATAAAAAGGCAGTCGCCAGATTTGGGCTCAAGGACTTGGACGCAGTCGGCCACGGTGCCGTCACGGATGGATTGCTCAAAGGCTTCGCGGGTCACGCCCTGACGGAGTCCAGCGTAGATTTTCGCGCCCTGCCCCGCATGAACGACGAACCACATTTCGGTCTTCGAATCGCCGCCGAGTTCGGCAGCTAAATGCGCGGGCGGATGGACTTGGATGGAGAGATCATCGCAGGCATCGAGGATCTTCATGAGCAGCGGATAGCGCTCGGCGGGGTGGTTTAGTAGAGCCTTACCAAAGACAGCCTCGCGGTGCTGCATCCATAAATCGTGAAGTGAGATTTGTTTGCCGCCAGTCAGCGTACAGATACTTTGCTCGGCTGGTCGGTCACTGATTTCCCAAGATTCACCAAAGGGTGTTTTCGGCTCTGGCAAAGCGCGGTTCAAAAGTGTTTCAAGGCGCCTCCCGCCCCAGACGCGGGTTTGATAGAGTGGCTGAAAGGTCAAAACAGAATCGAACATATTTTCCATTCAACGACTAAAGTCCCCTGCCCGCAACTCCAAGCCTTCCCCTCAATGATGAGTCATGAAGAATTGAGCGCAACCCAAGCCGCAAGATTGTCATAAGAATGCTTGTCGTTTCACGTTGGTTTGGCCCACACTTTCATCTCTATGGAAAACACACCCAACACCAACTCGCGCCGCGATTTTTTGAAAAGCTCCACCAAGGCAGTCGCCGGACTGTCCGTCCTCTCTGGCATCCAGATTCCGTATGTCCATGCGGCTGGAGATGACACGATCAACATCGCCCTCGTCGGCTGCGGCGGACGCGGCACTGGCGCGGCGAGCAACTCGATGGGGGTGAAGCAAGGCACACGTCTCGTGGCCATGGCTGATGTCTCTGAGACACGACTCGAAGCCAGCTTTAACGGCCTCAGCGCGAAGCACCCCGACCGTTTCTCGGTCTCTGCCGATGCTAAATTCATCGGCTTTGATGCCTACAAGCAAGCCATCGACGTGCTGAAACCTGGCGACGTGGTGATCCTTTCCACACCACCAGCCTTCCGCTGGGTGCAGTTCAAATACGCCATCGAAAAAGGCGTGAATGTCTTCATGGAAAAACCCATCTGCGTGGATGCGCCAAGCGGCAAGCGCATGCTGGAACTCGGCGAGCAAGCGAAGGCCAAAAACATGAAGGTCGCCGTCGGCCTCATGTGCCGTCATTGCCGCGTGCGTGGTGAGCTTTTTGACCGCATCCAGCAGGGTGAGATCGGCGACATCATCCTGGGCCGCGCCTATCGCCTCCAGGGTCCAGTCGGCACCTGCTTCACTCTGCCTCGCGATAAAGAAACCGAGAAGAGCGAGCTGCTCTGGCAGATCAAAAACTTCCACTCCTTCCTCTGGGCTTCCGGCGGGGCGTTCAGCGACTTTAACATCCACAACATTGATGAAATTTGCTGGATGAAGAATGACTTCCCGATCGAAGCAAAGGCCACGGGTGGTCGCTCAGATCGCGGTATTCATATCGATCAAAACTTCGATCACTACAGCGTTGAGTATACCTTCCGTGATGGCAGTAAATTCTGGTTGGAAGGCCGCAACTCTCTGAAGACTCACAATGAATTCGCAAGCTATGTTCATGGCTCCAAAGGCATGGCCGTCATTTCCACCGCCGGTCACTTCCCTTCCCGTGCGATGACTTTCAAAGGTCAAAGCAAGAACCCCACAGAGATCATCTGGCGTGGTCCTAAAGTTGAACCGAACCCATACGACCTGGAGTGGCAGGATTTGATCGACGCCATCCACAACGATAAGCCCTACAGCGAAGTCGAGCGCGGCGCGAAAGCCAGCCTAGTCACCGTCATGGGCCGTATGTCCGCCCACACTGGACAGCTCGTCACCTATGACCAGCTCATGGCCCACGATCACGAGTTCGCGCCTGGTGTGGACAAGCTCAAGCTCGATGGCCCTGCGCCGCTCCTAGCTGATGCCAATGGTAAGTATCCGATCCCAATGGTCGGCACAAACGGACTCTACGAGTATGTCGTGCCTAAGGCGTGATCGTTTGAGAACAAATGAAGCTTCGACGCCCGTGGATCATTCTCCACGGGCGTCTTGCTTTATGAAAAGGAACGCCCGCGCAACCGGTCCACAAGCACAGCGACAAGGATCACGAGGCCGAGCACGATCTTCTGCGTGTTGCTTTCCACGTTCGTGAGGTTCATGCCATTTTGAATCACGGCGATGATGAAAGCGCCCGCTAGCGTGCCGTGCATAGTCCCCTTCCCTCCGCTCAAACGTGTGCCGCCAACGACGACGGCAGCAATCACATAGAGCTCATACATGCCGCCATAAGTCGGTGAGCCGCTTTTCAAAAGAGATGCCGTGACAACGCCGCCGAGTCCCGCGAGCAGACCGCAGATCAGATAGGCCGTGATGATCACGCGCCGCACCGGCACACCGGAAAGTAGCGCCGCCTCCACGTTGCCACCCACGGCATACAGATAGCGACCGAAGCACGTCTGCGTCATCACGCCATGAGCGAAGGCATACAATACCAGCATGAGCACGACGGCGTTTGGAAGGCTAAGCAGATCGGTGCCACGGCCAAGCCAGACAAAAGAATCCGGCACCTGATAAACAGACTGATTTTCCGCTAGTCGATATGCCGTGCCGCTGGCCATCAACATGACCCCAAGCGTGACGATGAACGGCGGCACTGACATCCGCGTGATCAGCAAACCCGAAAGCCAGCCGCTCAATCCGCACAGGCTGATTCCGCCAATGGCCGCGATGAACATTCCACCAGAGCCCGCCATCACTCCGCCAAAAACATCGCGAATTAGAAGCGTCGTCACAACGGCGGAGAGCGCGATCAAACTGCCCACGCTCAAATCAATGCCAGCGGTGATGATCACCATCGTCATGCCAATGGCGAGAATGGCGATCACTGCGATCTGATTGGCGATGTTCAAGAGATTGTCCGCCTTCAGAAACGTCGGCCAACGATAGCTGCGCGATTGAATCAGCAGAGGATTGCCGAGGCTCGAGAAATCTGCCGCCAGATCGGTAAACACCAGCCAGGTAGCCGAAGCGCCATGGCACACGATGGCATCGAGCTTTGCGCCCGCCGCCGCCATTTTTTGCAGTGCTTCACGCGCCGCTTTAGGATCGCCCTTCACTACCGCAGCGACGGGCTTGCCAGCACGTTGCAGTTCCTTTTCCATCAGATCCGCAAAGGCCACATCCTGCGGCTGATCTGTCACGGCAATCATCACACCCGCCTTGCCTTCCAACATCCCCATGACCTGCGCCACGGCATCCGCACCCGTGACCGTTTGATCCTTCAGCGTGACCAGGCTGAAGAAGGCACACAGAAGCACGAGCACCACAACGATGCCGTGTTCGGAGCCAAGACGCAGAAGTCGCTGGATCATGTGATGATGTTTGTTGGCAGTGTTTGCCTGGTCAGGCATTAATGCACACGCTCTTTGAGGATTTCGCGGAAGGGCTTGCCGTCGAGACTAAGGTCGGCCAAGACAGCTCTCCCCTGGAATACGCGAACTTCAGCAATGATGCCTTTGTCGGAACGGATGTTTTCGGCGAACCATTGATCAGCTTCAGGAGCGAGCTTCTCGTTGATATAGAAGCGATCGAAGGGCCAAGTAATCGACACCTCTTTTTCATGCACATAAAGCGCCCGAACACGAAGATAAACACCCTGCACTGGCGGCTCTATCGATAAGTCTGTGATCGTGGATGTTCCATCGGTTCCAGGAGTCAGCGTCACATAAACGAGGGTGCCAGGTTTGAGTTCCATACCGCTGGGCAGACTGGCGGTTGTCTTTTCAGGTCTGACCGCGAGAAAACGTCCGCGCAATGGATCATAGGGATCAGGAGCGCTGCATTTAAGTTTGATGAGCGTGCCTTTCGTCAGCACCTGCTCGTGCGTCCAGATTTGGGACAGGGGGGCAGCCCATTGAGCGAGAACGGTGATGCCAAAAATGATCCAAAGGAGTGTTTTCATGAGTTGGGAAGAGTGGGTTGACGGTGGCGACGGCCCATGAAGAAATTAAAGGCGAGGAAGGCTACACCGACGGCGATGAAGGTGAGACCTTTGGCGAGAAGCGAGAGGTGGCTGTCTGCCATTCGGGCAATGATGAGCGCCGAAATCAGGAAAGCCCCGAGACGTGGCGCACTCGTTTTACCAAGGAACTCGAGCACGATGAGCGTGATCCCAATCACGGAGAGATGCAGCGTGACGACCCCAGCTAACAGATGCCCAAAACCACCCTGCCCCTGAGTGAAGAGACCCACGATAAGAGGTAGAATGGCAACGGATGCGAGCGCCAGCAAAGCCCAGCGGCGCTGCTTCACGGCGAGAAGAGTGAAGGCTGCCAGTATGATCAGCAAACCCCAACACCAAGGTAGCTTGAGGGCGTATGAGGCACCTTGGAGGATGTCATCGCTCACATCATGAAATGTCCCTGCCATGCCATAGCCGAGCAGCCAAAGAGTGCCGAGCACAACCTGTGGCTTGCGTCCGGCGGATTCGCTGATCCCCGCTTGATTGAGAGGAAAAAGCACAAGCACAGCGGCGATGAGGGACCAGAGCCAAACAAACGTTTCATCGTGATAACTATAGTTACTCACATCTCGGGCGCTGACAAAGAATGCCGCACTGCAAAGACCTAGAATGGCGCTGAGTGTCATCACCCAGCGCACGGAGATCGAGAGCGATAGCTTGGGCGGCCAACCCGGCCAAAAGGGCAGCAAACCGAGTAGCAGCAGTGGATAAATGAGCGGGCTATCTTGCCAAGGTTTGCCGCGCTCGACCTGATGAACGCTCCAAATCGCGATGGTGATGAGATAGAACATCGCCACGGCATGGGATCGCAGAACCCAGGTGAGCGGCAGACTCAGCATGAACCACCAGAAGAGAAAGTCTGGCCACTCACCCCCAAGATTGTAGATCTGCGAAACGAGTGCGATGCAGGCACCTGTGGCGAGTGCTTGCAGCAGCGCAGAAACCTCTCGAACCCAAGTGGCAGTCGAGTCACCACCCATCAAAACTCTGAGGCTAAATAACTGTGTGAGCAGCAGTGGCAGAAAGGCAAAGAGCAAGCGCACTGGGCGTGAAAAATCATCCCAATTGTAGCCGATCACCGCGATCAATCCTGCACCAATGAGCAAGGCACCAAGTGAACCCATCACCATCTGAGCAAGCGCTGGTTGGGAGTCATCCAGCGCATGGCGTTCGCGTAATTTTTGCGCCGTTTCAGTCGTGACGAGGCCCTCACGTTCCCACTGTGGAAGTTGCTCGTGTAACCAGCGCTGGTGGGAGTTTTTCATGATTGATCGGGTGACATCAGGATGAGCGATTTCACCGACACCTGTCAAGGTTCACCCACCTCACTTTCGGCGAAGATGCGTAGCTTGTTTAATATGACAAAGCCAAACCAACAGTTTATGCCACCACCTCTCGACGAATTCACGCAGCGCCTTCGCCCGCTCGCCCTCTTCCGGTCGCGTCATCGGTGCCGTGAACGACTCGCAACTCGCCCCCGCGCCCGCACCGATCTCACCCTCGTCCTCAGCGAAAAAGAAGGCGCTCCCGGCAGCTTCCAGCGCTCCCTGAACATCGAGTCCGCCGGCGACCTGAAAACCATCGCCGCCCAATACCCCCGCCTCGCCTTCGACTACGCCTGCCAAGTGTACTGCGTCTATCGCTGGTCCGACCGACGCAAAGCCTCCACGCACCACGGCGCAGCCATCATGGTCGCGGATGTGGAGAAGCGCGTGGCGTGTGAGATGGCGGCGAAGGAGTGAGGAATAGAAGATACAGGTGCTGAAGAAATCAAAAGCACTGTGAAGACCTCTTCGATATTCGATACAGACATGATTGATCTTGAGCCGGAAACCTCGCGAAGGAATTGGCCCGAAAAAAGGCTCCAAATTTTCTACTTTGCCGATTGTTCTCCGGCACTGTCAAAAGCGAGCGTTCCATCAGTCCGTAAAGATATGTATTTGAGAGCCGCATCTTCAAGATCGGCCATTTGCAAGTTGGGAACAACGAAGGTTTTGCCCTTAAAGATGCCACGAGAGGGCTGCATCCCCTGAATCACTTCAGCAACCATTTCGTTGCGTGTGTCAGTCTTAAAGGCAGCGCCGGCGATCAAGGCATTATTGGCTGTGGCGACGATGGTATTGGCGTTCCGTGCGTGGATGATTTCCTTCATTCTCGGGTTCAGACCACTGAACGCAGTGTGAACGATGGTCGTCAGGACCATTAGCATTGAAATAAAAATCAAGAGCTCAATCATAGAATAGCCCTGTGGAAGATAACGAGGAGCGGATTTATGGTACATATTGTATTTTAGCATTCCGCTACTCGAAAGACGCGGCCAGAGTTGGGTTACTTCAAGAAATAGCGTCTCGCCGGTCACTCAATCCATTGCCACGTCATCGTCTTGGAATCAGTTTGAAGAGAGCCATCTTTGGGAGCCTTTACCCGAGTTGTTTCAGCCGGGAGATAAAAAACTGGCGGTGGCGTTCGTACGCCACCGCCAGCTAACAGCCAAAGGCGGAAAGGACAAACATCAGCCGTCCCGCCTAGACCTATAAAATTCATAACAAATTAGAATAAATACAAACTCAAAAATGGGTTACCCCGTTTTGCTTGTGAATATGGGCTAACCCAAAAAAAAGCAGGCAGCCAAGCTGTAGCCGAGTGGATATTTAAGCATGTACCACACACCACCAAGTCTACTGCAATTTCCATATGCCTCGAAGCACTCGGCGGGGACAGAACAAATCTCAACCATAGAGCATTCATTAATGCAAGTTTTGGCAATGTCCTGCTCCATTTTAAGCGCTAAAGGTGCCTGGATTGTGCGCAAGGACGAGGGCGGTAACCAGATGATAGCTGGAGACTCTTTGGGATGGGAGGGGCCTCTATCAACCGTGGCCGATGTGATCGTCTCTGGAGCGGAAATGAATGGCCCAGGGCAGACCGGCAATGTTGCCATGGCTGAGGGGCAGTTGTATTGTTCCGATCTTCTGACGCCGAGCCATGCCGATGGCGTCGTTTACTATTTTGGCATTCTCTTCGACAAAGAGTTCCGTCTGTCTATTTTCATCAGAGGTTTGATCGACGGGTTCAGGTGTAGTCTTAATGCGTTGATTCCTCATTGATGATGGCCTAGGCTCATCTCTTTCAGGTTCATGCCGCAGATGAAAACCCAGCCTCAACAAAATAGACACATCGGACTCGTGGAAGACGATCGGGTAATCCGCACCTATCTCACTGCACTGCTGCAAAGTCAGGCAGAGGTGCACTCAGTGAAGGCTTGGGAGTCAGCGGAGGATTTTGCAGCCAGTCCTTTGGGACGACAAGACCTAGACCTTCTCCTGGTGGATTTGGATCTACCCGGTGAGGGTGGCATTTCATTGATTCATAAAATGCAGCAGGAGCAGCCTGATTTGCCCTGCATCGTGCTGACCTCCTCCAGCGATCCCCAAGATGTTTTTGCTGCCATGCGGAGCGGGGCATCTGGATATCTAGTGAAGGATTCGACTCCGGATGAACTGCTCAGCAGTATTCGAATGGTCATCCAGGATGGGGTCACCTTGAGTCCGGTTATCGCCAAACTTCTTGTGGACGAGTTTTTAACGATGGGGAAACGCGCTCAAATCGGCTCTGCTGACTTTCCAAGAGGGGTGAAAAGCCTGACCACGCGCGAGGTTGAGGTGCTCAAGGTGATTTCAATACATGGTTCAGCCAAGGAGACCGGGGCAGCACTCGGACTGAGCCATGAAACCATCCGTGTTCACATGAAAAAGATTTACCAAAAACTACACGTCAGATCAAAGACTCAAGCGCTGTTAGTCTGGGATCAAGAGAACTCGAAAAAAGATATTCTTTAGCGTTCCTGAAGCCTTTTCGACCCTTGTGCAACCTCACGGGTCAACTTGTCGACAAGTGCCTTGCTGACTGTCTTCGATAGGCGGGCTTCGTCTTCGATGATTTTGCAGCACTCGACGATGCCAGCCAGGCCAAAGATGGAACAACCACCCCGCAAGGCGTGCGCGGCTTTTTTTGCTATTTGATTTTTGCCTTCTTTCGCCGCTTGGCGAATAGTTTCCACGTGCTGCGGAGTTTCTCTCAACCAGATGTCGATCAATTCCTTGGTGGCCTCCGTTCCGATCTGGTTTTCCAACTGAGACTTGGCTGAACGGGTCGCTTCATGGACTATTTGTTCTTCCGCCTGGGGCTTCTCTAGTGCGAATCGGGACAGGATGGAGTGCAGGGAGGATGCGTCGAAGGGCTTGGCAAGATAGTCGTCCATACCTGCTTCCATGCAGCGAACGCGGTCCCCGGGTAGTGCGCTGGCCGTCAAGGCAATGATTCTACAGGCAGGTTTTACAGCGCCAGATTGAGTTTCCAGTTTACGGATTCGGCGGGCAGCTTCGTAGCCGTCCATAACTGGCATTTGGCAGTCCATGAGGATGGCGTCGTAAGCGTGCTTTTGATGCATTTGGATTGCTTCTTTGCCATTGACTGCTGCGTCACTACTACAGCCCATCTTCTGCAGCAGCAAGACCGCGAGTCTGGCGTTTACTTGATTATCCTCAGCCACGAGCACCTTCAATCCAAGATGCCGGTTAACGTCTCGATCTTGATTGGCTGTGACGCCCTTCAGTTGAGGCTGTTGAAGCGATTTGCGGATCGCATTCCGCTGCAACGGACGTGAGAGCTGGTTCCAGCCGTCAGGCACCCGGATGCCCTCGGAGGCTGCCCGGGTCAGTATGATCCTTGGCTCGTTTGAGGAGGCTTGTTTCCTCCACTTATCAAGAGATCCAACCAAAGTATTGTTGAGCCATGAGCCATCGATGAAGAGAACATCAGGTGGCGGGCACTTTTTGCACAGCTCAGCTCGCAGCATGGCGACGCAGGTGATCTGACTCAGAGTGTTCTTAGGACTTTCCAGAGCCGATAGCATCGATTCGCGAACATTTTCAGATTCGTCAGCAACCCAAATAGCAGATGAGCGGGATCTTGGCTGCCAGCTCGCAATCTGCATCACCGAGCCGATCGAAAATGGGATGCGGAACCAAAAGCGTGAGCCTTTGCCAAGCTTGCTCTCGACTCCGATTTCACCGTTCTTGAGAGCGACGAGTTTTTTGCAGATGGCGAGCCCCAGGCCGGTTCCGCCGAATCGGCGTGAATCCGATGCGTCCACTTGGCTGAAAGGCATGAAGAGGAGGTCTCGATCTTCGCTCCCAATGCCGATACCCGTATCCTGCACACTAAACTCGATCCGGTCGCCCAAGCGAAGCACGCGAATTACCACGCTGCCTCGTTCGGTGAATTTGACGGCGTTGCCAACCAGGTTCAGAAGGATCTGGCGAAGGCGTCCGGCATCGCTTTCAATGCTGGCGGGTAATTCAGGGTCGATAATGGTGACCAGTTCCAACCCCTTGGCCTGTGCCTGATGCGCCAGGATATTCGCTACGCCATCGACCAAGGCATCCAATTCAACGGAGTGCTTGCGTAGCACAATCTTCCCAGCCTCGATTTTTGCGAAGTCTAGAATGTCGTCGATGATCGTGACGAGCGCATGGCCACTATGCGTGATGGCATCGATCATCTCGGACTGGGAGTGGTCCAGGTCCGTCTCACTCAGCAGACCCGCCATGCCGATGACTCCATTCATCGGCGTTCGGATTTCATGACTGATCATCGCCAAAAATTTGCTTTTGGCATGATTGGCAGCCTCAGCTCTGTCCCGGGCGCCTCGCAGCTCTTCCTCGACCTTGATTTGTCGTTCGATTGCCCGGCGGGCGATGATCATGCTGCTTGCGGCGGCACTGAAAGGATCCAGTTCGCCGGCGAGGTCGCGTTGATACCCTGCCGAATGATTGGCGACGCCCAGAATGCCAACTATTTCGAGCCCATTGAAAATGGGCAACCCTATGAAGTTGGCAAGCGGCGGATGGCCAGGGAGGAGGCCGCTCGGACGTGGATCTTCACCGATCTCGTTGGCGATGAATAGAGAACCAGTGATCAAAGCCGCCAACAAGAGCGAGGTTCGATCCCTGCACTCAAAGATACCGGGACTCACGGGCGCGATTTGCTCATCAGCCTGATGGAGCTGGGGGATTTCAGAGGCCGCAAGGCCGCGAATGTAGGGATCGCCGTCTTCATCCCACAAGACCTCGCCGATAAAGCCAAAACTGCTTTCGGTATAGTTCAGGGCGATCTCGAGCATTTCGGCAAAGACCGCACGAGAATCGTTGGTCACAATAAAATGTTCCTGCGCTGTTCGAAGCCGATTCATCAGAGTGATGCGCTTCCTGTTGAGCAATTCGGCCTGCTTTTGGATATGGATATCCATCTGCGTGCCGATCATACGCTGCGGCTTTCCATCCTTGGTGAAAGACACGATCCGGCCCACGTCTTGCACCCACTGCCAACCACCATCCTTGCGGCGTAATCGGTGCTCGCAGATGTAGTCTGGACTCTCTCCACCCAAACACCGGTTCATCTCGCGCATGACGAGAGGCAGGTCGTCTGGATGCACGCGACTCGTCCAACTGTCCACATGTTGCAGCCATTCGCCCGGTGCGTATCCCAGCATCTCCTGCAGACGTTCTGTGTAGAGGACAAAACCGCTGATGATATTCCAGTCCCAGACTCCGAGTCCGTTGTTTTGCAGGGCGAACTGCCAGCGCTCTTCCGTCTGCTGCAATGTGACTTGTGCCTCTAGATAAGCTTGTTCGGCCTGAACGGTCTCTGAAATGTCCTGCATCATGCCCAGCAGACGACGGGGTTTGCCATCCGCATCCATTTCCGCCGTAGCCAGAGTGCGCACATGCCTGACTTCACCATCAGCATGCATCACCCGGTAGGAAACCTCCTGACTCTCACCGGTCTCGGTCAGTAGCATCAGGTCTTCAACAAAACGCGGCCTGTCCTCGGGATGCAGGCATCTTTTGATGTCTTCGATGGCGGGAATAAAGCTGCGCGGCTCGAATCCATAGAGGCGGAAGCTTTCATCCGACCAGGACATCGATCCGCTACGAAGATCCCACTCCCAGGTGCCGAGATGCGCCAGATGCTGTCCTTCACTCATGGCGCGTTCGCTCTTCCTCAGCGCCTCCTCCGTTTGCAGACGCTCCAGCATCAAGCCCACAAGTGCTCCGATGTTGTTCAGGGTTTCGAGCAGGCCGGGGCCGGGCGTGTCCAGGTGCAGGCTGAAAAACTCCATCACGCCCCGGAACTGCCCTTCCACCTGGACGGGAAACGCCAGCGCCGCGCCGATGCCGCATGCTGCCGCCACACTGCCTCGCGGAAAATTGCCATCCTGCTGAACATCGGTCATCCAGTGGCTGGTTCCCGTGCTCCAGGTGCGTCCTGGAAGTCCTTCGCCCGGGCCCAGCCTGAGCTCTTTGCCCGCCTCGATAAAGGGCTCCAGTTGCCTCCCGCCCGCACTCCAGAACTCCGACATGCGCAGATGCTGCCCACCTGCATCGAGCGTCCACCATCCCGCTTTGACCCAGCCGAGCTGTGCCGCGATGCTTTGGAGGATGGCAGGCACAGCACCATCGAGATCCTGAGCGCTCGCCATCACCTTGGCTACGGCGGTTTCCAGCCGGCGGTGCGTCTCCTGACGCTTCCTCTCCGAGATGTCCGTCTCCAACGCCATAAAATGGGTCACTTGTCCGCCAGCGTCCAAGATCGGCTGCACTTCGATGTCCACCCAGTAGCTGGTGCCGTCTTTGCGGTAGTTGAGGATCTCCGTGTGAAACCCCTGCACCTGTCGAACTCGTGTCCCCATGTCATGGGCCACAAACAGGTCTGTATGTGGCCCCTGAAGGAACGAGCCGGGTCGTTTGCCACGCACTTCGTCGAGGCTCCATCCCGTCATTCGCACAAACCCCGCATTCACCCATTCGATTTCACCCAGGGCGTTGGCAAGGATCACCGCATTGTCGGTGCGTTCTGCCACCATGGCTAGCTTGCGCGTCTCAGCCTCCCTTTCGACCAGCATCTGACGCTGCCTTTTGAGTCTGGCATTGAGTTCGTGATGTTCTTGGTTCACGCTGCGTTGCACCTGCACCATCTGCAGAAGGTCTTGCGCCGAATCGTGTGGGGCAAAGTCCGTCAGGCTAAGCCCCAGGCGTTCAAGATCATCTGGAGAATTCAGCCAAGGAGTCCCGACAAAGACTCCAAGATCGCCGAACTTCACCTGCAAAACCTGGCCGCGCATGAGCACACCATGGGACCTCAGTTCGAGCAGGAGCAGCTTTCCTTGATTCTCCCCGAGCCATTGGGAGGTCAATTTCCCAGCAGGGCGCTTTAATTCGAATACATCCTGCAGTGCGCAGGGCTGTGCTAATTCAGGGCATAGCCTCCGCGCTGACGCACCCGCCTTGACGATGCTGCCCGTGCTGTCCCAAGCAAAGGCGAACGGAAAGCATTCTTCCAGCAGAGGCCATGGTAGATCGGGCGAATTCATGACTTGGATTCAATGGCGCTTCAAGCCTTCCAACTCACATGAAAGACATCATGATCCGCTCCATCGTCCTGCCGTTGTTCATGGCAAATGGTGACCGCCGTCGCAAACATTTCCCCGAGGCCTTCCAACAGACCAATCACAAACGCTGACAGGCCACGCCGATGGCTTCGATAGTGCAGACGCAGAGAATCCTGTTCGACGTCGGAACACTCAAACTCCGGCGGTCTCAATGCCGGCATCATCATCACGATGCGTGTATGAAAGTTTGGCAAATTCACCAGGAATTCTCCGAGTGACCTGCCGCCCGCCTTCATAAGATGCCCGTAGCCCTCTTTGGCTGTCTTGAGGATCCACCAGCGACCGAATTCATTCAGCACCACTTCCGCTGGCATGGCCAGAACCGCCGAAGCCGCCGCCACCAGCCGAAAGGTGATGTCGTCCGGGTAGGGTTCGCTAGAGATAAACATTTCCTCTTCCACCCCTGCTTGCTGCCGGATTTTTTCCCACATCTCTTCGCCATGATTTGTGACGATCAAATCCTGAACTGCTTTGTTGACCATTCCGTACATGAGTCTTGATGAGTTTTGGTTATAAGTATTAAGCTAATTCAACTCTTGCGAGAACCAATGCTAAATAAGTAAATTTATGGGTTAATCCACGATTCTTCTGGAAAATGGTTTTCAAAGTCACACTTTTTTAGATGTCGATGCAATCCAAACAAGTCACTCAAGCCCCTATTCTAAGCTGGAAAGAGTTAGTCTTTCGCGCCCTGATGATCGTGGTCATGTTGACGGTTTTTGTGCTGGCGCATTTTTTGCTCATGTGGTG
>CAZOVY010000112.1:0-15484 GCA_964583255.1 uncultured Prosthecobacter sp.
GTTTCTCGAGGAAAGGCAGCGCGAGGTCTTTGAACTTCGCCTGAACGGGCTGGCCTGGCGTGTAGGTGTCCGCAGCCAGAGCAGGCAGCACGAAACCCGCGCTGAGGGTCATCGCGATGAGGGAGATTCGACTGAGTTTGGGTAGCGTGGTGGCCCGGGTGTTCATGGCGTGAAGGCAGTCAGTTGGTTCCAATGCAGATGACCTCTTTCATCGTGTGCATCCAGAGGCGGCCATTGGCGTAACTGAACGATGCGAGCGTCCAGGTCTCACCTGCGGGTCCGAGGTCATTGATCGCGACGAGGGCTTTTTCATCGAGCGTTTCGGCAAAGGCATCGATGACATAAACGGTGCCGTTCATGATGGGGAAGAACAGGTGGCGATTCACCAGAATCGGGCTCGCGGCGGAGACATGGCCCCAACCGGTGCCCTTCGCGCGTTTGTCGGTCGCGATGTCGATGCCGCGTGAGTTCTTCGTGTCATTCGGGAGGGCGTCACGCTTCTCCCAGATTCGCTTTGGCTCAGGCCCGGCGACAAGCTGTGCGGGGACGCGCAGGTATTCCGTCTTGCCGGTTTCAAGATGCACGCGGCCAATGGCGGTGATGTCGTGGGTGAGGAAGTAGTGCCAGTCACCCGCGACGATGTTGGTCTGATTGGTGAGTGGCATCCGCTTGCCGACTTTCAGCGCAACGCCCGACTCGCGTTTGCCAGTCTCCGCGTCGGTGAGATCCACTTTGGCCGTGACATCTTGAGTCCGCATCACCTCGCCAGTGGTGCTGTCGAGCACGAGGTGGTTGGAGCCTTGAAACCAGAACACCTGCTTGGCATTCCAAAGCGAGTTGAAGGAACTCTCTCCGTTGATTTCGCGACTCCAGAGTGTCTTGCCGGAGTCGAGCAGGGTCAGGCTCACGCCGTAGGGTTTCTCCAAAGGATCATGGCCGCCACCGCGACCATGCACCACCGCCCAGCGTCCATCTGCCAACTGCCCGGCCATGGGCGTGTTGTGGACGCAGGTGCCCGCTTCTTCGATCCACACGACTTTGCCGGTCTTTTTGTCGATCGCGTGCAGGTAGGTCCACACAGCGCGCGGCTCGATCCCCGGCGGCACGGGCTTGTGGCGTTCGATTTGCCTCCCAGCCTCTGGGTTGCGGACTTCGACCGTGATGATCTTATCGCCCACGAGGATGGGTTCGCACTCGCGGTTTGTGTGGCGGGTGAGCGGGCGGAACTCGCGGAGCCACACGGGCTTGCCATTGAAATCAAAGCAGCCCATCGAGCCGCAGCGATTGAAGAACCAGACGTGCTCGCCATCGGCGATCGGCGCAAAGACGGTGCCGTCGCTGAAAATGCCCGCCGTCTGCACCGGGTCCGTGCCTGGAAGATCGACAGTCCAGAGAATCTTGCCCGTGTTCGCCTCCAGGCAGTAGCCGATGATGTTAGGCTCCAGCCGGTCGCTGGTTTCAGTCATCGGACGATGCGTCGTGACGAAGGCGCGATCACCCCAGATCGTCACCGCGCTTTGTCCGCCCTCAGGCAGCGTCGTGCGCCAGAGGATGTTTTTGCCGCCCACGACCGACCACGCCAGCGGCGGCTCAGGCCCTTCGATTTTCCAGTTGAGGTTCGGCCCGGACGCCTGCGGCCAGTTTTGGGCACAAACCGTGGCTGCGAGGCCGAAGAAACCAATCAGGAGCGCACGGATCACACCAGGATTTCTTTGAGCGGCCCGGTGCCGGCGTCGAACTTTGCCGCCATCTTGTCGCTCAGGTTAAAGCGGTCGCACGGCACGCCGGAAACATTCAGCAGCGTCGAGTAGAGCGCATTGATCGGACGCTTGCCATCGAGCTGGGTGAAGCAGCCGGTTTTGAAAATGCCGCCGCAGTTGCCGAGCAGCATCACCGGCCAGGTCGCGCCAGCGGTGTGTTGTTTGTCGGCGTTGTTGCTGGTGTAAACGATGAGCGTGTTGTCCATCATGGTGCCGCTGCCTTCGGGCACGCTTTCCAGTTGCTCCATCAGCTTCACGAGCATGCGGCTGTTGTATTGGCGGATCTTGATCCAGATCGGATTGTCCGGCTGCTCCATGTGCCCCAGATTGTGCCCTTGCTCCTCGACGCCGAGCCCTTTCCACGAACCAAAGATTTCGCCGCGGCCTGAACCGATGGTGAGCACGCTGGTGATGCCAGATTTGAGCGCTGAGATGCCGAGATCGAGCAGCACATCGTGCCAGTCGGTCTCGAACTGCGGCTTGGTGTAACGATCATCCACTTTCGGCGCAAACTTCCGCAGATGCCCGGAAACACCACCGAGACGCACACGCAGATCATTGATGTCGTGGAATCCCTTCACGTATTGCTCGTAGCGCTGCTGGTCCGCCATCGGCAGGCTTTTGCCATCTGCGGCGGCGAGTTGCTCGATGCGGTCGAACATGCTCGAGCGAGCCTCATGCTGCTTGCGGATGTCCCCATCCGAGATGCCGCCGTAAAGCATCTGGTAGAGGTGATTCGGGTTCGACTGCATGAAGATCGGCTGCCCGGCTCCACTGGCCGACAGATTCGCGACGGTGGGCTTGGCCTTCATGTTCTCCATCGAGTCCATGCCGATGCAAAGATGAGGCATGAGCGTCTGAGGCAGCACCTTGCTCAATTCATAATCAATCGTGGGCCCGAGGGGCGGCGCACCATCGTCGCCGCGATACCCGCCGAGTGCGCCGAAAAAGGCGCTGTGCGACGGGCTGGTGTGGAGGCCGTGGAGACCGTTGATGATGTGCAGACGCTCCTTGAAAGGCTCCAGTGCCTCAATGGGCTCCGGCAGCTTCGCCTTGGCCAGCGAACCGCTGTTCTTCATCCCAGCCGGGATGCATGTCCTCGGATCAAAGCCCTGATTCTGGAGGAAAAAGATCACCCGCTTCGGCCCACCGCCGGATGCTCTGGAAGCCGCCAGGCTGGTTCCAAGGAACCAAGGCGCTGCAAACGCGGCACCTGCCGAGGCGGCCATCTGACGGAGGAGTTTTCTTCGATGCATCATAAGTGGCGCGTAAACGTGACAAGGTCGGGCAACTTTCAGCCGCCTCGAAGGAAATGGGTGCCGGATCGCTGATGGACAAACTGATCCGTCACGCCCGCCCAAATTTCGAACGCTCAGTTTTGCGGATAAATTTGTCCGCCTCCGGCATGCCGGGGACTTTCATGTTCGGACCGTCCCAGTCGATGCTCTTTTGCAAACGCAACGCCACGATACCGGACAGACCAATTTCGGTGAGGTGTCCACCGAGATCAAAGTCGGCGAAGACCTTCGGACCGCCCTGGATGGCATCAACCCACTCGTCGATGTGGCCCTTCACGCGTGGCAGCGAGATGGGGATCTGCTTGGCGGCGGAATGATTGTCCGCGCCCGTGAATTTCGCGTCGCTGTTGAGCTTCACGTAACAATCGGAGTTCCACAGCCCGCTTTGGAGCTGACCGTGCTCGCCGATGAGCAGGCAGCCGGTGCGCGGCAGACTGCCGAAGGTGCCGATGAGTGGCGCGGTGATATCTGCGGGTGGCAAATCACCGCCGGTGTAAAAATGCAAGCGCACCGGGCCACGATCACCACGCGCCGCGAAATGAAAATGCACCGTGCAGGCCGCGGCGAAGCTCTCTTTGCCCATGCCGGTGCCGCTGATCTCGATGCGCGTCGGGTAGTCGAGATTCAACGCGCGCACGGGCATGTTGAAGCCGTGGCAGCAGAAGTCGCCGAGCGAACCGTTGCCAAAGTCATACCAGCCGCGCCACTTCGCCGGATGGTAGATGCCTGTCTTGTAGGCACGCTCAGGTGCTGCGCCGAGCCAAAAGTCCCAGTCGAGCGTGGCGGGGATGGGATCATTGCCCGCAGGGCGCTCCTCGCCGCTCGGCCAACTGTGCGTGGGATGCCACACGTGGATGTCGCTGATCGCGCCGAAGAATCCCGCGCCGATCAGCTCCATGCTGCGGCGCAGATTCGGCGACGCGCTGCCCTGATTGCCCGTCTGCGTGATCACCTTCGCCACGCGCGACATCTCGCGCAGCTCACGTGCCTCCGCGATGGTGTGCGTGAGCGGCTTCTCACAATACACATGCTTTCCCGCGTTCATCACCGCACGGCAGATCGGCGCATGCCAGTGGTCCGGCGTGGCGATGACGATTGCGTCGAGCGACTTCTCCTTCTCCAGCAGCACGCGGTAATCGCTGTAAACCGCCGCGTCGGCCACGCCCGCGCCATGCCGCTTCTTCGAGTTCTCGATTTGCGCCGAATCGACATCACACAGTGCGCCGACGTGATGACCGAGTTGCACGATCTTGCTTACGTGGCCCTGAATCTGACCGCCCATGCCAATAAAGCCGACATTAAGCTTGCGCGCCGACTGGCCACGCAACAGTCCGGACGGCAAAATCAGCGTGGAGGCCGCGGCGGCGGTGTTTTGGAGAAAGGAGCGGCGGTTGCTAGCAGCAGTGGGGTTCATGGCGGTTAGGAGGCATTCAATAAGCCAACGCATGACTCATTGTTGCATGCATCATGCGCCCTGGGTTTCGAAGAATCGGCTGCGGCAGGCCGTTTGACCCTCATGCGACTTCTCCTTGCCCTACTCGTCACCACTTCGCTGCACGCTGCCGAACTCCGCATCGGCTCAGCCACAGTCAGCATCACGCCGGACAAGCCTGTGGCGCTCGCGGGGCAGTTTGGGACGCGTATTTCGCAAAGTGTGGAGGCTCCGATCATCGCCGCGGCGGTGGCGATTGAGTCGGTGGATGGAGGCAAGGTGGTCGATCAGAGCATTCTCATCTCTTGCGACCTCGTGGGTATTCATCACTCGGTGCTCGCGCAGTTTCGTCAGCATTTGAAGCCGCTGCTGCCGGACTTTGATGTGCGGAAGGTCATTGTGTCCGCCACGCACACGCACACCGCGCCGGTGACCTCGGAGATTCCCGAGGAGACGCTCATCACTTATCCAATCCCGAAGGAAGGCGTGATGCAGCCAGCGGAATACACCGCGTTTCTCGTCGAGCGACTCTCGCAGGCTGCCGTGCAAGCGTGGCAGAGCCGCAAGCCGGGCGGTGTGAGTTGGACGCTCGGTTTCGCGCAGATCGGCGAGAACCGCCGCTCCGTTTTCGCCGATGGTCACGCGCAGATGTATGCGAAGACGAATGAAGCGCGCTTTCGCCACATGGAAGCCGGTTCCGACTCGGGAATCGAGACGCTGTTCTTCTGGAATGCCGAAAAGCAGCTCCAGGCCGTCGCCATCAATGTCGCGTGCCCATCGCAGGAAGTGGAGAGCCGCAGCGCGCTCAACGCCGACTTCTGGCACGACGCACGCGAGCAGTTGAAGGCCAAACTGAACATGCCTGACCTCACCGTGCTCGGTTGGTGCAGCGCGGCGGGGGATCAATCGCCGCATCCGCAGTATCGCAAGGATGCCGAGGCGCGCATGATCAAGCTGCGCGGCCTCACGCGTCAGCAGGAACTCGGCCGCCGCATCAGCAACGCCGTCGCCGACACGCTCGATGCCGCAAAGGCCGACATCCGCACCGATGCGCCCTTCGGCCACGTCGTCGAAGACCTGCCACTGCCGCCGCGCAAGATCCTCGAACGCGAGTATGAAGACGCGAAGAAGAACATCGCGCAATACAGCGTCATCGAGAAGCCGGACAACCGTGTCATCACGATGCTGAAACTCGAACAGGGCATCGTGAAGCGCTTCGAGGAAGCGGACAAACTCCCGCCTTACAACATGGAGCTGCACGTCCTGCGTCTTGGTGACATCGCCATCACCACGAACACCTTCGAGCTGTATCTCGACTGGGGCATCCAGATGAAGGCCCGCAGTCCCGCGCAGCAGACGTTTGTGCTTCAACTCACGAATGGCTGCGGCATGTATCTGCCTACTGCGCTCGCCATCGAAGGCGGTAGCTACAGCGGATTGCCTCACGTGAACAAGGTCGGCCCCGAAGCCGGGCAGATCCTTGTGGATCAAACGGTGCGTGCGATGCAGGTGCTGTTTCCGTCACCGTCAGTGGTGAAATAAGACATGCCCTTCTCACCTAACCGCTAGGATTCGGGCTCGTGCCGGGCCTCAATCGCGGAGATCATTGGATGAATGTGTGGCTTCAAGCCATCACGCGGCTTCATGATCGAAAGACTCTTCGTAAACGATCCCCACTTGGTCACTTGGATGTTCACGTTACGGGCACCCCAACTGTTCATGGATGCTTTAGACGGCCGGTAGAGGTCGATGGTCTTCGTGCCCACGAGCGCGGAGCCATAGTCATCCACTTGATAGACATACGGTTCGCCCTCGATCTTGAATTCGGTGCCCACGGGATATACGGACCAGTCGGCGGCGGCGCTGCGCACTGCGCCATACTTGAGAGTGTTGCCCACGGCGCTCTTCGCTCCATACACGATGTGGTCACTCTCGCTCTGCGTGTAGGCGGTGGTCTTCACGTTTCGGATGACCCCGAGATGATCCACGCTGGTGATCTTTTTGCGTTGAATGTTAGTGGTGCTCTGACAAGCAACAGAGCCCGCGCAGAGCACGGCCAGCAGGATCAAGCGGAGTTTAATCATCATAGAGAGAGCAGAGCCATGGGCAGGCGCGGCGAGTCTGAGACAGGTGGTCTGCACTTGTGTTCATTCAGCGGGTCTGAGGCGAAGAATCCCCATGCAATGAAGTCGTGCCGTGAGCTTCGAGACATCGGAATCGTGGAGGAAAGCAAGGCCCGCCATCTCATGACGTAGGTTCTCATCAATCCCACGTCACGCGCATGAATCCAAAGACTTCATCCATCACCGGCAACTTCAGTCCCGCTCGCGGAGATCTGGTCCGCATCGGCTCCACACGGCGCGGATTTCTTCAGACTGGACTCGCAGGCTTAGCAGGCGTTTCGATGCCTTCGCTGCTCCAAACGCAGGCGCTCGCGGCGGCAGCAGGTCAAGCGAAGGGGAAGACGAACGTGATTCTCTTCTGGCTCTCCGGCGGCCCAAGCCACATCGACATGTGGGATCCGAAACCGGACGCGCCGAGCGAGATTCGCGGCCCCTTCGGCCATATCTCAACCAAGGTGCCCGGCATTCATGTCTGCGAGCACTTGCCGCTCACGGCGAAGATCATGGACAGGCTCACGCTGATCCGCTCGGTCGATTGCAGCGCCAGCAATCACACGCCGATCACCATGCAGGCCTGCAATCCGCTCGCGAAGCGCACGAATGATGGCCGTGATGGCGGCGGCTGGCCGTCGATGGGTTCGATTGCGGCGAAGTTTCGCGGTGCCAACGCGCCTGGCATTCCCGGCTACGTTGCGCTGGCTGACTCACTGCCTGCCGACATCTGGGGCGCGGGGCACATGGGTGGCGACTTTGAACCTGTCAGCGGCAAGGATTTGTCCGGCCGCCTCAAACTCTCCGAAGGCCTGACCGTCGAGCGCCTCGGCAATCGCCGTGATTTGCTCACGCAGATGGACGGCTGGAAGCGCAGCGTCGAGGGCAATGCTCAAATCGCCGCCGCAGACCGCTACA
This sequence comes from uncultured Prosthecobacter sp., assembly GCA_964583255.1. Lineage (GTDB taxonomy): Bacteria > Verrucomicrobiota > Verrucomicrobiia > Verrucomicrobiales > Verrucomicrobiaceae > Prosthecobacter. The sequence goes on from CAZOVY010000112.1 coordinate 7,523, forward strand.
CGCAGCAGGCTTACGAGGTGCTCATGACCGGCAACGCACAACGTGCCTTCAATCTCGATGCCGAAACGCCTGCGATGCGCGACCGCTACGGCCGCGACAGTATTGGCGAGAAGGCCCTGCTCGCACGCCGCCTCGTCGAGGCCGGCTCCACGTTTGTCACTGTCAGCGGTGCGTGGGGTTACTTTGACCATCATGGCGATGAAGTGAAGTGGGGCGGCATCAAAAAGGGCCTCACACCGCTGCTGCCGAGCGTGGACCGCACGCTGCACGCCATTGTCACCGATCTCGAAGATCGCGGCCTGCTCGACAGCACGCTGATCCTCATGATGGGCGAGTTTGGCCGCAGCCCAACGATCAACAAGAACGCCGGACGCGATCACTGGCCGCGCGTGATGTCCATGGTCGTCGCTGGTGGCGGTATGAAGCACGGCCAGGTCATCGGCAGCACCGACCGCCAAGGCGGCGACATCGACAGCCGTCGCGTCGCCCCCGGAGATCTCGCCGCGACGGTGTTTCATCATCTCGGCATCGCGCAGAACACCAATTGGATTGATCCGCAGGGTCGGCCTCGGCCCATCGTCGCGGATGAAGGCAAGGTGATCACCGAATTGGTTGGCTGAATCTGGTGCGCGAGCGCATTCTTCCGCATCTCATGAACGCCCGCTTTATCCTCGCGCTTCTCGCCACCGCGCTTCCACTTTCTGCGCACGACCTCGTGCTCGCCAATGGCCGCGTGATGGACCCGGCGAGCGGTCTCGATGCCGTGAGGCACATCGGCATCACGGGTGGCAAAATCGCCGCGATCTCCGAGACGCCACTCGTGGGCGATACAGTCGTCGATGTGGCTGGGCATGTCGTGTCACCCGGTTTTATCGACTTGCACGCGCATGGTCAGACGACAGGTGATTTGCAAATCAAGGCGCAGGATGGCGTGACGACGGCACTGGAACTCGAAGGCGGTGTGTATCCAGTGGCGGAGTGGTATGCGTCGATGGAAGGCACCGCGCCGATTCATTACGGTGCAACTGTGGGGCACATCTCGGCGCGCTTTGCCGCGTTTCATCCGCAGCTCAAAACCGGCCAGTGGGCGAGCGGAAAGGCGAGGCTGGCGCTGCTCGGGCCGAAGCCCGACGGCGCAAACAAAGTCGCGGGCGAGGCGGAAATGAAGAGCATGAACACCGCGATCCGCACGGGGCTCGATGAAGGCGCGCTGGGCGTTGGTTTCGGCATCAATTACACGCCAGCCGCGACGCCAGAGGAGATCGAGGCTCTTTTTCGCATCGCAGCGGAACGCAAGGTGCCCGCGTTCGTCCACACACGCGCCTTTGGCATCGCGCCGATCCGCGAGGCCATTGTTAGCGCGAAAAAAACCGGCGCGGCGCTTCACATCGTACATGTCGGCAGCAGTTCCATCGGCGACATGCCGGAGGTGCTGAAGTTGATCGATGCAAACCGCGCCGCTGGCATGAATTTGAGCACGGAGGTCTATCCCTACACCGCCGCTTCTACGATGCTGGATTCCGCCATGTTCAATCCCGGCTGGCAGGACAATCTGCGCATCAGCTACGGCGACATCGTCTGGACGGCGACGGGTGAGTACCTCACGAAAGAGACCTTTGAGAAATATCGGCAGCAAGGCGGCTGGGTGATCATGTACATGATGAAGGACGCCAATGTCGAGATGGCCATCGCGCATCCCGGCGTGATGATCGCCAGCGACGGCGTGCCGTTTGTCGATGGCAAAGGCCATCCGCGTGGCGCAGGCACCTATGCACGAGTGCTCGGGCACTACTCGCGCGACAAGAAACTGCTGCCACTGATGGACGCGCTGGCGAAGATGACCATCCTGCCCGCCAAACGCCTCGAAGGCCATGTTCCGATGATGAAACACAAAGGCCGCATCGCCATCGGAGCCGATGCGGACATCACCGTCTTCGATCCGGCCAAAGTGATCGACCGTGCCACCTTTGAAGCGCCCACCACGCCTTCCGCAGGCATTCCACATGTCATTGTGAACGGTACTTTCGTCATCCGTGATGGCGCTCTTGTGAAAGAAGCCCGTCCGGGCCGCGCTGTGAGAGTCACGCCATGAAACACCTCCTCTTCCCGCTCCTCCTCGCCACCACCGCCCTAGCTGACGATGTGCCGCAGTGGCGCGATCTCTTCAACGGCAAGGATCTCACCGGCTGGGTCGATGTGAACACGAGCAAAGAGACTTGGAGCGTCAAAGATGGCCTGCTCGTCTGCAAAGGCCTGCCCATCGGCGTGATGCGCAGCGAGAAGCAGTATGAGAACTTCATCCTGCACATCGAGTGGATGCACCTCCAAGCCGGTGGCAACTCGGGCGTGTTTGTTTGGAGCGAGGGCAGCACGCCGCCGAATCGCCCGCTGCCCAAAGGCATGGAGGTTCAGATGCTTGAGCTCGAATGGCCGAAGCTGCATCCCGGCAAAGACGGCCAGCCAAATCATCCTGGCTATGTTTCGGGTGAACTCTTCGGCGCGAACGGCCTCGAAGGCATTCCCGACAATCCACGCGGTCGCCGCAGCATGTCTTGGGAATTTCGCTGCAAAGGCAAAGGCGAATGGAACACCTACGACGTCGTCTGCGTCGATGGAACGGTGAAGCTCTCGATCAACGGCAAGTTCGTCAACGGCATCAGCCAGTCCACCGTGCGCAAAGGCTACCTCTGCCTCGAATCCGAAGGCGCGGAGATCCATTTTCGGAACATCAAGATCATGGAACTGCCCGGCGGCCGCGTGACGCCGGAACAGACGGCTCCGGTCGTTGGCAAGTAGTCACTTGGTCTGCTTCACCAGTTCCTCAACCTTCGTCGTGATCCGCTCTTCCACCGCTTCGGTATAAGGCGCACGGTGACCATATTCAAACATGCCGGTCACGCCTTCGTAGCCGCCTTCTTTGAGCACGCGCAGGCTGGGCACATAACTGAGAAGGTCGTTGTTGTAGCCGCACACCCAGGTGTTGTTCCAACCATAAGCCGCTTTGAACTTCAGCGAGTAATCCACCACTGTTTCGCCCGTCAGTGCGATGAAGGTGAACTCAGGCCCGATGCGCCACACTTGAATCGGATACTTCACGCGATCCGGCGGCGCTCCGAGCGTCTCGTATTGGCGAATGAAGTGCTCGAACTCGCGTTTCGGCATGCCGGTGAGGTTTGGAACACGTTGCTTCAACTCATCGAGCGGGATTCCCGGCTGCAATTCCAGCTCCGTCTCACCCATCGCGGCCTGAATCGGCCCGCTGAGCGGCTTCATCGTGCCTGCGATGACTTGGCGCACCGCTTCGGCCAAAACCTTGCCATACATCGACGCCAGTTCCGTCGCCTCGACATCCTTCCCGCGAATGCGCGGCAGCGGATTCGCATCACCACCGCAATTCTGCACAAACAGCGCCACCGCACCGGGAAACGACTTCTCCAGCTCCAACTGCGCAAAGCCCGCATAGTCGCCATTGATGCTCAGACCGCCCAAAGCCGTCGTGTGGCATGAATAGCCGAAGACGATGGCTTTGGCCTGCTCACCAGCTTTCACCGTGATCACTGGCACATCCTGATCCACCTGCCCGCCGAATGCGCGGCTCTCAGGACCGCGTGAACGACGTCGATTCACCGCCACACCAGCCAAACCTTGCTCAAATGCCAGTTCCGCAGGAGCAAGGTTCGCGATGGCCTTGCCAATCACCTCATCATACTTCGCATACACCATCGCCGTGTAGCGATCCTTCGCCGCAGCTTCCTCCGGCGTGAATTCATAGTACAACCACAGCACATCCTCGGTCACCGGACACGAGTGATTGTGTGACGTGTTCAAGATCAATCTCTCCCGCAGCACTCCATGCTTCGCGGTCGTGTTCTTCGCGATCACCGCGATCATCTTGTCGCTCAACCCCACCAAATCCGCCGTCACGAGCACCGAAGTCGCCCCCGAGTCATCGCGCAAAGCGAGTGCTTTCAGCCAGATCGCATGCTCAACTCGCTGCGACATGCGCGTCTTGCCGCCGTAACCCGCCAGAGGGACCGATTCCGTCGGCGTGATGTCTGCTTTGGCCGTGCCAGCCTGCCAGGCGGCGTGTGCGCTGGTCGTGAGGAGAATGAGAAAAATCCATTTCATGCCGTTTCGAGTCCCGTGAGTGTTCCTGTGCTGCTGCCGAATTTGTCCGCTTCGATGCCCATGCGTTGCAGCATCGTGACAAAGAGATTCGACAGCGGCGGACAGTTCTTCGGATCAAACGCGAGATGCTGGCCGTGCTTGAAGCCGCCACCGGCGAGGATGATCGGCAGATCCTTCGTCGAGTGGCTCGCCGCGCTGCCGAGATTGCTGCTGAAGAAGACCATCGTGCGATCAAGCAGCGTATCGCCTTCCTCCTTGGTCTGCTTGAGTTTCGTCAGCAGCTCCTGCACCAGCTTCATCTTGCCCAGCTCCACTTTTTTGAGCTGCTCGATCTTCGTCGGGTCCTGGCCGTGATGGGAGAGATCGTGATGTCCCATCGTCACGCCTGGCACCGGCGGCACACCGCTGGTGCCGAGCAGCAGCATGTTGACGAGGCGCGTCGAATCCGTCTGCAAGGCGAGATGCGTGAGTTCAAATAGAAGCTTCGTCTTCCCGAGCAGGTCCACGGAGTTCATGTTGTTCTGCAACGGCTTGGCATCGACCTTCGGCTTCGGTTTGAGCGCCCATTCCTGCGCTGTGACCATGCGCTGCTCCAATTCACGTACGCTGGTGAAATACTCGTCCACCTTCTCGCGATCCCGCGCACCCATCGCCGGTGCCATGCGTTTCGCCTGCTCGCTCACGGTGTCGAGGATGCTCTTGCCATTTCGCAGCCTTCGTGTCTGCGCCTCGACCTCATCGGGACGGCCTTCGAGGAACAAACGAGCAAAAACATTCGCCGGAAACAAATCTGGCGGCACCAGCGCACCGCTGCGCGTCCATGACAGGCCGAATCCTTCGGCAGACAACGACAAACTCGGCACGCGCGTCTGCCCGCCGATCTTCTCCGCTGCGAATTGATCGAGAGAGATGCTGTTGCGAAACCCAGCACGAATCTCCGGATGCGGTGCCGCCGTAAGGAAACTGTAGATCGAATCATGACTCGATCCCACATCGGGATGCGAGAGACCGGAGATCACGCTGAAGTCATTCTTGAACTCCGCCAGCGGCTCCAGATAAGGCGTGAGCGCATACTCTTTGCCCGTCTCCTTTGGATACAGATTCGGCGTGTGCAGTCCCAGCGGCGTACAAATGCAGACCATGCGTCGGATTGGTTTCGCCTTCACCGCCGCACGTCCACGTGGCGCGAAGCACTCAAGAAACGGCAGCCCAAGCGTGACGCCTGTGCCTCGGAGAAAGTGGCGTCGGGAGAGTGCGTTCGTGTTCATAAGTTGGGTGGCTACTTGTTCTGAAACAGCTCACTCGCCACGATCTCGTGAATCAGCGTGCGAAAGCCATAGTTCTTCGCTTTAGCCTTCGCCACGATGACGTCGATCTTCGTGCGGTCAGTGCGCTGCGGTGGGCCGCCGGTGGCGTAGGTGAGGAGTTTGGTCGTGAGGGCCCGCGCAACCTTGTCCGTGTCCTTCAGCAAGAGCTGCTTGAACTCATCGACGTTCTTGAAGGCGCGGCCATCGGGCAACACGTCGGCGGGATCGACCGACTTGCCGGTGCGGAAGTTGGCGGGGCGTCCATCGAGCACGTATTTTTCGCGGTAGCCACCGATGACATCAAAACTCTCCAGCGCGACGCCCGGTGGGTCGATTTCGACATGACAGCTAGCACAGGATTCAACCTGACGATGCTTGGCGAGCTGTTCGCGGATCGTGGTGGTGCCGCGCGTGTCGGGTTCGAGCGCGGAGACGTTTTCTGGCGGCGGTTTGGGCGGTTTGCCGAGGATGCGGTCCAGCACCCACGCGCCGCGAATGACGGGTGAGGTGCTGGTGCCGTTCGCGGTGACTTTGAGCACGCTCGCCATCGTCAGTAGGCCGCCGCGATGGGTTTCTGGCGCGAGTTTCACCTTTTGAAACTCCCAGCCGCTCACGCCGACGATGCCGTAGTGCTTCGCGAGGCGGCCATTGAGCATGGTGAAGTCGGACGCGATGAAATTTGCGATGCTGAGATCGTCCTTGAGCACTTCCTCGAAGAACAACTCCGTCTCGCGCTGCATCGACGCACGCAGCATCTCATCGAAGTGCGGATACACGATGTGGTTCGGCATCGTGAAGTCGAGTTCGCGCAAGTTCAGCCACTGGCCGGTGAAGTTCGTGGTGAATGCGGCGGCTTTTGTGCTTTTCAACAGGCGATCGACTTGTGCGTGCAGCGTCGCGGCATCGCTGAGTTTGCCTTGCTCGGCCAGCGTGAGCAGTTCTTCATCCGGCGTGCTGCTCCAGAGAAAATACGAGAGTCTGCTGGCGAGTGCGGACGCATCCAGCTTGCCCGGTGCCTCGCGCAGAAATAAAAACTCCGGCGCGATCATGATGGCGCTGAGTCCGACACGGATGGCTTTCTCAAATGACTGCGGTTCGGCCTGCTTTGCGGCTACGAGATCGAGATACGGCTTCATGTCCGCATCCGTGACCGCACGGCGGAACGCGCGGCGCGCGAACTTGCGCAGAATGCGATCCGCATCGGCCATCGGCGCTTCGGAAATAACCTCCACGCGGTCGCTTTGATTGTAGATCGGTGATTTGCCCTGCTGCATGTCACCAAACAGCCTGCGATGGCTTTCCGGCGGCCAAGTATCGTTAAGCGGGCCTTCCATCTCCACCCAGTCGATGGCCACTCCAGGGCCGTCCCACGCCTCCGCGCCGACTTTGCCGACGGTTTGCGCATTCGGCAGGTCATAGGGCAAAATCGTGATCGAAGTCTTTGGCTCCATGTGATCGGTGAACTCAATGATTCGCGATTGATCCGCAGGCGCATCGAAATAGCCGACCAGACGCGCCTTTGGCCCCGCCATGCCGCCACCGCCGCTCTTCACGCTGAATGTCACCGGCTTGCCCTCGCTCTGCACGCCGGACACCGAGATGCGGAAACGATACGTGCCGCGCTCGGCCATATAAAACAGAGTCGCCGCCACCCACTGCGATGAGGAGAACATCACCACGCGCTGGTCGTCGTGTTTGCGGAAGACCTTCTCAGAGTTGGCCTTTACCTGATACGCCGCCTCCAATCCCACCCGCTTCTGCTCCAACTTCGGCGGCTTCGGCCGATTCGTGACCGCCTGATCCAGCGCCGCCTCTGCCGCGATGAGATACTGATCCATCAAGAACGACGAGGTGTGCAGCGCATCTCCGACGTTATCAAAACCGCTCGCCGAAGTGTCCAGCGGCAGCATGGCCTGCAACTTTGCCGAGGTGCCGAGCAGATCATTCACCGTGTTCTCATACTCTGTGCGATTCAGCCTCCGCAGCACCACACGACCCTCTTTTCCGCTCACGGCGGCGATTTGAGCACCGATCCATTCCGTCAAAGCCTGCGCCTCATCCTTTGGCGGACGCGGCTTCGACTCTGGCGGCATGTCGCCACTCTCGATCTGCTCCAGCACCTTCTCCCAGCGCGCACGATTCTTTGTATCGGTAAAGTCCGACAACAGCTCATCCACACGCCATTTCCCCTTCGGCTTGTCACCGCTGTGGCATTTCGTGCAGTGCGCGTCGAAGAACGCCGCATGTGGTGCCGCGCAAAGATGCTGCGCGGCGATCATCACAAGAAGAAGCGGGCGTTTCATGCGGCTAACACGTTGCCAGCCAGATCAATCCATCATCGCGGTGCAAAGTCCTCTCAGGCCACCCCGTACTCAATGGCACTATGAACGCGCCAACACTTCTCCGCCTACTCGTCTTGGCTCTACTCGGCTTCCAAGAGCTTCAAGCTAAAACACCAGACACCAAAGCCGCCGCTGCGGCCATTGATGGCATCTTGGCCAAAGATTGGGCCAAGCATGACCTTAAA
>CAZOVY010000113.1:0-14243 GCA_964583255.1 uncultured Prosthecobacter sp.
GGTGAGTTTTATGGACTGACTCAGCACAAAGCGGCCTGCACCGATCTCGCTTGGCGCGCTGACTCCAACATCCTGGCCTCATGCTCCGCAGACGGAGTCATCAACGTCCATGAGATGAATGAAGGTAAGCTGGTCAAAAGCTGGGCCGCTCACGGCGGCGGCGTGCAGTCGGTGTCATTCACGCCGGATGGTAACCTCGTTTCTGCTGGCAATGACGGCCTCGTCCGCGTCTGGGACATCAACGGTAATAAGAAATCCGAAGCTGTGAACCAGGGCGACATCGTGACCAAAGTGGTGGCGCTCTATGATTCAAAAACCTGTGTCAGTGCGAATTGGCGTGGTGAGGTGAAACTGCTGACTCTCGATGCCGCCATGGCCGACCGGGGTAGCCTTTCTAGCAACCCGCCGCTGATCGCCCAGCGCATCGTCGAGTCTGAGAAGAGCGCCACTGAACTCGTGGCTAAGCTGCCTTCACTCCAGGAGGCCATCAAGAAAGCCGAGGCCGGAGTGAAAGCTCGCGGGGAGGCCCTAGCTAAAGTCCGCGCCGAGGTCGCTGAATTTGAGAGACGCTCCAAGAGCTACCCTGGCGAGATCGCTGCGGAAGAGAAAGCCCTCGCTGAGGCCAAGGCCGCGCTCGCCAAAGCCACGGCTGATAAGGTAGCCCGCACAGCCGCTATCAAGGCTCATGCCGACAAGTCCGCTCAGCTCGCAGCGCAGCAAAAGGAGTTGGCTCCCATCGCTGCTGAGGCCGCCAAACTGCCTGCTGCTGACAAGGTCGTCGCCGATGCCAATGCCGCGCTTGAAGCCGCCAAAAAAGAACTCGCAGCCAAAGCAGGAGACGCCGCTCTCACCGCGAAGGTGAAAGAAGTGGAAGGCAAACTCACTGCCGCGAAAGCCGAGCAGCAAAAGATCGCCCCAATTAAAGCCAAGGCGGATCAACTCACCGCCGCAGTCGAGAAAGCAAAGGCCGCCCTCGGTGCTGCACCGGCTCCTATGGCTGATTTGGACAAACTGATCACCGATAACACCGCCAAGGTGAAAGCCACCGGTGAGAGCATCGCTGCGAAAAAGGCGGAACTGCCCAAGCTGCCCGCTTTGGTCAAAGCAGGCCCAGATCGGATCAAAGGCTCCGAGGCCGCGCTCGCTCAGGACAAGGGCGTCCTAGTCGCCGCACAAGCCACTGCCAAGTCAGCCAGCGATGACATCAACATCTTCCAGAAACTGCCCACCATGCTCAAAGCCGCGCAGTTCAATGTTGGTGTGCTCACCGAGAAAGAGAGCCTCGCTAAACTCGATGGCAGTTTCAACGATTACACCGCCGCGAAGAAAGAGAACGAAGACGCCAAGATTAACAACGCAGCCCGCATTGAATCAGCCAAGAAGGCTCTGGCCGAGATGACCAACGCCATCCCACAGCACGAGGCCACACTCAACAAGCTGAAGGCTGAGCTCAACGGCATCGAGCAAGCCGTGACGCCGACCAAGGCTGCTGACCTTGCCGCTGCTGCAAAGCTGGAAGAACACAAGAAAACAATCGCCACTCGTGAGGGTGAACTCGCTGCACTCACCAAGACACGCGATGACGGAACCGTCGCCGCAAAGAAAGCTGCTGAAGACATCACGAAGGTCATCGATGGCCGCAAAAAAACCCTCGCTGAAGTCGCCGCCAAACTCAAAGGCCCAGCCGAACAGGTGAAGAGCAAGCAGGCCAATGTCACTGCCATCGAGCCGAATGCCGCAGCCGCTAAGAAGGCAGTGACTGACCTCGCTCCATCCGTGCCAGCCAAAGAAAAAGCCATCAAAGATGCCGAAGCTGCTCTGCCGAAACTGATCGCCGATACCAAGGCGGCAGAGAAAGCCCTGGCAGACGCGAAGAGCGCCAAGGACAAGCCTGCCGATCTAGTCGCCAAAGCTCAGACAGAACTCGATGCCCGCCGCGTAGCCAAGACCGCTGGTGACAAGGCTTTGAATGATGCCCGTCAGGCTCATGGCAAAGCCAAGTCTGAGCTCGCCGCAGCCACCAATGCTGCCGCTCAGGTGGAGAAGAAACTCACGCAGGCCAAGGCTGAATTTGCCGCCGCAGACAAGGTCGCCGCACCTCTGCGCGGTCAGCATGAGAGCATCAGCAAAGAGATCGCCGCACAGGACAAGGCTCGCGCTGACAAGCTGGCCGCACCTGCCGCACTTGTTGCCGAGTTTGCTGCCAAATCAAAACCCGTGGCTGACGTGATCGCCCAGCTCAAAGCGGCCCAGCCGCCTTTGGACAAAACCTTTGCTGATGCGCGTGCCAAGCTCGAAGGCGAGATCAAAATCGTCGATGCCAAGAAGGCCGAAGTCACCAAGGCGACTGAAGCGCTGGAGAACTCCAAGAAGCAGAAAGTCACCGCCGAAACCAGCATTGCTGCCACTTTAAAGGACGGACCTGTGCGTGACAAAAACCTGGTCGAGATCAATGCCGAACTCACCAAGCTCCAGCCGCAGCTTGAGCCGCTGCGTGCTAAGGTGAAGCAGCTTGAGGCGCAGTACTTCACCATGCTGCCGAAGTAATTGATCAGAGGTTTAAACTTGTGGCTGGATGTCTGAGTCTCGAAGCTCAATCCGACATCCATGCCCGCCAAGAAAAAAGCCAATGCCAAGCCGCTCGCCGGTGCTGCTTTGATCAAAGAAACGGTGCGCCGCATCCGTGTGGCGCGGAGTTACTGGGATGCGCACAACAACCGCGCCTGCCGGGGCGAACGTGAGAAGGCGATGACACTCTATGAATCGCTGAGTGAGGCGGAGCGTGAGAAAGTGCCGCAGGTGCTGCGCGTGTGGCTGCGCTACCGGAGCGAGAAATACTTTGGTGATGACCGCACGCCGCCAGGAGAGGGGAAGCGGTGAGCGAACTCATTAAAATCGGTCTGCATTCACGGAATCGTTTTCGTACACGCTATGACTTCCCCCAACTCGTGATGAGCAGTCCGGCGCTGGGCGTGTTCGTGAAGCCGAATGCGTATGGTGACGACAGCATCGACTACGCAAATCCGCAGGCGCTGAAGGCGTTGAATCAGGCGCTGCTGAAGCAGGCCTATGGTTTGCAGCACTGGGATATTCCGCCCGGCTATCTTTGCCCGCCGATTCCTGGGCGCAGTGATTACATTCATCATCTCGCCGATCTGATTTCGATGCGGCGTGGACCAGAGGTACGTGTGCTGGATATCGGGACAGGCGCAAACGGCATCTATCCGCTGATTGGAGCCAGCGAGTATGGTTGGTCTTTCGTCGGCGCAGAGATTGATCCGGTGGCGTTTCGCTGGGCTAAGAAGCTCATCGAATCGAATCCGAGCGTGGCGGGCTTGATCGAGTGTCGGCTGCAAAGTTCAGCGACGGAGTGCTTCAAGGGGATCATCAAAAAAGGTGAGCGCTTTGACCTGACGATGTGCAATCCGCCCTTTCATGCATCCGCAGCAGAAGCGGCAGCGGGAACGCAGCGGAAGTTGCGCAACCTCGGTGGGAAGAAGGTCGGACTTAACTTCGGCGGCACAGCGGGTGAACTGTGGTGTGCGGGTGGTGAGTTGGCTTTTATCCAGCGCATGATCACGCAGAGCACCACCTTTGCGGAAAGCTGCGGCTGGTTCACGACACTGGTTTCCAAAAGTGCGCATCTTCCCAAGCTGGAGCAAGCCTTGCGTCAGGTGAAGGCTTCGGACATAAAGGTCATCGACATGGCGCAGGGGCAGAAGAAGAGCCGTATTTTGGCGTGGCGATTTGATTCAGGCCGTTGAAGGGGGAAGATCAGGCGGGAGTGTTCGTATTGGCTTTCCACATGAAACCGTCTCTCTCACTTCTTTCGCTCCTTTTGCTGACTTCGGCTCTCCATGCCGAGGTGAAGTTATCCAAGGTCTTTACACCCCACATGGTGCTGCAACGTGGCATGGCTGTGCCGGTGTGGGGCACGGCGACTCCGGGCGAGAAGGTGGACGTTTCTTTTGCTGGGCAGTCAAAGTCGGCCACGGCGGATAACAAAGGTGCCTGGCAGGTGAAGCTGGATCCGATGCAGGTCAGCGCAGAACCGCGCACGCTGACGATTGGAAGTCAGAAGATCGATGATGTGCTGGTGGGGGACGTGTGGGTCGGCTCCGGACAGTCGAACATGGACATGGTCGTCGCCAGCTACACGGCTGGTGATCCGGTGCTGGCGGATGCGGCGCAGAAGAGCTACCCGCAGCTTCGTCTGCTACGCAAAGACGCAGGTGCCACTTGGGAGATTTCCACACCGGAAACGAATCCCAAATTCAGCGCGCTGCTCTTCTCCTTTGGCTTCGCTTTGCAGAAGGAGATCAATGTGCCCGTGGGCCTCATGGTCGGTGCGGTGGGAGGCACGCCTTCAGGCTTCTGGCTGAGCGAGGAAATGTACCGCAGCGATGCAGCGTGCACGGAAGCGGTGAAGAAATTTGCGCCCACTTACAAGTATGACGATTTGGTGGCGAAGTATGCCGTGGATAAGGCGAAGTTTGATGTGGAATTTGCCAAGTGGAAAGTCGCCGTCGAAGCCGCGAAGAAAGAAGGTAAAGAGGCGCCACGCGGACTGCGTGGCCCACAACCCGTGGGCAAGGCCGGTGAAACGAACACGGGCAAAGTGGGACAGCTCTTCGAAGCCTATGTTCGCCCGTATGTCGGCTATGGCATCAAAGGCGTGCTGTGGGATCAGGGTGAGAGCCGCACGAATATTGTGGGCGTTGATCAGGTCACGCTCATGGGTGCACTCATCGGCGGCTGGCGCAAGGCCTGGGGGCAGGGCGATTTCCCGTTCCTTTATGTGCAGAAGCCCAGCGGTGGCGGTTGTGCCTTTGATTATTCGCAGCCGATGAATCGTCTGGCTGAGAAGTTCGCTGCGCTGTCGAAGGAGATGCCGAACGCCCCTGACCGGGAGTACTCGCACGTGGCCTTTGAGCAGTTCATGAAGTATCCGAACACGCACATGGTCATCAGCAGTGATCTAGGCAACGGCATTCATCCGCCGAACAAGTCTGGCTACGGTGCACGTGCCGTGCAGGTGGCGCAGGCGGTGGCTTATGACAAAGGCAACGAATACCTCGGGCCGCAGCTTGCTTCCCACAGCATCGCTGGCGGCAAGGTAACCCTGAAGTTCAAGCACACTGGCAAAGGACTGGCCTTCAAGAATGGCGACAAGCTTCAAGGCTTCATGATCGCCGGTGCGGACAAGAAATTCGTCTGGGCGGATGCCGTCATCGAGGGTTACAGCGTGGTGGTTTCCAGCAAGGACGTGCCGCAACCCGCCGCCGCACGCTACGCATGGAGCAATGCCTTCCAATGGGCAAACTTGTTCAACCAGGACGGTCTGCCCGCGCAGCCTTTCCGCACGGATGAGTGGTAAGCCGATCATTGCGATTGCCCTTTTTTCAATCCCACGCTAAACCAATTGCCATGCCGTCCATCCGACGACGGTGAACCCAACAACACCATCTGACCATGAAAGCCCAAGACGCCAAGAAAGAGAAAAAGAAAGCGCCTCTGAAGACCGCCAAGGAGAAGAAGCTCGAGAAGCAGGAGAAGAAGGCTAAGAAATAGCCTTCCGCTTGATGACCGCATCGTTCGGTCATTCGATTCAACAGCACAGCCACTTGCGGCTGTGCTGTTTTTGTATCGTGATGAATGCTTAATGGATGCCTGCCACAGGCAGGTCACTGGGCACACGTTTCGGCACGGTCTTGTCGTAGTCGTCGCTGTTCAGTGCATCAAGAAACGCGGCGAGTGGCTCGTGATCTTCAGGCAGCAGGTTCATCCTGCGGAGCAGGGGGTCAAGCGGTGGCAGTGAGGTAGCATCACCGCCTTCGAGCGACTCGCTGACATGATCCATGAGTTGATCATAGAACAGCAGCACCTCAGCCACTGTCTTGATGCTACCGTGATGCATGTAGGGCGCGGTGTGTTTCAAGTTTCGCAGTGTCGGCGTGCGGAACTCGCGCCGTGTGGTGCTGGAGTCGGTGATACCGATGGCGTGCAGCTTGAAGTCGGAAAGCATCGGCCCGTTGTGACAGAGCGCGCATTGGGCTTTCTGAAACACCTCCATGCCGCGTTGCTGGAGCGGCGTCATCGCGCTCTTGTCGCCGCGCATGAAGCGATCAAACGGTGAATCGGGCGTGATCAAAGTGCGCTCATACGCTGCGATGGCCTGCGCGACACGCGCGGCTGTGATGTCGGTTTGGAATAGCCTCACATAGTCCGGGATGGCCTTGAGACGATTCACCATCGCTGGAATGGCATCAGCCTCGGAGCAGGCATCGCCGCGCATTTCTTCGCGGCTTTGAATCGGGACCAAAGCCTGTGCTTCGAGGCTCTGCACGCGGTTGTCCCAGAACATTGGTGCGTGCGCTGGATCATACTTCTTGTCGGATTCGATGCCGTTGAAGGCGGCGTTGAGCATGGAAGGCGTATTGCGGATGAGCGGCAGATAAGGCATGCCCTTCGCCTCTTCGTTTGCATAAATGACGACGGGTGTCGGCCTGCCATCTGCCCAGCCATGCTGCGGATGATGACAGGTCGCGCAGGCCACACTGCGAGTGGCGGAGAGGATCGGATCAAAGAACAACAGGCGTCCGAGTTCGACTTGTGCGGGTGTGTCTGATGACAAAGCGGCAGCGCGTGGCAGCGCTTCGATCTTCGTGTTGGGCAGTGGCTCTGCGGCTGCCAAGGTGAGCGAGACAGCGGCAAGAAGTACTGGCAGGAAGTCGGCCATGATGACTCAACGAGTGACGGCTGCGGATTCATCCAATCGTGCAGCGGCATGGCGCAGAAACTCTTGCAGATCTTGCTCCGCACGTCGGGTGAGTGGGTGAGCACTGCGCTGATAGACCTTCACGCGAAACTCCAGGAACGCCTGCATCCATGGTGGGTTCGGCTCAAACATAGCGACCAACCTGGCCTGCTGATTTTCAGGAAGCAGCGGACTGATCTCGACCAGCGTGCTCATGCGCGTCACATCACCCAGCCCACCGGGAAACGGCTGGGCCAATGCCTCAAAGAAGAGTGGAGCAAGATCTGGATTCGCCGCAGTGAGTGGCGGCACCAGTGAGAGCGCGGACTGTAGAAACGGCAGTCGAGTCCAGACTTGCTGCCGCAGTGCTTTAAAGCCAGCCAGTAAGTGCTCGGCTGCTATTTCAGCAGGCTCGTGTTGTGCGGAAGCGAACAAAGCATTCGCAGGCCAGTCCTGGCGGGTGGCCGCCAGCAGCGGTTGGAGTTGCTCCGATGTGCCAGCGTAGGCAGCGGACTCTAGCAGCATTAATTCTTCAAAAGGACTGCCAGCAGCGCCAGTCCATGTGGTGAGTACTTCATCATGACGCTGATCGACGAATGCAGCGACTGCCTCGGCACGGCGGCGGGCATCTCCCTTCAGACTCGATGGGATCACAATTGGGGTGTCACCGGCAGCGAGCATGATCAGGCGTTCTTGCGTGAGACGCGCACGGTCCACTTGTGCCGCGAGATGCAGCGGCACATCGGCCTTCATCTCAGTCGCCTTTGCGAGAACCTGTGCTGTATCGAAGTCACTGTCCTTTGTCAGATAGCGGGCAAAACCATACTCCAGCAGATTGCGGTCATCCGTGTTGATAGGGGCTGGATTTGCCTGAACAAAGCTGCGCGTAAACTCAGGTGATGCTAGGTGATGTGCCAGCACGCCCTCAGCGGAACGAGCGAGCCACACGCGCTTTAGAGCTTCGGCAAAGAGCGGCTGCGTCACGCGAGCGCGCAGTTGATCGAGCGTGTATGCCGGCGGTGATAGATGGCCGATGAAGAGTAGATCGTTAGGCCCAGTCACCCAGGTTTCGACATACGGAAAAACGGCGCTGAGCGTGGCATAGACCTGATGGATTGCGCGGGCGTTCACCTCGTAGCCTTGCAGCCATTGGGCAAACAAGCCGCCTTTCTGAAGCCGAGCTTTAACAGCGGTGTAAAACTCCTGCGTGAACAGCGTCGCGACTCCAGCGCGATACGGATTGGAAGGCTCCGAGACGATCAGATCGTAGCTGGAGCCCTTGGCTAGCAAAGCTTCACGCGCATCACCAAAGAGGAGATGAACGTTGCTCTTGGCCATCAAGTCACGGTTTACAGGGGCGAAGTGCGTGCGTGCGAGTCCGGCCATGCCGGGTTCGAGTTCTGCTACATCCACACGCTTCATGTTCGGCACATCGGCCAGCCAGCCTGCGGTGGAACCGGTGCCCAATCCGACAACGAATGCCGAGTTCGCAGTCCCATGCAGCAGCGCGGGAAGCAGCCCGAGCATGACCTGAGTGTTGGCATCGCCAAAGGCTGAGCCATCGGATTTGCCATTTACATAGAGGCAGTAGCCCTCATTGCTGGTGATCGCCGCCACACTGGCTTCACGGCCTTCAAATTCATGCGCCACTTTCCAGCGATTAGCATTCAGCCACGCGCGCTGGGCATTGGCAGATGTCGGCAGCGCCTCTACCCGCCCATAGCCGATAGCTTTGTGCCGCCATGCAGCGGTCGGTCCGAGCGGAATGATCAGCAGACTCACTGCGCACAGCCAAAGCACCACAAGCAGCGGCCAGCTTCGGCGAGCAGAGAGAAGTGCCGCGCTCAAACTGAGCATCAATGTCAGCACCACCACCAAGCGCCACGCTCCAGGCGCTGTGAGCCAGGGCAACAGTAGAAAGCCACCCACGAGAGAGCCGATGATGGCCCCGATTGTGTTCGCCGCATAAGCATGGCCCACATGGCGGGCTGCATCTCGCGAGCCTGCGCCTAGCAATCCCACGAGCAATGGGAACTGCACGCCCGCGAACAATGCAGGCCCGAACACCAGTAGGCTGGAGACCAGCGTCCATGAAAGCACCTGACCAGATAAGCCATGGCTGCGCAGTTGACTCAGGTCGATAGCGAGGATCGCGATACGATCTCCCAATGCCCATGGGATAACTAAAAGAAGCGCCTGCCACGCCGTCACCTGCGCCAGCGCCGCGAGTGATACGGAACCCGCACGCGATGCCCAGCCCACGCGATACAGCAAGCCGCCCGATCCAATACCCACCAGTGCCAGCGCCAAGATCAGGCCGAAGCCATACACCGAGCTGCCGAGCAGGGGTGCCAACATGCGGAACCACACGAGTTCACTGAGGAAGAATGTGCAGCCAGTGATGCCTGCCGCGAGATAGATGAAGCGCGGCGGAGCCTTGGCGGGTGATGGCGTCTCAGTCGTTGTGCTGTGGCCAGTCGTGACCGCATCACGCGACGCCCACCATGCAGCAGCACCGATGATGAGATTGACACCTGCCGCCGCCATCACCGTGCTGCGGATGCCCCAATGCTCCAGCAACCAGAACGTGCTTAGCAACACCCCAGCCAAAGCGCCAAGCGTATTGATGCCATACAGCACACCGAGATTTCCACGCTGCTGATCCTGATCTGTCTCCACCCATTTGAAAGCAGCAGGCAGACTGCCGCCCATGAGCAGGCACGGCGGGGCCAGCACAAGTGTGGCGAGTAGAAGTTGCAGCAGCGTGGCGGGCCATTGACCCAATGCTGCGATGCCGCCCATGTTCAGATAAAGCGCCCGCACTCCAGCCAAAAGAAGGGGCGTAAGAAAGGCCGCCATACCGACACCCAATTCAATGAACGCATAGAGTCGCAGCGGATTCCGTGATCTCTCCGCGCTGCGACCAAAGAGCGCGCTGCCTGCTCCCATCGCTCCCATGAAGATCGCCAGGACCGCCGCCGTAGCAGGCGTGGCACCGCCAAACACCAGCCGGAACTCACGAAGCCAGGCCATTTGATACACGAGCGCACATGCACCGGAGAGCCCCAGCAGTGAGGCTAGGAATGGCAGGCGTTGGGAGGGGGAGAGGGGCATGGGTCCACTCCATCAAGACGCATGAAGATTGAAGTGTCCAGCCGCGAAATCTGCCCCCTCATCCCACCGGCGTCGCCCAATGTTCGCGATACTCGCGTTTGAGCAGCTTCGAGGTGTCAGCATCGCCGATGAACTGCTCCTTCGCCGTATCAAACACCAGCGCGCGGCGGGTGCGGGCGGCGATGTTGCCGAGGTGGCAGAGCGCGGTGGAGAGATGATTGATCGTGATGTCCGCATTCAGCTTCGCGCCAGTGCGGATACCATCGAGGAAGTTCGCGTGATGCGCGGCGAGATCGGGGCCGGACGTTGGTTTGATGTCCTCGATGAGCTTGTTCCGCTTGCCATAGATCTGCCAGCCCTTCGCCTTGCCGCCGATGACCATGCCTTCGGTGCCATACCACGCGCAGCCATTCTCGTGGCCTTCTTGTACATAGGGGCTCCAGTCGCGCTGCTCGTAGATGAGCTGCTTCGTCCGACCTGCGATGTCATATTCAAAGCCGCAATACAGCGTGTCGGGCCACTCCTGATCATCATCAAAGAAGAGCTTGCTGCCCTGACCGATGATGCGGTCGGGATGCTGCTCCACGCCGAGACCCCAGCGCGCGATGTCGATGTCATGCACGCCGTCGTTGCCAAAGTCACCCGCACCGAAGTGGTGAAACCAGCGCCAGTGCGCCGGGTGGTAGGTGCTCTTGAACGCCACCTTCGGCACGGGGCCGAGCCAGAGTTCATAATCCAACTCGGCGGGTGGCTCGCTGTCAGGCTTATGGCCTTGATTGGCGCGGAGCTGACTGTTCCATGCCTTCGCCACCAAGACATCACCGATGATGCCGCTGCGCAGTTTCTCCACGACACTCATGATGTGCGCCGTGCTGCGACTCTGCGTACCCACCTGCATCACGACCTTGTTCTTCGCCGCCGCCTCGATCATGAGTCGTCCCTCACGCAGGTTGTGCGAGCAGGGCTTCTCGACATACACATGCTTGCCTGAGTTCGCTGCCATGATCGCGCCGGGCGCATGCCAGTGATCCGGCGTCGCCATCAAAACGGCCTGCACAGCTTTGTCATCAAACACCTTGCGCATGTCGCTGACAATCTTCGGCGTCTGGCCCGTGAGTTCGTTGATGGTCTTCGCCGCTGCTGCTGCGCGCTTGGAGTCAGCATCGCAGACATAGGAGAAGATGACATCACTGCGCGTACAAATCGTCTTGACGTGATTGGTGCCCATGCCGCCTGGGCCGATGAAGGCGAGATTGATTTTATCAACCTCACCAGCGCCTTTGAGAATGGCGGGTGCAGTGAATGTGGCGAGGGCGAACTGGCGGCGTGTGAGCGTGTTCATGGCGGTGACACATACGCTTCATGTCGGCTGGGCTTTCCTTGGTCTGCGGTTCATGAAAGCCAGTGCGCGAGTTTGCCGTAGCCATCTCATGCTCCGCTCACTCGCACTTCTCCTCGTTGCCTCAGCGCTCAACGCCGCTGATCCCATCTCGCTCTTCATCGAAGGTTGTGCCGGCCAGCGCAGCGTCGCTCAGGGTGAAGAAATTCCGATTCACGTCAGCACCACGGCGGCGAAGTTTGAAATCGAAGTCGCCCGTCTCGGTGCCACACGAGAGATCGTGTGGAAGAAATCCGATGTCCCCGGTCAGGCGCAGCCAGTGCCTGAAGATGCATCAGCGAATGGCTGCCGCTGGCCGGAGAGCGTGCGCGTGCCGGTGGGGTCGGAATGGAAGAGTGGCTA
This sequence comes from uncultured Prosthecobacter sp., assembly GCA_964583255.1. Taxonomy (GTDB): domain Bacteria; phylum Verrucomicrobiota; class Verrucomicrobiia; order Verrucomicrobiales; family Verrucomicrobiaceae; genus Prosthecobacter. The sequence goes on from CAZOVY010000113.1 coordinate 11,613, forward strand.
CTACGAGGTGATCTTCCGTGCGGCTGATGGCGGAGGCAAATGGACGCATCGTGGCGCGCGCACCGCGACGAGCAGTTCGTTCTTCATCGTGCGTCAGGCGAAGCCGGGCACGACCTCGAAGATCCTTTTGCAGCTCTGCACGAACACCTACAACGCCTACAACAACTGGGGTGGCTTCTCCGTGTATGCCTACAACAGCCTCTCAAACAACCAGGGCCATCGCGTGAGCTTCGAGCGGCCCGGCCCATCGCAGTTCAGCCGCTGGGAGCTGCCCTTCGTCATCTGGGCGGAGAAGAACGGCTATGCGCTTGAGTTCGCCGCCAATGACGACCTGGAGTTCCGCCCCGAAATCCTGGCTAACTACAAGCTCGTCCTCAGCGTCGGTCATGATGAATACTGGTCCACACCGATGCGCGATAATCTCGAAACCTGGATCGCTAAAGGCGGCAACGTGGCCTTCTTCAGCGGCAACACCTGCTGTTGGCAGGTCCGCAGTGAGGACAACGGCCGCGCCTTCACCTGCTGTAAACAGAACTACCATCTCGATCCCGTTTTCGCGACACGCGACTTCAAAACGCTCAGTACACTCTGGAGTCATCACCTCCTCCAACGTCCTGAAAATCAACTCACCGGCGTCGGCTTCCTTTGGGGTGGGTATCGTAAAAGCCACGGCCAATTCATGGAAGAGCCATCTGAATACGAAGTGCACCGTCCCGAGCACTGGATCTACGAAGGCACCGGCCTCAAGCGTGGAGACAAGTTCGGCGGAAAAGACACCATCGTTGGTTATGAATGCGACGGATGCGAACTCGAATGGCGCGACGGCTTACCCTTTGCCACGCACAAAGACGGTACGCCCAAGACCTTTGAAGTCCTCGGCACCTGCCCCGTGCGCTGGCACCCTGATGATGCCGAGTGGTATGAGAAATGGGAAATCGGCCGCACCGGTGCCGCCTGCCTCGGCCTCTACACCAATGGTGGCACCGTCTTCACCGCCGCGACCACCGACTGGGCGCATGGCTTGCAGGGCAACGATTCTGCCGTGATGCGGATCACCAAGAATGTGCTGGACCGACTATCCAAGTAGCCACCTGCCCGCGCAGGTGGCTTGGCTGGTGGGGCGTTTCTTTGGTGAGGCGCATGCCCTCCAGTAAGGAATGGCGAGTAGGTTGCTCCATATTCGCGCTCCAGTGTCGTGCCCGCTGGAAAATGCAGACGTTTCTCCACTGAACATTCTCTTTGCTTCTGCTTTCTGAGTATGCTCGTAATTCATCATAACTTCCCCCACAAATCTATGTTCTTCTTCATCATCATTCTCACCATGCTGCTCTCTATGTACGCCTCTTGGAAGGTGAGTAGCAATTACCGCAAATACTCTCAAGTGCTCGCTTCATCTGGCATGACGGGCGCTGAGGTGGCGCAGCGCATTCTGTCTCTGAATGAGATCCGCGATGTGACCATTCACGCGGCACCTGGACACCTGACGGATCATTACGACCCCTCGAATCGTCGCCTCGTGCTCTCTGAGGAGAATTACCATGGCCAATCGGTAGCCGCGCTCGGTATCGCGGCGCATGAGTGCGGTCATGCCATCCAGCACAAGCAGCTCTACGCGCCCCTGCAATGGCGCATGGCAGCGGTGGGCATCACGACAATGGCGGGAAACATCATCCCTATCGTGGCGATTGGCGGCATGTTTTTCCTTAGCTTCAAGATTGTGCTGCCCGTCCTAGCGGCGGCCTTTGGCATTGTCATGCTCTTCCAGCTTGTGACTCTACCAGTGGAGTTTGATGCCACAGCGCGGGCCAAGAAAATACTCCTGAGCACAGGCGCGGTGACTCAGGGGGCCGAGTTTAATGCCATGAGCAAAGTGCTGGACGCGGCGGCTCTGACCTATGTCGCGGCCTTCCTCAGCGCCCTGGCCAGCTTTCTGCACTACGCCATGCTGATCATGGGGCAGCGCAATGACGAGGAGTGATGCGCGAGCAATCTTTGTCCGCCAGTCATAATAGCGGTGCATTTCCTGTCCGGCTGGGGATTGCGCTGGCTGAAAATGGCGTTCTCATGCAGCGATGAAAATCCAACCGCGTTACCATTCGCCCATGCTGCGCCACTGCCTGCCCGCCCTTCTCCTGAGTTGTCTGAGTCTCCACGCTCAGGAGACGGTGGTCTCGAATCCAGCTAAGGACATGGCCGCAGCTCAGCAGCGCATCAAAAAGCTCTCAGCCACGGAATACGATCTCGATGGCATCAAGATCAATGCCGCGACGCGGGAGGTGCGCATCCCCACGCAGGTTTGTCTGAAGAAGGCCCCCATCGAGTTTATGCTCACCACGGACACGGGCAAGACGCACGAGACTGTTTTGACCACGACCATATCACCTACCGCCGTTCAGGTGGCCATGCTCCTGGTGAATTATCAGCCCGCGACGGAGGGCCTGCTCGTCAAGGTGCCTGCTGATGAGCGCCCGAAAGTCTGGAAAGATGAACCGCCCAAAGACAAAGGTGCCAATCGTGTGAAGATACGAGTCGAGTGGAAAGTGGGCAAGGAGACCAAGACTGCACCGCTTTCTCAATGGGTGCAGAATGCAGATGTGCGCCAGCCACCACCTGATCTCGATACCTGGATCT
>CAZOVY010000114.1:0-14047 GCA_964583255.1 uncultured Prosthecobacter sp.
GTGATGAAAAAACTCTCCGCGACCTTGCATCTCGGAGGTTTTGCAAGAGGCTCGATAACTCGTAAATTTAAGCACTGGATCTTTGATCATCATATCCTCCTCACAGCAATATCATCGACTGCATCAATTATTCTATGGGCTGCTTTCGGCACTCTGAGGAATCGTGATTTTCTTGTTTTCTCCCTGGGATCAATATTTGGCTTATCCTATTTTATACTGCAACAGCAGTTGCAGGAGGTTAAGTTCTTCCAAGAGCTGTTTCTCCAATTCAACAAACGTTACGATTGCCTTAATGAACGGTTAAATGAAATTTTGGATGGCTCCACTGATCTGCCACTGACCCCCGGTGAGACTTTGCTTTTGTATGACTACTTCAATCTGTGCGGAGAAGAGTTTTTGTATTACCGCAAGGGCTTCATATATCCCGAGGTATGGGATTCTTGGTATAATGGAATGCGGACTTATGCAGAATCTGAAAGAATAAGAAAATTGTGGCAAAGCGAGGTCTTGAAAGGATCGTATTACGGCTTTCAAGTTCCTGCCTTGAACTCAAGCAGCTAGGCATAAGTCGTTCATCTGACTTAATGAACTAAAGTGGAAATTCAGTTCCTAAAGTATATGAAGGGGATTTTTTTAACATTCAATTATGCAGCTCTGCCGATAGTTGCGTTGCTACTCTGTCCATTCGGCATTTATGCAGAAGTCCGAACGTGGAGAAATAATAGCAATATCGAAATTCAGGCGGATCTCTTGAGTGTCGATTCTTTAGCTGGCACTGTCAGGATAAAGAGAACTGATGGAATGGAGTTCACTATCCCACTCGAAAATTTATGCGCTGCTGATCGCATTTATGCCTCGAAAGCTAGTGTGGGAAGGAACCTTCTGGGTAGTAATTATTTGCCGGTTAAGTTGACAAAAAACTTAATGATCGATGTTCCAAAAGCATGGAAGCCGCTCAACAAAATCGCTCTAGAGCAAGTTTCTCTCATGACGGAATCCGTTTTAGATTTGAGCGGTATGACAGCCGAGTTGATAAAAGACAAAGTTGTCCTTTATCAAGGTCTCTGCCCAAAGGAATTAGGATATGCCAATTTACATATCGACAGAGATAGAGCTGATGATGTGCTTACACAGTCTTCAATGCGATCTTTGACTGCTGAAGATTTGAAGGCCATGAATGAAGTTCTCAGTTCCGAGATCCCCAAACTTCAAGATCAGATAGGGAATAAAATTTTGGAATGGAATGATGGAGTTCTAATTCAGGTCGCGGAGGTGAATATGTTTGAAATTCAATATGTTAGGCAGTCACAAGTGGAGCCGTTTCCGGTGCGAGTCTTTTATTATATTATTTGGACTGATGGAGTTCAGCTCAGTCTTCGTTTCTCATTCCGAGATGATCATAAGACCATCTGGTCGCCTATCCAAAAGAGGATCATAAATTCTATTCGCTTGGTTACAAATTAGCAGAGTGAATAAACAACCTTCGGCAGGCTCCATGCACCACAGCTTGAAAGATGGAAGCGGTAGTCTGTTGGTTCCATTTTTTGGACAGAATCCCAGAAGTTCAGACGCTCTCTTCCAGGATCTCAGGTGTCAGTTTGATCAGCTTCCGTGATCGGGGCAAGGCTTTCCCAAGGGCATCTCTGAGTCAATTCGGAAACCACGACAGGATCTCCAGCCAGGAGGGCTGACCCATGAGTAGCCGGAGGTGACGCGAGCCTCAGCGAACTAACCTCCGGTCAAAGGCCATCACGATCCCGATCAGCCCCGAACTCCGGCGGAGTTCCTCCTTCACCTGTTGCGCCCGTTTGACACGATATTGCCCATGGGGGAACCCCATCCGGGGTTCGGTCTTGAGGCAAGGCAGGCCACTCCATGACCGGGGGTTTCGTGCCTCAACCCCGGCTATTCACAGGCTAGCCCTACGGGCTAAAGGGAGATTTTGGAATGAGAAAAAGGACGGGCATGGATGAAAGCTGCGGCTATCATGAAACCGGATGCCCGATAAGTCCCCCGCTGATATTACCTGGATTGATGATCTCTCTGATTTTCCCGGGACTAAATGACTGGCTTCTGATACAAAAATCAATTTGGCATGACGAACAAACTTCAGCCGCTGATGAAATCTCCGGGGCTTCGATTCACGGTCATCCTGTGCGTGGTCGTTGCCGGGATGCTGGCTCTATGGGAGCCCTTGCCGGCTCCGACGAAAAACGAAGGCCAAAGGAGCGCCATGGAAAGTTGGCTGGCGGCTGTCAAAAACAGCTTTTCTCTTTCCAGATACTTCGAATCTGCCTTTGGCAGGTCACGGATAATGATCATTTGGCAACTGTGGTCCATCTATCATGCTCCGATCAATTTGTATGGCCAAGTGATCGACCAGCACGGCAATCCTGTGGCAGATGCCGATGTCCTCGCGGATGTGACGACGAGTCCGACGATGCAGTCCAATAGCGGCAAAAAGATCCACACGAAAACGGATGCCTCAGGTTTTTTTGCCATCGAGGGGGAGCAGGGCGCTTCAATGTACGTTAAGGTGACCAAGGCTGGCTTCTACCGGTATTATGGTACATCCATTCCACCCGGAAAAGTCGGATCAGAAGAGAACTTCTCTTATGGGTTCGATTTTGGTAAAGGCATCCATGTCGCCAACAAGCGGGCCCCCGTGGTGTTCCATCTCTGGAAGGCGGACGCCCCACGCTTGGCTCTGCTCAATCAAGAGGATGGCCATTGGGTCATTAAGAATGACGGAACCCCGCGAAGGATACCTTTTGACCCGTCGCAGCGCGACGATAAGCACTTCATTGAAGTCCAGAACTGGTCAGATCAGAAAAAGAAAAACGCTGAACATCACTACACCTGGCGGATGCGGATCAGTGTTCCCAACGGTGAACTGGCACCACGAAACGGTGAGCTAGACTTTACGGCCCCGCTAACTGGCTATGTGCCATCCTATGAATTTGAAATGCCTGCCTCCATGGTGGGTATGAAGTGGCAAAGGTCGGAAAGAGTGTCGTTCTTCGTTCGCTTCAATGATGGCATCTATGCTCGTTTCGAAGGGGGAATGCTGGCTGGCTATGATCCCCCACGGTTCAGGTTCGAGGGGTATCTGAATCCTGAGCCTGAGTCGCGTAACCTGACCGCAGATCCTACTGACTGAGGACATGTCGCTGCTAGCTCCGCAGAAAAAGGACGGGCACGGATGAAAGCTGCGGCTATGATGAAACCACATGCCCGATAAGCCCGCCGCTGATATTACTTGGATCGATGCTCTCTCTGATTTTCTCGCGAGTCAGAGCGGGGTGGAGGCGATCCGGCTGAATACGACGGACCGGAGTGTGCAGGTGGCGACCCTGGGTCAGGTGGATCTGGCGGCGCTGCAAACGCAGGTCAGCGAGCTGCTGAAGTCGCTGGATGAGCGATTGCTCGCTGCGCCGACTAAGACGGATGATCTGGAGGGTCTGCAACTGACGCGCAGGGAAGGGGAGGTGCTGCTGCAAAAGCCGACCTGCCCGACGGCACCGCGCTTCTGGAAATGGCGTGATTTTGAATGGCCTGAGGCGGAAGAGATCGAGAAGCAGAGTGATGAGGAATGGCGGGTGATGGCTGTGCAGGCGACGATTTGTGGCTTGATGCAGGTGGCTGCTTATGTGGCCGGTAACGCCTTCGGTGCGCCGGAGTGGGTGCGGCATTCGCTGTTAGGCGTGGCGCTGGTGAGCGGCGGCTGGGATGCGGCGAAGGATGCTTGGGAAAATTTGAAGGAGCGCCGACTCGATGTGCATTTCCTGATGCTGGCAGTGGCGACTGGGGCGGTGGCGATCGGTGCCTGGGAGGAGGGGGCGCTGCTGCTATTCCTGTTTTCCACGTCGGGCGCGCTTGAGCATTTCGTGCTGCATCGTACGCATCGTGAGATCAATGCGCTGATGAAGGTGGTGCCAAAGATGGCGCGGGTGATTTTGCCAGATGGCAGTGTGCAGGAGCGCGCGGTTTCGCTGCTGCGTGTGGGTGATGTGGTGCAGGTGCGGCCTGCGGAGCTGTTCCCGGTGGATGCGACGGTGGTGAGCGGTGAGACGGCGGCGGATGAATCGACGCTGACGGGTGAGGCGTTGCCAATTGATAAGACGAAGGGCGCGGTGGTGTATGGCGGCACGCTGAATCTCTGGGGTCTGGTGCAGGCGCATGTGGACCGCCCGGCGACACAAAGCGCACTGGCCAAGATCATCACGATGATCCAGACGGCGCAGCACATGCGCGCGCCGAGCCAGCGCTTCACGGATCGTTTCGGCACGACCTACACGCTGCTGACATTGAGCGCGGTTTTGGTCATGTTTTTGGTTTGGTGGTTAGCTCTGGGCATTGCGCCTTTTGAATCGAATGCTGAAACCCGATCAGCTTTTTATCGTGCGATGACGTTGCTGGTGGTGATGAGTCCCTGCGCATTGGTGCTGTCGATTCCTTCGGCGATTCTGGCGGCAATCGCGTGGGGTGCGCGGCGTGGCATTCTCTTCCGTGGCGGTGCAGCGATTGAAAAACTAGCAGAGGTGGATCTGGTGGCGATGGATAAGACGGGCACGTTGACGGAAGGAAATCTGCGCGTGGCATTGGTGGAGAGTTTTCCGCCGGGTCGTGAGAAGGAGGTGCTGCGTCTGGCGGTGACACTGGATACGAACTCGAATCACCCGATTGCTTTAGCGATCACGCGACACGCGAAAGAGCAGGGGATCGAGCCGAGTGAGTTGCTCGAATTTCAATCCATCCCAGGACAAGGTCTGCGCGGTCGCACGGCGGATGGCGTGACGTATGTGGGCCGGCGTGAGCTGATGGATCAGGGTGATTTTGCGCAATGGCTGAAGGACGTGCCGGACGCGCCGCTGGGATTCTCCGAAGTCTGGGTGCTGAATGCCGGGACGATGGGGCGTGTGCTGCTGAAGGATGAGATCCGCAGCGGCAGTAAGGCGGTGCTGGCGCAGCTCGCGGCTGAGCATGTGATCACGGTGATGCTCACGGGTGATCGCCGAGCTGCGGCGGTGCAGGTGGCTCAGGAACTCGGAGTGACGGATGTGCGCGCTGGCCTGCACCCAGAAGACAAAGTGGCGGCGATCAAGGAGTTCACGGACAAAGGCCACAAGGTGGCGATGGTTGGTGATGGTGTGAATGATGCGCCGAGTTTGGCCGCTGCCTATGTGAGTGTGGCGATGGGCGCGCGCGGCAGTGATGCGGCGCTGGAGCAGGCGGATGTGGTGCTGATGCAGGATAAGATCGAAAAACTGCTTTCTGCGCGTCACATCAGTCAGACGGCGCGGCGGATCATTCGGCAGAATCTGGCGATCTCACTGGGATCGGTGATCATCATGGCGGTGGCCTCTCTTTTCGGCATCGTGCCGCTGACGCTGGGTGTGCTGACGCATGAGGGCAGCACGGTGCTGGTGTGCCTGAATAGTCTGCGGCTGCTCTTTGTTAAGGAGGCCACTCTGATCACCAAGCGAGCCGACTGAGATCCTGTTCTTGGCTGGCGGACCAGGCGTCTTTGTTGTCGTGAAGCTGACGGCGAGCAGCGGATTGGATCGAGGATTTCATGGGCGATCCCTCATGAAAAAGTTTCGCCCACAGCGCGAGAGTATCGCTATTGGCCTGAGCCGTCGCGAGCAGGCTAGGCAAGTGTGAGCGGATGTCTTCGTCCGTTGGCGGGTCGAGGTGCAGCCAGGTGAGCAGCTTCAAATAGCGTGAATCGGTGGTGGGGAGATCGAGGCTATTCCCCGAGAGTAAAAGTTCGTGGTCAGTCCAGGTGCCTGAGTGGACTTTATCGAAAAGCGGTCTCAGATCTGTGGCCTCGCTGGCCATCGTGGCTGCTGCCTCATGACGCCAAAGTTCATCTGGTGACGCCACTTGAGTTGGCGTCTCGGCTTTCACGGCTAGTGGCACAGGTTTAGCGTGCGTTGGTCTTGTTAATTCATACGGCAAGATCCAAATCATCAGAGCTAGGACAGCCGCACCGACGAGGCCACCTGCAAAAAAAGGCCAAGCATTCCAGACGATGATGACTGGCTCTTGAGGTGCTTGAGTTTGAAGGATCGGCTCTGGCGAGGGCTGTCTCGACGGCTTTGGCGCTGGTGTGGGTTTGACTGGGCGCTCGATTTTATCGGTGATTCTTTGGATCGCCAAACTCCACCAACTAGCTGGTGTGACCTCTTGAAAAAGACTCGCTCCCTCCTGGCCTGGCGTCAGGTGTTCCTCAAGCTCGGCTAACGCCGACTGCTCCGCTGGTTTATCCCAAGTCCAAGCGGTGCGCTTGCGGCGCAGACGATGGTCCCAGAGATCGCGTGACTCCTGACTACAGCCACAGACGATGCGCCCTGCAGCCAGCCAGAGACGTGCTTCTTGCAGGCCTTCCTGATGTTCCGCCGCAGCCTGTGGCTCGGCTACTGACATCATTTGCTCCGCTCGCGAGTAGCGGGTGATCGCGAGTGAGGTGACTAGAGCCAGCATGATGTGAACGACCTCTGGGTCGCTCATTTTGGACTGAGTCGCGCCGAGTGCCTCCGCGAGTTTAGAAAGCCGAGTCGTGTCTGATTGCGCAGCCCAGCGGTAGGCCACCATGCAGGTGAGGGAGAGATGACCACTGCCTAGCTCAATGATGAGGTCGGGGATGCGTGCCATTTCCGCCAGCAGGTCTTGCTGATTTTCAAAAAGAGTCACCAGAAATTCGCTGGCCGCGCCCGCCCAATCACGCTTCACATACGCTTTCCCACAAAAGTCAGCGAAGGCCTGGGCGACGCCCGCTTCTTCACTGAGCGCTTTCACAAGAAGACGGCCGATTGGCAAAAGCTCCTTTGGGAGTTCCAATAGGCTTGGGTGGGATTCTTGAGGCACGCCTTCCATAATTCAATTCATGGGTAGAGCCTATGCTCACCACATGCAATCAGGCTGTGAGACTTGATTCCTAAAACTCGATTCGCGGGTCGATAGTTCTGACGAATAGCCAGATCGTCGTTGCCTTCATGAATCAAGGCTTTGCCGGAGTTTCGCTCGCGGCACGTTTTTCACGCAACTGCTGGAACTCATGCATCGCGGCTTCTCGGTAAGTCTGCCGCAGCTTCTGGGCGGCTTGGATACGCTCTTCTCCGCGTTTGTTCTCCAGCTCGCTCAGCGCCGCCTGAACAGGGGCCATGGCCATGATGCGCTCGTGAAATTTCTTCGTCTCCTCACGGCGGTCGGGCTTGGCAAAGGCCATCATCTCTAACCCGAGTCGCAGTACGAGGGCCTTTGGAAACTCCGCTGAGTCGGCTTCCGGCATCGCTGGCATTTGCCGTGGATCAAAATGGTCCTTCGGTTCGATCTTGGCTAAGATTGCCGCAGCTCCAGGGTCAATTTTTTCTAGCGAACGACGGATCGTTTCGCGCATCTCTTCGTTGACCTTCATGGCTCGATCTCGCGCCTCGATCACCTCAGGTCTGCTCCAGACTTTATCCAAAGCCTCCCTCACACGCTTCTTTTCCTCTTCAGGTAGTTTGTCGAACTCTTCCGAGCGCATCGGCGGCCGCCCAAAACTCGGCATCATGCCGCGTCGATCTCCTGGGCGCTGACTCGGCGGCGTGCCAGCCATCGGTTTCGGATTTACCTCGGGTGAGGACAGCTGGGGCGTTTGTGCCACTGCCTGGAGCAGAGGTAAGAGCAGACTGGCAAGAAAAGAAACCTGGGAGCGCGTCATCGTAATGAATGTGGGAGGGAAGCCTCAAAATCGCAACTCAGGACTGGAGTCTTGAACGCGAGTCGTAGCAAACCCGACTCAGTCCCCAAAGTTTCGCCCTGACCGAGCTTCGTTGAGTCACCTGTCATTCGACCCCAAATTCACCTATTGACCCCGCCTGCCCCCCCGTCTAGTCTCGTCGCGCAACTGTCTAGAGCGCTGTGCTCTGAGGCTAACGTCCACCCCACCGAACTGCGGAAATGCGCCACGCCAGCCCACTGACTGCGCCAAATGCTTTGACTGGACCTGCGATTTATTCGCCGGGACGCCTCTTCGTGACCCATTCAGGTCATGAGCACATTGGACCCACACGGTCCCTCTCCAGCCATTGCGGCACCCGATGGGGCTGCGATGAATCGCCTGAGCGGTTCATCACACCACCCGTCCCACAGGATGTGACCAGTCGTCCATCCTCGGCACCGGCCCTTAGCACGCCCCATAGCGTGGTGCCTCCAACCCCACAGCACCCAAGAACGAACACCTCATGTCAGACAATTCGACTCAACAAGGCAACCGCCGCCGCCGTACCCGCCGCCCAAATGGCGGTCAGGGTGGCCAAAGCGGAGGCTTCTCCGACCGCCGCACCTCAACTCCACGTGGCGGCGTCCCCAAACAGACCGGCTTTCAGAAATTCCTGAGCGCCATCACCTTCGGCCTGCTCGGCAAGCCTGCCACCCTGCCCAAAGCGCAGCGCAGCGGTTCTCCGGCAACTTCTGATCGCGGCCCCCGCGCAGATCGTCCAGATCGCTCGGATTCCTCCCGTCCACCTCGTGAGCCACGCCCACGTCGTGACTCCACACCTGTCGATCCATCGAGCATCTCGACAGATCGCCTCTATGTCGGCAACCTCTCCTACGATGCCTCTGAGAGCGATCTCTTCGAGCTCTTCAGTGGTCTGGGTAGCGTCCGCAATGCCGAAGTCGTGGTGAACAACCGCACCCAGCGCTCCAAAGGTTTCGCCTTTGTCACCATGGGTTCAGTCGAAGAAGCCCGCCGCGCTGTTGCCGAACTGAGCAACAAAGACTTCATGGGGCGCCCCCTCCAACTCAGCGGTGCCAAGCCCATCGGTAGTGATGACCGCTCTGACAATAACGACGAATCGGACTCCTAGCCCCTCGTTAAAGAGTTTTTTTGAAGCCCGCCTCCACACCGGAGAGCGGGCTTTTTTGTGCTAGAATAGATTTCCAGCCCCCCAACCCCCGGGGTCATAATAATGAACATCCCACTTTTCTGGGCTTGAAATCGCCTGTCCCGCCGCCCTCAATTTTCATTTCTGGAGGCACTCATTCCAGCGACTTTCCAAATAAGCTGTTAAGATATTCAGATGCCGCCTAACTTGCTGAAATACAGATAACCGCATTAAGTAGAGTAAGATAATTTCTACACTAAAAATGAAGATAAAAAGCTTGGCGGATGTATGTTCCCTGTGATTACATAAAACTGTTACTGCTCATCTTTCAACCAACCGTCCCAAGGCACTCTCAGCAGTGTCATTCTTTTCGTTTATATTTAAACCAAAATTACTGTCCATGCCTCCCGTTAGGCATCGGAAAATCAGGCTTTTACAGCGTGTCTAACCAAACTTTAAATTATTCAAGCAAGCATCGTGCCAGCACTCGTGGTTCGGTGAATTCCTGCTTTATCTATTTTTCGATTAAATCGGTTTTCATTCTTTTCAGCACCTCGCCTCGTCTAGCCTGACCTCTTTTTCGTCCTTTCCTGCCTCTTTTTTAGCTCGTCTCTCAAACTTTATGAACATTCCCAACCAACCCGTCTCACTCCCAGAGCGCTTGATCCGTTGCCTACGCCGCCCGGCGTGGAACACGTCGATCTCCGCCATCCTACTGGTCCAGTTTGCTCTCTGGAGCGTTCAGGTCAAAGGTGCGACTCTGACGTGGGACAACTCGGGTGTAAACGGTGTTGGCACTGACGGTGTGGGCACGTGGGATAATCTGGGCAACACGAACTGGGTGACTGGAGGGCTTAATCAGCAGTGGGACAACACCTTGATCCACAATGCGATCTTCGGCTCCGGTGGAGCCGGTGGTTTGGTTTCACTTGGTTCTAATATCACGGTCGGCACCCTGAGCTTCAATGCTACCAGCGGCGGAACTTACACCATCTCGCCCACGGCGGCTGAGACTCTGACGATCAACGGCGGCATCTCCGCCAACGAGACAGCGGCCATCACTGCCAACACCATTTTGGGCGGAGCGCAGTCATGGACGACTGCCGCCACGAAATTGCTCACCGTCACCGGCAATGTGAACAATGCTGGCAATCTTTTAACCATCACTGGTTCCGGGGACACCACGATCAGCACTGGCGTCCTCAGCGGATCAGGCGGGCTGACCAAGACTCTCGGCGGCACGCTGACCCTTTCGGGCGCAAACAGTTACCAGGGTACGACGAATATCAATGGTGGTGTGGTCAAGATTAGTTCTGCGGCCAACCTTGGTGACGCTACGCAGGTGACAAATACGGTTGGGTTGAATGGTGGCACCTTGCAATCAACTTCTGGAACCTATGCTTTGGGTGTCAATCGAGCGATCACGTTGAACGGTACGGGCACTATCCAGAGCGATGCCGGTTTGCTTACTGTGGACGGAGCAGTCACCAACGGTGCCAATCTGCTTACGGTCACCGGCGCTGGCGGCACCACGATCTCCGGTCCCATCGGCAGTGGTGCGGGCGGCGTGACCAAGAGTGGCTTGGGCACCCTGACTCTCTCTGGCAGTAACGGTTACACAGGGCTGACGACTCTGAATGGTGGTGTGGTGGCCTTGAGCAATGCAGGGGCCTTGGGCGGCGGCAGCAACATCACCTTTACCGGTGGCGCACTCCAATACAGTGCCAGCAATACCGTGGACTATTCCAGCAAGATCGTCAGCAGTTCCAGCGCGATGGCCATCGACACCAACGCTCAGAACGTCATTTATTCCACCGCGCTAGCCGCCAGCAATGTCGGCGGCCTGACCAAATCCGGCGCGGGTACGCTGCGGTTAAATGCAGCAAACCTTTACACCGGAACGACCACGGTCAGCGCCGGCACCCTGCAAATGCTTAAAGCCAGTGCCATGAATTCGACTGCTGTGACACTGGGTGCCACTGGCGTCCTTGATCTCTATTACAATAATATCACCACAGGCAATCTCACGGGTGCTGCTGGATCATCCATCACCGATACCGGCGGTATCGCCAACGGCATTGCGATCCTGACCGTGAACCAGACCGGAACGACCTCCTTCGACGGTATCATCTCGAACGGTACCAACCGCCAGATCCAGCTCGTGAAAACCGGCACGGGCACCCTGACCTTGAGCGGGGCCAATACCTACACCGGCTACAATGCGGTCGCGCCGAATGTCGGCGCCACGATATTGAACAACGGAATCTTGCGTGTTACCACCAGCAACACGGCGCTCGGCACCGGTGCTTTGGTGATCAATAACACGGGCACTGAACTGCAGCTCCACAACGACACGTTATTGACCCTCGCCAATCCCGTCGTCGTCTCGGCAAGCACCCAAATCACCACGGATCGCGTCGGTGCTGCGGCGGCCGGCGTGACACACACTCTAGGCACACTGCTCATTGGTAACAACACATTGACTGCGCAGGGTGGCACTCAGTATACCGGAACCCAAGGCCTCACCTTCGCTGCGACGACACTTAGCGGTACCGGTACGGCTTCGACCCCAACCAACACGACCTTTACGTCCACCAACGGGGCGGCTACGACGCTGCTCACCTTGACCACCGTCGGAGGTGGCAACAACAACCTCACCATTAACGGCACCGGTAATACTACCATCAGTGGTGTCATCAGTACCGGCAATGGCTCGCTGATCAAGGGCGGCGCGGGAACCCTGACACTAACGGGTGCAAGTGTCTTCGCCGGTAGCGCGCCAGCGACGGCGACCCAAGTTCAGGGTGGAACAGCCATTGTGGGTGTGGCTAACGCGCTTCCGATCTTTTCAGGCATCACTCTCGGTGATGGTGCCACTGGGAGTGGTGTGTTGCAGCTCGGTACTGGAGCCGCAGCGTTCGCACAGACATTAACCAGCTTGAACACCTCAGGAGCCGGCACGGCCAATGCAGTGGTCGGTGGTTTCACAGGGGCTTCGACGCTGACCTTGAACACGGCGGCTGCCACCACGAACACCTTTGGCGGGACACTCGGTGGTGTGGGCACAAACAATAACCTGTTGGCCCTCACAAAGACCGGCTCCGGGACCCTGACTCTCACGGGTACCAACACCTACACAGGCACCACCACGGTGAACGCTGGAACCCTCCAAGTCGGTAATGGTACTGCGGGCACGCAAGTGAGCACGGCGCTCACCTTCACAGGCACGGGCACTTATAATCTGAACGAGGCGGCGGGAGTTTCGCAAAGTCTGGGTGCCCTCACTTTCAGTGCCGGCGGTGGCACCGTCACGGCTACCTACGGCGGCAGTGGAAATACGGCGGTGACCTTTGCTAGTTTGGCAGCCCGCACCGCCGGAGCCACGGCCAATTTCATTCGAGCGGGAGTGGGAGCGACTGCTACGAATGACAAATTTACACTAACTAGTAGTACGAATGCGCCACTGACGACGACTTCGAACAATATCGGTTTCTTCTTTGGAGGCAGCGATTATGCCCGCTACTCGGCGGCTAACGCTACTTTTCAGCCTATCGTTTACGGTACTGATTCAAACACTAACGCCGCGCTGACTGGTGGTGCCAATACCACCTTGGGGACCATCGCTGCAGCCACGGATGTCAAGTTCACTGGCTCCGCAGCCGCAACGGACACCACAACCGCTTCCTCAACCAGCAGCACCACCCTGGCAGTTAGTAACGGTGCCCTATTCAAGGTTGGCCAAGCGGTCTCGGCCACCGGGATTCCGTCAAATACCTACGTTACGGCGATCGCTGGCAACAACCTGACGCTTTCACAGGCGGCTACCGTCGGCAACGGTGCGACAGTGACGCCTTACAACTCCGTCTTCGGCCAGACCACTGGCAGCGTCAACACAGTGAACCTCAGTGGTCCTGGTGCATCCCTTACCTTGGCCGCTGCCCAGACGCTAAGTGTCAATGGGGTGCTCGCTTCCGGCGGAACTTCGGGGGTGGTCGATGTGATCAGTGGCGGCACGGGCCTTCAAGCGACTGCCAGCGGCGGTGAACTTGTGTTCCGCGTGGACACCGCCAATGATGCGCTTCTGATTGCCTCGCCTCTCTTGGCCAGCGGCGTCAACGCTTTGACCAAAGCCGGTGCCGGATTATTGACAATCACTGGGACCAACGCTCTCACCGGAACAGTAAATGTGAATGCCGGGACGCTAAGCTTTAGTTCGGTCACTGCGGCCGGCGCGGGTAGCTTAGGTAACGGTTCGACGACTGCGGTCACCCTTGGGGATGGTGCGACATTGCGATACACCGGTAACTCTGGCACCATCAGCGGCACCGCTGCAACGGCGGGTGCGCATACTTATACCCTCCTCGGTGGGAACTCGAACATTGATGTCACCACCGCTGGCCAGACACTTACCTTGGCCGGTGTTATCAGTCAGTCAGGAATCGGCGGGTTGACCAAGATTGGCTCCGGCAACCTCGCGCTGACTGCGGTGGCTACGTACACGGGAGCTACGACGATCAACGCTGGCACGCTGAACATCGGCATCGCCAACGCTCTCAACGCCGCCAGCGCGGTTACCATCACTTCTCCAGGTGTTCTTGATCTCGCCAACGGCGCAGCGAGCTTCTCGACCTCGATTGGCGCACTTTCTGGAAACGGCAACGTGACCAATTCTGCCAACAGCGCCGCGACGACGCTGACCATTGGTGGCGCGAATATCAACAGCACCTTCTCCGGCTCCATTGTCGCCCCGGGCACGGCGAGCAACATGATTGTCGTCAAGAATGGCCAGGGCGTGCTGACCCTCTCCGGCGTCAGCACCTACACTGGTGCTACCACGATCAACGCAGGCACCATCGCCTATGGGATCAATAACGCCATCAACGGCAGCAGCGCGATGACGATCAGTTCCGGTACCGCAGGCGTAGCCGCTTTGCTCGACTTGGGCGGCTTCGATGGGACCTTCAACAACGGCCTCAATTTCGGCGCAAGCACGGCAACCGGCGCGGCAAATCTCAACATCGGCGCCACCGGTACACTGAACCTCGGCAGTACCCTCACCTACACGTCCACAAACAATCCGCTCGGCTCCAACATCACTGGCAGCGGCACAGCGGCCATGGCCTTGGGCGCTGCCACACGCACCTTTGTCATCGGTGACAGCACCAGCACGC
>CAZOVY010000115.1:0-13615 GCA_964583255.1 uncultured Prosthecobacter sp.
AAGTCGGCTCAAAGAAGCGCACCATGTCATAGGCCAAGTAGCCGACGGCACCGCCATGAAACACCGGAATCGGTGCCGACTCGACGGGCTGATAGGGCTGCATGATCAGGCGCAGTTCCTCCAGCGGATCACTCGTCGTTGTGTAGTGGCGTACTTTGCCACGCTCCTCGATTTCGATCTCATGACCGCGTGCGGTAAAGATGAGTCGCGGTGAACTGCCGAGCAGTGAGTAGCGGCCGGAGTGCTGCGTCAATTCTGCCGACTCCAGCAGAAAGGCGCAGCGTCCGTCATGGATCTTTTGAAAGGCCGACAGGGGCGTCTCATAGTCCGCCGCCAGCTCCGCCACCACGGGCACGAGATTGCCTTTCTCTGCCAAAGTGCAGAATGTTTTAAAGTCGGGCTGTAAGTGAGGTGCGGACATGGCGGGAGCGTGTTGAGAGTTGAAAGTGGATGGTTGAGAGACGGAAGCTAGTCCACTCAGGGATCACTCAACCATCCTCTTGCTAGACGTTCTTCAGCAGGAAGTACTCCAGACTGTCCACCAGCGCCTGCCAGCTCGCGTCGATGACATTGGTGGAGACACCCACCGTGCCCCAGGTGCGGTTGCCATCACTGCTGACGACGAGGACGCGGGTCTTCGCCGCCGTGCCGCTGCCGCTGTCGATGATGCGCACCTTGTAGTCCTCCAGCCGCACGCGGGCGATCTGGGGGAAGTGTGGCAGCAGTGCCTTGCGCAAAGCTTTGTCGAGTGCGTTCACCGGGCCGTCGCCTTCATCCACCGTGTATTCGGCGGCACCTTTGACCACGATCTTGACCGTGGCCTCAGTCGTCTCGCTGCTGCTTCCTGCACAATGACGATGCGTGGTGTGGTACTCGATCAGGTCAAAGTTCTTCGTCTCATGTCCGAGCTGCCTGCGGATCAGCAGCTCAAAGGAAGACTCAGCCGCTTCGAACTCATAACCCTCGCTCTCCAGACGCTTCACTTCGGTGAGGATCTTCTGCACATCGGGCGAGCCTTTGGTCAAAGGCAGCCCCATCGCCTCAGCTTTCACCAGCACGTTCGTCTGGCCGCTCATGTCAGAGATGGTGATGATGCGCTCATTGCCGACCAGCGCCGGATCGATGTGCTCATAAGTGCGCGCCAGCTTCTGGACGGCATGGACATGCAGCCCGCCTTTGTGCGTGAACGCAGCCAGCCCGACATACGGCGAGCGGATGTCATGCGGCACGTTGGCGAGTTCATCCACAAAGTAGGCCAGCTCGCGCAGACGAGTCAGATCAAGCCCGAGGTCGATGCCCATCTTGAGCTGAAGCGTCGGCATGATGGTGATGAGATTGCAGTTCCCCACGCGCTCACCGTAACCATTGATCGTGCCCTGCACCTGATTGGCACCAGCGCGCACTGCCGCCAGCGCATTCGCCACGCCCACGCCGCCATCATTGTGCGTGTGGATGCCCACCGGCTTGCCGAGATGGGCGATCACCTTGCGCGTCACTTCCTCGATAAACTCCGGCAGCGCGCCGCCATTCGTTTCACAGAGCACGATGAGATCTGCTCCGGCATCCGAGGCGGCTTTCACCGTCTTCAGCGAGTACTCAGGATCTTCTTTGAAGCTGTCAAAGAAGTGCTCCGCATCATACAGCACCTCACGGCCATGCTTCTTGATGTAGGCGACCGTGTCAGAGATCATCGCCAAGTTTTCCTCCAGGCTGACCTGGAAAACCTCCGTCACATGCAGCGGCCAGGTCTTACCGACGATGGTCACGGCAGGTGTTTGCGCATCGAGCAGCATTTGCACCTGCGCGTCGTCTTCCACCTTGATCTTGCCACGTCGGGTCATGCCAAAGGCAGTGATCTTGGCATTCTTCCAAGGGCGCTTGGCAGCTTCTTGGAAAAAGGCCGCATCCTTGGGGTTCGAGCCCGGCCAGCCGCCCTCGATGTAGTGGACGCCGAAGTCGTCGAGCCGCTCGGCCACGCGGATTTTATCGAGAGTGCTGAAGGAGATGCCAGTGCCCTGAGTGCCGTCGCGCAGGGTCGTGTCGTAGATGGTAACCATGGAAGTAAAAAGAAAAGATGAAGGATGAAGTCTGAAAGATAAAAAAGAGCGCAGGGCTCTTACCGTAACGAAGCGCTCATGGGCGCGGGCGGATCAGCCATGACGGACTCCACAGGCTGCGTTAAGCGCAGAGGAGCCCGTTGATAATTCGGATGGCGATGCTGGTGGTTGGTCGAACCATGAGAGCGCCGAGTTTATGGCATGAGAGATTTCTGGCAACTTGTCTTTTATCATCAGATGCCGCGCCGCCCGGAGCGCGCGTATGGCGCAGCCTACTCGCCACTTGTCCCACGGAGCGCGTGTATGGCAAAGCCTACTCGCCATTTGGCAATCTGCCAGAACGCAGGCAAGCACAGCGTGGCGAGTGACCTCCGGCACACACGCGCTCCGAAATCCCCATTCCGGCAAACACCGGCACGGTTCTGGAGAACTCCGGTGTGATTCTGGAGAACTCCGACGTGGTTCTGGAGAACTCCGACGTGGTTCTGGAGGGCTCCGGCGCGATTCTAGAAGACTCCGGCGTGGTTCTGGAAGACTCCGGCGTGGTTCTGGAAGACTCCGGCGTGATTCTGGAAACCTCCGGCTTGGTTCTGGAAAGCTCCGGCGGAGCCTGCTGTTTTCCCATTTTCTTACCGCTGATTGACGCTGATGAGACGCTGATCCTCAGACATTAGCGTTCTGATTCGCGTCCTATTAGCGGTTAGAAATTTTCTCCGTCGGGCTCAAAACATAAAAGAGGCTCAGACGTTCGGAGCACCGGCTTCAGATGGTTCTGGGAAAGGGTGATTCAGCCTGCAAAAGTCTTGCCTCATCTAGGAAACCCGCCAGACTCCGCTCATCAATTCGCGGCCGCTCATTGGCCGGCCAGTTGTGACGTCATGCGCATTGAAACTCCTCACGGTATCCCCCTCACTCATGAAGACTTACGGTTGCCGATTCCTAGCCATTCTATTCTCAGCCACAGCACAGGCACAGACTCCGGCAGGCACCCCGCAGGAAACCAAGCCCATCCCCTTCGCTGAACTTGGGGCCAAGGCCACAGCGGATTACAAAGGCGATGCCATCGGCATCACCGCCACGGCGGACGGCGCACGACTGCACACCGGCTTCCAAAAGCTCGCAGGCATAGTCACGACCAAGGGGCTAGCGCTGGAGTCCACGGAGGCGGAAGGCGGCGTGTTGAACCTGCGTGCATCTGCGCTAGGTCGCACAATCACAGAGGCGAAAAATCTCCCGAGCACCGGCACTGTCACCATTGAAGAAAAACTCGTGCGCTGGACACGTCCGGGTTTGGTCGAAGAATACTCTGTGAGTGCCGACGGCGTGCGACAGGACTTCATCGTCCCAGCAGCCCCAGCGGGCACCGGCGATCTAAGCGTCGAGCTAGCCCTCAGCGGCGCCCGCGCCGAAGCCCAGGGAGAAGCCGCGAGGCTCACGCTCACCGGCTCCGGTCGCGAGCTAGCCTATGCCCGCCTCCGAGTGGTGGATGCCACAGGCCGCGCCCTGATCGCCCGACTCCAAGTGCTCTCCTCCACACGCTTGGTCGTGCGGGTGCAGGACGCAAGTGCCACCTATCCCATCCGCATCGACCCCACCTTCAGCGACGCCGATTGGGTGAGCCTGAATCCTGGTATCCCAGGGACCAATAGCGAAGTGCTTGCGGCTGTAGTGGATGAGAGCGGCAATCTCTACATCGGCGGCGGGTTTGGCATTGCGGGTGCGGTGGTGGCCAACGGCATCGCGAAATGGAATGGCAGCTCGTGGTCAGCACTCGGCTCAGAGATGAATGGCGTCATCCGCGCGCTGGCGGTCAGCGGTAGTATCCTCTACGCGGGAGGCGAATTCACCACAACTGGCACCACGGAAGCCAATTACATAGCCAAATGGAACGGTAGCGCTTGGTCGGCACTCGACACTGGAATGGACGGATATGTTCATGCGCTGGCGGTGAGTGGTAACACTCTCTATGTGGGAGGTAGCTTTACCACGGCAGGTGGAATAGAATCCAATTACATCGCCAAATGGAACGGTAGCGCGTGGTCTGCTCTCGGCTCTGGGATGGACGGCGGCATCACTGCCCTAGCGGTCAATGGCAGCATTCTCTACGCCGGTGGCAGCTTCACCACGGCAGGTGGCACGGAGGCCAATAATATAGCCAAATGGAACGGTAGCGCGTGGTCTGCTCTCGGCTCTGGGATGGACAGCAGCGTGACTGCCCTAGCGGCCAACGGCAGCACTCTCTATGCCGCAGGCTTCTTTTACACTGCGGGTGGTAAGTCCGCCAATTTCATCGCCAAATGGAACGGTAGCGCATGGTCTGCTCTCGGCTCTGGGATGGACGGTCCAGTCTATGCACTAGCGAACAGCGACAACACCCTCTATGCCGGAGGCAACTTTTACACGGCGGGTGGTAAGTCCGCCAAAAACATCGCCCAATGGAACGGCAGCGTATGGTCTGCCCTCAACCCGGCATTGGATGGCAACTCCTCAAACGTCAATGTACTGGTAGTGAAAGGCAGCAATCTCTATGTGGGTGGCTCCTTCACCTCTGCTGGTGGCACGGATACCTCCTATATTGCGAATTGGAATGGTAGCTCGTGGTTAGCGCTCGGGACTGGCACCAAAATAAACAACAAAGTCAATGCAATTGCGGTGAGCGGAACCGATCTCTATGTCGGAGGTGAATTTTTCACTGCTGACAGCACGTCGGCTAACTATATTGCCAAATGGAACGGCAGTTCGTGGTCGGCTCTCGGCTCAGGCATGAACCAGGTCGTCAATGCATTGACCGTGAGTGGCAGTAACCTCTACGCCGGTGGTTGGTTTACCACAGCGGGAGGGACGGCGGCTAATTATATTGCCAAATGGAATGGCAGTGCATGGTCGGCTCTTGGCTCAGGCATGAACCGTAAAGTCACTGCGCTGGCGGTAAGTGGTAGCGACCTCTACGCGGGAGGCAACTTCACCACGGCAGGTGTCATAGAAGCCAATTACATCGCCAAATGGAACGGTAGCGCGTGGTCTGCTCTCGGTTCAGGCATGAACATCCACGGTTACGTAAATGCGCTCGCTGTGAGCGGTAGCGATCTCTACGCCGGAGGCGAATTTACCACGGCAGGTGGCACGGAGGCCAATTACATCGCCAAATGGAATGGCAGCGCGTGGTCGTCCCTTGGCTCAGGGATGAGCGGCGGCGTCAGTGCGCTCGCTGTGAGCGGTAGCGATCTCTACGCCGGAGGCGGGTTCACCACTGCAGGCGGCACCGCAGTCAACTTTATCGCCAAATGGAATGGCAGCGCGTGGTCGTCCCTCGGCTCAGGGGTAAACAGCGGAGTCTCTTCGATAGCAGTAAGTGGCAACAGTCTCTATGCCGGAGGCTGGTTCACAACGGCAGGCGGCGCGGCGGCAAAAAACATCGCCAAATGGAACGGCAGTGGCTGGTCACCCCTCGGCTTTGGGCCGGACAACGGCGTCATTGCGCTAGCGGCGAGCGGCAGTCGCCTCTTTGTCGGCGGCCATTTCACTTTCGCAGGCACCACATTCTCGCCCTTCATCGCGCAGGCGAATCTGAATGGCACACCTGATATCGTTGTGGAGCAGCAGGGCAGCGACCTGACTGATGGTGTGAGCAGAATTGGATTTGGTATGTTCGAGGCGGCGGCGGGTAGTATGAGTCAGGACTTCACCATCCGAAATGCAGGCACGGCGGCGCTGAACCTCACAGGCGCACCGCTAGTGGAACTGAGCGGATCTTCCAGCTTCAAGGTGCAGGTGCTGCCTTCGACGCTGTTGCAGCCGGGTAACTCGACGACCTTTGAGGTGGAGTTCGATCCAGCCAGTGCGGGACTTCACCGAGCGGCGATAGCCATCGCCAATGATGATCCCGACGAGGGGCCTTTTAACTTCATCCTTGAAGGCATTGGACTGGTGCCAACGATCACACAGACGATCACCTTCACTCCACCAGCCACGGTTTACCAGGGCCAGAGTCCGCTGGCCTTGACGGCAGAGGCGAGTTCGGGATTGCCGGTGGCGCTGCGGGTGGTTTCGGGGCCGGCCAGCCTGAATGGTGGGGCTTTGACACTCACGGGTGTTGGCACGGTCAAAGTCGAGGCGACTCAGGCTGGCGGTGGTCTTTACAAGGCGGCCACGCCTGTGGTGAAGACCCTTCTCGTCAAAGCTGATCCCACGGTGCTGACGCTGATCAATCTGAGCCAGCGCTATGATGGCACGCCCAAGCCGATCGGCACGCTCGGAGGCACGGCGGCCATCACTTATAAAGTGGGCGCTGACTATGTGACTACGCCGCCCACCGATGCAGGCAGCTATGCGGTGAAAGCTGGGACCAAGACGGGCACGCTGGTCATCACCAAAGCGCCGCTGTTTGTGCAGCCGGATGACAAGCGCAAGTTCGCCGGGCAGGTCAATCCTGCGCTGACTTATACGATCGCTGGTTATCTCGGCAGTGACAAAGCCAGCGACCTCACCAAATCCCCCGTGCTCGCCACCACCGCCACGCTTGGCAGTGTGGGCGGCGTTTATCCCATCACCGCCAGTGCTGCCACCGCGCTGAACTACAGCTTCATCTATCTGCAAGGCAGCATGATCGTGGAGAGCTTTGCTGGCAGCTACGAAGCCCTGCTCATGGATGGCAACGCCATCCCCGTGGGCAAACTCAGCATCACTGTCGCAGCGACGAGCAAGACATTCACCGCCAAGCTCGCCACCGCCACCGAGACCAGCACTGTGTCCTTTAGCGGCCCGCTCCTCACCTTCGGCGAACAAGCCACAGGCAACGCCACGACGCTCATCGGCACAGGCAAGGTTCCTTACAACATCGACTTCACGCTGCCAATCGCTGGTGCCGTGACCGCCCGCGCCGGACGTGATAGCTCACTCCTCGGCAGCGCTACGGACGGCCAAAAACTCAGCACCGCCACTGTCGCCTATGCCGGTGCACACACCGCCGTGCTGGAGCCTGCCACACCCATCGGCAGCACCATGCCCGCAGGCGCAGGCTGGGCCACGGCAAGCATCAGCACCACAGGCGTCATGACTCTCGCGGGCAAGCTTGGCGAT
The DNA here is from genome assembly GCA_964583255.1 of uncultured Prosthecobacter sp. GTDB lineage: Bacteria > Verrucomicrobiota > Verrucomicrobiia > Verrucomicrobiales > Verrucomicrobiaceae > Prosthecobacter. Next base: position 7,137 of record CAZOVY010000115.1, read on the forward strand.
GGCACGGCTTTCACCAGTTCGCTCAGCCCTGATGTTTCGAGCAATCCCGGCTATCGCCTCTTTGTGCAGCCTTACCTCGCCGCGCGCGCCCAGTCCTTTCTCGCTGGCAGCTTCACTCTCGCCGAGCATCCCACGCTCACGGGCCGACGCTACCTCGCGCAGTCCAACCTCACTTGGAAAAAGACAGGCCTGCCCGCTGATGTCTCGTATCGCGCAGGCTTTGGCCCCGTGAATATCGTGATGATGATTGATCCCTGGCTGGCACCGAAAACCACCGCGCCAGCGTTCACGCTCGCTCAGCGCCTCGGTTTGACCGGCACCAGCATCAGCTTTGGCGTCTCCCACAGCGCTACGGGCAGTGCTTCGCAATCCAACCTGCCCACGCGGCTATCACTCAGCACCACCAACGCGGTCAGCGTGCTCACGCCTTCGGCGAACCTGACCAAATGGAAGACGCTCACCTTCATGCCGACCACAGGCACCTTCACCGGCAGCTTCGAGCTGACCGACGCCATCAAACGCCCCGTCACCTTTAGCGGCATTCTCCGCCAGCCCGCCACGAATCCAGACACACTCATCGGCGAAGGCCACTACCTGATGCCCCCGCTCACCGGCACCGAAAAGACCACTGGCGAGGTGATGTTCACGAGGCCGTGATGGACCGTAGAAGAAGACGTGAGTCTTCATCAGGGGGCGCATGAGTGAGCCGACGTTCAAAGAGCGGAAGGCTAACGCCATCCGCTACAGAAGGCCAACTCACAGCAGAATGGCTTCAGACCTGTCAATCCTGCCCATCCTGTGAATCCTGTCACTCACGGCTCACTTTCGCCCTGACCTTCACGTCGCTTGACCAAATCACGCTGCTCCGCACGTTCGTTGCCTGTCCAGTCTCGGACACTTCAATCCAACTATCACTACCATGAGCCAAATCGTTCCTCTCATCTCTTCCGGCATCGCCGGTCCTCTCGGCGTGCTGCATCTGCCACGCCTCTGGCAGAAAGCGTCCCTGGATGCTGCTGGCAAACTCCACGCTGATTATCCCGGCATCGGCTGCGGCTATGACCAGATGACGCTCGACGCGCTGGGCATCAACATTGAAACCTTCCGCACCTTCATCGCCACGAAGCCGACCTATGTGCAGCTCGAAGCCTGGGTGAAAGCCCAGCCCGGTGTGAAGCTGACCATGGCGGATAAGTACAAGCACAACCAGTCCATCATGGGCTATTGCCACGGTGACGACACCCGCGCGGGCATCCTCGCTGCGGTCGGACTCACCGATGACGGTGGCTGCAATCCAGGTGCCGTCGATCTGAACAACCTCGACGACTGGCAGACCTTCTACAGCGCTGAGATCAAGTAAGGCCTTCGCTTCTTCCCCTGGGAGCGCATAGATAAAACTTATCTTTGCGCTCTCTTCGTTTGATGGTCTGGCTCCCGACTAACTACCAGCGGTTTACCGTTGTTTAGGCTCGCTGCGCGAGCGTTGACGGTTGTTTACAGTCGATTTCTCAGAAGGTGCTATCGAGATTGGTTTCCATCAAACAACCGTCAACAATCGTCAACCACTGTAAACAATCGTAAACTTCTGGCCGCGCCCCAAGTTACTCTCCGTTCCACACTCCTGCGAAGCGGCGTTCCGTGCTCTCAACCATCAACTAAAAACACTCAACCCTGCTTCCATGACTCTCACCCACACCGACGACCAAGGCCGCGCCAGCATGGTGGATGTTTCTGCCAAGCCTGCGCTGACTCGTGAAGCTGTCGCGACAGGGCGCATTCTCCTGCAAAGCAGCACGCTCGACCTCATCCGCCAGAACGGCCTGAAGAAAGGTGATGTGCTCGCCGTGGCGCGTATTGCAGCGATCCAGGCGGCCAAGCAGACGCAGTTGCTCATCCCGCTCTGCCATCAGATTCCACTGAGCAAAGTAGCCGTGGAGTTTGAGCTGCAAGCCGACGGCATCCTCATCACTGCCACCACAAAAACCGTGGCACAAACGGGTGTCGAGATGGAAGCGCTGACTGCTGTCTCACTCGCCGCATTAACCATCTATGACATGTGCAAGGCCGTGGATAAGACGATGACCATCACGGATGTGCATCTCGTCTCGAAGACCAAGCTGACCGTGCCACCTAGAGCAGCGGAGTGAAGCCCAGCCCGCCGCACCCTTTCTATCATGCTCACTGAAACCGAAGCCCGTCAGCGCGTCCTCGCTGCCATCACGCCGGGGCCGATGCAGGAGCTGCCGCTGCTCGCCTCTCTCGGACGCTTTGCCGCGCGTGATCTCATCGCCAGCGTGCCGATTCCCAGCTTCGATAACTCGATGATGGATGGCTACGCTCTGCACGCTGCCGATAGCGCGGGCGCGAGTCCATTGATCGTGAGTGGCGAGCAGCCTGCGGGGATCGATCTGCATCTGCACTGTGCGCTAGGGCAGGCTATCCGCATCTTCACGGGTGCTCCGATGCCTGCGGGTGCTGATGCCGTCATCATGCAGGAAGATGTGGATCGCGAGGGCGACACGATCCTCTGCCGCGAGCCAGTCGAGTCGGGTGAAAATATCCGCCGCACGGGCGCTGATCTTTGTGTCGGTCAGATCATGCTGCGCCGTGGTGAGGCGATCAGCGCAGGGCGGCTCGGACTGCTGGCCTCACAGGGACTCGCCACGGTTCCTGTTCATGCCACACCCTGCGTCACGCTGCTCAGCACGGGAGATGAACTCATCCCTGCTGGCAGTGGTCCTTTGCAGCCAGGCCAGATCTACAACAGCAATGGTGTCATGCTTCAAGGCCTGCTGGCAGAACTCGGCATCCACCAAACTCAGGCCGTGCATTGTCGGGATGATCTTCAGGCCACCGTGTCGTTGCTTCGCGATCTCATCCAGACGCAGGACATCATCATCCTCAGTGGCGGCGTCTCCGTCGGTGATCATGATCAAATTAAGCCAGCGCTGCTTCAGCTCGGTATTTCACCCGATTTATGGCGAGTGAAGGTGAAACCTGGAAAGCCATTCCTCTTTGCCAAAACCACGCGCGCCGCGGATGGGCAGCCCGTCTTCATCTTCGGTCTGCCAGGGAATCCGGTGTCGTCCTTTGTGACTTTCCAGCTTTTCGTTAGGCCCGCGCTTCTGCACTGGATGGGCGCAGCCGATGTCGCACCACCCAGTGTGCCTGTGCGTGTCTCGAGTGACCTCAGCAATGATGGCAATCGCCCCCACTACCTGCGCGGACGGGTGCGTGACGGAGTGTTTCAAACGCAGGGACTCCAGCAAAGCCACGCGCTCTTTGCTCTCAGTCAGGCGAATGCCCTGCTGCGACTTGCCGAAGGCCAAACGCTGGCCGCAGGAGATGTGGCAGATGCTTTGCTGCTGTGAGCTAAGCCAGAATGTCCTTCACCACATGGCCGGCGACGTCGGTGAGGCGGAAGTCGCGACCGGCGTAGCGGTAGGTGAGCTTCTCGTGATCCATGCCAAGGATATGCATCATCGTGGCGTGCAGATCGTGGATGTGGACTTTGTTTTCCGTGGCGAAGTAGCCGTAGTCGTCCGTGGCTCCATAAGCGGTGCCGGGTTTCACACCGCCACCGGCCATCCACATGGTAAAACCTTCGGGGTTATGATCTCGCCCATCGGCCGTGCCTTGAGCTACGGGCGTGCGGCCAAACTCGCCGCCCCAGAGGACGAGGGTGTCTTCAAGAAGGCCGCGTGATTTCAGATCATGCAGCAGTCCGGCGATTGGCTTGTCCACCTCAGCCGCATTCTTGGTGTGACCTTTGATGAGATCCCCATGCTGATCCCACTGCACATTCGAGTCGCTGTGTGTCACCTGGATGAAGCGCACGCCGCGCTCGGCAAAACGCCGCGCCATGAGGCATTGGCGACCAAAGTTCGTCGTCACGGGGTCATCGAGCCCGTAGAGCTTGCGCGTGGCCTCTGACTCACCGCTCAGGTCTTGCAGCTCCGGCATCGTCGTCTGCATGCGGTAGGCGAGTTCAAAGGAATTGATGCGTGCCTCCAGCATCGAGGCGGCACTGGATTCAGCGAGATGGTCACGGTTTTGACTGGCCGCGAGCTCGAGTTGCAGACGTTGCAGGGCAGGGGAGGTGCGTGTGTTGGCGATGTTTTTCACCACGGCCTGAGTCGATGGCACGCTGGCATTGCCGAGCGGTGTGCCCTGGCACCAGGCGGGCAGAAAAGCCGCGCCCCAGTTGTTCACGCCGCCATGCGCGAGTGTCGGACAGATCGTGACAAAAGCGGGCAGGTCGGCGTTCTCCGTACCGAGTCCATAAGTGATCCATGAACCCATGCTCGGCCGCACCTGCACATCACTTCCGGTGTGGAGTTTGAGCAGAGCCCCGCCATGCGCGGGGTTCGTGCCGTGCAGGGAGCGGATGATGCAAAGATCATCCACGCACTTGGCCACATGTGGAAAGAGGGAACTCACTGGCAGCCCGCTTTCGCCATGCTGCTTAAATTTCCAGGGTGACTTTAGCAGCGTCGTGGTTTTGGCAAAGGTCACGCGTGGCAGCGCAAAGGGCAGTGGCTTGCCATGATCACGATCCAGCAGCGGCTTCGGATCAAAGGTATCCACATGCGAGGGGCCACCCTTCATGAAGAGAAAGATCACCCGCTTCGCCCGGGCCGGAAAATGCGGCTTCTTTGCCAGGAGCGGATTCGTCATCACTGGCTCCGCATTCAACAAGCCACGCAGAGCCATCATGCCGAAGCCTGAGGCACTGCTTTGCAGTAGATAGCGTCTGGAGAGATTCATCGCGGAGAACTACGCCTGACTCAGCGTGGCTCTCTCACTCAATGCACGCCGATGTCGGCCAGATAGCGCTCAGCTTCCAGCGCTGCGGCACAGCCTTGACCGGCTGCCGTGATCGCTTGGCGATAGACGTGATCCGCCACGTCACCTGCGGCGAAGAGGCCTTCGGTCTTGGTATGCGTGCCTTTGGTTTGCAGGATATAGCCGTTCTCATCGGTATCCACCAAATCACCCAGGAAGGCCCCATTCGGCACATGACCGATGGCGACAAAGACACACTTCAGATCCAATTCCGTCTTCTCACCCGTGACCAGATTTTCCAGCATCACGGCGCGCATCTCACCTTTTTCATCGGTCAGGTATTCGCAGACGGTGCTGTTCCAGACGGGCTTGATTTTCGGGCTCGCGAGCGCGCGATCCGCCATGATCTTCGACGCGCGCAGGCTGTCGCGGCGATGGATCAGATACACCGTGCTGGCAAACTTCGTTAGGAAGCTAGCCTCTTCACAAGCGCTGTCACCGCCGCCGATCACACAGACCGGCACATTCCGATAAAAAGCACCATCACAGGTCGCGCAGCTCGTCAGACCATGACCGATGAGTGACTTCTCATTCGGCAAACCCAGATGTCGTGGTGAGGCTCCGGTCGCGACGATGACCGCTTTGGCCTCCCGCACTGTGCCGTCTTCGCTGACGACTTCAAAGTGACCTGCCGCCGTCTTTTTCACACTGCTCACCAAAGTGTACTCAATGCGCGAACCAAACTTCTCCGCCTGCGCCTGCATGTTCATCATCAGTTCCGGCCCCATGATGCCATTCGGGAAGCCGGGGAAATTCTCCACCTCCGTCGTCGTCGTGAGCTGACCGCCAGGCATGTTGCCTGAAAGAATCAGTGGGCTGAAGTTCGCGCGCGCTGCATAGATGGCGGCGGTGAAACCCGCGCAGCCGGTGCCGATGATGATGACGTTTTCCATGGTGAAATAGGTGGCTAAAGGAGCGCGGAAGATGGGGAGCCTGCCCAGCCGCGCAAGGCAGGGTTTTTTGGCGAGTGTTGTCAGAGTCCAACACCACCCGTTTATTCCCGATGCGCCAGGGAAACTGGGTACTTCATCTTCGCGTAAAGATGGCTGACGACTCAAATGCCGATGCTTTCTCAGGCAGTTTTTGACAAGGACCTGCTCCGGCGCTCTGTAAAGTTCTTCGTTTCCCCTGTGGACGCTCCCCCGACCAGTCGCGCTAAGCTCGCTCTTCTTTTCTTTTGCACGGCTATGCCCATGGGCCTCTGGAATGTGCCTCTGGCGAATATCTTCGCGGCGTATGATAGCGCTCATCTGGTGCCGTGGGTGCTGGCGACCTCGGGCATCGCGGCTTTTATTTCGCCTCTGTTTGTCGGGGCGCTGGCGGATCAAAAGATGGCACCGACGCGCTTGCTGCGCTGGCTGGCTGTGCTCACCGGGCTGACTTTGACGATGACCTGTCTTTCGCTGCACTGGGGTTTGAGTGATGGTTTGATCCTGCTGTGCGCGCAGGTTCAGGCTCTGGTGGCGACTCCGGTCTGGAGCATCACCAGCAGCATTGCTTTCTCTCAATTGCACAATGCCAAGCGCCAGTTCGGTCCGCTGCGCGCCTTTGCCACTTTTGGCTGGATGGTGGGCTGCTGGATCGTCAGCTTTGTGATCAAGGCGGATGATTCGGTGCTCGCGGGATTCACGGCG
>CAZOVY010000116.1:0-13517 GCA_964583255.1 uncultured Prosthecobacter sp.
AAGCATGATCAGTCAGGTCTGCGTGCGGCTTTCGAGACTACGCCGACGGGAGATTTGCCCTTTGGCGTGGGCTATCAATGGCGGCCTGGTGTGTCGTCACTGATCGTGGGTACAGCACTCCGGACGATCCCCAAAGCGCATGTGGTGGCGGAGCCGGTGGCTGAATGAAATCAGCGTCTGGGCATGTCGGCGACATCTTGGATAAACATCCAGTTTCGCATGATGAGTGTGCTAACAAAGATTGCCAGAAAGAGGGTGATGGGTGTGGTGAGACGTGACCAGTGTGCGAGTGCCCGTTCAAGACCAAGTCCAACGGCGATGACGACGAGACCTGTCCAAAGGCAGGCATGTAAAAGCAGAGTTTCCTGCTGACCATACCAGCTCAGTGTGGCGATGCTCCACATGAAGGTGGAGACGACGCCGAGTGTGAATGGCTCTAGCTGCGCCCGCCAGACGAGTCCTGCAAAGGCTAGCACCAGGATAAGTAACCAGCCAGCGCTGAGTCCTCGACGAAGATCAAGCATGGACCAGATAGGTTTACTGAGCACCACTTTGGGCCGTGTGATCTCTAACTGTGTGGTGACGTAGGGCGGGGCGACGATGTTTGAGATGAAAACTTCACGCGCCACGAGTGCCTGTGTTTCGTGTGAGGCCTGCCACCCGCTATTCAGACTGCACCATTCCTGCCAGGTTTTTGGCAATGGTTTAGAGCTCGGGTAAATCTGCCGCTGCACATTGGCGAGTCCGAAGCTGATCGTGACCGCTGCTAGGGTGATGAGTAGGGGCTTTACTTTGAAATGCCCAGTCTCGGCGCGGTCCTGTGCGCAGCGTGTCAGTGCCATGATCAAGCAGGGGATGATGCTACCGAAAAAGGTGCTGATGGCATACACGGAGGCTAAGAGATGCCAAGCGGGGTGTGCCAGCGGTCCACGCGCTGTGACTGCGATCAGAGCTGCCATGCCGAGGCCTGCAAAGGTCCAGGTCTCTGGCAGAGGTGCCACGATCCAGGCACAAGTGCTGGCTCCGAAAACCATGGCCATAAGCACCGCTCTCATGGTGGCGTTTCCTGCCCAGAGTAGTGTGTGAAAAACCATGACGACGGCTAACGCACCCGCAAGGCAGGTGAGCATGGCTACGCCATGTTTTCGTGCGCTGCTAAGATCCTGGCCAAGCATGAGCCAGCCTTGGGTAAAGAGCTGGGCTAACGGTTGATGCAGCAGTGTGAAGGCTGGGTGAAGTGGGCTGATGCCGCTATGATCAGAGCTGCGTGGAGTAGTGAGATCATTAAAGACCGTGTGACTGCGAGCACCAAAGATGAGTCCATCACGCACATACACAGGTGAGTCGCAAAACTTTAGATGAGCAGCGAAGAACAGGCTGTAAAAGGCCACGGCTAGCACGGCCCCCAGGCCACGCCAGCGAGTGATTACCTTGGAGAGATCTGAAGGACGGGGCCGTGTGGACGCACGCATGGTATGACTGAGCTATGATGACACAGCATGACTGGGTGTAGCCGCACTTGTAGCGCTTTTAGCGGTACTTCTTGGAGAAGAGCAGCCGCCCCATTTCCTGATGACGTGTTTGTAGCTTCTTCAGCCGCGCTTGATGGCCGTCGATAGTACCTAGATCTCCAGGATACTGTAGGCGCATGGTGTCACACTGCATGTCGAGGTGGTCGATGGCGATTTTGAGTTCCTTGAGCTTGCGTGTTTCATCTTCTGTAATCCGACTTTCAGAGATGGTATGGTGCAGGATGTCCGATTCCCGTTCGAGGTAAGAAACTGCATTGGGCAGTGCATTAGGGCCACCCATAAGTGTGCCAGAATTGGGGTCCACCTGTGGGGTTTTGGGAAGAAATCTGGAAGGCTTCTGCGGGATCACGGACTGTGGCTCAGGCGGTAAGCCGCCATTGCGGGGATCGATGATTGTCGGAGTGATGAAGAGCATGAGATTCTTGTGATTCTTGCTCTTGCTGTCGTATTTGAAGGCTTTGCCTAGAAGCGGAATGCTATGCAGGAATGGCACTCCGGCCTTGCCTTCGCGTTCGCGTGCCTCATCAAGTCCACCGACGGCGACAGTGTAGCCGGACTCGACTTCGACTGGGGCTGAATAGACGCGTGATGAGGCCACGGGGTATGGGTTCCCACCGATGACTTCATTACCGATGATACTGGAAACCGTGACGGTCATGTTCATCAGAATGTTGTCACCCTGCATCCGCTTGGGCAGGATATTCAGCACGGTACCGATGGGTAGGTAAGCCACGGATTGTGATGTCGTGGCTCCGGCACCGACGGAGGCAGAGGCACTGGAGTCGAGCACGGGTTGATTGACGACGCTGCGGATGGCGACTTCACGGTTGTTGAGTGTGACCATGCGTGGGTAAGAGGTCGTTTGGGTCTCCTCATCCCGCAGCAGAGCGCGCAGTTTCACATTGATATCTTGGGCACTGAGAATGCCGAGTGCCGGCCAGCCAAGTGCGCCTTTGGCGGCATTGAGATTGGTGGGGGACCAAAGGTTCGACAAATCGGTGCGGAAGCCGCCATTGGTGCCTACCTGATTAAACTCGACCTTGGTCGTTTCGATGCCAGTGTCCTTATCTACCTCTTGCGAGGCTGATTTGACCTGATTGAAGGTACCGGTTTCAAACGTGCCGCCCCAATCGACGCCTAGTTCACGTTTTGGATCGCGTGAGGTCTCAATGAATTTCACTTCGAGCGCGATGAGTGGCTGCGGCTTATCTGACATTTCGAGATAGCCTTCGACCCACAAGTGCTGGAGCCGCGTGGCGACGACATAGAGTGTATTGGAGTCTGATTTCCAAATGATTTTGGGTTTACGGAAGGAACTCAGCTCATTTGAATTCATCTGCTTAGCCAGATCGGCACCACCCTGACCGCCGCCCGCCACAGGCGCTTGCTCTTCACCTCCGTTATCCGTGGCAGGCAAGCCAAGCAAATCACGAATGTCTTTGATGATGTCACTTTGGCGCACCGTGAAAGTTTCCTGCGCGCCTTGTAGTGAGACGCCACCTCCACCTCCACCACCTCCGCCTCCGCCGCCGCCGCCGCCAGGAGAACTCAGCCCTGAATTACTGCTGACACGGTCCACATGCTCATGAGAGTTGTTTTTGATCGTGTACGACTTGCCGATAAGCTCGCGATCGTCCGCAGGGCGGAAGTACCAGATGTCGTTTTCATGGATGAGTGCCAGTCCGTTGGATTTGCACACCGTCTCCAAAACGGAAAATGGGCTGGCTTTGATAGTGAAGGTAGTGAGCTTAGCTGCCTCAGGGCTGTCTTGAGGGAGTGAGATGAAAGCTATGCCAGCATCCAAGCCTAAAAAGCGAAGCACATCACCAAGCAGGGCATTTGAAAAGTCATATTGCTGGGGTGCTCTTTGCCTCAGAGGCTGCGCGGCGTTTTCATAGCTACTAGAATTCTGGTTGAGATTTGATCCGAACATCTGAGCGCTGCCATCCATGGGCAGGATAAGACACGCCGCAGCGGATATCGAGATGAAGAGGAGTTGTGGTCGCATAATAATAATATAAGGTATGGAAATTATAAGACGGAACTTAATAAGCTCAAACGAAATTTAAAACTTTGATGATAATATATTCAGCAGTTATTGAATATTAAAACGGCCTTCTGCCAAAAAGTCTATATATTATGGAAATTATTGTTATTGTCTTGCAATGTTGGCGATAAATGCATATATTTAAGTATTGGCTATAATTAACATGAATCTCAATACCTCAAAGCAACGACGTATGGTTGCCCACCTTTCGAGGTTGGCTGCTGGCTTCTCTGTTGTCGAGATTGTGGCTCTAATTGCAATCATCGGCGTGCTTTCGTCGCTGGCGCTAATGATGGTTTCACGCCAGCCCGTGGCCATCAAGGACACAAAGCTCCTTTCAGATGTCACGTCACTCAACCAAGTGATCTCTGCTTTCGTTGCGGATGGCGGCAGTCTGGCAGGGCTAACAAATCCGCAGGCCGTGCTGGATAAGTTGAAGAAAACAAGGCCTGAGGCGGATTTACGAAGCCACACAGGTGCGTCCTCCGGTCGGATGATTGATACTCGGCTGAAGGCAAACTTGACCACAGTACCGAGTAGGGATGGCCGCCAAAGAGCGAAATGGAATACAAAGACACAGCGCTTTGAACTCACGACCGGGACGGGATCAGCCGTTGCTGATTTCAGTTTGGATGAGAATATGCGGAACACAGACTTCGGTGTCGATAGCACCCGCAAGTCTAGCCGCGTCAAATACAACAGCGCACGTGGATGGGTGTGGGGGCAAACGTTGGCGACATCCAATTTCGCTTATACGACGCCAGGTGATACCTCCGGCAGTGGAGGTGATAATCCCTTCAAGCCTGATGAAGAACCGCCAACTACGCCTCCTGATACTGGTGGCGGAGGAGGTGGCGGAGGCGGCGGGGGTGGTGGTGGCGGCGGCGGAGGTCCACCGCCCGCAGAGCGTTTGCCGACGCCCACGATCAGCCCCTCTGGCGGAACCTTCCCATACACTTCCTTTCCGACAGCGGTCACGCTCAATCCAAATGGTGCTCCGAGTGGGGACTCAAAGATGGAATACCAAAAAAATGGCGGCGGCTGGACCACCTATGATGGCACTCCCATCACCATTATCTCCCCTGATGAAGTGAAGGCACGCAATGTCGCGATCGATACAGTCAAGTATCTCAACAGCTTCGACAGAAATGCTAATTTTTATCGACTGACTCAAGGCTTCACCGGAAACAATACTGGCACCTGGGGGAATGCTACGGGTGGGCCAAATCTTCTCGTCGATACTCAGAACGGAACCGATAGCTCCACCTTCAAGCATGGAAACACCAAGCTCGATCTGGGCGGCGGCGAGTTCCTAGACGCGGGCACTGAGAACGTACTTAAATTCACGCGAAAGCCCTTTGACACCATCGTGCCGAACACATGGTTCGCGCTCGGAGATCTAGTCATGCTGAACGGTACCACTTTTTATCAAAGTGAGGCAGATGGAGTGACGCTCAGCATCAATCTAAACATCAATGACCCAGCACAAACGGGCGTGGTGCATGTGAATCTAGGACTCATCAGCACGGAGAACACCTCTGATCGGACTGCCAGTGCCGACATCGTCGAGCTTCGCAATCCGAGCACCGATTTTACCGTCACGGTGGATGGTGTCAGCTACCGATTGGAACTCGGTTGGGCAACTCTCGATCCTGGAGCCGGCACCGCTCAGGGAAATCAATTTCTAGTTTATGAGGGGGCTTCTGCTCATGCAGAACTTCGTGCCCGATTTGTCAGCAATCATTAAACCGCAAGATCATGGAAGATATTAACGAACGCAGTCAACTCGGCTACCGGATGCTTCATCTATCGAAGGATTCCGGGGTCAGCGACTTTTATATCACGCCCTGGGAACCCCTTTCGTACAAACGCAATGGAAAGCTCTTCTTTGACTCGTTCATCTATCAACCAGAGCGCCCATTAGAATTCACCTCGGGCTGCATCGACTATGCCCTGACTCTTGGGAATCGCCGTTATCGTGTGAACCGAATGGTCACGCGTGGTCGCCCACGCTGGGTCATGCGTCTATTGCCAGAGAGCATTCCAGACATCAGCAAACTCATGGTCCCACCAGCCGCCATCAAGGCTTTCCTGGAAGCCAAGAATGGACTCTTCCTCGTTTGCGGTGCCACGGGTTCGGGGAAATCCACCACGATCGCCTCCATGATTTTGGAGCGGGCAAAGCGCAGGCAGGAGCATGTGCTTACCTTTGAAGATCCCATCGAATTCGTGTACCCACCTGGCATACCCTCTCTCGTCTCTCAGCGTGAGATCGGCACGGATGAGTTGGATTTCAATAAATCTCTCCGCGCCGCTCTTCGTCAGGCACCTGATGTGATTCTCGTGGGGGAAATCCGAGATGGTGAGACGGCAGAAATCGCCCTCCAAGCGGCGGAAACAGGCCACGTCGTCGTTGCCACACTACACACCTCCAGCGCCGCTCAGACCGTGCAGCGCTATTTGAAGCTGATTCCAAGCGACCGCATGGAAAATGCTATGCTCTCCTTTGCTGACAGCTTTCGCGGCATCCTTTGCCAGCGTCTGATGTTTGACGAAAATCGTGGCAAGCGCTTTCCAATTCATGAGCTTTTGCTGCCCTATGATTCTGTTTGCGGAATGATCCGCCGTGGTGAGTTCAAGAACCTCGAGCAAGAACTCGAAGCGGGCTTCACGCGCGGAATGCTAAGTTTTGAACGCTGTTTGGGAATGCGCGTCGCGGATGGGTGGAAGCCCAGCCAAGTGCGCAAAACCGGATACGCGGAACATGAAGTCTATGACTTCCTATCACGAGAAAACCTGACCTCAATATATGCTGTTGGATGAAATAAAATCTGTCCTGACGTTTGCCGCCTTCAAGCCGGAGGCGGACGATGCCGATGTCTCTTGGACCAAACGTTTCGAGGGTCGCAAGACCCTGCTCATCAACGTCAGCCGTAATCAAACAAGCTGGCGTGGCATCAATAAAAAAGGCCGACTCGAGGACGGCGGCGTGATGGATGGCGAGTTCGCCGACGTCGCACCCCAGCGAGCCGACGAGTGGCGAATGCTTGCTGATGGTGGCTGGTGTGTCGTCAGTGTGAACAATCGATTCATCGTTAGCCTAGAGAACAACATGATGCGCGGTGACAACTGTACGAATCTGCTGCGCACCAATCCGCGAGCGGTGCTTGGACCTAAGTATGACCGTGGTAAGCGCTACGCCATCTGCCACCACCCCGAAGCTACCACCAGCATGCTTCTGGCCTGTGAAGAGAGTATGGTCAAAGTCACCGAAGATGTGCTCAAGACCATTGGCCTACGTACTGGGCGCGTCTGCTGCGGACTCTTTGCCATCACCGAGCATGCGATCAATGAACTCTATGTGAAACAGCGCTCCAGTATTCCTGCTGACATGGCATTGATCATTGCCTGTGAAGGCTCATTGGCCGTGCTCGTCCAGCAAGAAGGTCAATGGAAGGAAATGCGCTGTCGCAGTGGCCTCGGGCCGGAAGCTGTGGAGACCTCACTCCAGATCATCACGCCTCTCGTGCAGAAACTAACACAGGGTAGCCCCGTGTATTTCATCAGCGATGGGCAGGATCTCAAATTTCGCACCGACATCATGGGCCACCTTGAAAAGGTCGGAGCCACAGACCTCACCCAAGATGATCTCTTGTGGCGCATCATCGGCTTCAATTAACCCCACGCTGACTGACCTATATGAGCGACTACATCTGTCACGATTTCAAAACTCCGCGTAACGACACTTCAAAGCGTCTCCCGGACTCTTTCAAAGCCATTCCTGCCCTGTTCTACCTATCACTGGTAGCTGCTACTTATTTCCTAACCATGGATTGGATGGCCTACAAACAGGCTGAGCAAGACAAGAAACAGTCTGAATCCGTCAAAGCCGAACACGAGGCAGCGACCAAAAGATTTTCTGACGAGAAAACGGCCCTCGACGCAGAAACCGCCAAGGCTGAAATCATCGCAAAATGGGTGGAAGGAGCACGCAATGTACAGCCTATCACAGTCGCTATTGCGCGCGCCATGCCGCCTGAAGTCAGGCTCTCGGATCTGACGCTAGAGCGCAGCACGCAAGTGCCAGCAAACATCGCTTTGGCAGTGCGCATCAATGGCGGTTCAGCCACTGAAGTCGGCCTGCTGGAAACTAGCCTTGCACGCCTGCAACTGCGCTCCTTTTCACCGCAGCAGAGCAAGGCTGGAGAAGTCATCGAATACCGCTCAACTCTTGTTCGGCAGGAGCAGTAACTCAATAACGCCTTTACTCTTATGAATCCAAAACAACTCGCCTGTGTCGTCCTGATGGCTATCATCGGGGCGCTGACTTATGGCGGCCAGATTGCGCACAAAAAAACTGACGCTATGCGGAAGTCTGCTGAAAAAGCGTTGGGTGATTCCACCGCCGCAGATGGCGCACGCCAGACGGCTGAAATTCTCATGACTCGAACGAAAGCAGAGACGGATGAATTGCGGCGCTTTCTCAAAAGCTGGGTGCCTTATGTGGATAAAGTGCAGACCGAACAAGAGGTAGAAAGCGCCATTGAACTTAGTCTGCGCGACAAAAACATCACTCTCGTGAGTTCCCGTAAAACGGAGGTCAAAAACTCGCGTGAAAATAAGCTCATGCCCAAGATCGTCTTCACCACTCTGGTTATCGAAGACGAATACGCCAAAGTGGTCAATTGGCTCGGCGAAATCGAGAAGCGCCTGCCCTTGGCTCGTGTCACCTCGTGCCGCATGACTGGCGGCAGTTCCGTTCGGCAGATGCGTCTCGATGTAAGTCTTGAGACGCCCATCGTGAATCTCGCCATTGATGCACCCGCTACCCCCCCAGCAACCAAGAAATCCTGATAGTTTTTTGCGATGAAACGACTCATTCCATTCCTCTTTGTTGCTGTTTTCCAAGCACTGCCTGTGCAGGCTCAGGGGCAGCCAGACTCGACGACTGGCTCCACTGGGGCCGAGCCGACCATGGAGCGTGTACAATACGCTCTGATCCTACCCGAGGAGAAAACTCCCGAGATGATAAAGCCTGAAGATAACAACCCCTTTGAAGTCACCGCTGGCGACTCAAAGACTGACGTTGATTCCGAAGAAAATCGTGTGCGTGACATCCTGCTAGGCATGTCAGCGGTCGGCGGCGGTTTCGATGCTGACGGTATGCGTGTGATGCTTGGCAGCATGCGCTTAGAAGCCGGGCAGATGGTTCCGAACGTTCTGCCTGATCAGCAAGTGATGTTGAAGGTTAAATCGGTTTCACCTACTGCCATCGAATTGGTATGGGTTGAAAAGAGGCCGACGGGGCTGCCACCCAAGCCCTTCGTCATCAATGTCGATGTTTCTCCGAAAGTTCGCTACCGCATGCCCTCTGGCACCAACACTAAGGCTGGCGGGGATGTTGGCACGATGCAGCGTGATGACGTCTCCGCTTTCATCCCGCGCAAAGATGAGTCAGAGCAAGCTCAAGTAGCGGTCGCTGTCAAAGCGGTGGCCGTGGATGATCCGCCCAAAGCAGAATCCGCAGCGCCCGCTCCAACGAATGCGCCTGAAGCCTCCGTCTTGCGGATGCTGTTTGGCAATCATGCTGCCCCCCCACCTAAAAAATGAGGCATCGAAAGCCATCACGAATAGCTACCGAGTGTGGTTTTACTGCCATTGAAATGTTGGTGGTTTTATCACTCGCTGCGGTCGTTCTCGGTGGGGTCGTTGTCGCTTTCGGCACGATCGTTCGTAGTCAGCCTGGAGTCGCTTCTATGGTGACGGTGCCACTGGGGAGCACTCGGCTGACTAATTTTTACGGCAGTGCTGATACGAATCCTGAAAATACTCCCACTGCACCTCATTATGGCATGATGGCAGTGGCTGAAGAGATGCGTGAGCAGTTTAACACAGATGTCACGAGTGCCACCGCCGTCTTCTGTCTGCCGCGCACGGGCATCAATACTTACCGCCCCTATTCAATCAGCTACGATCCAGCCGTTCATGGTGAGCTCGATACACCACAGAAGTTCCGCGCTCATTTGAAAGCTATCGGCATCGTGCCTTTGCCCTATCTCGACTACCGAAATCCGCAGAACACGACCGCAACAGCACCATCTGAGAATGCGACCGTTTTCATTCTAGGCTTTAGCAAGACGGCTAATCAAATGAAGGTGCTGGCGCTATATGATATTGATGTCATTCGCTTCACTGGTCTGACGGAGTCACAGGGCTTTCACGCGAGCGTCAAACGCTACAGTGATGATCCGCGCGGTAGCACTTACCCGCTAGCCTTCTCGGGTGGGTATGCCGTTTTTTATCCGCCCTCAATCCCCGAGCCTGACCCCAAGAAACCTAGTGAGTGGGCGGCAGATGGATTCACGCCACTCTTCATCACTTTCGAGCGTTCGACTCGCCTCGCTTGGGCCGAGAGCATTCCTATAGATCGCTTTAAAAAGGCGGCCGAGCGTTCCTTCTACTTTGTCTGGTGGCCAGATCCAGGTGCACGTCATTTGGGGCCGATTTCAAATGCCTCCATTGATGTCACAGACATGCGTCAGGCCTACAATCACATGGGTGGGCGGACATCCTTCATGTTCACCGTGCCGATGTTTCCAGCGCTTTGAATTATCATGCGAGTCCACTTTTCCAGAACAGCAAATTCTACGCGTGGTGCGCTCATGGCCGCTGCGCTTTTGCTGATGCTGGCGACTGGCATGTTTTTGAGTGCCTGGGTGACGCTCATGAGCACCCGTAGCGCTCAGGTCAGTTACATGGATCTCGCGGTGCAGCGTCGTCTCTCAGTGGAAAATTCACGTCAATTTTCTTGGCAGTGCGCTCTGGAAAAAGGCTTCGAGCCTGGCAGTAATCTTCTGACAAATCAGTCTGGCGTTTTGGGTGCAAATTACGGTGGGGTCAGCACGGATGATGGCTGGACAGCGCTGAATATCTTCACTTCCACTCGCACACCTGGGGCCATGACGACTGTCTTCCCCTACAACTATGCGGGCTTGCGGCCCATGAGTGCTTATTTAACGACCGAGCATCTCAATCGGCCATCGACACTCACGAGTGTGGACGACTTTAAATCGTATCTCTTCATGAAGACCTACCCGCCCGTGTTGGCCGGAGATCTCTTCACCTATTATCGCAAGCCCTCCGCCCCAGCCTACTCCAGCGTGCAGATCGAGGTCGTCAATAGCGGCAGCAGCACAGCTTTATGGGTCGTCAATGGGCGCACGGTCATACGCGACAACACCTCCTTCTTTGCCCGCACCACGCCTAGTCCCATGCAACTGCCGTTTTACACGCGCTCCTTGTATGTGCAGTCGCATGATACTTTTAATGCACGCGACATTCTGGGCACCACTACCGATACCACTGGTAGCCTTGTGAAGCTTCTGCCTTCCAACCTTTCGGCCACGCCGACCACCACGGGTCCAGTGTCAGCGGATGCGGCGGATCGTTTCAAAGGCGTTCTCAACGTGGTTAAAAATGATCTCAACACGGACAATTCACTTTGGCACTTCATGGATCGTGAAAATGCCGCAGGGCGTTCTGGATTCGCCATGCTTGATGTCTATTCGAAGTCAGCGACCACGACCGGTCCCTACTGGATGGTTGACTACACCGGCAACTCTGGGGACATGCCACCTCAACCACCATTTGATTATAAGCGCGACTACATCCGCACGCTCTACATCCAACTCAATCATCCTAACCTGCCGCATCTTCGTATCACGAATCCTGTCGATCAAATCGTCTTCTACGGGCAGACAAATGAGGCGGACTTCGTCGCCGCTGGAAGAATGAGTCCGATTGTCATTTCCATTGTTCAGAGTGACACGACGCCGCTCACCAATATCGCCTTTGTCGGTGACAATAATCGCCGCTTTGTCCTCGGCGTGAAAGTTAACCAACCGCTGACACGCGGCCTCTATCTGAATTGGGCCGGTAGTCCTCGCGCTGGCAGTACTCATGACTGGCGCATGGTGTACATCAATGAAGGCCAACTCACCATGCTGAAGCTTCCGACAAGCCTCTCGACCAATGTTCGTTGGATCGGTGGTGTCATGACAAATTGGACTATCAAGCGCCACATCGGTGATGGCATTACGGCCAGTCGTCTCACCTTCGTTTCTGATGCCAGTGTAGCTATAGACACACAGGTCGGTCCCACCTTTGCCTCTCTGCTGCCGCGTGATGCGTGGCTTGAGTCCTACTTCTCACCCGTGCTGCCGCCATGAAGATTCTTCCTCAAAGATTTCACGCCGCTTACACGCTCATTGAAGTGCTCGCTGCTTCAGCAGTCGTTGCTGTTGGGATGTCCGCCGCCGTCAGTCTTTCTTCCACGCTCATGCTGCAAGAGGAGCTCACTTGGCGTGTCGCAGTTGTTCGTAATTATCAGGAGAATATGGCCCGTCTCTGGCATCTGGGTATCCGCGACCGTGATGTTATGAATTTCATGCCTGAGCAGCGCAGTAACGACATTCTCAACCGCATCCTCAATGGCACTCCAAGTGTCAATGCTACGGGCACTGTGAATCCAACGAGCCTCGGCAGCATGGAGGCCGCCGTTGTGTCCGCCTCCGTTAATGTCTCACTCGAGGGAAATGCAAACATCGAGAAGACCGGCACCACCACGAGTTTCATGATTTATCGCCCCAGTCTGCCGTCCTCCCTGCGGCCAGCTAAGCCCTGAGATTCAGCTCACTCAACAACACCGATCAACCTATGATCAAAAAAGTCACCATCACCAACGTCAACACTGGCCACAAAGTCATCACTTTGGTCGCTACGGACACGCACGAAAAAGCCATCATTGGTTGCGGTATTTCAGCCAATGAAACGGCCAGCATTGAAGATGTGACAGGGGCAGATGAAAAGATCCAGCTCTTCACTTCCCCAAAACCAGGCTCCGATGATTGCTCCGCTTTCTTCTCAGGTATCGGTCGTTGTCTCGAGCGAAACATCAGCATGTCGAAGAGCCTTAAGCTCCAAGTCAACCGCGTCCAATCCCCGCGCTACAAGGGCATGATTGCGGAAGTTATTCACGCCATCTCTCAGGGGGAAAAGTTCAGTGACGCGATGGCTAAATATCGCGACATCTTTCCCGAAGATGTTCTTTCCTTGCTCTACGCAGGTGAAGAGGCCGGTCAGCTCTCGCGCGTGTGTAAGCGCATCGGCATCGCCCAGAAAAAATCATCAAAGACGCTCAAAAAACTCAAAGGGGCCATGATCTATCCGGGTGTCGTGGTCGTGCTCGGCGTTGTGGTCGTCATCATCATGAGTTTCACGCTCGTGCCTGCTTTGGCCAAGCTGTTCAAGAGCTTCGGCTCTGAGTTGCCCTTCGCTACAAAGGCACTCATCGCCCTTTCAGATCTCTTCCTGCATCGGCCCTACATGGTCGCCGTGCCTGCGATCGCGCTTTACCTGCTTCTAGCGAACTTTAGCAAAATCATGGACCAGCGCTGGATGCAGGATCTAACGCTCAAGTTACCAGTCGTCGGCACGCTCATCCGAAAAGCCGCAGCGACCACAGGCTTCCGTACACTCGCCATGCTTACCGAATCGAATGTACGCCTCACCAGCGCGCTGGAGATCACGGCGGCCGCTTCCTGGCACTACCACTACAAAGAGTTTTTCCTGCGCCTGCGCGATCACATCACCGTTGGGCGCAATCTTCATGAAGGTTTCCTCATGGAGTCGCACTGGCTCGGCACAGACGGGCGCAATCTTTGCGGCCTCATCGAACTCGCCTCAGAGACCGGATCAGGCACCGAGATGCTCTCTGAAATCGCTGACGATTATGAGGAGGAACTCGACAACATGGCCGCCTCAATGGACAAGCTCATCGAGCCGATCACCATGCTCTTCCTCGGCGTCATCGTCGGCTTCCTCATCTATGCCATCTACGGCCCCATGTTCAGCCTCGGTGATGTCATTCTCAAGAAAGG
>CAZOVY010000117.1:0-12980 GCA_964583255.1 uncultured Prosthecobacter sp.
CCCACCGGAATATTGACAGGGATTGCAATCTTTTCCCAAGTGTAGATCAGTGGTCCGGTACCTGTCGCTGTGACATTGAAGGTGTGAGGACTACCAGAAGTGATGACCGGTGGAATCGCCGGTTGAACGGTGATTTTGGGTTTGAAAGCAATCGAGACGACTGCTGGGTTACTGAACACCAATAGCGTTGGATTGCTCGCATTGGTTACGCGCACTCTGTAGGTGCCGGTCTTGGCATCACTCATACTGGTGAGGCTAAGCGTAGGACCCGTAGCTCCAGGGACAGGTCCTAGATTGAGGCCGGTATCTTTGATCCACTGGTAAGCTAAACCACCCGAACCGATGGCACTCACGCTTAATGTGGCAGTTGTGCCATCAACAGCGGCGATACTAACTGGCTGAGTGATGATCTGTGGCTGTTGAGGCACGGGAACATAGGAACCACTGATGCGATAGGCTCCAATCGAGCCATAGCTGTTGTAGCCTGTGGCGAGGTTGATTGCGCCGTCTCCTGATGGCGAAACCGCTATGTAATAAACGCCTGCTGTTAAGACAGTATTGAGAGATGCTCCGCGGTTCCCTGTCGGAGAAGAACCCGCAACGAAAGTTCCGGTGCTGTCATAGAGGACTAAAGAAATGTCCACATTCTCCTCAACAGCCGTTGGCGTAGCCGCAAGTGTTATCACGCCATTGTAGCTGTTAATCTTGTACCAATCCGGATCATTCTGGTCCAAAATGATCCCATTGATGTCGAGTGCTCCATTAATGGTATCACTAACCAGTGCGGAGCCTAAATTGTTACCTGCTACATCCGTCATGAATCCGATCGCATTTGTTGGATTGGCGATGTCAGCGACATCATCTTGAGCGGTGTTATTTGCCCCCGGGTACTGTCCGTTACTAAACTGCGTCACTGTGCAACCGTAGGGTGCTCCCATGATTGGACCCCACAGCTTATTTGCGTGGCCAGAATAGTATTGCAGGGTTGTCGTTCCGTCGTGCCTCAAACCAAAGGTGTGACCCAATTCATGCGAAATAACCAAAGCCATATCGGCTGGTGTATACATCCCAAAGCACCAGCACGGAACATCGTCGTCAAAGTTGGTGCCAGCCGTGGACCAGCTGTTCAAATGGGCGACTCCTCCCGCAGTTCCATTGGTGATAGGATCTGTTGGGGTGACAATGCAGCGCATTCTCCTGCCAATAGGGGCGGCATTGTAACGCGCAACGTCAGTCGTAACGCTGACATTGAAAGGCGCATAGTCCTCTGCAACTGCATCAACCACGCTTATGATATGTGCATTTGTCAGAGGAAGGCCATTGAACGTAGGGGCCACCGCCACGATTGGATTTCCACTGTTCCAATTGGAGTCAGTTACTGTTTCACCATCAAAATCGATGTAAATTACAGCGGTGGCTGATGGCCGCGTGTCGAGTAATGGAACCGCTTCTTGAGGCACGGGTGGTGCTCCCTGCTGAAGAGATGCCGCCTGCAAGCCGACGTCCCCATCCTTGCGCTTGATTCCGAGACACATGAGCGCATCAAGACGGTACTCCTGCATGAGCACACGACCATCATCGAGCGATTCGATCACATAGCCGCGGTTGATATTGGGAAAGCGGATCATGCCCGACATATTTGTGCCGCTCTGAGCCATGGAGAAACTGCCTTCCCCGTCCGGCATCACGGCCCCACCCACCCTGATGACGCCCCTAGTGGAGGCCTTCACCAGATTAACCTGGCCATCATAGGAACTGCCATCAGGCAGCGGCAGACCGATTTTTTGACCCTTTTTCAGGCTAGCCAGATTGGGCAGACTTGACCGTTCAATGAAAGTGCTGCTGAGCACATCTTTGTGCAGGGGCTGGGTGCTGGGATCTACACCCGCAGGCAGTGGCTTTTCATAAGGTTTTGGCAGAGATGCTAACAGCTTGAATGCCAGCGGAAATTGAGTCTTGGATTTGGCTTTAGCGACCTTCTTTTCCATCTTTATCCGAGCTGCCAGTGAATCGCGAAAAGCTGAAGTCTCTGCAGGCTTAAGCTCTGATAAGCTCGTCTGCGTTTCTGCGAGCTTTGATTTGGACTCCATGTACACGCTTGTTAACGCGACGCAGGCGAGTCCGGCGAGTGCAGACAAAAACAGAATTCGAGGGGTTTTCATGGCTGTTGAAGGGGGTCTTTGTAAATGCCCTGTAAATGCATTTTAATAGGTTATGTTGCCGAAATAGGATGAATGAAGCAATCTTTATTTCACCATATCATCACGGCGCGGCCTACCCACACTGCATATCACCTCTCGCGCGGCATGGATCGACATCATTTGGGGTTTTTAGTCTGAAAGCTCTTTCAGACTCTCATCCGGTGCCCACCAGATGAAGATGATGCCGAGTGCATAGATGGAGGCGCAGAGCGTGCCGATGCGTGGATAATCGCCACCCATTGTGGAGAAGAGCAAGCCGGCTAGTAGGACGCCGGCTGCGGTGGCGAAGCGTCCAGAGTTGTAGGCGAGACCGCTGCCAGTGGCGCGAACGCGTGTGGGGAAAAGCTCAGGCAAATAAAGAGCGAGCCAGCCGAAGAAGAGCGTGGCGACAAAGCCTTGTGCAAAGACGATGGGGTGGAACGAGTCGGTCAGCGGTGCGGTGAGTTGGAACATGGCGAGAGTAATCACCAGCGTGGCGATGCTGATGAGGCAGTAGCTGAGGCGACGGCCGAGCCAACTTGCGAGTTGGGCTCCGGCGAAACTGCCGAGGGTGGCACCGAGTGCCCACCAGCCCTGTGTCGTGGCTTTGTAACCGACATTTGCAGCGCCAGCGACCTTGTCCGACCATGGGATCATCCACTTGCTTGCTGACCAAGCGCCTATCATGGGGATGGCACTCAATAGGATGCCCACTAGGGTGAAACGGATCAGTGACGGCTGAAACAATTCGCGCAGTGGTGTGATGGGGGCGTTCACCGCACCACGGGAGGCGAGCCACTTGGGTGATTCTGGCAATGCGATAAACACGAAGATGCCGAGCAGCGCCGGAGCGCCGGCAAACTGAAACAACCAACGCCATGACTCCGGAGTGATTGGCCAGTGGCGTGCGAGTTGCGAGAGTAGCAGGATGCCTGCATTCAGCCCGGCCATCATGGCCCCCGAAACGAGTGGCCTCGAAGCGCCTGACCAGCATTCGGACACAAGGGCGATGCCATTGGGCCACAAACCGCCAACTCCGAGACCGACGAGAAAACGTAGTGCAAGCATCTGCTCCTGTGTCTGAGCGTAAGCGCCCATGGCAGCGAAGATGGAGTAGAACAGAATGCTCACACCCATAGCTCGGGTGCGTCCGATTCGGTCACCTAGGCTACCGAGTGTGATGCCTCCGATAGCTGCTCCCAGCATGAGTGCGGCGGTGAATTTGGCAAACCAGTCACCGCCGAGTGTTGGTGTAAATGCCGTACCGAGCAGGCTTTGTGAAACGGACAGCGAGGCAACAGGCATGAGGCCGAGCTCAACGCCGTCAAAAACAAGGGCGATAAAAGCGGTGACAAGTACGAGGTAGCGTTGGGCAGCACTCATGTCTCCAAATAAGCCTTGATGACGGCGCTGTTGTCCTGATCGCCAAACCCAAGTGCGACCGCTTTTTCGAGCAGTTCACGATGTGTTTCACTCAAAGGCAGTTTTATCGCTGAAGCGGCGAGCATGAGCTGCACGTCTTTCAAATGCTGTGAGAGCTTCGCCTGCGGGGTGAAGTCCTGAGTGATCATCTTTTCACCCTTGGTGTCCATGATGCGTGAGTAGGCCATGCTGCGGCGCATGACGTCGAGCGTTTGCACGGGATCGAGATCGAGATCCCAGGCAAAGGCCAGTCCCTCGGCAAGAGCGGCACGGTTCAGGCCGAGCACGAGGTTGGTGACGAGCTTCATCTTCGCCGCGCTGCCACACGGGCCTACGTGAACTGTCTCACGAGCAAACTTGGCCAACAAATCGTGGCAGCGCTCGAAGACGGCATAGTCACCACCGACCATAACGAGCACGTCACGCTGCAAAAGCTGAGCGCTGCTACCAGAAATCGTCGCATCGAGGTAGTTCACCCCTTGCGTAGCCATTTCAGCACCCAGAGCGGCCATTGCGCGCGGATCACCGGTAGTGGTGTCGATGATGATTTGCCCTGTGCGCAGCTTTGCTTCGTGCAGCGCGCAGCAGGCTATATCAGAGTTTGGCAGGCAGAGAAAAACGACGTCGCAAGACTCAAACACGTCACCAGCCGTCCGTGCATTCACACAGCGCAGCGGGTCAATGTCCCAGCCGCGAATTTCGCCTAGCCTGCCCATTAACGCTGTGCCCATGAGGCCCATGCCGATGATGCCGATGGTCTGGACGTTCTGTGTTGAAGGGACAGTGAGGCGCATGATTGGTACACTTCATTGATCTGGCCCGAGATCGAGTTTACGAGGCTCGATCATTTCTTGGAGGGATTGCTCTTTGCCGTAAACGGTAACGACATCACCGGGCTGGATGAGGTCATTGGGGCCAGGAAGGCCAGGAATGATTTCGTCGTTCCGCTTGATGTAGAGAATGATCACACCGCGATCTCGGGGGCGTGAGTCACGCAGGGTGCGACCTGCGAGATGGGTATCCGTCAGCACCTCGATCTCTGAGACGACATAGCCGTGCTGGATTCGCAGGAGCAGCTCGTAATCTAAGGCGCGCACCATGCCGGTGCGTTCGAGCGTTTTTTTGATGATGCGGTCGAGCAGCTTTTGCAACCAGCCGACGCGCGAAAGGTAAAGTAATACACAAGCGCCGACCACCAATGCGCCGACGATGAGCAAAAGGTGGCTGCTCGTTGCCGACTGCATCAGTGTGACGACAAGTGTGGCTAGCGCTGATGTCAGCCCAATATTACCCGCCAGGATGAGATCCCGAATGATGCGCCGCCGCACGGGATGATTCACCACCATCTCGGCTTCTTTGGTCGTGAAGCCCACGCCGAAAAACGCGGAATAGGACTGAAAACTGGCCGTGTCCCAGCTCAGTCCGGTCATCATCAGGGCCGTGGCACCCACGCGCACCGCGATGAGCGAAACGAAGGCGAGGACAAAGAGTGCGATGATGGGAGCCACAAGGTCTGGGTAGAGCTACGGTAGCAATGGCCTTTTCTCTACAGCGCAGGTTGATTTGATCGCTTGTGAAAACTTTCACAAAGCGGTTGCCGGGGTTGAGGCAGGGGCGTATCCCTGCCGACAAAGCAAGTCCGAATACCCATGGTAGCCCCCGCTGAATCCCACGCCACATACGACTCGAAGATCGAGGGAAATATCGTCTTCACGAAGCTCGACAGCGCGATCAACTGGATGCGCAAGAACTCGCTCTGGCCCATGCCCATGGGACTGGCCTGCTGCGCGATCGAGATGATGGCCTCGGCTTGCAGTCGTTACGACTTGAGCCGCTTCGGCATGGAGGTGATGCGTTTTTCACCTCGTCAGGCTGACGTGATGATCGTGGCTGGCACGGTAACTTACAAGATGGCTCTGGCAGTGAAGCGTGTCTGGGACCAGATGCCCGAACCCAAGTGGTGCATCGCCATGGGGGCCTGCGCCAGCAGCGGCGGCATGTATCGCAGCTACGCTGTGCTCCAAGGGATCGACCATTTGATCCCAGTGGATATTTATATTTCAGGCTGCCCTCCACGCCCTGAGGCTTTGCTCGAAGGTCTGATGCGTCTGCAACGCAAGATTGATGGTGAGCACTCCTTTGTGGAGCAGAAACAAGAACTCATTAATGAGCTGTCCTGAGTGGGCAGTTTAACCAATCATTGATCTCGAAGTCATGAACGCTGCACAGATGGTCACCGCCCTGAAGGAAAAGTTTGGAGAAGCCGTGCTCAGCACCGTCGAGTTTCGCGGTGAGCACACGCTTAATGTCAGCCTCGCTTCCGCGAAGGCGGTTTTAAAATATTGCCGCGACGAGATGGCTTTTGACTACTTGGTGGACATCTCCAGCCTCGATCACATGGGCGAAGAGCCACGTTTTGAAATGGTCTATGAGCTTTACGGCTACGGACATCTCCAGAGCCTGCGCATCAAATCCAAAATCCCTGATGGTGAAGACGTGCCTACGGTGAGTGACATCTGGCCGACCGCTAATTGGCATGAACGTGAGATCTGGGACATGATGGGCATCAAGTTCTCAGGTCATCCCGACCTGCGCCGCATCCTCATGTGGGAGGGCTACCCCTACTTCCCTTTGCGGAAAGATTTCCCTCTCGCTGGTAAGCCTAGCGACATGCCTGATGTCGGCTTCACCGGCATCGCTCCGATGGCTGACGGTCCCTTTGTGACCAGCGCTGGCGCTGTGGATACGGTGACTCGTGAGCCACGGGCAAAGCGCGTGGAATAGTAAGTTATGCCTTAGTGAGTCGGGCGCTCTTTCCAAATGAGAGGATGTCAGTAAGCCACTGGCGCATGGCTTTGAATCCACGCATGAGAGCGCTGTCGATGACTTCTTGGCAGCCGAAGCGTGCAGCGATGCTTTCCTCGATTCGGCGGTAGCGTGGCAGCAGGATCAGCGTGCTTTGCGGACGCGCTTCATCGGTTTCGCGATGAGCGACACTGGGGTGCAGCAAACCTTTGCAGACGACCATGCCAGCCTCAGTCACAGGCACGCTCGTTTGCGGCAGCACCAGCCAGGGCCGATAGACAAAGTTCACGCTGCCGGAGTCTGCGATCTGTAGCTTACCCAAGGTCCGCACCGGCACACCCAGGAGGCGGCGAGCCAGGAAGCCCTTCACACCTGAGTCGCGCACCTCATCAGCAGACGCGCGTTTGTTCAGCAGAAAATCACGCCCCATGAGTGTGCCAAAGACTGTGAGTCGGAAGGACCAGCCTGCTGCAAGAGCACCGATGATGATCAGCACCAAAGACACGGCAGCGCCGAGATAAGGATTCAAAGCCGATGTGAGCACGACTAGCGAGATGAGTGCGAGCTTCGTCAGTTTTAAACCAGCATCGACCATGCCGAAAGGCGAGAGGGCGATCAGCACATTCAGCGCATGAGAACTGAGCCAGACGACGGCGAAAGCCATGATACCGACCGGGATCGTGATCCAGGGGTTATGCATCGTGTAGCTCGCGAGATCTGCTAGCGGCATCATCGCGAGTCCTGATCCTGCTAAACCTACCGCTGCCTGCTCGGGCTGGATTTGCTGGAACTGGGCAACAGCAAGTGCCACGAGCGGCACAAAACCCGCGCTAGCGACGAGTGCGCTGGCTTTGTCCTCAAAGAGCTCCAGAAAATCGAGTGGCTTCTTCACCAGTGCCGGCGCGGCAGCTCCGAGGAAGTCTTTGAGAAAACAAATGCCGATCAGTGCTAGCCCGGCGCTCCAGACATAAGGGTGACAATACCATGGCAGACGTGAGCGCAGGCGCTCCTCCGTGTGCCAATACTTCCAGGCACCGACAGCGCTGACGCCGAGTAGCGGGCTGATCGCCACACCTGTAATCTCCGAAACGCCCTCTGATAAACTGACACCTGGGATCATGAGTTCATCTGCCGGCGCAGCGTCCGTGGTGGCGAGTAGCAGGGTGAGTGTAAACAGCGTAAGAACTCGGCACATGTGGATCAGTGTTTGAATGGTTCAGCCGTTAGGCCGGCAGGTGAACATAGAGCATGAAGTTCACGCCCTGTCATTTACAAGACGATTCTGCGACTGTAGCAGCACGCTCATGAATCCCGAATTCACCACTCTCAAAGTCCTGCTTAAACGCCGCATCGACCTGATCTCCAATCATGCCTTTCGTGATCTCGACGCGCCCGGTCATCTGGCCGCATTGCAGCAAATTTCAGAACTCATTAGCAAAGAGCACCTGCGTCTCCGTCCGCAACTACCAGGCCGATTAGCGCACTTTTTGCAGCAGGCCAGTTACTCCAAAGCGCTGGAGTATTTGGATGAAACAGAGTGATCATCTACCGACTCGTAGAGGATGGTGTGAGCCTTCCTTTTCTTTGAAAGTGGACAGCACACCGAACTCCTCGCCAAACCACGGAACGCTCACGCGATTCCGCTACGCGTAGCGGATGGCGTCAGCCCTCCGCTCTTTGAATGTCGCACACCCTCAATCGTGAGGTCAGAGGCGCTCTGTTCTCTCTGTTTCCTCCTGTAGAAATTCTGGTCCTGTGACAGGGAGTTTTAAACAGGAGATCACAGAGGAAGCAGAGATCGAGTCTTCTTCTACTTCTCGAAGCCCACTTCGCCGGACAAGATTTCATTGTTGGTTAATGGCGTGAGCGCGGGCAGCAGGAAGTGACCGTCGCCGATCAGTCCCCTGAGGTCTCTAATCGGGGTGACGGCAGGGACAAGTGGCAGCCAAAGACGAACGTGGGCTGCAAAAGCAAATAGGGCATGGTGATTCGCGCTCGAAGTGGACCGCACAGCCCTCTGTGCATCTGGGTGTTTAAAACGATGAATTATTATCCTGGAGACACTTGAAAATGGGATGTTCAAAGAATCGCACAGAGGACTGTGCGGGCCACATTTCTCAGTCCACCCGCACCGCAGCACACACCATCTCAAGCACACGGTTCAGGGATGCAGCACCTGCGCCTTCCATGAAGGCATTGCCGGGGAAGGGCTGCCAGTTGTCGCGGTCGTGTTTTTGCTCGGGCTGGGGAATGAGCGTGAGCGTGGGATCATACTGCCCGTCTTTGCCGCCGAGTTTGTAGATCACGAGATCGAGCGATGGCACGACGTAGAGGCAGAAGCCACCCGCTCCGCTTTTCCAAAACGCATCCTTCGGCGCACCGGCGACATGGCCGTCGGCGTTGTGCTCGAACTGAAGACTGAAGGGTGTATGCGGGTTGTAGGGGCTCCACGTCTGGCACTTTTGAATGTAATCAGGCGGGACGAGCTGCTGGTCCTTCCACTTGCCGTTGCGGGCGAGGCAGTAGCCGAAGCGCATGACATCGGTGGCATGAAGCGCGGTGCTGCCTGCGCCGTTCGCGTGCGGCATGACGAAGTCTCCGCGATGCAGGCAGTAGTCCCACGGGCCCCAGCCTTGGGGCTTGGCGAGGCGTTCGTTGATAAAATCCTTCAACTCCATGCCGCTGACATTGCGCAGCACGATGCTGGCGATGTGCGGTGAAGGCGATGAATACGAGTAACCCGCGCCTGGATCAGTCCACAGCGGCACGCTGAGCGAGGATGCATCGAGATCCTTGATGTTCTGTCCAGGCACGGGCTTGAGTTGCTTTGGCTTCGGATCGCCCTTCACATAGCCGGTCGGTGTCTGGCCTTCACCCCAATAACCTGCGCTCATGCTGAGGAGCTGGCCGAGGGTGATGTTCGCTTTGCGCGGATCATTGAACGGGATGGCCTGTGGAAGATATTTCTCAGTGAAGACTTTGGTGTCGAGTCCGTCGGGGATCTTGGCTTTGAATTCATTCAGCATGATGCCGCAGGCGATGCTGCAAAAGGCCTTGCCGGTGGAGGCCATGTCGGGATTTGCGTTGCGGCTGGCGCGGCCAAAGTAGCGCTCAAAGCAGAGGTAGCCTTGGTGGACGACGACCAGTCCGCCATTCCCCGTGGAGCGCTCGGTGATAGTGTAGGCAGGCTCCAGCTTGCTCAAATCCATGCCCGCGAGATCACGGATTTCTTGGGCGGTTTTCGCCTCACGCCAACCGCCTTCGCTGTCGGGCGGCGGGAAGTAGGTGTCGGCGGCGTGGACTGTGAATGACAGGCAGAGGAACGCGAGAAGGTGGCGTGAGGACATGGTCGGGAGAGTAGCGTGGCTTCAGGCAAGGGCGCAAGCGAAGTGGTCCGCACATTCCATGTGCGGGTTTGGGAATCTGACCGCACACGGAGTGTGAGGACCACTTCATTGACGCCGCACCGAATCCCGTGTGAAATCAGGGCATGTCTGATCAGCCCGTCTCCCTCTCCCGTCGTCATGCTCTCAAATGGCTGGCCGGCACTGCCACCGCGCCTGCTGCTCTAGCGGCACCGCATGAGACAGAGCCTGCGCCACCGGCCTACCCGACGCGTTTTTCGCTGCATGATCCAGATTTCACCAAAGCGGCCACCGGCCCGTGGGAAAGGCTGATGACGGCGGAGGAACTGAAGACGACGACGGCGCTGGCGGATCTGATTTTACCCAAGGATGCCAATGGTCCTGCTGCGAGCGAGGTGGGCGTGCCGGAGTTCATCAATGAGTGGGTCAGCGCGCCGTATGAGAAGCAGCGCAATGACAGCGAGATCATTCGTGGCGGTCTTTCTTGGTTGAATACGGAAAGCTTCAAACGTCACCAAAAGCGATTCGATGAACTGACGGAAGCAGAGCAAAGCGACATCGTGGATAACATCTGCGATGCGGCGAAGGCAAAGCCGGAAGACCGCGTCGGCGTGGTGTTCTTCAAAGAGTTCCGTCAGCTCTGCCTCGGCGGCTATTACACGCACAGCGCGACGTGGAAACATCTCGGCTATGTCGGCAACGTCACCATCGGCGGACCGTATCCCGGCGTGCCGAAGGAAGTGATCGAGAAGTATGGCCTTCAGGACGTGGCTTGATTTGAACAGGAGATAACAGAGAAAACAGAGGGCTTTGGATTGATCTCTGTTCTCTCTGTTTCATCCTGTAAAAAATCACGCATGAGGGCCGCGTTCGCGGTGCATGCCGCAGAACTGCCGGAGCATGGCGAACATGTTCCCGAGCCTGCCCCAATAGGGACGACGTGGTGTGAGCACCGTGACATCCGATTGGGGAAAGTAGGCACGAAGCTCGGCCCCTGGATGCACGAGCACTCGATTGCCCACAAACTCCAATAAGGGAATGTCCGCTGGACTGTCACTGTAAGCCCAGCAGTGAAAGCGCTGCTCCTCGGTAAGTGCGGCGACACCTGGCAGGCGTTCGAGCATCGCGGCGATCTTCGCTTCACGCTTGTTGTTCGGGCCGATCAATGACGGACGCATCGGCACGTCGTTTCCGATCTGAAACTGCGTGGCGATGCAGTGATCAAACCCGAGCACCTCGGCGATCTGATCGGCATAGAAGTCGGGGCTGGCGGTGTTCAGCACCAGTCTCCGGTTCTGATGCTTGTGACGCAGGATCTCAGCACGCAGCTCGGGATAGATCCAGGTGTCCACACAGTCATGCGCGAAGTCCCGCGCCAGCCGCCGCAGATGCGCGCGCTTCATGCCTGCGAGGTAGGAATTGAAAGCGCGTTTCGCCGTCGCCGTGCTCACCAGCCCGACTGCACGACCAAGCGCAAAAGGAATGAACCACAGATGCAAAACGATGCGCCAAGGTTGCCGCCGCAGGACGAAGTTGCAGAACAACGCCTGGGTATCAAAAGGCAGCAGCGTGTGGTCGAGATCGAAGAAGGCGTAGCGCATGAGGAGAGGCAGTCGAGAAGGGTCAAGAGGTCAACGGTCAAGCGTTGCGGTCTCTCACTTGTAATCCTCCCCATTCAAACTGCGCGCCACGCTTTCCAGCCAGTTCTCCAGAGCTTCCTGCATCTGTGGGACGCGCTCGGGCTGTTCGGCGAAGAGGACGCGGCTTTCGTCGGGGTCGGCGCTGAGGTCGTAGAGTTCCCATTGCACGTCGCCGGTCTTTTTGTCTTCGATGCGATGCAGCTTCCAGGGCCAGTCGATCCAGGCGGAGTGGCCAGGGAAACTGTTCAGCGGTACGGGGTCGCCGATCTTGCCGGCATCGGCAGCGAGGCGAAGCGGATCGGTGGGTTCTTCACCGCGCTGCTGGGCGGCGAGGAGGTCGCTCATCCACTCGGCGGAAGGTGTGCCGATGCCTTTAGCTCCGTTGTCCCAGAAGCCGATGGGCTGCGTGCGCTTCTTGGCCGCGCCTTCGATCAAGGGCAGCAGGCTGATGCCATCGAGCGCACGTTTTTTCTCCAGCGTGACATTGGCGATGTCGAGCACGGTGGAAAAAATGTCGGAAGTCACGCAGGGCATGGTGATGGTCTTCGGCTCTTTGATCAAAGCAGGCCACTCGAACAAAGCGGGCACGAGCAGACCGCCTTCGTAGATCTTGCCCTTGTTGCCACGACGCCCGCCGGAGGAGCCGATCTTCGGCAGCGCGCCGTTGTCACTGCAATACCAGAGCACGGTGTCTTCATGCACATCGAGTTCACGAAGCGTGCTGCGCAGTTTGCCAAAGGCGCGATCCATGGCGGTGATCTCGCCATAGAAGTGCTGCTGAGCTTTCGGCAAATCTTCATACAGCGCACGGTCGGCCTCCAGCGCCTGATGCGGCGCGTGCGGTGAGCCAAACCAGACGACGGCGAGGAAGGGCTGCTTTTTCGCTGCTGACTGGCGAATGAAGTCGATAGCGAGATCGGCGGTGATGTCGGAGCTGTCGCCTTTGAATTGAGTGGCCTTGCCATTCAGGCTGAGGATCGGGTCGAGATCGAAGAAGTTCGGCGCAGAAGCCCATTCGTCGAAACCACAGGCACCAGGACTCGCCGGGCTGGCCTTTTGCACCGAACCGAGATGCCATTTGCCAAAGTGTCCGGTGTGGTAGCCAGCAGGCTTCAAGGCCTGAGCAATCGTGGTTTCCTGCGGACGAATGGGATGGCCCCAGGAGAAGCAGCCGAAGCGGTTCGGCGTGCGACCCGTCATCACACTGCCGCGCGTGGGCGAGCAAACTGGAGCCGCCGCGTGGAACTGATTAAAGCGCACGGCCTGCTTTGCCATCGCATCAAAGTTCGGCGTCTTGAGATCGGGATGCCCGTTATAGGCCATGTCACCCCAGCCCTGATCATCCGCCATGACGAGCACGATGTTTGGCGGGGGTGTCGTGACGGCTTGAGCAGTCAGCGCAACGAAGACAAGAGCGAGCAGTGATTTCATGCCCTGACATTAATCGGCAACTGCCACGGCTGACAAGCCTGCTCCCAGAAATGGCGAAGGCCGTGACTTTCGTCACGGCCTTCATTGGTAGCGGGGACAGGATTTGAACCTGTGACCTTCAGGTTATGAGAGGGAAG
>CAZOVY010000118.1:0-12113 GCA_964583255.1 uncultured Prosthecobacter sp.
CGGATGACTGCATGGGACTGCGACCGTGTCATCTGAAGGCGGTGTCGGGTGGCAGTGGGCCTTCGATGGTGATGCCTTTGGCCCGCGCGGCTTCGATGGCAGGGATAATGATTTTCTCCTCCTCGTGATTGCCGAACAAACCATGCTCACCGGCATGAGGATTCAGGCCGAGCACGGCGATCTTGGGCTTCTTACCACGGATGCGCTGCACACTCTCGGCGGTGAGTTCGATCACATCCAGAATGCGCGCCGAGGTCAGCGCTGGCACCACGTCTTGATAGCCGATGTGAACCGTGACGAGGCTGCAAATCATCTCCGACGAGTAAAAAGTCATGCACGACCTCGCCGCCTGCATCTTCTCGGTAAACATCTCCGTGTGACCAGGATACCGAATGCCAGCGGCATGCAGCGCTTCTTTGTTCAGCGGTGCCGTCGCCACGGCTGAGACTTGCTTTGCCAAAGCAGCTTCGATGCTCTTCTCAACATAGCGGAAACCCGCTGCGCCGGTCTTTGCACTGACGCTTCCTGGCGTGAAGCCTTCCGCATCAAACCCAAACACATCGAGCACGCTAGGTTCATCAATGCTGCCGCACTTCTCCGCCCACTCGATCTCGGAGATGATGCGCTTCGGCGCCGGGAGGTTCGTCTGACGCGCGCAACGCGAGAGCAGCCGCGCATCCCCAAACACAACAGGCGTGCAGACTTCACACACGGCCTCATTGGCGAGCAACTGAAGACAGATTTCAGGACCGACCCCGGCAGGGTCGCCCATGGTAACGGCGATGATTGGTTTGGACATGAGCCGTCGAGTGTGGCTCAACGCAACGCCTTGTCGAGAAACTTGGCGATGATGGCGGTGCGTTCGTCATCATAGAACTCTGAGCCACCATGCTTGCTGCCCGGCAGCGTGATGAACTCCACCGGCAGCTTCAATGCCTCAAAGGCCTTGGCGAATTCTTGCGACTGCGCTGGCGGCATCTGCGGATCGGCATCGCCATGGATCAAGAGCAGCGGCGGATCATTCTTGTCGAGATGTGCCACGGGGCTGGCGAGCTTGGCGAGATCGGGCTTCTCCGTCGGCTGGCCACCAAGGAAGAGTTGCAGCGCAGGCACGCGCATCTTCAAACCAAACTCCGTGCTCTGTAACAGGATCGTTTGCACGATTCGACGCGCCGAAGAGACTGACGATGCATTGCACGTCACTGCTTTGATCCAGATGCTCACCGACAGTGCCTTCGAGTTCCGCGTGTCCATTCGTCACGCCCACAAGCGCAGCGAGATGTCCACCCGCTGACGAACCAACGATGCCGATGCTGGCCGTATTGATTTGAAACAATTTTGACTTGGCGCGCAGGAAGCGAATGGCTGCCTTGATGTCGTGGATCTGCGCCGGGAAAACCGCCTGAGTGGAAAGACGGTAGTCCACGCTCGCAATCGCGAACCCATGATCCAGCAGCTTCGCGATGGGCACGTCCGACTTCGATCCACCGCGCCAAGCGCCGCCGTGGACATAGACGAGCAACGGCGCATTGGCGACCTTCGGCGTATGCAGGTCGAGATTTAGAACCTGATCACCCACCCGCGCGTATTCGATGTCGTTCGTGGTGCTTTGCGCAGAAGCGGAAACCGCAATCGCGCTCAGGAGGGCTAGGAGAACTCTCATCCTTTTCATTATCCCTGATTTCACACTCAAGCGATCACGTTTTTCACCACCTCACCCGCGAGATCCGTCAGCCGATAATCGCGCCCTTGAAAGCGATACGTCAGCTTCAGGTGATCCACACCGAAGAGGCGCATGATGGTGGCATTCATGTCATGCACGTGCACCGGATCGCGCGTGACGCTGTAGCAGTAATCGTCCGTCTCGCCATGCGTGATGCCCGGCTTCACGCCACCGCCAGCCATCCACATCGTAAAGCAACGCCCGTGATGGTCTCGACCAAAGTTGGTCTGCGTGAGCTTACCCTGGCTGTAGGTGGTGCGACCAAATTCGCCGCCCCAGACGACGAGCGTGTCATCCAGAAGTCCGCGCTGCTTGAGATCAGCGACCAGCGCGGCTCCGGCTTGGTCCACGTCCTTGCATTGCAAGGCGAGGTTCGTCGGTAGGTTGTAGTGTTGATCCCAGCCGCGATGGTAAAGCTGGATGAAACGACAGCCGCGCTCGGCGAGTCGGCGGGCGAGCAAGCAGTTCGCCGCGAAGGTTCCAGGGCGACGCGCGTCTTCGCCGTAGCGCTTGAAGGTGTCGTCCGGCTCGCCGCTTAGGTCGGTCAAATCCGGCACGCTCGTTTGCATGCGATACGCCATCTCATACTGCGCGATCCGTGTGCTGATCTCGGGATCGAGCGTCGCCGCGTGCTGCATGGCGTTGAGATTGCCTAGCGTGGTCAACATGCGTCGGCGATCTTTGCTGCTGACTCCTTCAGGATTCGACAAATAAAGCACAGGATCACCGCTGGAGCGGAAGCTGACGCCTTGATGATTCGACGGCAGAAAGCCAGAACCCCACAGCCGCGCATACAACGGATCAGCAGGCGAAACCGCACTGCCGCGCGAGATGAGCACGACAAACGACGGCAGATCCTTGTTCTCCGTGCCGAGTCCATAGCTCAGCCAACTACCAAAGCTCGGCCTGCCCGGCTGCTGATGGCCGGTTTGCAGAAACGTGATCGCCGGATCATGATTGATTGCCTCCGAGTTCAGTGAGCGGATGATACACAACTCGTCCGCGATCTTCGCCGTGTCCGGCAACAACTCGCTGATCCACGCGCCACTCTTCCCATGCTGCGCAAACTTGAACGGCGATGGCGCGACAGGTAGCGACTTCTGCCCGCTAGTCAT
Source organism: uncultured Prosthecobacter sp. (assembly GCA_964583255.1). Lineage (GTDB taxonomy): Bacteria > Verrucomicrobiota > Verrucomicrobiia > Verrucomicrobiales > Verrucomicrobiaceae > Prosthecobacter. Next base: position 2,839 of record CAZOVY010000118.1, read on the forward strand.
CGTGGTAATGCGCTGACCTTTGCGGATCGAGTCCGGCAAATCCTCGCCATGCCGCTTCGCCAGCCCCGGCTTCGGATCAAACAAATCCATCTGCGACGGCCCGCCCTGCATGAAGAGATAAATGATTCGTTTCGCCTTCGGCGCGAAGTGCATTGGTGTGTTGCCATTCAACATGGATGACAGCGCAAGCGATCCGATACCCGTCGCCGTGCGTCCGAAGAACTGACGGCGTGTGGTGAGCAGATGAAGATCGTGGTAAAGATTCATGGCATCAGTGCTGGGTTTGAACTTCATCCAGGTTCAGCAGCAAACTCGCAGTCATCGTCCATGCGATGATTTCAGAAGCTTTGGCGAGTTGCGCATCGAGAAACGCTTTCAGCTCGGTCAGCTCCGCAGACTTTGGAGCGCGTCCGGTGGACCATTGGAATGCTTTGACGAGGCGGTCTGATTTTTCGCCCAGCACACGCTTCGCGAGAGCGCGCGCGGCTTCCTGGTAGTTAGTGTCATTGAGTAGCAACAGAGCTTGCAGCGGTGTGTTCGTGCGCGGGCGGCGAATCGTGCAGACTTCACGCGTCGGACCGTCGAGCGTGAGCATGTCCGGCGGCGGAGACTGGCGTTTCCAGAAGGTGTAGAGGCCACGACGATGCAGTTCATCGCCGCTACCAGGCTGATAGACAGCCTCTCCATTGTAGCTCACGGCTTCCCACAGGCCCGGCGGCTGGTACGGCTTCACGCTGCGGCCGCCAATCTTCGGCACGAGCAGACCACTGACGGCGAGTGCCTGATCACGCATGAGTTCCGCAGGCAAACGAAAGCGCGGGCCGCGTGCGAGCAGTCGGTTGTCAGGATCGCGGGCGAGCAGGTCTTTAGTGAAGTTCGAGGACTGGCGGAAGGTGTCGCTCATGACGATGAGTTTAAGCAGCGCCTTCACGTCCCACGGCTTCGTTGTCGCATCGCCATCGCGGAAACGCACGGCGAGGAAGTCGAGCAGCTCGGGATTCGTCGGCACTTCGCCTTGCAGACCAAAGTCGTTCGGCGTGCGCACGAGTCCGTCGCCGAAGCACTGCGCCCAGAGTCGGTTCACCGCCACACGAGCCGTTAGCGGATTGTCTTTGCTAAGCAGCCACTGAGCGAGACCGAGACGATTCTGCGGCGCACTCGTGGGCAGTTTGCCGAGCGAGGCCGGCACCGCGAAGCTCACAGTCTCGCCGGGTTGATCGTATTGGCCACGAGTGAGGATGTGCGTGTCGCGTGGCTTCGCCATTTCCTGCATCACGGCGATGGAGAGGATCTGCTTCTTTGCCTCGGCCTCCGCGCTGCGTGTCGCCATGACCTGATGGGAAAGCTTTACTAGCTCCGGCGTGCCGTGCTTCTGGATGTAGTAGGCCTCCAGTTTGTCACTTGTGCTGCGGATACGTTTGTCGCGTGCGGTGGCCAGCGTGCCTTCCAAAAACTCACGCCAATGCAGCGCGGTCACTTCATCGCCACGGATGGCGCGATCAAACAGGCGAAACTCATCCATGCTGCCTTCAAAGCCGATGCCCGTGCCTTTCCAACCGATGCGCCAGGGTTCCTTCGAAGCAATCGAGCCGCTCAAAGAATCACGCCTCACATCCACTGCGCTCAGCTTGCCATCGACATACACTTTGAGGCCAGCCGCTTTCGACGAGCCATCATAAGTGATCACCAAATGCCGCCACTGACCACCGCTGAACTTATCCTTCGCCACCACCTCGATGCCGTCGTTGCCGTAGCGATGCGCGAGATTGATGCGCGGCTGCGATTTATACCAAAGGATCTCAAAGCCACGCGCTGTCGCATCCGAGTCCTGCTTCGAGGCCACGCAGCCTTGCGGTGAGCCGCCCGGATTAATCCACACCGACAAGCTGAAGGCCTGATCCCGTTCCATTGGCTGAGGATCGGCAAAGTCGATGTATTGCGTCGCGTCCATCACCGTGGCATTACCCTTCACACCGGGGCCGCTGACGAGTTTGCCCGTCGTTTTCGACTTCACGCGCTTCGAGCCATGATCAGCTTTGTCGGCATCGAAATCGAAGTGCACGAGGCTGCCTTTCGATGGAGCCGCAGGCAGTGCCTCCAATGCATTTTTCTCCCAGATCTCGATCTCCTTGCTCAGCGACGGCTTCTTTGAAGTGAACTCGAGTTCAAGCTGTTTTAGCTCGCTGCCGAGTTCAGTCAATTGCTGCTCCTGGGCTTTCGTCGGCAGTTGAATCGCCGGGCTGGCGATGTCTTTAATGATGCCTTTTTCATCGATGTTATTGAAGGCCGCGAAGAGCGCGTAGTAGTCACGCTGGGTGAGCGGATCGAATTTATGGTCGTGGCACTTCGCGCAGCCTAGGGTCAGCCCCAGCCATGTCGCGGTGGTAGTCTCCACACGGTCACTCACATAGCCGAGGCGGTATTCCTCCTCGATAACGCCGGTTTCATTCGTGACCGTATGATTGCGGTTAAATGCCGTGGCAATCTTTTGATCAAGCGTGGCGTTCGGCAATAAATCACCCGCAAGCTGCTCGATCGTGAATTGATCAAACGGCACGTTGTCATTGAACGCCTTGATCACCCAATCCCGCCAAGGCCAGGCCTGACGTTCCGCATCTGTGTAGTAGCCATGCGTGTCCGCGTAGCGTGCCGCATCCAGCCAATCGAGCGCGAGACGTTCACCGAAGTGTGGCGAGGCCAGCAGGTCATCCGCGACCTGCTCATACGACTTACTGGACGAATGGGGCAGCCCAGTGAGTGCGAGCGACACCCGCCGAATCAGTGTCGCCTCATCCGCCTCCGGCGAAGGGTTCAACCTCTGCTTTGCCAGTGCCGCACGAACGATCTCATCAATCGAAGCCGCGCCGCTTTTCTTCGGCGGCACAAAGGCCCAATGCGCCTGATACTCGGCTCCCTCAGCGACCCATTGTTTTAATGTCGCGATCTCGCTGGCCTTGAGCGGCTCGTGATCCTTGCTTGGCGGCATGATGTCCTCCGAATCACTCGTGGTGATTCGTTCGATCAGCTCACCAGAAGCAATGACCTTTTGCGACTCCGATGCGACATCGAGCCGCAGCTTCGCCTTTCGTGTAGCAGCGTCGAAGCCATGGCACTTGAAGCATTTGTCCGAGAGGATAGGGCGCACATCGCGGTTGTATTCGATCTTCGTGGCCGCAATGGCAGGCGCGGAAAGAATCAAGAGCGTGAGCCAGACGCTGAATAAGAATTTCATGAAGGTCATGGATTCAGTGACCGATCAATCCCTGTGACGCCATCCACTCCAGATACGTCGTCGCACAGGCATCCAAGTTTTCCAGCGAACCACCACCACGCAGCGGTGAGCACATTTCAAAGACCGCCGTTCCATCGAAGCCGCCATCTCTTAGACCTTTGAAGAAAGCAGCATAGTCGATGAAACCTGTGCCAAACGGGACCGCGCGGACCCAATCGACGGCCTGCCGTTCATAGTTCACAAGCTCAGGTTTGTAGCGATGGCGCGGCACTTGGATGTAGTCGGCGTTCGTCGTGATGATCGTGTGGGGAGCCGCCATCTTGGCGGAGTCGTAGAGCGATTCACCGCGCAGCGCAGGCGACCAGGCATCAAAGCCCAGCTTGCAGTTAGGCCGGTCGATGTCGGTAAGCAGTTCGAGCAGCGCCTCGGTGTGCAAGGCGATGTCGTGATGGTTTTGAATGGCGATGGTCACGCCATGCGCGGCGGCACGGTCGCACATCTCACGGATGGCGGACACGCAGCGTTTCCACTGTGCCTGGAGATCCTGGCCCTCCAATTCATAGGCCGTAAAAATGCGCACGACCTTTGCACCAATCTGTGAGGCAACGCGCGCGAGTGATTCGACATATGCGATCTGAAACTCGACCAGTGGCACCTCACAGCCGACCGACGTGAGCTGCGAGAGATTCGTGTAAGCCGCGAGCACGCCGCAGCGCACATTGGCCTCGGCCAGCGCGTCCTGAATCGGCTTCACAAACTCGGGCGTGGTATCAAGCGGCGAGAGATGCGGACGCTTGCCGGCGATCATTACTGACGGGTAGCCGAGCTTGCCAGCGTGCTTGATGAAGTCGGTGAGACTGAGCACGGACTGGCCCCAGAAACCGGCGTAACTGATGGAGAAAAGGCAGTGAGTCATGTGGGTAGCGGATTCCAAAGGCTAGCACATCGACTCAAACTGCAACTGATCCGACGGTGCGCTGATTTGAATACGTCGGGAGTATTCGAGACCTTCCGTCCACGGCAGCAGCAGTTCGAGCACATCTGGCTTCTGAAGATGCTCGGGCTTCGTCTCTGGATGCGGAAAGTAGATCAAGCCACTCACGGGTGCCGCATCATCGCGATGAACGATCACATCGAAGAACGAAAAATCTTCCGCTGGCTCCGTGGGATGCCATTTCAAGGCACGAAAGGTCCATTTCGGTTTCACCACGCGATAACTCATCGGAGCGATGCTCACATTTAATGTGCCGAGATGGTAGCCGCTCAAATCGAGGCCCAAATCGCGAAAGAACGGCAACTGCATCCGCATCGTGCCGCCAGGAAAGCGCGGATTGCCATTGAGACCAGAAGCGACGCGATGGCCTTGAACGATGGTGGCGGGGATCATGGTAGCATGGGCTTTCTAGCCTGTGTTTCGGTGCGCTCGAAAGGCCCAGCCTAGAAAGGCTAGGCTACGCCAAAATCTTCTTCACCACCTTGCACGGCTCCACACCCGTAAGTTTGAAATCCAACCCCGCGCTGCGGAACGTCAGGTGTTCATGGTCGATGCCAAGACAGTGCAGGATGGTGGCTTGCAGGTCGGGCACGTGGACTTCGTCTTCGATGATGTTGAAGCCCATGTCATCTGTGGCACCGACGGTGACGCCTCCTTTGATGCCGCCACCGGCCATCCACATGCTGAAAGCCTGCGGATGATGATCGCGGCCCATGCTGCGGCCCAGAGATACACTGGCTTCGACCATCGGCGTGCGCCCGAACTCACCGCCCCAGACGACGAGCGTGTCATCGAGCATGCCGCGCTGTTTGAGGTCTTTGATCAGCGCTGCGCTGGCCTGATCGGTGTTCTTGCAGTTGTTGCGCACGTTCCCTTCCACGTTGCTGTGGGCATCCCATCCTTCGTTGTAGATGTTGATGAAGCGGACGCCGCGCTCGACCATGCGCCGAGCCAGCAAGCAGGCACGAGCAAAGGACGGCACCTTCGGATCGCAGCCATACATCTCCAGCGTCGACTTGTCCTCGCTGGTGAGGTCCATCAGCTCGGGCGCGGAGCTTTGCAGGCGGTAGGCCATCTCGTAGTTCGCGATTCGCGTCGCCGTCTCGCTATCGCCATCCAGTTTGAGTCGGCGATGATTCATCGCGTTGATGAGATCAATTGTATCGCGCTGCGTGCCATCTTCGATCCCCTGTGGCGTGCTCACATTCAAAATGGGGTCGCCCGTGTTACGGAAGCGTGTGCCCGAATAGATGCTCGGCAGGAAACCACTGCCCCAACATGCCGCGCCACCACTGATGCCGCTGCCTGTGCTCATCACGACAAAGGACGGCAGATCACGCGACTCCGAGCCGAGACCATAAGTGATCCACGAGCCCATGCTCGGGCGACCCGGCTGTGAGAAGCCCGTGTTCATGAAAATTTGTGCCGGTGCATGATTGAACTGCGTCGTGCGGCAGGATTTGATGATCGCGATGTCATCCACCACCGTCGCCAAATGCGGCAGCATCTCGGATAACTCCAAGCCACTCTGCCCATGCTTGGCAAACTTGAAGCGCGGCCCCAAAACCGCCGCATCTGGCCGGATGAAGGCATAACGCTGCCCACCAATGATCGAAGGCGGGATCGGCTTGCCCTCAAATTTCGTCAGCAGCGGTTTGTTGTCGAAAAGCTCCAACTGCGACGGCGCCCCCGCCATGAACATGTGGATCACCGCCTTCGCCTTCGGTTGTGAATGCGGAGCCGCAGCCACATTCGGGCTCTTGCTCGATCCATAAGCCGATTCCGCCAGCAGCGAAGCCAAAGCGATCTTGCCAGTGCCAATGCCGCAGTCCTGGAAGAAATGGCGGCGGGTGATGTTGGAGGTATTCATGGATGTGTGATGGCTTCGTCGAGGTTCAGCGCCGCGCGACTCACCGCAGCCCATAGCGCTTCGCCTTCGAGTTTCTTGTCGCGTTGCTTTTGGAGGAAGGATTTGAGCATGGTCAGCTCATCCGCTGCGGGTGGGCGGGTAGAGCAGCGGCGTAAGATGTTGGTGAGGCGCTCGTCGTCGGATTGGGATTTGGTGATGACTTGTTTGGCCATGGCTTGGGCGGCTTCCATGAACATTTGATCGTTGAGCAGCGTGAGGGCTTGCAGTGGGCTGTTGGAGACATCGCGTCTTGCGAGGCAGGATTCGCCGGTCGGCGCATCAAACGTGGTGGCCATGGCGAAGGGGGCGGTGCGCTTGGTGAAGGTGTAGAGGCTGCGGCGGAAGTGGTCTTCGCCTTCGCTGATCTTCCACTCGATTTTGCCATAGGCTCCTTCCGAGGTCACGCTGGCTGGCTGCGGCGGATAGACTCCGGGGCCGCCCATTTTTAGCGACAGGACACCTGCGGCTTTTAAGGCGGAGTCGCGGATGATTTCGGCATCGAGTCGGAAACGTGCACCGCGAGCGAGCAGGATGTTTTCAGAATCGCGCTGGAGGAGTTCCGGCGTGATTCGAGAGGACTGCTTGTAAGTGGCGCTGGTGACGATGAGGCGATGCAGTTTCTTCATGGACCATCCTTGTTTCACGAACTGAACGGCGAGCCAGTCGAGCAGTTCGGGATGGGAAGGCGGGTCGCTCTGATAGCCGAAGTCTTCGAGCGACTTCACGAAGCCGCGACCAAAGAAGGCCTGCCATTGCCGATTGACCGTGACGCGGGCGGTGAGCGGGTTCTCGGGGGCGAAGAGCCACTTGGCAAAGGTGAGTCGATTGGCTGGCGAGTCCTTTGGCAGTTGCGGAAGAAAGGCTGGCACAGCGGGCGGCACTTCTTCTTTGGGTTGGAGGTATTCGCCACGGTGATGAAGTTGAGTCGGACGTGGATTCGTGACAGGTCGCTCGTTCATGACCAGCGTGGGCTGGCCGCGTGGTGGATTTTTCCGTGCGGCCAGTAGCGGGGCCACGGACTGCTTCATCTCAGGCGCGGTTTCGAGGAAACGACGCAGCAGCACTTCGCGCTTCGATGAGTCATTCGCTGCAAGTGTTTCCTCGACCTCCGCAGGATGTCCAGTGGCCTCGGCGTGGTCGCTGGTGGTCACGGAGATGCGGAAGTGACCGAGTGGACAAGCGAAGTGCTTCTCGAAGAGCATTTTCAAATCGAAGCCGTTCGTCAGATCCATCGGCTGCTCAAAATAAAACACCGCAGCGTGTTGCACGCCGTAACCACCGAGTACCTGCCAACCACTCGACATTTCTTTATCCAGTGCAGCGCTGGCGTTGTTGGTTTTCTTGGGCTTACGAGCTGCTTTGGACTTCGCCTTTGGATTGGCGGCTGCGGCATCGCTGATGCGGTCTTCTTCCGCGTCATTGGTGGCATCGGCGCGGGTGATTTTGATAGGCTGACCCTTCTGGAAGGCTTGTAGCTCACTGAGGAAAAATCCGCCGAGTGGTCCTTCGTAGTTCGTTAGGCCAGGTCCGTCATTTGGCAGACTCGGATGACTCGCGACCTCAAGCCTGATGGCGGTAACGCCTTTGATCGGAGCTTTGAAGCTCAAATCATAGACATCGCTTTTTGAAATGTCGCCGCTACCGAGAATGAAGCCATCAGCCTGCTGCTCCAGATGCGGCATTGTAGTCGCCATCTTCGTGGGACGAATGATTTGCCACTTGGAAACGCGATGCGATTCACCCTCGATCCAGCCTGCGAGGCGGCTTTGCATCGCAGCGGCACCACCGGGAAACTTAGAAGGCAATTCAGCCTCCAGTTTGGCGATCTTCTCGGCCTGCGTTTTCTTTTGAGCTTCGATGTCGGGCGTGGGGATGTAATAGGTCGGCTCGCTGGCGTTGTTCAGCAGCGCCATGGTGCTGTAGTAGTCGGTGTGCAGGATGGGATCGTATTTGTGCGTGTGGCACTGACAGCAGTTCATGGTCAAGCCCATCCACGTGGTGCCCGTGACACTGACGCGATCCACCATGGCGTAAAAACGATACTCATTCGGATCGATTCCCCCTTCTTCATTGAGCATGGTGTTGCGATGAAACCCTGTGGCGATGAGATCCTCAGGCGTGGCCTTCGGCAACATGTCGCCAGCGATCTGTTTGATACTGAACTGATCAAAAGGCATATCGTCATTCAGCGCCTTCACGACCCAATCGCGATACGGCCAAATGCTGCGCGGGCGGTCTTTTTCAAAGCCGTTCGTGTCAGCATAACGCGCAAGGTCAAGCCAGCGCCGCGCCCAACGCTCGCCGTATTGTTTGGAGGCGAGGAGTGAGTCCACAAGTTTGTCATAAGCATTCGGCGCTTTCTCATTCACAAAGGCATCCGCTTCCGCAGGCGTGGGCGGCAGGCCAATGAGATCGAGATAGAGGCGACGAACAAGCGTGTAGCGATCCGCCTCGGCTGAGAGCTTCAAGCCTTCCTTGACGAGTCGTTCCCGAATGAAGCCATCAATGCTCGCCTTGGCATCTAAAGTCGCTTTTGGCGGCGTGTAAGCCCAATGCGCCTCATACTTGGCCCCTTCGGCGATCCATTGCTTCAGGATGGCTTTGTCCTTTTCTGATACAAACTTCTTCGTATGCGGCGGCGGCATTTGCTCATCTTCATCCGTGGAGAGAAGTCGCTTGATGATCTCACTCGTCTCCGGCTTGCCAGGAACAATCGCGATCTCACCCGATTTCCCCGCACCCACAGCCGAATCACGCAAATCGAGCCGCAGCTTGCCCTTCCGCGCATGATCATCCATACCGTGACAAGCGAAGCACTGCTGCGCGAGCACCGGCCGCACCTCACGATTGAAATCAACGGCGTGCGCGGTGCTGGCGACGAGAAACGCCAGCGAAATACGATTGAGAAAAGGGGACATCATTGCTCCCACATTAACGACGCAGTTTCGCGCTTTTCACACCTTCGGTTTGATAAACAGCACCTCGGCGCGCTCGATCCAGCCTTTGCGCAGGTCCATGCGGAACCAGCCGTCACTGTTTTTCCGATGAATGCGGCAGCCGGAGCGTGGGCCAAATTCCTTGAGGTCGTATTGCGCCCAGGTCTTGCCCATGTCGGGCGAGTAGATGATGCCGCAGGCATA
>CAZOVY010000119.1:0-11774 GCA_964583255.1 uncultured Prosthecobacter sp.
TCAAAGCCGCCAGACTCATCGACGCAAAGCCCGTGCAAGGCGATCTCGGCCTCCCCGATGCGCGCGTCATCGCCAGTGGCGATCCCGCACGCAGTGTGCTGCTTTATCGCATGGCTACTGCGGGTCGCGGGCACATGCCTTACCTTGGCAGCCACCTTGTCGATGATCGCGGATTGCTCGTCGTGCGCGACTGGATCGCTAGCATGGGCAACAAGGCACGCGACCTCACCGCCGCCACCATCGCCCAGCGCAAAGCCGAAGACCAAGCCCTCACCCAACTCCAAGCAGGCGACAGCAAGCAACTCGATCAACTCCTCGCCACCAACAGCGGCGCACTCAGTGTGCTCCTCGCCATCCTCGACGGCAAACTCACCGCCGACATCCGCGCCCAAGCCATCGCCAAAGGCAGTGCCCTCCCCGAGCCACTGCGCCGCGATTTGTTCGAGCGATTCCTTCCCGAATCGCAACGCCGCAAAGTCCTCGGCCCCGACTTCAAACCCTCCACTTTGCTTGCCATGAAAGGCGATGCGACACGCGGCAAGACCTCGTTCGCAGACATCTGCATCGCCTGCCATCGCGCCAACGGAGTCGGCATCGACTTCGGCCCCGACCTCAGCCACATCGGCACCAAATGGAACCGCGCTGCCATGCTGGAGCAGATCCTCTCGCCCTCGAAGGTCATCGACCCGCAATGGCAACTCACGACCCTTGAACTCAAGACTGGCGAAAACAAAGCAGGCTTCATCACCGCCCGCAGCGACACCGAACTCACCCTGAAAATGGCCGGTGGCCTCACCGAAACAATCGCCACGGCCCAGATCACCAAAACCACCACCGCCCCCATCTCCATGATGCCCGAAGGCCTCCTGCAAACCCTCACCGCCCAGGAAGCAGCCGACCTGCTGGAGTATCTCGATTCGTTGAAGTAGCCGTTTGCCTCGCATGACATCGCTTTAGCCTGCGCGTAATCGTATTTACTTTAGTGGTGCAAGGAAGGCCGTGAAAAGGAGGCAACTCAGGTTGTAATGATGAATGACTGACTCTTCACAACGCAAACCATGAACACCCCCACCAACGACGAAGCCGCACGCCGTGCGTATTGGACGCAGCAAATGGAAGCTGGCTATGCCATCGTGGAGAAGCTCATCGCGTTTCCGGTCAATGAATGTGGTGAGCGATTTGCCTCGCTGCGCGATGCTGCCGCCGCTGCGGATGTGGAGATGCTGTTCTCCACCAGCAAAATCGCCGGCGAACTGGATCGCGTCTATTTCATGCGCGAAAGCTTGGTGCGTGATGTCGTCACCATCGGACGCGAGATGAATGAGCGTGGGCGGATTTTGAAGATCGAGGACTGCTTCCGCACCCTGGACATGCAGCGGCAGCTCGTGTGCAAGCCATCGGTCTTCGACACGGTGTTGAAGAAGACGATGTGGGAACTCGGCGGGCAGATTCCCTCGCCTGAGATGATGTTCCGCCGCGCCATTGTTCTCACGGCGAATATGCCGAAGATCGGTGCGCACATGTCCGGCTCCGCCATCGACATCTCAGTCTTCCATCGCGATGACGGCACCGAGGTCTGGCGCGGCTATCCGTATCTCGAAATGAGCGAGTGCACGCCGATGCGCTCACCGTTCGTCGCGCCGGAGCATGTTGCCACACGGCTGAATATTTGCGCCATGATGGAGAAGCACGGCTTCATTCACTTCCCCTTCGAGTTCTGGCACTTCGACAAAGACGACGCCGGGATGCACATCCTCACGGGCAATCCCGCGCCCTGCCGTTTCGGGCCGGTGAAGTGGGACCCGACGACGAATGAAGTGGCGCCGGTCGAAGATCCGCTCGCGCTGCTGAATCCGCTGTCGGTGATCGAGAAGGAGATCGCTGCGTCCTTGGAGAGGGTGGCGTAGAGTGGTCCGCTCAAACGACTTGGAAGGACCGCTCTACCAGTTCACGAAACACCTTCACATGCGGCAGCTCAAAGCGGCCTTTGCGCTGCACGAGCACAAGGTCTTCGTGGCCGAAGAGATTACTGACATCGCGCCAGTTGAGGGCTGGCTGGCCGCGCTTGGGCACCAGGGGTTTGACCTCGCCTGGGGCTAGCAGGGCGACTCCGAAGCCCATGGCGACATACTTGGTGATCATCGGCACGCGCGAGGCGCTGATGGCGATGTTGAGCTGGTTGAGCACGCCCGCATTGGCAAAGGTGAGATCGACCTGCGAGCGGTCCGAGGTGTCCTCACTGCTGAGCACCAGTGGATGCTGGGCGATCTGTTTCACGGTGAGCTTTTTCGCTGTGGCTAAAACGTGGTCCGCTGGGCACAGCAGGTGAATGGGGTAGCGTGTGAGCCGGTGCAGGCTCAGTGACATTGGCAGTTCATCGGCGGCGGTCATGCCGATGATGGCAATGTCGGCTTGTCCGGCTAAAAGGGCCGCCAAAGCACCGCGCGAGGGACGTTCCATGAGGCGGAGACCCACGTTGGGGAACTGACGCCGATAACGAGTCACGGGATCGGGCAGGGCGTCATTGAGCACACCAGCGGGAGCGGCGACGGTGAGTTTGCGCGGCGCTTTGCCTTGTCGATCATCGAAGACCGAGCGCAGCGACAGGAAGCTCTCGACCATCGGCTCCGCCATCTCCACGAGCAGGCGTCCGTCCTCCGTGAGCACCACCTGCTGGCCTTGCGTATCGACCAGTTGCACGCCGAACTCCTCCTCCAGCGCCCGCACCTGCCGCCACGCAGAGACGACGGACATCTTCAGCGCGGCAGCCACGGCGGAGAAGGTTTTCTGACGCGACAGCTCCACCAGGGCACGGAGCTGGCGGAAGCGGAGTTCTTTGAAAAAGCGGCGGTCGGTTTTCATGCGGTTGGTTTTAGCCTGAGCGTAAACGACTTTACTTTGTTGGCTACGATTTGCTCGCGCGAATGTGGGTGCTGCGGATGTATTGATGGGGGAGGCCGAACAGGCAGTAGAATGGGGGCAATAGAATGAATCAAAAGCTCATATTCTTCTGCCCCCATTCTCCTGCCTATCTTTCCCCCTCTTCCCCAATGAACCGCCTTTGCATTGCTTTCCTCGCGCTGCCGCTGCTCGCGCACGCTCAGGCCGTCTCGCTGAAACCGAGTGACGCCAAAGCAGAGACCATCATCGCCGTCTATGGAGACGCCGCTGCGGCACCGAGCCCGCCGGTGGGCTGGACGTTTCAATGGAATGCTCACGGCAAGCTCGGTGACTCCACAGGCTACCTGCCTTTGAGCTACGATGAGAAAGCGAAGGCCTATGGTGTGCGGGATGCGTCCGGCGCACTGCGGACTGATGCCCCCAGCCACACCCTTTCGCGCGATGTCTCCGCCATGCCCGACAAGAATGGCGTCGCACGCTGCTATATTGCGTCATTCAAACTCAGTGCCGATTCCGCAGGCGATGTCTGGATCAACCACGGGAACCTGCGCACCCCCTTCACCGATGGCACCGAGGTGCAGGTCTATGTGAATGAGCAATTGAAGGCGCAAAAGCACATTGCCAAGGACCGATTCGCCCACGTCTTCCAGTTCAAGCTCGGCCCATTAAAGAAGGACGACGTCATTCACCTCGCGGTCGCTCCACAGAAGACTTCGAAGAAGGCCGGTGGCCGACTCCTCTATGTCATGGAGGACTGCCCGACGGAGCAAATGCCTGAGCCGCCCGTCAACATCGTCTCCCCGACACTCGGTGCTTCAACACCGCAACTCGGCGTGGATGGCCAAATCGGCAGCGCCTATGCCGACAAGCACCGCGCACAGTGCGAAGCCGTCGCGGCGACTCGTCCAGAGCTGGTCTTCATCGGTGACTCCATCACCGCACGCTGGCCGCAGGCAGTGCTGGAGGAGCGGTTTGGAAAATTTCGTCCCGTCAATCTCGGCATCGGCGGGGACTGGATTCAAAACGTCCTCTGGCGCGTGCAAAACGGCACGCTCGACAAGGCCGCGCCAAAAGTCATCGTGCTGCTCATCGGCACCAACAACCTCACGGGCAAGTTCACGCCGGACGAGATTGTGGCGAACATCGGCGGGCTGATCCAAGCGATCAAGACCAAGACCGCCCAGAGCAAAATCCTGCTGCTGGGCATTCTGCCTCGCGGTGCCTCGATCAAAGACGAAATCAATGGGGCAATCCGCCAGACCAACGCCAAGCTCGCTACGTTGGCCGACCAAAAGCAGGTCTTCTACCTCGACGTCGGTGACAAACTCATCGAGCCCGATGGAAGCATCAGCCCAGCAGTGATGCCCGACAAACTTCACGTCGCCGGGCCCGGCTACACACGTTGGATGGAGGCGATGGCCCCCACACTTGATAAGCTGCTGAATGAACACCCCTGATTAAAGACACCGCCATGAAAGACACCGCCACCCTCCTCACCACCCTGCTACTGACCTTCTGCTTCTCGGTGCCCCTTTCCGCAGCGCCGGTCGTGAAGGACGGCAAGGCGACGGCCGAAATCGTCATCCCGAAGGACGCTAATCCGATCGTGATCGCGGCTGCAACGGAATTTCAGAGCATCATCGCCAAGATGTCGGGTGCTAAAATCGATATCGTCAACGAACCGACTGGCACGGTGAAGACCAAGGTCTGGTTCGGTGAGAACGAGATGACGAAGAAGATCGGGATGGACCTCAAAGAGGTCAAATACGACGGATACAAGATCATCGTCAAAGACGACGATGTCATCGCCGCAGGAGTCGATATTGAATGGTATAAACACTACGGTCTCAGCGAGGACAACCTCTACAGGGTCCAAGACAAATGGCTGAAGCACACCGGCGGGCACAAGTGGCGCTCGCCGATGTTCATGGAGGGCCTCCACAACCAGTGCCGCGAAAAGGATGCGTCGAGGAGCCTTGGGTTTCACGATGGCATTGATTCCACCGGCACCCTATTCGCCGCCTATGCGCTGCTCGAACAACTCGGGTTCCGCTGGTATATGCCCTTCGCCGAGATCGGGCAGGTCATCCCCGAGAAGAAGGACATCATCTTTGCCGATCAGGACATCAAAAGCGAGCCAGCCTTCCGTTACCGCAACTGGAGTCACTGGCGTGGCTGCCGCGATGAAGCCATGTGGTTCAAGTCGCTTGGCGGCGGCATGAGCGAGTTCATTTTCTTTTATCATGCCGCAGGGCGTATCCTCGACGGCAAAGAAGACCCCGAGTGTGCGGGAAAGATCAACGGCACGGCCGATTTTCGCGCGCCGAAGCTCTCTGGCGAAAAATTCCGTTCGACGTTCCTGCAGTATCTGGAGTCCGCCAATACCTTCTATCCGAAGATGCTCCCGTATGTCAGCTTCAACCAGCCGGACGGATGGAGCACCATCGGCGACGAGGATGTCGCCAACGGATGGGACAAACTGAAGGAGCGCGGCGATGCAGGGCGCTACAGTGACTATGCATGGGATTTCAATGCGAACATGCTCGAGCGCTACAACAAGAAATATCCCGGCAACCAACAGCGCAAAGCCTTTTACGCCTACGCCGGCACGGTAGGCGTTCCCACCCAGCTCATTGGCAAGTTCATCCCGGATGATATGACCTGCGTCTTCGCGAACACCACGGCCTATGACCACATGAATCCGGAGTTTGCCTCCATTATGAAGGAGTGGTTCAAGTGCGTCAAAGAGCCGGAGCAGTTCATCTATTACGACTACCTTTATGACCGCGGTCCCCACCGCAACTATCCGCCGACCCCGTATATTTTCACAGAGAACCTGAAGCAGCTCTTCAAAAATATCACGCCCGACAAGTGCCAGGGATTCCTTCTCGAATACGACGCCCCCTTTGGCGGCATGACAAAACCCGAAAACCAAAACACCAACATCGGCTGCCCGTCACAGACGCACCTCATGATGTATCTTTACTCGAAGCTCATGTGGAATCCGAAGGTGGATGTGGACAAGCTCTTGGCCGAATACTACGCGCTCTATTACGGCCCCGCGGCGGAAGAGATGAAGGCGCTGGATCAGTTCGGCGAGGAGATATGGATGAGGAAAGCGCCGCGCCGCGTGACGGCTTCCTCAGGAAACTTCAAGGAGGAAGACGTGACGAAGCTCTTCGACCTCTTCGGCAAGGCCCGCGCCAAAGCCGAGGCGGGCAGCATCTATGCGAAGAGACTCGACCGCCTTGCCGATGAGATGGAGCCCCTCAAAAGGCTGTTCGTAAACCTGCATCGCAAAGGTCCCACCATCCAGGCCGGACGCTTCGCCGAAGACACCAAGTGCGACGGCGATTTTTCCAAGGCCCTCTGGAAGGGCGTGCCATCCATGCCGCTGAAGGACATGTTCACTAGTGCCAAGCCCGATCATGTCTCCACCACCGCTGCGTTCCGCGCCACGCCGACCGCCCTTTACATCGCCATCGGTTGCCACGAGCCGAACATGGACAGCCTTCATGACCGCACCAAGGCGCGCGACGACTCGGGCATCTGGTCCGATGATTTTGTGGAAATACGGTTAGAGACTCCGAGCGGGCGCATGCCTGTCATCAACATCAATCCCGCTGGCACCCTCTTCGATCAGGACGCTACTGACCCGAACGTGGCCAACCTGCCAGCGTTCTACAGCGTGAGCGACTATGCCGTAAAGAAATACGCCGACAAATGGTGCATCGAGATCCGGATTGATTACGCATCGCTCGGCGCGCTTATCCCCACCGTCTCAGCGCCGTGGGGCATGCAGATCTCGCACCAGCGACTCGCCGGAGACAAGCCCGAGTTCTACCAGCTTTCACCGACAGGCAAGGCGTTCAACAAGAACTTCGAGATGATGGCAAACATCACGACGAACAAACGGTAGGGCGACGATACGACCGATATTCATCACAAACCATGCAACCAAGCTCACATCCATTCCTATCTCGTCGTCGTTTCATGCAGACGATAGCGACCCTGTCATGCGCGACATTCTTCACGGCACCTTGTCACGCAGCAACGCCGAAAGCCAAGATAATGGAGACAAAAGTGATCTCACAGCAGCCAGAGTTTTACCACGGCTGGCCGACGGTTGTCCGGCGACGAAATGGGGAACTGTGGCTTTCGTGGTCCGGTGGTCGTGAGTCGCATGTTTGCCCATTCGGGCAGGTGCAGGCGATGACTTCACGCGACGACGGCACGACCTGGACCTGGCCGCGAGTCTTGCTCGACAGCGCTACAGACGATCGGGATTCGGGCGTGCTGGAGACGGCTCAAGGGACCTTGTTGGTCTCGACGTTCACCTCACTGGCCTATGAATCGCACTTGAAAGAGAAGATCACTTACACTGATTGGTCGCTCAACGGTTGGGGGACCAAAGCGATGCCGCCAGAGCAGCAGTCCAAATGGAACGCCGTTCACGCGCGGCTCACCGATGCCGAACGCAAGGCCGACCAGGGCGAGTGGGTCATTCGGTCCACCGATGGAGGCAGATCATGGTCTCCTCGGATACCCACGATCGTGAACAGCCCACATGGCCCGATTCAACTCGCTGATGGGCGACTGCTGTATGCGGGCAAACAACTCTGGACCGACAGTCGGAAGATCGGCGTCTGTGAATCCAAGGACGACGGTCTAACGTGGCAGTGGCTTGCTGATATTCCGATCCGCACGGGTGACAAGAACGCCTATCACGAACTGCACGCCGTCGAGGCGGCCAACGGGACAATCATCGCTCAAATTCGCAATCACAACGAAGTGAACAGGTATTGGACGCTGCAAACGGAATCGTCCGACGGTGGCAAGACCTGGAGCGAACCGCATGCGGTCTGCTATGGGCTCCCGTCTTATTTGCTCCGACTACGCGATGATCGGCTGCTGATGACCTATGGTTATCGACTCAGCCCATTTGGCAATCGTGCGCGCCTCAGCACCGATCACGGCAAGTCGTGGAGCGACGAACTCACCCTCTCCGAAGATGGCACCAGTGGCGATCTCGGTTACTCGAGCACCGTTGAACTCGCCGACGGCACCTTGCTAACCATTTGGTATGAAGCCACTGCCGAGCAGAAACTCGCTGTGTTGCGTCAGGCGAAATGGCGGATTGAATAAATAGGTAAACTATGTTCCCCAGAACTCTCATCCCACTCACGGCAGCCCTGCTGCTCTCACCATTGGCCGCACTCCACGCCAGACCGCTCACGATTTTCACCAACGGCAAGATCGTCACGGTGGACGAAGCTTTTACCATCACCGATGCCATGGCGGTGGAGGGTGAGCGCATCGTCGCTCTGGGTGATAGGGCAAAGGCGATGGCGACAGAACATGCAGAGGCAAAGCGCGTGGATCTCGGTGGGCGCATGGTTCTGCCGGGGCTGATGGACTCTCATTCGCATCCAGTCGGCGCGGCGACGATGGAGTTCGATCATCCGGTGCCGGACATCGAAGATATCCCGCAACTGCTCGACTACATCGCCAGCCGTGCGAAGGCCTTGCCGGAGGGGTCGCTCATCGGTATCGCGCAGGTTTTCATCACGCGCCTGAAGGAACAGCGCTACCCCACGCGCGAGGAACTGGATCGCGTGGCGCCGAAGCATCCCGTGCAGTTCAGCACTGGGCCGGATTCGATGCTGAACTCCATCGCGCTTCAACTCGCGGGCATTGATCGGAACTTCAAAGTGCCAGCGGGTTCCACAGGCGTCGTCGTTTTTGATGAGAAAGGCGAGCCGACGGGGCTGATGCATGCGTTCAGTCCGAAGATCAATGCGAAGGCGCTCAGCAAAAAGCCTGACGCAGCGCAAACACACGATCTCGTGAAGAAACTCTTCGCTGATTACAACAGCGTCGGCTTCACCACCATCGCGGATCGCGGGGCGAGCCAGGGCAACATTGATGTGTATCAGTCACTCCGTGACGCGCACACGCTCACCGTTCGCCTGCGGCTGTCCCACACGTTTTCCACCGGCAGCATGTGGCGCACTTCCGAGCTGGCCATTGATGAGATCATCAAGCACCCGCTGACAAAGCCGGACCCGATGCTGCAAATCATCGGCACCAAGATCTGGCTCGATGGCGGCATGCTCACCGGCAGTGCGCTGATGCAGGAGCCGTGGGGCGTGAGCCGCATCTATGGCATCACGGACAAGGACTATCGCGGCGTGCAGCGCACTCCGAGTGAGCACCTCGCGAAGATGGTGCGCAAGGTCGCAGGTGCTGGATTGCAATTCACCGCGCACAGCGTCGGTGATGGCGCAGTGAAACTGCTGCTCGATACCTATGACGAGGTGAACAAGGACACGCCTCTTCGCGAATCGCGCCCGTGCATCACGCACTGCAATTTCATGACGCCGGAAAGCATCGCACAGGCCGCACGGCTCGGCGCGGTGATCGACATGCAGCCGATCTGGTTCCACCTTGACGGTGCTACCTTGTTAAAACAATTTGGCGATGAACGCATGAGCCGCTTTCAGCCACTGCGCGCGCTGTTTGATGCCAAAGTAGCCGTCGGCGGCGGCAGCGATCACATGCAGAAGATCGGCAGCCTGCTTTCCATCAATCCCTACAACCCGTGGCTCGGCATGTGGATCGCCGTCGCGAGAAGATGCCGTTACCTCGATACAACGCTGCACCCGGAAGGCGGCCTCACCCGCGAGGAGGCGATCCGGCTCTACACGATCAACAACGCCAAAGTCCTGTTCCTCGAAAAAGAAGCCGGTTCCCTCGAAGTCGGCAAACGCGCCGACTTCATCCTCCTCGACCGCGACGTGCTCACCTGTCCGCTCGATGATCTCAAGACCACCCAAGTGCGAGAGACGTGGCTGAATGGAAAGCCGATTTGGATGAGCCAGGCGGCAAACCAATAACACCTATCGACAAGAGAATGGGGACAGCAGAATGAATCCCAAAGCTCGTATTCTACTGTCCCCATTCTTCTGTCGATTCTATTACCTTTTACAATGAACCGCCTCATCACCACCCTCCTCGCGTTGCCTCTGCTCGCCCACGCGCAAACCGTCTCGCTGAAACCCAGCGATGCCGGGATGCGTATCGAGATCGACGGCCAGTTGTTCACGGAATACATCACCAAGGAGGTGGCGCGGCCTTACATGTATCCGCTCATCGGTGCGGCGGGTGTGAATGTGTCGCGCGAGTTTCCGATGAAAAAGGATGCTCCAGGCGAGGCGATGTTTGTGGATCATCCGCATCATCGCTCGCTGTGGTTTGGGCATTCGCGGATCAATGAGATCAATTTCTGGGCGGAGTATCAGGTGTTCGGCAAGCAAGCTCACTCAGGTTTCGCGGATGTGCAGGCCACGGGCAATCAAGGGCACTTCACGGCCTCGACGCAATGGATTGGACCGGACAACAAGGCCGTGATGACCGACGAGCGCCGCATCACCATCACTGCGCTACCGGAAGGTGAGAAAGCGCTCGATTTTGACATCACGCTCAAGGCCACGGAAGGCGATGTCTTGATCGGTGACACCAAAGAAGGCACCATGGCCCTGCGCCTCTGCCCATCGCTCAGCATGAACAGCAGCAAGAGCGGCGTGAAAACGGGTCCCTCAACCGGGCACGCATTCAACAGCAACGGCGTCCGCGATCTCGACATCTGGGGTAAGCACGCGAACTGGGTCTGCTACTACGGCCCCGATCCAAAAGGGAATCCCGTCGGTGTCGTCATCTTCAGTCATCCCAGCAATCTCCGCTCGCCCACGACCTGGCACGCTCGTGATTACGGACTCTTCGCCGTGAATCCTTTTGGCCTGCACGACTTCGAGCCTGAAAAGCCCGCGGGTGCCGGTGACTACACCATCAAGAAAGGCGACAGCCTGACCCTAAGCTATCGCTTCTATTTCGCGAAAGGCCAGCCGAAGCCAGAGGCACTGGAGGCGAGATTCCAAGGCTACGCCCACGGGAAATAGCCATTCTATGAAACACTCGTTCTTCCTCGTTTCATCGCTTCTCATTTCCTTCGGCCAAGTCAAAGCCACCGAAGAACCCATCACCTGGCTCGTTCACTACGAAGCGAAATCATTGCCGCGGGAGCAGGGATGGAAAGCGGTCGGTGAGCTTGCGGCGAAGGCCACGCTCGCGAATGGCGCGCTGCATCTCGTGGATGATTCGGCGAAGGCTGATGGTGCTTTTCGCGCGGCGTGGAAGCCACAGCCTGGCACTGAGATTGTTGTCGAGGCAACGGTGCGTGTGGAGTCCGTCGCGGCTCGACGTGGCACGGGCATGTGGCCTGCGCAGCAAGGCGCACCGGTGGGGCTGCTCGTGAGCGATGGCGTGCATCAGGAAGGGCTGTTGCTGCGACCGGAGAAAGTCGCGACGTATCACGATCGCGTGGCGATGTTCGATGCGAAGACGGAGTTTCACACCTATCAGCTCGTCATTCGGGATCGCGACATGAGCATCGCCGCGGATGGCAAGGTCTTGATTCGTGGTGAAGGCGCGTTCTGGAGGAAGGCGGAGAACGCGGAGGCCTTCATACAGTTTGGTTCGACTGCACCGGGGTGGATGGGGGATGCGCATTGGCAATCGGTGTGGCTGGGGTTGCGCAAACGCACCGACTCGCCGACCAAGCCGAAGCTCAAGATCACCGTCAGCGAACCTTGGGACATTCCTCCTTCGCCGGGTTGGGATCAGCCGCGACATGGCGGGCATGAGTTGAAATCCAAGGACCCGGAGATCGGCATCGCCGCGCCCGAGTCCAAGCCTGGCAAGCCACTGCCGCCCACGCGGCCCTACCTTTACGATGTGGGCAAAGGCGTGCTCATGCTCAGCGTCGCGCAAGGGCCGGATGCGTATTTCGAACCGTATGGCGTGCTTCGCTCCAC
>CAZOVY010000120.1:0-11660 GCA_964583255.1 uncultured Prosthecobacter sp.
TGACGACCTGCCGTATCACGCGTGTCGATGCCGATGATGATCTGACCTTCTTCAGTAAACGGCACAGGCACCGGCTTGCCGCCGAGCGCTGGATTGAGCCTGCCGGAAACGGCGAGCAGCGAGTCGCGCAGCGTCTCGGCTTCTAGGCGATGCACGTTCATGCGGCTGAGCAAACGATTGTCGGGGTCGATGCGGTCACGCTGTGTATCCCGATGCGACTGCTGCTGATAGGTGCGGCTGGTCATGATCAGCCGATGCAGATGCTTGAGGCTCCAGCCATTCTCCATGAAGTCGGCGGCGAGCCAGTCGAGCAGTTCGGGATGGCTTGGTTTCTCGCCGAGCTGTCCAAAGTCGTTGGGGCTGTTGACCAAACCTTTGCCGAAATGCCGCAGCCAGACTTGGTTCACGATGACGCGGGCTAACAAAGGATGCTTGCCATCCGTCAGCGAGTTGGCAAAGGCGAGGCGGCGACCGCTGGTCGGCATGGCGGCGTTCTTTTCGGCGATCTCGATGGGGCGATAAGAGGCCAGCACGGTCAGATCACCTGGCTTCACGATCTGCTTTGGTTGCTCGATGTCGCCACGAAAAAAGATGTTGGTCGGCGGCAGCGCAGCGGGAGCGAGTGGCTGCTCTTCGAAGGCATGGAGAAACTCTTCTTTTGGTTTCGTGGCGCGCACCGCTGTCGCCTCTTCCGTCATCTTCTTTAGCGTGTCGGCGTGTTTGGTTTTGTTCGTGCTGTCGTAAAGATAGAGCGAACCGCCGCTGAGCTGGTTGATGCGAGGCCAAGCTTTGAGCAGGGCGAGTTGCGCCGGAGTACGTTTGGCCGCGACGAGCCGGTAAGCCGTGCGGAGTGCCTCGCGATCTTTCTCTGGCGCTTTGGCCAGCTCTTTTTCTAGCACTTCACTGATGAATTCTTCCTGCTTCACGAGCCGAACGGCATCGAGCTTCTTGGCTTCGATTTCAATCTTGGCACCGACTGCGCGTTCAGCATCCGTGAGTAGCGAGACGAGTCGTCCAGCCGGGGCTTTCCAGCTTTTCGTGTTGAAGCCGGGTTCGAAGACGGCGCGCAGGCGGTAGTAATCGGCCTGCGTGATCGGGTCGTAGCGGTGGTCGTGGCACTGCGCGCAGCCGACGGTCATGCCAAAGAAGGCGGTGCTCACGATCTTGATCGTGTCAGCAATCGTGGCGTTCTGCGCGGCCTTGTCATTCATCGCGCCGGTGCCATCGGCAGCCATGCGCAGGAAGCCCGTGGCCGTGATCTTTTCGATGGCGTCCGCGCTGAGGTTCTTATGCGGCTGCGGCACCATTTCATCACCAGCGATCTGCTCGCGCACGAACTGATCGAAAGGCTTGTCCTTGTTCAGCGCGGCGATGACGTAGTCGCGATACTTCCAGGCCCATGCGCGCTCCAGATCCTTGTCCGTGTAACCATCTGAGTCCGCATAGCCTGCGATGTCCAGCCAGTGGCGGCCCCAGCGCTCGCCGTAAGCGGGGGTGGCGAGCAGGCGGTCGGCTAGCGCCTCGAATGTCGAATGACGAATGTCGAATGACGAACCCTGGCGGAAAGAGGCTTCAAAGGCGGCGACTTCCTCCGGCAATGGAGGCAGGCCGGTGAGATCAAAGTAGGCGCGGCGGATCAGCGTGCGCGGATCAGCTTCAGCGGAGAAGTCGAGTTTGTTTTCGGCGAGCTTCTTCGCGACGAAAGCATCGATGGGGTTGGTGAATCTCTGACCCTTTGTCATTCGTGATTCGTCATTCGTCATTGCTGTCGCCGGTTTCCGAATCGGCTGAAACGCCCACCATGCGCGCTCTTCATCCGTGAAGGCATGTTCCGGCCCGAGCTTTTCTGGCTCAGCTTTTGCCGTCTTCGCACCTTGAGTAATCCATTGCTCGATGGTGCTGATGTCCTTGTCCTTGAGCTTCGCCTTGCCCTTGGGCATCTCGGCTTTTTTGATCAACTGCAGCAGATGACTCTCCGCCGCCTTGCCGGGGATGATCGCCGGGCCGTCCTCGCCGCCTTTCATGATGAAGCGAGCCAAGCGCACATCGAGTCCGCTTTTGGTTTCGCCTTCTTCACCATGACAGTGAAAGCAGTGCGTCTTTAAAATGGGACGCACATGCTTTTCAAAGGTCAGCGTCTCCGCAGCCCAGGCTGGGGCGGAGAGAACAATTAGGCATAACGGGACACGGAGCATGGCGAGCCATACGGGCGGTAGCGCGCCGGTCTTGCGTGCGCGGGGCGACTGAGCTATGCGCAGGCCATGCAGATCACCAGCACGACCAACGAACGCATCAAGCACGCACGCCGTGTGCGGGACGGTCGTGAACTGGGCCTGATCTTCATCGAGGGCGTGCGTCTGGCGGAAGAGGCGGTGCGCTCGGGATTGATCATCGACACCTGCTTTGCTGTTCAGTGTGAGGAGTCTCGTCAGAGTGATTTGCTGGCTCAGTTCACCTCACAAAACGTGTCCGTTCAGTTCACCACACCCGAGGTTCTTTCCGCACTCAGTGATACTGTTCAAAGCCAGGGCATCATCCTGCTGGCTCAACGGCCCATGCTTTCCGCGGGCGTGATGATTGAAGCTAGCGCGACGCTCTTTCTCGGTCTCGACCGCGTTCAGGACCCTGGGAATATGGGCACGCTCATCCGCACAGCGGAAGCCGCCGGTGTGGGTGGCATCGTGGCCCTCGGCGGCAGTGTGGATGTGTTTTCACCCAAAGTTCTGCGCAGTTCCATGGGCTCCGCCTTCAGGCTGCCTATCCTGGCCAATGCAACAGTGGAGCAGTTGCTTGCCATACGTGAGAGTCACGGGTTGAAGATCGTCGCGGCAGCCGGTGAAGGCGAGATCGACTACACCGACTACGACTGGCAGCAGCCCACGCTTCTGCTTCTCGGCAACGAAGGCCGCGGCGTGGATGCCTCACTCATGTCGCAGTGCGACGCCCGCCTGCGCATCCCGCTGCTGAATGATGTGGAGTCCCTGAACGTCGCGGCGGCAGGAGCCGTGATGCTCTTTGAAGCGGCGAGGCAGCGACGGTAAAACGCATTTCGAATTCGTTTCGCTATGCCGCGATCAACGCTGAATAGCGCAGAGGCATCATCTTGCTGACAGGAATGGGAAGCAGCGCTTCGGCGCGGCCATTGTCGTCGGCAAACTCCACCTCAGCAACATCGTCGCCATGCATCATCACCACGGTTCCCACCAGCCCTCGCTTGAGCGTCAGCGGGGCTTGGGTGATGAAATGCCTAGCCGGATAATCTTCCAGCAAGGCCACGACATCATGTTCTCGGATGATTGAGTTCATTGGGTTAGAGTATGTAGCAAGTTGTGAGTCTTGGGAAGTCCGTTCCTATCTCAACGATCCAACCAGTCATGATATTTGCCCGGCCACGATCGGTCTCCATTTGGAAAGTCATCTGGTAGGTCATGCCGTAGCCATTGTCGCCCGTTTCTCGAACTTCGGTGGAGTCTGCGGCTGCTTCGAGAATGGCATCATGCAGCACATACGAATTCGCCATGGTCAGGCCGAGAGCGGATTTGAAAACACGCGCCTTGTTCTTGCCGCGAGGATGCTCGGCATTGAGGCTGTATGCCTTCAGCTTGTCGCCAAGCTCTGCGCGATAACTATTGGGCAGTTTCATGAATGGGAGGCTACTTCTTCACCAGCGACTCCAGGTAATCGAGCAAACTAGCGAATTCCTTCACAGTGAAGTTCATCATCAAACCGGGCGGCATCATGCTCATGGGGAGCTTTTGGCGCTCTTTGATCTCGGCGGTTTTGAAGGTGAACTCCTGGGCGGCTATGTTGCGCAGTTTGACCTCATTCGCGCCTTCCAGCGTGATGAAGCCCATTTGCTGGGTGCCGTCCTTCATCGTGATCATCTCGCTGGCGAAGCCCTGGGCGATGGTTTTGTTCGGATCGAGGATGTTTTGGGCCAGATCGGGGCGCTTGTAGGTTTGGGCGATGTTACCGAGGTAGGGGCCTTTTTGGGCTTCGGTCTCCTTCACGGTGTGGCAGGCCACGCAGGTGGCTTTCGTGAAAATTTGTTCTCCGAGTGAGACGTTGCCTTTCTCCTTCAAAACTGCGGCAAGTGCCTCCTCGGGCTTCAAGGTCATGAGCTTGGGCGTTTTGTCGTCGATCTTCTGGATGCGCATGGCCTTCGCGGCGCGTTCGGCCGCACCTTTGACCTCGGCATCGGGATCATCGAGCGCGGCGAGCACTTTGGCGGCGCTGGGCATGTGCTTGGACGCGCTGATGGCATCGATGATAAGCTTGCGGTGCTTCGGATCGGCCCAGCCCTTGTCGAGCGCCTTCTGCGTGAGCTGTATGGACTCGGGACTGCCCGTTTTGCGGTTCGCGAGGTTCAGCAAGGCCGCGTTCGCATACATCGACACCGGCCACTCGCCCTTCTCGGCGATCTGCTCGACAAGCTGATGGTGATTTTCGAGCTTCGGTGCGTTCAAGAAGGCATTGAAGGCCGCATCGAAGTCTTTGCCAGAGTCCGGGAGCTTCTTGAGCGGCTCCAAAGCGGCGAGCGTGGCGGAGACGCCGTCGGCGCTGTCGGTTTTCGACAAAGCGGTGATCGCTTGGGAAAGTAGCATAGCCTTTCTAGGCTGTGCTACAGCATCCGCCGCCGTGGAGCCGTTCGGCACAGGCTGAAAGCCTATGCTGCTACGCAAAGCTCCGACCAGCAACTCCACTGCCTCCGCAGGCACCTCATCCGCCATGGCGATCTGCGCCACGGCATCTGGGATGACCTTCGGGTCCTGCTTCGCGAGTTCGAGGATGCGCTTGAGTGAGTCATCGGAGCGGATGCGGTTCCGGCTCATCTCCTTTACAAGGAAGGTCGCTTCTTCCGGCGACGTCTTGGCCAATGCATCGCGCAGGGTGACATAGATCTTGTCGGTCTCGCTCCAGGCCTCCGGCTGGTAATACGGCCCCCGCGTGTCCGGCCGCGTGCCCCACGAATCGCCCTTCCACTCGCCTTCCTTGAAATGCAGCCGGCACAGCGCCGCGAGGATGCCCTGGCGCAACGCGGGATCAGTGGCCTTGCCGAGACGCTCGATGAGGCCGGTGACGACTTCAGGAGTATGCATCATCGCGAGAGCGCGGAGAAGTCCGCTGCGGTGGCTTGGTTTGGCGGTTTCGAGAGCGGTGAGGTACGGCTCTGCGAATCGATTGGCAGCCGCAGATCGGATAGCCATATGCGAGATGGTGGCATCCTCGTGGGCAATCCAACCAATGATTTGCTCAGGAGCAGCACCAAGGACCATGCGTTTGGCGATCATTCTCTCAGTAGTATCTTGTCCCTGTTCCGGCAAGATCGAAGCCATGGCATTTTTCATTGCTGGATAGTGCTTGAGCCACAGCCTCTGGGCTTCCAGGCGGCGGCGATAACTCGGTGACTCCATGAGTTGCAGTAGTTCAGCTTCACCCGCCTTCGCGAAATCCGGCAGCGGCTCGGCTTTGAAGCCCTTCGGCTTCACCTGCACGATGTAACCGACATCGGGGCCGGCCCAGCCGAAGGTGGCGCCTTTCCAACTGGCGCAATAGACGCGGCTCATGCCATCGACATCGGCGTCGGTGGGGCGGGTCATTTTGATGAAGGGCTCGGGCTTGCGGGTTTCTTCAAAGGTGGCGCCTTTGGGCTTCACCTGATGATGCCAGAGGGCACCTGTGCCCCAGTCGCAGGTGAAGGGAGCGTTGTTCCAAGCGCCGAAGCCGGGCTCGTCGATGTAAACCGCGCCAGTGCCGCTGCCGCCGCCGTAGTCGGCGAGGGGTTGGATGGCCTCATCGTTGAAGTTTTTGTAGAGGCGCGGGTAACCGTGGTCGTCGAGGCCGGTGAAGTGGTGGAAGCGCACGTTCCAGCCGCCGCCGTCGTTGGTGTTGTCGCGGGCGAACATGTCCATCAGCGGGCTGATGGCGACCTCTAGGATGTTGCGAGTGCCGGTGGAATAGATTTCGAGGCCGGTGCCGTCGGGGCGCACGCGGATGACGCCGCCTCCGCGATGCTGGAGCGTGCGGCCATCGGTGCCGGTGGCCTTCAGGAAACCGAAGTCGCCACCCGCGATGTAAAGCCAGCCGTCGATGCCGAGGCTGAGGCCGTTCGTGGTGTGATCCGCCGGGCGATCTTTGAAATCGAAGGCGATGCCTTTGACGAGGATGTTCTGTTTTTCGGCGACGCCGTCATGATCGGCATCAATGAACTCGCTGAGGTGCGGCGGATGCACGAGGTAGAGGCGGTCGTGGTCCCACACGAGGCCGCGCGGCGCATCGACCTCGCAGAAGACCTTCGTTTCATCGGCACGGCCATCGCCATCGAGATCGCGCAGGCGAATGATGCGGCCGCGGTTGGG
Organism: uncultured Prosthecobacter sp.; assembly: GCA_964583255.1. Taxonomy (GTDB): domain Bacteria; phylum Verrucomicrobiota; class Verrucomicrobiia; order Verrucomicrobiales; family Verrucomicrobiaceae; genus Prosthecobacter. Next base: position 6,360 of record CAZOVY010000120.1, read on the forward strand.
TTTGCGCTCCACGGAGCCGTTTCCATCGGAGGAAACGTAAAGCGTGCCATCTGGCTCGGCGGCGACGAAGACGGGGTAATTCGCAGCGGCGCTGTTCGCGAAAAGAGAAACCTCGAAGCCCTCGGCGACCTTCACGTCCTTCAAAATGGCCGCTTCTTCCTCCGGCGTGAGTTTGACGATCTTCGGCACGACGTTGCCGCCGTCTTTGCGGGGGTCAGTGGCCTGGTTGTATTCTTTCTTCTGCTCGGCGCTCAGCTTCGGTGTGATGGCCTTGATGCCAGGTCCTTTGAGCCGCACCTCGCGGATGCTGGCCCAGCCGCCGCTCTCTTTGCCAATCGCATGCAGCTTCACAAAGCGGATGCCGTCGGCCTTGGCGAAGTCATTCGAGTAAGGGGCTTTCTTTTCGTTCGTGCTGCCATCGACGAGCGTGGTCCACGTTTTGCCATCGGCGCTGCCTTCGACTTTGAAGTGATACACGCCGTTGTTTTCCCAGGTGGTCTCGATGCCGGTGAGCGTCTGCGGCTTCTCCAACTCGAGCTGCAACCACTGCGGATAATCAGGCCCGTTGGCGCACCAACGGGTACCTTCGTCATTGTCCACGGCACGCCAGGCGAAGTTGTCCTTGCCCGTCTCCTCGCTGCTCGCGGTCGCCTTGATGCCCATGGCGTCTTTCGGCACCGGCGGCGGCTTCGGAGCCTCGACAGGCTTCGCGGGCACAAACGTCACTTTGTTCTGCCCTTTGAACGGCGTGAGGAAATCCGGCGTGAGCTTGTCACAGGCCCAGAGAAGGCCGCGCGTGATGAGATCGAGGTAACGCGCATCCGCGACGGTTTCGGTGTTGTGGCCAATGGTCGTGCTGAAACTGCGGGCACCGGACTTTTCGTTCGTCCAGGCGACGATGTATTCGACGTCCTTCGTGCCGCCATCCTTGTTTTTCACCGTCTGCTTGCCCATGGCGAGCGGGTGAGCGTCGAAGAGGTTCGCGTTGTTGTAGAGCTCCTCTTTGATCGTGGTCCAGTCGGCGAGCGTTTTCGTGATCGGGTGCTCCTTATCGACAAAGGTGATCGCGATGGGCTCCTGCGGTCCGTGCGAGTTCGATTGCAGGCCGAGGCGCTTGAACCAGCGGTCCTCGCCGGTGCGGAAGCTGTGCATGGCGCAGTGAAGCTGGATGCTGGGGATCGTTTTATGAGCGTCGAGGATGCGAGTGAGCGTCTCCTTGTTGTTCATGCTCGCGGCGCACTCGTCGTGGATGATGATGTCGTAGCCCTTCGCCCAATCCGCCTTGTCATAGACCGGCAGCGGCGGGTTCGTGGACTTGTCGTCGGTCCAGATGACATCCACCTGCACGTTCGCGCGGGATTGGATGCCTTTGGCGATAACCTCATGCTGCTTCGCATAGTCATGGCAGCAGCCGCCGGCGATGAGGAGGGCTTTGAGGGGTTCAGCAGCAGTGACGGAGAGCAGGGGGCAGAAGGCGATGAGAAAGAGCGTGCGGAACATGGGGAAAAATGGGGTGCAGAGAATCGCGCAAAAATACCGGTTTTAAGCAGGAGAGTTCAGAGAGGGGCTAAAAACAAAATCGCCGCCCAAAAGGACGGCGATCAAGGGAACTCGAAATTCAGGCAGCAGAAGCTGAGAAGAAGAGGAATGCTGAGGCATTCCGCTACAGGGCATCACTGATAAGGCACGCGGAAGATTTCACCGGTCTCAGGGTCCTTGGCTTTGGAGCCGGGGCGGAGGCCATCGACACTAATGATCTTTTTCGCATCTTTTGGGCTGTAAACATAACCGGGCTTGCCGGGAACGGAGCGGGCGAATGGCACGTCGCCAGGAGCAGCGGGCGGCTGTGTCGTAGGCGCGGTAGGAGGAGTAGTGACGCCGCCTGGGGTGGCAGGTGCAGTCACGCCTGGAGCAGGAGTGACGGGTGGTGTGGTGCCGGGAGGCGTGATGGCTAGGCCGGGGTCAACACCTGGAGTTGTCGGTGGCACGGCCAATGGGTCCACGATGCCTGATGGATCTAATGGAGTGATAGGCGCTGGAGCGATGGGTTCCACATAGCGGCTGCCGTCTCCATAGCGTGGTGGTTTGTCCAAAGAACGACCACCGCGACCTGCGAAGGGACGCGGCTGATTGTAGGGGATGCAGGCGGAGAGTGCGGCTGCAACAAGTGTGAGGAGGAGCGTGGAGCGGACCATCGGTCTGGGGGTGAGGGTTAAAAAATAGCGACCTAGTTATTCACGCGCATGGGCATGAGCACATACAGGAAATTGGTGCCACAGCGGAGCACTCCGGGGCTGATGTCATCAATGAGATGCAGATGGATTTCGTCGGCGCTGATATTGCGCAGCGGAGCCATGGTGAACTCAGGATTGAAGGCGATGGTGATGACCGCGCCTTTGTAATTGATGGCGATGGTTTCGCGCGCTTCACCGATGTCGGGGCTGCTGGCGATGATCTCGACCTGACCGGGTGTGAACTGGAATTTGACTGAGTTCGACTTCTCACTGGCGAGCAGGGAAACACGGCTGATGGCTTTGAGGAAGACTTCACGATCCAGGGCGATGCGCTCCTTGGCCTCGCCGGGAATGACCTGGCGGTAATTTGGGTAATTGCCGTCGATCAGTTTGCTGATGAGCAGGCTATCTCCGAGATCAAAGCCGACCTGACTGCCAGTGACGCGGATGACGACTTCACCCGTATCACCGAGAAGACGGGCGAGTTCGTTCACGGCCTTCGTCGGCACGATGATGTCTATCTCCTGACTCTGCGGGAACTCCAGCTCCTGCTCGACCATGGCGAGGCGGCGACCGTCTGTGGCCACCATGGTGAGGGCGTTATTTTTGAAGGAGAACAAAAGGCCATTGAGCACATAGCGTGTCTCGTCAGTGGAGATGGCATAGGAGGTCTTGCGGAGGCACTCGCGCAGCACAGCTTGATCGATCCTGAACTCACGCGCGTCATCAAAACGAGGCAGTGCGGGGAACTCCTCACTGGTGAGACCGAGCACTTTGAAGAAGGAAGGACCGCTGCGAATGGAGGCGATGTTTTTCTCATCCACACTGATGTCGATGTCCTCCGCTGGCAGCTCGCGAATGATCGTGGCAAGTCGGCGGGCGGGTAGCGTGGTGGCTCCATCTTCCTGCACATCAGCAGCCACCGTGCAGGTGACGCCGACATCGAGGTCGGTGGTGGTCAGCTCCAAGACGCCGTCTTTGGCGCGGAGCAAGACATTGGAGAGGATGGCCAGTGTCGTGCGTGTGCTAACGACGTGCTGAACCTGTTGGATGGCTTGCTGGAGGGACTCCTTGCTGATCGTGAACTTCATAAATAGCGTGCCTGCTTTCGTTCGGCAAAATCGCTTTTAGCCAACGACGCAGGTCGTGGCAAGGAGTTTGGCTGGGAAAGTGATAATGAGTCAGGCGGATCACCGCCACGAACGGCTCTCAAAAGTTTACAAAAACCAGAAAAAAGGGCAATTCCCTGCCCCACAGTCAGCGCAGCGGCGGGGCCCAGCCAAAAACCTTATCTCCCTGGAACAGCGGATGGTGATTCGGCGTCTTCCCCATATCTGCCACCACACCGCCACGCTCGATGGCGCAGACACGCAGCGCCGCATAGACATCGCCCTCGTCCCACAGGATGTGCAGCGGGTCATTCTCCTCAAACTGGGTGCCCTCGGCTGGGCGGATGACACAAAATTTCCACGTCGGGTTGATATACTTCACCGTGCCGAGTTCGCGATAAACCAGTGCCTTGCGCACATGAGTCAGATCATACACTGGCGGCACATTTTCTTTCCATGGGTCATAGGCCGCAGCTTTCGGTACAGCGACAAATTCAGACATCGGAGCAGGGGCCAACGCTGCGGGTGACTGAGTGCGCGGGAAGATAGGTTTCCCCGCAGGCCGGGGGTCCACGCGCTCCAACACCGTGCCGATGATTTTAAACAATCCTGCCTCATGACCGTAACTGGTGAACTGATGCGCCTCCATCACCTCATGGGTGCGTGCGCGCATTTTCTTTACACTCAGCAGGCATTCACTGCCGATACCGAGCACGTTAAAGGTCATCACATAATCGAGTCCATCATCCAGCAGACGATTCACACGTGCGGCAGTCGAGGCGGCAGGGCTGGCGATCATGCCAGTGGCATCGCGACCCGCAGCGCTTTCCAAACTGAACACACGGACCTGACCACGCTTGAGCAAACCGGCACTCAAGCTATCGCTCAAAGCGCGCGCTAAATCAGGACGCGGCTGCCCATCCATCGTCACGTCCTCAGCATACAGCGCCAGTCTTGGGCGCTCGGCTGAGGCGACGGTCTCGGATTGATCAGCGCTGGCCGATGATCCAGCAGCAAACAGCAGAAGCGCTGCGCAGACGACAATGGAAGAACTGTATCTCATAACGTTGAGGTTGAATGTGGCACGCAGCTATTAACGAGTGGCGATGACAAAAAAGTAAAACTTCCGAAGATTTACGAGCCTGATTATTTAGCCCAGCGTAAGATTTGCTCATGTCTATCGCCACCCGACGCGGTGACGAAGGGGAGACGGATCTCCTCTTCGGCTGCCGTCTTTCCAAATCCCATCCTCGTGTCCACGCGCTCGGCGCGGTGGATGAACTCAATGCCGCCCTCGGCCCACTCCGCATCGCTGCGCTGCGCGCGGAGACTCGCGAAATCGTGAGCACTCTACAGCCGTGGCTCATCGCCCTCATGGGTGAGCTAGCCACGCCACCTGGTCTCGAAGAAAAATACGCCGCCAAGCATAAGCCCTTCGAATCCGAAAAAGTAGCCTACCTCGACGAATGGGTCACCAAACTAGAAGCTGGCGGCGCTCTTGAGTTCAAAGGCTGGGCACTACCAGGCGAGGCGGGTGTCATGACTGGAGCCTATGCCGACCTCGCCCGCGTGGCCTGTCGCCGAGCGGAAAGAAATGTCGTGGACCTCATCGGCACCGAACAAGAAGTGCCGAATCGCGAAGTCATGCGCTTTCTCAACCGCCTCTCCGATGTCCTATGGCTGCTCGCGAGATGGGAAGAGAAATGATCGTCGAAGTCAGCTCCCCTCCTCTTATATCAGCAGTTCCTGGATCACCCGCCCATGCACATCGGTGAGGCGCATGTCGCGGCCGCCGTGGCGGAAGGTGAGGCGGGTGTGGTCGAGGCCCATTTGATGCAGGATGGTGGCGTGGGTGTCGTGGACGCTGACGGGATTCACCAAGGCATTCGCGCCGAACTCGTCGGTCTCGCCATAGGCGGTGCCGCCTTTGAATCCGCCGCCGGCCATGAAGAGGCTGT
>CAZOVY010000121.1:0-11648 GCA_964583255.1 uncultured Prosthecobacter sp.
GTCCGATCAACCTGCCTACCCCCTAACCGGCCATGGAAACCGACACCACACGGCTCATCCCAAAGAAATCGAATCCGGAGCCCGTCAAGAATGCTGCCGCACTTTTTGGCATTGGTTTGGAGGACGAATTGCCACAAAATGATGATAGCACGATCATCGTCTTACCGCCGAGCACGCACCGCGATATCACGCTCGGGGAAAAGCCGGGAGACTACATCGGGCGTTACTGCCTGCGTGAGGTTTTGGGTGAGGGTGGTTTCGGCATGGTATGGCTGGCAGAGCAGCATGAACCGATCCGCCGTGAAGTAGCTTTGAAGGTCATCAAGGCTGGCATGGACAGCCAGGAAATCATTTCTCGATTCGATACCGAGCGGCAGGCGCTGGCTCTGATGGATCACCCAAACATCGCTGGCGTGCTCGACGCAGGGGCCACGGCAGCAGGCAGACCCTTCTTCGTGATGGAACTCGTGAAGGGCCCAGCCATCACCAAGTATTGCGACGAAAAACGCCTCACGGTCAGACAGCGGCTGGAGCTTTTTATTCCCATCTGTCAGGCCGTGCAGCATGCGCATCAAAAAGCCATCCTGCACCGCGATTTAAAGCCCTCAAACATCCTCGTCACCGAGGTGGATAGCCGACCCGTGCCGATGGTCATCGACTTCGGCATCGCTAAGGCTCTCGGCACTTCAGATGCCGCAGGCTTCGTCGGTGACATCGTACAAACCATGCAGGGAGTCATCATCGGCACGCCGCAGTATATGAGTCCAGAACAGGCGGGTCTCAATAATCTGGATGTGGACACGCGCAGTGACATTTACAGCCTCGGCGTCATTCTCTTTGAACTGCTCACTGGCGAGACACCGCTGCCGATCGAAGTCGCCCGCAAATCTCCCATTGATGAAATCCTCCGCCACATCCGTGAGGAAGATGCCAAGCGCCCAAGTAGTCGCCTTATCCATGTCACGGAGAAAACCCGCGCCACCGCTGAGCTGCGTCACACTCACGCTCCGCGTCTCACACAAGTACTGAAGCGTGACCTCGACTGGATCGTCCTGCGGGCCTTGGAAAAAGATCGCGAACGCCGCTACGACACCGCCACCAGCCTGATGCTCGACATTCAGCGCTACCTAAATGACGAGCCCGTCTCCGCCACACCGCCGAGCGTCGCTTATCGCTTCATGAAAATGGTACGTCGGCACCGCAAGACCATGGCCACCGCAGCCGCCATCGTACTCTCTCTCATCGTTGGTTTGGCCACCACCACCTTTGCCCTGGAGCGTGAGAAAGCTGCGCTCGCCCGCGAAGCCTCCGAACGTGTCGAAGCCGTGCGCGCACGCGGACAAGCCGAGACCGCCCAGCATCAGGAAGCTGCCGCCCGAGCCACGGCAGAGGAGCGCCGCATCGAGGCAGAGAAGGCGCGCAGCATTGCAGTCGATGAACGTGCGAAGGCCGTCTCTGCCGCCGAAGCTGAACGTCAGGCCAAACAGATTGCAACCTCAGCCCGCAATAAGGCGGAGACGCTCATCGAGGACATGCTCATTGATCTGCGTGGCAAATTAGTCCCACTCGGTCGTAGTGCCCTACTGGCCACGGTAGCTGAGTCCGCAGACAAGTATTTCACGGATCTGCCGCCAGAATCTCTCAACGATGTGCAGTGGCGTCAGCGCGCCATGATCGCCGAGTTTCGCGGCATGATTGACCTCAGTCGAGGCGACCGAGTGGCTGCCCAGGTCCAGTTTGATGCCTGTCTCGACATCTTGAATCGTCGTGTCGAAAGCGCGCCACAGAATCCAGCTTTCCTGCGCGATCTCGCCGTCGCCAGTCAGGGCGTCGGAGTCGGCCATGAAGAAGCCGGACAGCTCGCACAGGCCCGCGCCATGTTTGAACGCCAGCTCAGTCTTCTAACGAAGCTCATCGCGCTGCAACCCAAAGAGCCTTTGAACCAGCGCGATCTCGCCATCGCTCACGCAGCGCTCGGTCGTCTCGACAGCCGTGAAGAGAAATGGGACTCCGCCAATCAGCACTTGAATACCGCAAGCGGCATTCTCAAAGATCAGATCGCCAGCAGCCCCACCAACGCCATGCTTCAGCGGGACTACGCCGCTGTGATTGAGCAGCAGGGTTCATGGCTCATTCATCAGGGCCAGCCTGCCGAAGCCCAGAAGTTGTTTGAAGAATCCGTGCAACTCAGGCGCACCATCCTTCAGGCAGGTCGGGGTGATGAAACCTACCATCGCCAACTCGGCGTCGCTCTGGAAAATCTGGCGGACGCACTTCAGGCTCAGAACCAGTCTAGCGCAGCCTTGCCGCTGTATCGTGAGCGACTCGCCAGCGCCCTCAGTCTTGCCAAAGCTGACCCGCTCAATCGCGATTATCAAAACGACACCCTCGCAGCCCACGAAAAACTCGCTACCACGCTGGAGCATCTTCAGCAGTGGAAGGAAGTCATCCCTTTGCGCACCGAAATTGTCCGCCTCAAAGACGCACGGCTGACCACTGATCCATCCGATACCGCAGCGCTCGTCACGCTTGCTGAAGCCCAGCATCATCTCGCCCGCGCTTATCTCGCCTCAGGTCAGATGGAGATGCTGCCCATGGCCGTGAAGAACCTTCAAGAAGCCTCGGAAAAACTGCAAAAGCTCGCATCCTCCAAGACCCTCGATACTACGGGCCTCAAGCTTCTGGAATCTGTGAAACAAGCGCAAGACGCCATTCAAAAAGCCACGGGTGGGAGATGAGACTGAGTTGTTGGTTGAGTGTTGAGAGTATCAGCAGCAAATGGCAGGGCATTTCCCGGCTCTCGGCCCTCAACAAATAACTCTCAACTACCACCCAGCAGCCCGCTGTCAGTCAGCCACTCGGTAAACCGCTCCGGCCACCGACCTGCTGCCGTTGACGTTCCAGGCTTGTAGCCGAAACCGTGGCCCGCATTGCTGTAGATGTGCAACTCTGCTTTCACACCTGCGGCTTTGTATTTCAGGTAGAGCGACGCCATTCCCTCCGAGATGTCCGGGCGATCGCCATATCCACAAGCGATGAACAGCGGCGGCATCCCCTTCTCCGCCGAAAACAGATTCGACGTGCCAGGATAAATCAGCGCCTGAAAGTCCGGGCGTGAACTCATCTGCTCGATCACCTCGGCAGCATCCGGCTTGCCCGCATCACTCTTCATCGCTGCAAAGGCCGCCAGTTCACCACCTGCGGAGAAACCCATGATGCCTATGCGATCCGGCTTGATGCCCCACTCCCCTGCCCGACTGCGCACCATGCGGATCGCCCGGCGTGTGTCAGCCATCGCATGATCTTGAATCGTGTAGGTCGATCCCTTTTCCCGCGCCAGTCGATACTTCAGCACAAAGGCCGCGATCCCATGATCGCGGAACCACTCCGCCAGCGCATAGCCCTCATGGCCCAAGCAGAGCTTCGAGTGCCCACCACCCGGCGCGATGATCACCGCCGTGCCCGTCGCATCCTTCATCGGGATGAAAGGCGTGATCGAGGGGTTGTGGACATTCCCCACATTGCTCCCGTCCTGTGATTCAGCCTCTGCCTCCCGCGCCTCCGATCCCGGCGCGGCCTTTTCCCATAGCGGGATTGCCATCGGCATTTCTGCCATAGCGAGAGCTGAAATCAGAAGCGAGCAACCAGTCAGGAAACGGAAAAGAGTCATCATAGAGACTCAGGAAACGCCGCACTGAAGAGAATCCATCAGCAGCTTCCACCATCCTTTAAAAACCGACTATGGCTTGATCGCTTTTAGCTTCACGTTTTTGATGGCGGCGCTCGTGTTGAACGTGCTGAGAGCGAGCGGTGCGTAGCTTTCGATGGGGCCGGGGCGGAGGCTGATCTTGCGGTCTTTGAGATCGTAGTCCACGACCTGTTTGTCATCGATCCAAACGCCAAGATTTTCTGCGGTAACACGGAGACGGATCTTGTACCAGTGATCGTCCTCGTAGCGCTGGTAGGTGCCTGTGGAGTTCTCGCTGGCGTCGATGCCGTCGATGTTGCTGATGCCGGTAACGCTACCGCCCCAGCCACCGCAGATGAGGGTGCCGCAGGTCTTTAGATCCCCCACGGGAAAGGTCAGTCCACAAAAGAAGTCCACACCTTGGAGACGCTTGGCTTCGAGGCTGATCTCATAATTAATCACGGGCAACTCGGCGACTTTTTTGTAGAGTACGCCGCTGAGGCTGTCCCCCTGATTGATGATGAGGACGCCGCCCTCTAACTCGACCTGACCACTGCCGCCAATATCAACAGTCTCCCAGTCGGTGAGCGATTTACCATCAAAGAGCACCCACTCTCTAGCCTCTGAGGTTGGCGCTGGTTTCGTGGGCTCTTGGGCACTGATAATGGAGAGTGAAATCAGGGATGGTAAGACAAGAGAGGCGAGCTTTTTCATGAGCAGAGAAGATGATGTTTCCATAGAACGCATGTCACGGTCAACGCCCATCTTTTTAGAGTGAGAAAAAGGCTGGAGACATGCGCATGGAGTGCTACGTCTGGCGCTCCTATGAACTCACGTTTCCTCCAGACTATCGCCCTCGTCGCCGTGGCTGCCGCCCTGAGCAGTTGTGCCACCAAGAAAAAATCCAGCGGTCGCTACTCGACTAGCTTTGACCCGCCAGCCAAGGCGGTGACGAATCCCTCTGCCGTGAAAGTAAAGCTCAGCACGGGTGCGCAGCGCGTCTATGTGATGCAGGGTAATGAAGTCCTGCTAGCGACTCCCTGCTCTGTGGGCACCGCCGGAACGCCGACACCTCACGGCACGTTCAGCATCTACAGCAAGGTGGCGAACCGCCGCCGTGCTAGCTCTCCGGGCGCAGGTTATCCGATGACTTTCTGGATGGAGTTCAAGTCTGCTTATGGAATGCACTGGGGCTGGGTGAAGCCTTACCCATGCACTCACGGTTGTGTGCGTCTGCCGATCAAATCAGCGCAAAAAATCTTCGCCATGGTCAAACAAGGGACACCACTGATCATTGCTTCCAGCCACCCAGAAGATGCCACAATCGGCAAGACTTTGCCGGTGCTCGATGACTCGTCATTGGCCGACCCACCAGACTCCTACATGATGAGCAGCAAGGTCTTCAGCGATGCGGCTCAAGGCAAGATCTACAATTACTGATCTCTCCCTCAACGATGTCTGCCCCAACTACCCCTGCCCGCCGAGTCAACGTCCGCACACCGGAGGTAATGGAGCGCGTGCAGGCTGAGGTAGAGACACACTACCGGAGCATGCTAGTGGAAGGTCTGCGAGCTAAGGGTAGCGTCATCCAGATCGGTAATACCACCGTGCGTTTGGCACGTGATTTCGGTTTTTGTTATGGAGTGGAACGGGCGATTGATCTGGCCTATGCCGCGCGCCGTGTCTTTGCGGATCGGCGCGTTTTCCTGCTCGGTGAGATCATTCATAACCCTGAGGTGAACCGCCAACTCACGGAGATGGGCATTGTCTCCATCCCGATCAGTCAGCAGGAGGAAGAGGTGGCCAAACTCACCAATGAAGATGTCGTCATCGTGCCTGCTTTCGGAGCAGAGACGAAGCTCATGAACCTGATCAGCTCACGCGGCTGCATGGTCGTGGACACGACCTGTGGAGATGTGATGAGCGTGTGGAAACGTGTGCGCAACTACGCTAAGACCAGCTTCACTTCCATAATCCACGGCAAGGCAAGCCATGAAGAAACACGGGCCACATCATCCCGTGCATTAGGCGACAAAGGCGATGGAAACTACCTCGTCGTGCTGACGCTCGCCGATGTGGATTACGTCTGTGATTACATACGTAGTGGTGGTGACAAGCAGGCCTTCTATGAGCGCTTCAAAGGAGCGGATGCGTACTCGCCCGACTTTGATCCTGATCAGCATTTAGTGCGTATCGGCGTGGCGAATCAGACGACGATGTTGAAATCTGAAACCGAAGAGATCCAGCGCCGCCTGCAAAAAGCGGTGGAAGATCGCGACAGTGTCGGTAGCCCTAACTTCCAAGTTTTCGACACCATTTGTGGTGCCACTCAAGAGCGCCAAGACTCCCTTTTCGGGCTACTTCAGCAGCCGCTCGACATCTTACTCGTAGTCGGTGGTTACAACAGTTCCAACACAGCTCACCTCGTCGAAATCGGTGAGAAGCAACTCCCCACTTTTTTCATCCGCACGGCTGAGTGTCTCACCTCACTTGAGCAGATCATCCATTTCGATCTGCATTTGAAAGCCGAGACCACAAGCTACTCCGGCAAGCTATCGAGCATGGAACCCGTGACGATCGGCATCACCGCAGGAGCCTCTTGCCCGAACAACTTGATCGAAGACACCATCCTGCGCGTCTTTGCCCTCAGAGGTATCGAGGAAGCCGCCGTGCGAGCCGTGGCCTAATGTGGAGGTAGTCCCGCATAAGAAGACTGCCCAGTGTGTGGCAGACGGCTGAGCCACCAGAGTATTTTCCCGACAACCAAAGGTTGACGCTGAGCGGTGGTCATTCCAGTCTCCGCGCCCTATGCGCTTCGCTATTTGCAACGAGACTTACCCAGCTGATTGGGCTTTTGAAAAAGTATGTGAGGATGCGGCTGCGGCTGGCTATCACGCTCTGGAGCTGGCTCCTTTCACGCTGAAGGAAGACCCGCGTAAGCTGACAGAAGCGGATGCGCTGCGCCTGAGCCACATCGCTTCGTCATTCGGATTGGAGATCCTGGGGTTGCACTGGTTGCTGACAAAACCGACCTGGTTTCATATCACGACACCGGATGCTCTCCAGCGTAAAGAGACGGCGAAGTTTGGTCGTCACCTCGCTAAATTTTGCGCGATGACCGGTGGCCGTATCATGGTCTGGGGCAGCCCAAAGGCGCGCAACACGCTGCCTGAATGGGAATATGAAGAGGCCTTTAAACGTGCGGCTGATTCGGTACGTGAGGTCGCTGAGGAAGCTGGTAAATACGGTGTCGTGATCGCTATGGAGCCGCTGGGGAAGAAGGAGACGAATTTCCTCAACACGGCAGAAGAAACGATCCGCCTATGCAAGCTGGTGGATCATCCGAGTTGCAAGCTGCACCTCGACGTGAAGGCGATGAGCGATGAAGCCAAGTCGATCCCGGACATCATTCGCGACAGCAAGGACTGGTTTGTCCACTTCCACGCCAATGATCCCAATCTGCTCGGCCCAGGCATGGGTGAGGTGAAGTATGAGCCGATCATCAGCGCCCTGCGTGAGGTGAAGTATGACAGCTTCCTTTCGGTGGAAGTTTTCGACTATCGTCCCGGCGCACAACACATCGCGCGGGAGAGCATTCGCTATCTCAAAGAAATGCTGGCCTGAGGATCAGTGCCGACGCTTGAGCTGGATGCGCTTGAAGCGCTCATTCGGGTCGAGACTCAGGCTCTGCACCTCTTTGTCATCGACGAAGATATTGTGGATCATGCGCCGGTAGTAACTATTCATCGGCTGCAGCATCTCTGACTTACCGGTGGCGCGCACGCGGTCGCCGAGCTCCCTGGCATGGTCCACGAGCTTGTCTTCATGCATCGACCGATAAAATTCGATATCCACGCGGATGCGCGGCGCATGGTCGATGTGACGCTGAAGGATGCGATTCACCAAATACTGAATGTCTTCCATTGTCGATCCACGATGACCGATCAGTTGCTGGCTATCATCCGTGTGGATTTGCAGTGTCGGTCCTTCAGGACCTTCGATCTGGTCGATCTGCACGGTGAACCCGAGATAACCGAGCATGGTGTCGAGAATCTGACTGGCGTGGGCGATGGGCGTCATGGAGTGATGTCTGAGGTGAAAAGCAGAAACACGGAACAGGGCATTCGTAAACGCGCACGCCACAAAATGCCATCGTTCCTTATTCATTCTGGCATCTGCCCACAATTTAGGCTTGCCAGAGCGCGCTGTTTTTGAGACGACAGAGGCATGAGCATTGCAGCGACACCACCTCTCACCCTATTCACTCTCAAAGAAGGCATCGTCGATAGCGCTGGTGATCAAGTGAGCGTCGATGCCTTTGTGGCAGATTTTCAGGGCCTGCGTCACTTCGGAGCCAAGATCGGCGAAGCCCTGGAGCTGGGTGGGGCCTGGACCGGCACTGCGCAGGAGGATGACCTGACCGTGACCTATGCCTATTTTGGCGAAGGCACAGGTCCGAATGATCCAGGCGCTGGAGCCATGATCGCCAAGAAAACCCTGCTCTACGAATTGCTCACCAAAGTCACCACCCAGGAGCTCTAAACCATGTCTGCCCAAATCTCCCCTTCCCTCCGCTCCGCCATGGAGCGCCTCAAAAATGGTGGTGCCGTCAATGGCATGCTGCTCGGCTGGCGGCGGCAGACTCTGCTGAATCTCCTGCCCTATGAGGACTTCCGCGCTGAGAAATTACTGCTAGCCGTGCATGATGCCCATGATCACTTTGGCAGCGGCGGTGACCGCTACGTGCAGACCTTTTGGTTCGGCTATGACACCTGCCACGCGCTCGTGGTTTTTCGTGGTGACTGCGTGCTCGTCATCCTCCACACTCGCGCAGAAGAGGCCGACTTCCTCCGCCGTGCCGCGCAGACGTTTCTCGATGACAGCCAGCTCCTCATCGACGCTCTATTGAATCCATCCGCCGTCGATGGCGGTGAAACGCAATTAATCAGCGATGATGACACCGGCCCGCACCACACCAATCTGATCACGAGACTCATCTGATCACCGCAGTCGCCAGCGCGCTCGGTGCATCTCACGGCCCATGGCCAGCCAGTGGGATTCAAAGTCAGTCGTCGGATAGAAAAAAGCATCGCTCGGCCATTCGAGGCGCTCGAACTCTGCTCTCTTGCCAAAGCTAACGAGTGCGTCCTCGAAGTACACACGATCATCCGTTTTCAGTAGGAACTCCCCACCCGGCACCAGCACCCGCGCCAGACCGGTGAGAAACTCCTCCTGATTCACCAACCGTCGCGCCTCATGCTTCGTCTTCGGCCACGGATCAGGGCACAGCAGGTGCAGCCGCGAAACGCTGGCCGTGGGCAGCAGCCAGCCCACCGTATAGCCGCTTTCCAGACGCAGAACTTTTGCATTCGTCAGCCCGGCGCGATCCACCTTGCGGCAGGTTTTCGAGACTCGACCCAGCATTCGCTCCATGGCAAAAAAATCGCGCTCAGGGTGCTGCTGCGCCATGCCGAGAAAGAACGAGCCATCACCACAGCCCAGCTCCACCTCAAGCGAGCGTGTGGCATCGGGAAAGAGCTCCTCGCGGCGGAGTTCGCGGAAGTAGTCGGGCGGAATGAAAAGCGCAGACATGGAGCGCCTCTCTTTAGACAGGTTTAGCAGGAGTCAAAATCCTCAAATCCGATCTGCTCATAAATCGCAAAGAAAAAGTCACCTCAGCGCCGCAGATTTAGTCGTGACATTCACCTTCCAGGAACGTTATCTTGGCCGCCTACTATGAACCGCCGCCACTTTATCACCACCACCGGAGCCGCCGTCGCAGGCTCACTCATCACCACCTCAAGCCAAGCTGCGATGGCAGAGATTGGCATCACCCAGGACCCCTTGGCCTATCCGCCAGAAGCCTTGGAGCCACACATTGATGCGATCACCATGGGCATCCATCACGGCAAACATCACGCCACTTATGTGACCAAACTCGGTGAGGCGCTGACCGCAGGGAAGATCAAGCCCGGCAATGTCATCACCATGATCAGTGATCTAGCATCACTCCCAGCCGAGCAACAAACCGCAGTCCGCAATCACGGTGGCGGTCATGTGAACCACACCTGGTTCTGGAAATGGATGGCCCCCACCGGCAGCGGCCCGACCGGCCCCGAAGGCAAACTTGGCGCTGCCATCCAGAGCACCTTCACCAGCATCGACGACTTCAAGAAGCTCTTTGCCGAAGCCGGCACCAAGCGCTTCGGCTCCGGCTGGGCCTGGCTCATCGTCAAGGCCGACGGCAAACTCGCCGTCACCTCCACCCCGAATCAGGACAACCCATTGATGAAGGGCATCGTCGCCGACACCGACCTCGGCACGCCGATCCTCGGCCTCGATGTCTGGGAGCACGCCTATTACCTCAAGTATCAGAACAAGCGCCCCGACTACATCGCCGCCTGGTGGAACGTCGTGAACTGGGCCGAGGTGGCCAAAGGCTACGAAGCTGCCAGCAGCAAATGACGAATGAGTAAGTCCGAATGACGAAAGTCGTCTGGCAGCACTCGCCGCGTCCCGTCCGCTCTCCTCATTCGTCATTCGAGTTTCGTCATTCTCCTGCCATGCCCGCTCTCATTGAGGTCAAGCTCGCCGAACTGGCGCAGTTGTTCAATTCCATGGACCCCTCGCCCTTCCACGAGCGGGACCTCGATCATGATGCCGAGGAGTTCATCGTCAGTTGGGCGCAGGAGCACCCGCGTGA
Organism: uncultured Prosthecobacter sp.; assembly: GCA_964583255.1. Taxonomy (GTDB): domain Bacteria; phylum Verrucomicrobiota; class Verrucomicrobiia; order Verrucomicrobiales; family Verrucomicrobiaceae; genus Prosthecobacter. Next base: position 10,392 of record CAZOVY010000121.1, read on the forward strand.
TGACGACCTGCACCTCGTCATCCATCTCTCCAAGGCGCCCGCCGACACCGCCCAAACGACAGCGAGCGTGAAGGAGTCCGTTCAGCATTACTTCGACTACCGCGCCGACATGCTCTGGCGCGAGTTCCGGCAGTTGATGAAGGAAGGACGCGGCACGCTCATCATCGGACTCGTGTTCATGTTTGCCTGTGAGTTCGCGGCCGTGATGCTGTTCCAGGGCGATGTGCCTTTAAAGATCGTCGCGCGTGAGGGCCTCACCATCCTCGGCTGGGTCGCCATGTGGCGACCGCTGGAGATCTATCTCTACCGCTGGTGGCCGCTGCTCGGGAAGCGCCGCCTCTATCAAAGACTCGCCCGCATGGAAGTCGAGGTTCGTAGTACCACCCCTTGACCTCCTTGACCTCTTTGACCCAGTCCTTGACCTCTTGACCCCTTGACCACCCACCCCATGCACCGCCTCCCCCTCCTCCTCACCACCCTGCTCGCCCTCGCCGTCCCAGCTTTTGCGGAAGACAAAGTCAAACACGTCGATCCCGCCGCTGCCGCCAAACTCATCCAGGAGGGCAAAGTCACCGTCATCGACGTTCGCACCTCCGATGAATTCAGCGAAGGCCACATCAAGGACGCCAAGAACATCGACATCATGTCCCCAGACTTCTCCGCCAAGCTCGGCGAGCTGGACAAAACCAAACCCGTCCTCGTCCACTGCCAGGCTGGTGGTCGCAGCACCCGTTCTCTTCCCACCTTCGAGAAACTCGGCTTCACCGAAATCTATCACCTCGACGGCGGCATGAACGACTGGACCAAAGCCGGCCAGCCCGTGGTGAAGTAAGGCCTGATACGGCATCTCTTCTTTGACCAGCCGGACTCCCGGAAACCCGTTTTCCAGGCCGGATTCGAAGGAACGGAAGACAAAATCATGGCGGGTAAAATCATGATTCTCCAGGGACGATCCCCCATGATTTTACCCCTCATGATTTTGTCTTTGAAAATGCCATGCCGTTTCGGATGTGGCCTTAGCCTGTCTGATGGCGAGCCGGAGGCTCGGGAGAAAACAGCCGGTGGTGAAGCGAGGCTTGGCGAGCGAGAACCACCGGACCTGCACCAGCAAACACGCCTCCTTTCTTCGCGCCCCGGAGGGGCGCGAGAAGCGTCCGTCACGGGTGAAGAAACACTCAAAAGCATACGACGACTTCTTGCGCTCCTGCCGGAGCGCCGTATTGCCTCATCAATAAATCACACCGGAGAGTGGCGTTA
>CAZOVY010000122.1:0-11646 GCA_964583255.1 uncultured Prosthecobacter sp.
CAACACCTCACTCGTTCACGCTTCCCCGGTGTCATTCTTTGTGAGGCAACTCGCCACCGTGACTGGCCTGAGATTGAGAAGTGTGCCGTGGTCCAAATTTGCGATATAAAGGTAGTTCAGGGTCTGAGCCGTGTTGGCGGGCACCAATGTCTCATTGGTTTTGGTTTCTACCGGCACGGACGAATCGACCAAAAGGTCAATGTAGTAGGGCTTTTGGAACGTTTCGTGGGTCAGCAGAAGTTGGACTTCACGTAGCGTAGGAAGTCCATCGGCGATGCAGCGACGAGCCAGCTCAGCCTGATAGATGTGCTCATGCATCAACCGCCCGAACTCGTTATGAATCGCGTGAGCGTGACCGGTGACGAGATAGTCGATCTCATAAAACCTCTTCTTGGTAGGCTTGATAATCTGGGCGGCGATCTGGACGGGCATGGCAGGGAAGTTGGCAGGATGATGGAGGGCAGAATAATCGGGAACCAGATTCTTTATCGCATTATCCTGCCCCAAATTATCCTGCCAATTCAAGTTCGTGCAGAAGCGCCGCATCACCGAATTCCAACGCGGCAAAGGCCTGATCGAGATGCGCAGGCGAACGTCCGCCGACAAGCACGGTGTCAATGCCCGGCTGATGAAGTGCCCAAGCAAGGGCCAGATGCGCCTGCGAGTGTCCGGTGCGCTTGGCGACATCTTCGAGCTTCGCGAGTCGCTGATAGGCCGACTCATGAAAATAGACCTGCTGATGGCCGGGGATGATCTCGAAGCGTGAACCGGTCTGAACACCGTTGCGGTGCTTGCTGGTGAGGAATCCGGCTCCGAGTGGGCTGTAGGTGACGATGGAAATGTCTTTCGCAGCACAGTAGTCGCGGAACGCGTCACTCACATCGCTTACGGCAAGGTTGTGGTTGTTTTGTACGGCGCGGAAGGGTGACCCGGCAGCGCGGATTTGCTCCACGGTGAAGTTGCTGGCTCCGAGTTGCTTTACCGGCAGCCTTTCGAGTGCGGAGTCGAGATGCAGCGCGGTTTCGTGCCACTGATGAAGGTATAGCAGGTCGATCTGCTCCACGCCGAGCCGTTTCTGACTGCCAGTGATGTCGATGCGATCATAAGGCGGCAAAATCTTCGTGGCGACGGTGATTCCCTCGGGTTTCCGCGAGGCGAGCCACTTGCCGATAATCATTTCCGAAGTGCCGCCACCATAGGCCGCTGCGGTGTCGAAATGCCGCACGCCGCGTTTCAGTGCATGATCGAGCAGCGTGAAGGATGCTGCTTCGTCGATCTCGCGACCGAAGGTGACGCAGCCGAGGCCGATGCGGCTGAATTTCATGGCTTGCTGCCGAGAAGGCTCTGCATGGCATCAGTCAGTACCTTTTCCACCTCGGGTGCGACATTTGAGGAGGTGGGACCGGTCTCGTAGCCGCCCTCTGGATAAGCGGCGGCGGTGCCGATGTAGCCAGGGCCGTAGTTGCCGTAGGCGGCCATCATGACGTGCAAATCAGGGCGCATGGCTTTGGCGGCGAGTTGGTATTCGACGAAGAGTTCTCCCGGCAAATGCAACATGCGCGTATTGCCGATTCTGAGGCAGGTGATGTCGATCTTGTGTCCTGCTTTCGTGCGACGGACAAAGGCGAGTTGATCGGCAAAGGAGATGTAGCCCTTGGCCGCGGTGGCTTTGAGTTTGGCGACGAGGTCGGCTTCATTCAATCGCGGTGAGAGTGGCAGGCTGACGGGCACATTGCCCCAGCCGATGTCTGTAGCGGTGAGAGGAAGTTTGGTGGTCTTGTTATAAGCCTCCTGCATTCCGGCAGCGAGACGTGTGGCGAGGATGATGCGGTTGGCCTGCGTGCCGTCGTTGTATTTGCCCGCAGCGACGTTGCCGCCTGCGCCATTGAAGTGAACGTGCAGAGCGGCATTCACATCCTGCCCGCGAATGAAGCGTGCGATGCCAGGAAAATCAGGGCTCGGAATGCCGAGGCGATAATAGCTCTGCGGATGGCAGGCGTAGGCGCTGAGCACGGCGACAGGTTTGTCGCCATTCCAAAAGCTGAGCAAGGACACGACCGGATCAATGAGTCCCTCAGGCAGCATGATGAGGCCTTCCACTTTGCAACTGCTGCCGCGCATCCGACCAACTTTGCCTTCCGGCGTGCGCTCCACGCGGCGGTTCGAGGCGACTTCCTTCACGATGGCCTCGCCATAGCCGTAGTGCGTGATGGGTTGTGCATTTGGCAAAGCGGCGCGGATGGCATCTGCGGCACGCTGGATGACTACGCGGTGAAAGGTGCCATCAAAGCGCGTGTAGCCTTTCACATCGAGTTCCTTGATGATCTTCTCGGCGGTGAAGTCACAACCTGGAGCATCATGCTGATGCAGCGCATGAACCGCCACGCGCGCGGGAACGGTGCCTGCGGCCTCGGCGAGTGCTGCGCGGAAGGCATCGTGGCCTTCATTGGCAATACCGATCCAATCCACCGCGCACAGCACGATGGGCTGATCCGCACCGAGAAGGACGATGCCACGGCAGCGCAGCGTCATTTCATCCACACGTTTCACCGGATCATAAGCCATTGCCGAACCGAGTGATGGCGTGGCATCGACGTCGAAGGTGGCGAGACGCAGCGGGTCCGCTGCGAATGACGAATGCAGAATGCAGAATGACGAAAGGAAGAGGAGGAGGATTTTCATGGCGGTCAGATGATTCAGCGGTCGAACCAATCCAGCGGGAGGCTTTGGAACTTGAGCGAGAGCTGTTTGCCTTTCAGCGGGAAGACGTAGTAGCTGAGCAGCACGCGGTTTTGATGAGGCGTGATGCTGGTGTAGGCGAATGTGAGCTTGGGATCGGACTCAATGTTTTTGGGCTTGCTCCACGTCTGGCCTTCATCGTGCGAGATCATGGCGGCGAGCGGGGTGCGTGCGCCGCCGTGATTGGTGCCGAGCACGGTCTTCTCGGGGTTCTTCCATTCGACGACGGGATTCAGCACCATGAGCCAGTCGCCGGTGCTGGGAATGCGCGTGATGGTGGTGGGCGCTTCAGGAGCTTCGATGTTCCATGGTTTGGATTCACTCCAGGTGTCTCCGCCGTCGCTGGAGTAGCTATTCCAAATGTAGCCGGTCTGCGTGCGGATGATCTGCATGACGCGACCGTCCTTCATCTCGATGAGGCCGGGCTCCATCGCGCCGCGTTTCGGGGCGGTGAGGAAGGTGGTGCCACGCTGCCATGTCTTGCCATCGTCATCGGAGCGATACACGACGGTGCGGAAGGGATCGTCTTTGGCAAATACGGTGTCGCAGGTTGAGACGGGCGCAAGGAGGCTGCCTGATTTGAGCTGGATGATGCGGGCGTTGTTCATCACATGGTAGCCGGGCTCGGGTGTGATGAGTGTGGGCTCGCTCCAGGTCTGTGTGTCGTCGCTGGAACGGCGGACATAGGCTTTGAGGTCGCTGAGTGAGTTCTTGATGAGGTAGAAGAAGAGCACGTCGCCACTGGCTGAGCGGAGGAGGCTCACGGACATGACGTTGGCCTTGCCTTGGTTTTCTTGGATCGTCTTGGGCGTGCTCCAAGTGCGTCCACCGTCAGTGGACTTTACGGCGACGATGCGTGCCGGTGCATGGTCCTGTGCTCCGCCGTAAAACTGCGACCACGCGGCGAAGAGCGTGCCATCTCGTAGCACGACGATGTCGCCTTCGGAGTTGCGTGGGTGCTCGGTGGTGGCCTCGGCGATGAAGGATGAGATCGCTTCATCAGCGGCAAGAATTTGCAGCGCAGAGATTTGGAGAACACAGAGAATGAGACGGATGAAGCGTTTCATTTCGATGAGACGGACTTCACATGATCGAGCACAGCCTTCCGCATGGCAGCGATGGCGGCGGGGGAGTTGGCGTGGCCGGTGGGGATGTCGTCGAAGATGTCGTGCTTGTTTTGGATAACATTGAAGGCGGCATAGACGCTGGAGGGCGGGCAGGTGCCGTCGATGAAGCCGACAGTGAAGAACGCGGCGGCCTTCGTGCGCGTGGCGAAGTTCACCGCGTCGTAGTAGCGCACGGCTTCGAGCACGTTGGGCGTGGCGGTTTGACCAGTGGGGATGAATTTGGGCCAACCATTGATACGACCTGCTTTAAAGCCGGTGTGATCGCAGCCTGCGGGCACACCCGGCACAAAAAAGGTCACGCGCGGATCGAGCCCGGCGGCGACGATGGACTGGTAGCCGCCTTGGCTGCTGCCTTTCACCACGACGGTGCGCCCGTCCCACTCCGGCTGCGCAGTGAGGAAGTCGATGGCACGCACGAGGCGCAGGAACATGTCGTGGAAGTAAATCGTGTCGCGTGATTCACGACCGCGTGTGGGATAGCTCTTCAGCTCGCCGTTCGACAAAGCAGTGTAGAACTCCTTCGGTTTGCCGTTCGGGATGCCGTGCGCGTTCATGTCCATGGAGAGAAATCCGTCCGCAGCCCAGCTTGCGGCACTCGCGAGGCCGGAACTGCTCACGCCCGCACCATGCACGGTGAGTATGGCTGGAAGCGACTGCGGCTTCGCGCCGATGGGCCGTGCGTAATAGGCACTGACGGGATTGCCGATAGAGTCGGCCTGCACATCGAAGACTTCGAGCGTCTTCGATGGAGAGGTTTGTGGTGTGAGGCGCGGGTTCATCGGCACTTGCGCGAGTTTTTTCTTCTCAGCGGACCAATAGGCATCGAAGTCGTCGGGCACGCCCATGCTTGGCTTGATCTGCATCGGATCGATGGCGGCACCGGCGGCGGCTTTGAGCGATTGTTTGTCCGCTGTGACGAAACCGGCGCGGCAGAGCAGGAAGCCAGGCTCATCAAGTTTGGCGGTGACGCTGGCGCTGCCGTTGGTGAGAGTCGCCTTGCCGTTGGTGGTGGGATCGACGCCGTCCTTCGTGATATTCCAAGGAATGACGACATCCGATGGCGGCGTAAGTTTGACCGTGAAGGTGACGGTTTCACCCTGCTTGTAGATGGCGTCTGCTCGGTCGGTGGTGACGGTGAGTGTTTGGGCACAGAGTGACGAACCGAAGGCGACGAGGAACAGGAAATGACGAAGTAGAATGGACATGATCGGGAGTGGGTGGAGGTTATTTGGCCTGCTGTTTCATGAGTTCAGTGCGGAAGGCTTTCTCACGATCCTCGACGTAGCGATGGTAGCCTTCGGGGTCGATGAAGGGATTGGTGCCTCCAGTGACGAGGAAGCGAATGTGCTTGGCATTCATGTCGTAGTAGCCACCGTGGGCACCGAGGAAGAGATCAACGGGCTGGGCTTTAAGGAAGCGGAAGGTGCGCTCGTAATCGGTGGCGATAGCGGGGTAATCCTTGTTGTTCACGAGGATGTAGCCAGGGTTCACATTCGGGCTGCCGATGATGACGGCGTTGAGGCCATCAACCTTCAAGGTCCAGGTGGTACAGCCGCGTGTATGACCGGGTGTGAGATTCGCAACGAGCGTGCTGCCGCCGAGTTTGACTTCATCGCCGTCTTTGAGTCGGCGATCCACTTTGGAGGGCGTGAACTGGGTGTAGTCGGCCTTGAGGCGGGATTTTTTCGCTCCGCCGCTCTCCACAGCATCAGCGTCCTGCTCCATGACGAAGTATTGTGCTTTGGTCTGCTTGACGACTTCCGCGCTGCCTGCGCAGTGATCTGAGTGGGCGTGGCTGATGAGCAGGATCTTCACGTCGGTGAACTTGAAGCCGAGTTTCTCGATGCTGGCCCGGATGAGCGGCACGGACTCCTCAAAGCTGCTGTTGATGAGGATGTGACCCTCCGGCGTGGCGATGAGGTATGACGCGAGGTCTTTGGAGCCGACGTAGTAGAGGTTCCCGGCGATCTTGTGCGGCGGAAAGGGCTCCATCCATGCAGAGGGCTGCTCGGCGCCTGTGATGGTGGACCAGCTGCATACGGTGATGCAGATGAGATGGTGGAGATTCATTAGGTGATCAGTAAGTCTTACCTTCCAAATGGTGCAAACGGCTGCGGGTTTGAGTATTGCATAGGGGGCAGGTCATTCTGTCACCGCTTTGTTATTTTAGATCAACAAGGGAGTGACTCAATACACTGCGCCGACTTTCGGAGAAGGCATGAATGTCTTTCTCACCAGAACGGAGGAAATCCAAAAAGCCCACCCCCATGAATTTGCAGGTTTGGCAGATGCTGAGGAGGATCAGGTATTCTTTGATTCCCTTCTCAGTCGAGAGTCCGTCGAAATCCCGGCGCAGTAGCGCGAACGCTTTGACCGCATGCTCTGCATTGTTGTTGTTCCAAGGAATATCATCGTGATCGAGAAACGTAAACAGAGTTTCTCGGTTCTTCTCCAAGCGGCGCTTGCACTTCAGAGCAGTCTCACTTCGGTATACTTGATGTGTCAGCCACTTGAAGAACTGATCCACCGCAGCCTTGTGCTTGCGGAGAAACCGTGTCTTCAACCCGAAGCGATCAATTGTTTCGATCATTGGCTTGAGCAAGGCCGCGAATTCGCCAACCAACTCTTTGAACTCGTTGTTAAATGGTTCTTTGAACACATCATCGTTCAAGTCCCGGATGAGGTGAATCAGGCACTTTTGCTGGGCGCAGTTTAGGGATTCGTATGCCGCGTAAAAATCCGAAACGAGCACGCCATCAAAATCCTTCAGGACGCGCTGAACCAGATCTGCCTCCCTTGATGGAGAATACAGATAAACCGCTTCTTCAAGATTGGTGAAAACCCAGACGTAACCATCCTGTCCACCTAGATTCACTTTGGTCTCATCTGCATGAACCAAAGGTCCGGCGACAATTGCTTCCAGCAACTTTTGGTAAGTTGATTCGTAGAAAACTGCAGCACTCTCCTTGAACTTGTTGATCTTCCCGCGTGAAAGCTGAAAGCCAAGAATCAGGTTGAGGAAAGCGGCGACTCGTTCCTGTGGAATTCTCAAGTCAATGTTTTGATAGACGCAAAAAGCTCGGAGGTTTGGACCAAACTTCTCACCGCTCCAGGCACATGTAGGATTGTGGAATACCGCCCGGCACGTCGGACATCTGTAGCGGTGGAATAGATATTTTGTCACCCACCTCTTGACGCTTGCAGTACCAAATCGGACATCAATCACAATTTTGCGTGCAGTTTGATGCTTGTATATTTTAAGCGACTCGCATTTCGGGCATGCTGTTGGCCCTGGCCATTCCACGACTCTGTTAGCGCGAGGTTTTAGTCTCTTTTGTGCACGGTCCTTCTGAGCGATTTTTCTCAGGCGTTCACTGGATTTCACAAAGACCTTCTCTCTCTGATAGTCCCAATAGGCAGCTTTGTTGATTTGCTCAAATGCCGGGATCTGAAACTGATTCACCTTAAACGTGCAAGGGAAATTGCGCTGCAGTGAATCCGTGAGAACCACGCCTGTGGAGCAGTTAGCATTTCCACCATTCTCCGAAAGATTGCCGAGCCGCTCACTCAACCGGGAGAGTGCCAAGCAATCCTCCGTGTTATATGTGATCAGTCTCTGCATTAATGCCGTTGCCCTGGATTTCTCCCAAGCATGACGCCAAGCAATCGAACCCATTCCCGCTGCCTCCGCTTCAGACCATTCAAAGTTCAGGTATCGGGCGATCTCCTTCAGGCTGTTGGAATAGGTGGGGAAGTAGATTTGCCCAAACACCATCGAGACGAGATTGCGAGCTGAGACTATTGCTTTTGCCGCGACCGATTCGTTCTGTGGATTGCCATGACGCTCCGCCATCCGTTTAGAAAAACTTGTTTCGTAACTGCCGTAGTGGATCAGTGTCGGCTTTTCGACGGTTTCGAGGATAGTGAGGAATTCCCGCCAAATATGCCCCTCATCCTCGACGGTGTTCGCCCACAGGCTATGCTGGATGGCGGAATCGCCGTCGCCGATGCGCAGGCCGATGAGGTAGTAGAAATCACGGTCTGGCAGGCCCTCGACATCCATATAGACGGGCGTGCCTTCAATCTTGAGTTCCGGTCTGCCGACGATGTGGATTTTCTGCTCTCTAATCGCCAGAGCCTTGAGTGCGTGATGATATTTCTCGCGTTTATCGCGCAATCGTTTGGGTCGGCGGCGGGGACGGAACGTGTAGGAGAGTTGGGTGACAGTGAAGATGCCTTTGCTGCGCAGCTCCTGGCGTTCCTTTGCGTTCATCATGGCTAAGAGACTGAGATCGTCCTTCTCGACAGCGTTCTTCCGACATCGAGCCTGGAATTCGCATTCGGTGCAATGGCGGTTCAGAACTACTTCGGGTGGCGTTGGGCCAGAGAGTAACTCGGCGATTTTGTTGACGTGCTTTCGCACTCCGCCAGCCAGCGCCGAGGTGTTCACTTTGAACGTGGTGCTATCGTCGCCATGGATGAGCTTGCCACTCTTGATTTCACGCCCCTGTGACTTCGAGAGTACAAAGGCGTCGAATGCCAGCATCAGTTTGTCATCCTTGCCCAGCTTGTTGGTGAAGATGAAACGGATGGGAATAAATTGCGCAGCTTTTCCACGGCCTGTGGATGGCACACGTTCGACAGCATGAAGTTCCGATTCCACGATCCACGAATCGCTTTGAGCGTGTGCTGCCAAATTGGTAGCCAACCGCCACTTGTCCGTTTTAATACTTTCCTCATCTGGCGACACCGCAACGTCATCGATCGACGATGTGTCAACCAGTCGTTCGGTCCCTGTGGCACGATACTGGTCGTTCTGCGTTTTGAACCATTCCGCGTAATGGTTGCCGCTTTCCTGTTCATGGTTCTCTCGCAGCCAGCATTTCGTCGGGCACTTGAGATAGGCGTGAAAAAGCTCAGGGGTGATCTTCATGCTCCAAGACAATAGCACATGGCCCCCGCAAAACATACTACCTCCCATTGCGCAAACTCTGCTCAAAAGGAAGAGCGTGAATTTGTGACGCCATCAGTACATCCTGCCTTCAGGAATCACAGGTACACCGGCGGTTTCGTTGAGGATGGAGTCGAAGTCGGCGGAGCAGGCGGTGAAGTGGGCGTGGACGGCACCGAACTCGCTGCCGTGGACGATGAATTGCGCGCCGAGATCGATGAGGGTTTTGGCATCGGCGGCGGTGCCAACGGGACGGCCCCAGGCTTTGCCATGTTTTTTACAGGCGGCGGCGATTTGCTTCTGCACGTCCATCATGACGGGATCATTCACGGCGGGCGTGCAGCCGAGGCGCAGGGACATGTCGCCAGGGCCGAGGAAGAGGATGTCCACGCCAGGAACAGCGGCGATGGCTTCGGCGTTGGCGAGAGCGGCGGGGGTTTCGATTTGAACGGTGAGGAAGGTCTCGCGGTTGGCAGCATCGGTGTAGTCATCGGGTTTGCCGATCCAGTAGTCGGCATCGCGTCCGCCGCCGCAGAAGCCGCGGTCGCCGAGCGGGGGGAATTTGATCGCACTGACGAGAGCGCGGGCTTCATCGGCGCTGCCGACATGCGGAATCATCAAGCCGGCAGCGCCGTCTTCGAGGAGGCGGTAGAGGCCGTTTTTTTCCTTCGTGGGCGGACGCCACATACAGTCGATATCGGCGGCGCGATGACGACCGAGCATGGTTTCGATTTCACGGGCTTCCCACGCGCGGTGCTCGCCATCGAGCCAGATGCCGTCGTAGTGAAAGTGGGCGGCCATGGCCGGGAAGAAAGCGATGGGCGAGCCGCAGCAGCAGATGCGGGCGACTTTGCCAGCGCGGAGCTTGGCGAGGACTTTGGAGCGTCTCATGAAGAATCAGTTTTGGGGTTTGAGGTGTTGAGTGAGTAGAGTTGTCAATGCGGTGGCATCGCCTTCGAAGCTGTGGAGGTCTTGAGCTTCGATCAAACGGTGGGCGAAGGCTTCGTGCTGTTGTTCTTCGGTGGTGAGTTTGGCTTTCGCAGCGGAGGGCAGCGCAACGATGACATCCCACTGCTGCGGGCCGAAGCTGAGGGACCAGTTCATGATCCAGGAGTAGCTTTTGTGGAAGGCCTCGGGCTGCTGCACGGGCAGTGATCCCGGCACAGCGATGAGCACGAGGTCCTGCGCCATGGTGCGGACTTTCTTGGCGGATTCTTCGAGCTGGGCGAGCGTCTGGCCCTCGAAGGGCCATGAGGTGACGTTGACGACGGCTTTGGGGTAAAGCTGCTGAATCGCGGGAGCGATGAGCGTGTTGTAGGGCGGCATGGCGAGCACTTTGACGGGCTTGCCAGCTTTGAGGAGGTCGTGTGTGTGACGCAGCGCGGGCAATGGCGGGCCGATGTCTGCTAGCGACGTTTTCTGACCGCTGATGGTCTGCGCGATGGTCTCGGCGAAGAGTTTGTGACCGGCCATGTTGGGATGGATGGGATCGCTGAGCAGCAGATTCCATTCGAGGGTTTCTTTGACATGCACGGCCTCAAAAGCAGCGAAGCAATCGGCGACGGGGAGCGATTCGGCTTTGGCAATGTCGCGGATAGCCTGCGTGAATTCGGCGAGTTTGGCTCCGGGGCGCTGGGGGGATTCGACAATGGAGTTTTGCGTGCAGAGGACGACCTCAGCGTCGATAGCGCGGCAGCGGCGGATGATTTCACGGAGGTTGTTTTGGAAATCGGCGACGGGCGTGCGCACGAGGTCGTTCATGCCGAACATGATGGTGACGAGATGCGGCTTGTGGGCGAGAACGTCGCGTTCGAGGCGCTTGAGGCCGCCGGTGGTGGTGTCGCCGCTGATGCCGGCATTGCGCACGGTAACCTGGGCCTGCGGATGAATTTTTTGCAGGGCGATTTGCAGCATCTCTGGATAGGCACGTAGGCCGCCAGTGTGGTAATAGACGCCGGTGATGCTGTCGCCGATGCAGACGATACGAACGGGTTCTTCGCCTGCGGCGAGAAGCTGCGCGGTTTTGAGCGGAGCTGCTGACAGTAGGCCCACGAAGGAAAGAAGGAACAGGACGATGCGCATGATGGACTCAAAGGGTGTCTAGACTGAGGCGGGGTGCTCTGCCGAGTTGTGGAAGTAGGCTGTGATTGTCGAGGCCGAAGTGTCGCTCGCCCTCGCTCAACTGCGGCTGTTTTTTTCGAGCTACGGCGAGCTGCTCGGAAACAGCGGTGGCATCGGCGAGATGCGGGAACAGGGGGCCAAGCAACGCTTTAAGTTCGGGGGCGAGAAGTGCCGCGTCTGTCTGGAAAAGGGCGATGCCGTCCACGCCTTCATCATAGTTTCGGGCGATCCTTTCGAGAAAGCCGCGTGCGTTGGCCGTGACGCCTTTACCCGTGACGGTGTTGGCTCCGCCATGGATCTTGACGCCGTGGGCGCGGGCTAGCTCGACGTAGGGCCGGGCGGTGTCGGGGTAGTCTAAATCCCAAATCCACAATGGGTCGAGGGCGACCTCATCCACCCAGCCCTCTTTGAGCCAAGTGCGGAGGTCGAAGCCTTCCATCAAGTTCAGATTCAGTGTGGCTTCAGGGATGCGGACCATCACGGGCACCTTGCGCTTCGTGGTTTTTTCCAACTCGCGGAGCTGGACGCGGAGGTCACGCATGAAGAGATTCACGAAGTCCGCGCGATGCTGCGCCCAAGCGAGAAACTCGGGCGAGCCGACGGTCATCTTGCGCGGATCATCGCGGCCTGCCTTCAGCCACGGATCGAGGATCTGCGGATGATAGCGTGCGATGGGCGGCTGGCGGCAGAAGTCGAGGCACAGGCCAT
>CAZOVY010000123.1:0-11527 GCA_964583255.1 uncultured Prosthecobacter sp.
GGATCGGCGGAGCGATTGCCGTTCAGGAATGCGTCGAAGGAGTACGACGTGTGGAGATGGGTGTCGCCGAAGTAGACCTGGCGCGCGGGATTCACGGCGGCGGGTCTATGGATGGTGGTCATGAGTTTGACCTGGATGCTGCCCGCCACGCCACCCAGCGATGCGAAGCAGCATCGCAGTTGGTGGCAGATTCTAGGGCTGGATGCGCTGGATCTGCTGAAGCATCGGGATCACCGGATCGTCTTCATCACGGCCGCTCTTTACTGCATCCCTCTCGCGGCATTTTACCCCTACACGGTGCTTCAGTTAAAGGAAATGGGTGTGGGACATATCTCGGCCGTCATGTCACTGGCGCAGACGACGGAGATTCTCGTCATGCTACTTCTGGGGGGATTGATGACGCGGTATCGACTCAAGTGGGTGTTCCTTTCTGGCATCGTCATCTGTGTGGTGCGCTACAGCATGAATGCCATGAATACGCAGACCTGGATCATGATCGGCACGACGCTGCACGGCTTTGCTTTCACTCTCTACTTCATCACGACACAGATCTATCTGGAGGAGCGGATCGACCCGAAATGGCGCGTGCGTGCTCAGGCTCTGCTGGCCCTACTCATGGGCGGTGTGGGCAATCTACTGGGCTACCTCGGCGGTGGCTGGTGGCACGATATGTGCCAAACCAAAGGTATGACAGATTGGTCGCGCTTTTGGTGGGGTGAGACGGCCCTGACCGCAGCGGTCTGCGTGTTCTTTGCCCTGGCTTATCGGGGGAGAAAGGTGGCGCAGACAACGTAATCATTCTCGAATCTTCGGCTTAGTTCGCTGACATACTATACAACATGAGAGAGTTCCTCCGCCGCCTGTTCCGAAAGCGAAATCCCGACTTGGTGCCATACCATGATATTGCTGCAAATCAGACAGTGTGGATTCCCAAAAGTGAACTCTGTCCTGGGGTAGTCATGGTTCAGATAGAGGGCCACAAGGAGCCTGTCTATTTAGATAGTGATCAGTTAAAACGCGGGGAATACCAACATCCGCCATTCGATGATGGGATTCGTGAGATGCTGGCCTCTCTTGTCGCTAACCTTTCAGATGTATATCCATTGTCACTAAACGAGTGGGAGGATGGATTTAGAAGGGATAGAAATTCTGAACGGGAAATCGCTGGCTGGATTCATCTTGCTGGGATTTTGACGGTAATGACGAAGAGTTTTAACTTTGATCCAGCCAAGAGAATGGAGTGCTTCAAAGTGCTTGTTGCATGTCTCACGGGAGCAAGGGAAACGGTCGTGGATCGAACTGAGCAAAGGTTGCTCTCATCGGAAGAGCTTTCTCAAGCCATTCACTATTTCTATGAAGGCGGTTACAGGTGAGAGGTCAAATGGCACATGTTTCCACAATGCGTATCAAGAGCCGTCTATCTTGCCGACATTAGATAGCCCAAAATCATGACGGCGAGCACCACGGCGGCGACGATGCGCCAGAAGGTTTCTTTGCTCAGGCCAAGCTTGGAGCCTTTCGTTGAGCTGCCGAATTCACGTTGGATGAAATCATCGTAATCAAAATCTTCGTCGGGCAGATCGAGGCCGTCATAGGTGTCGGCATTGGCCTTCCAGCCTGATTTGGCACAGGCTCCGCAGTCATCACAGGCTGCGGCTGCGCGCGGCACCCACTCGCCACAGGCGGGACATTGGCCGGGTGGTTTAAACGCGGCCATAAAGGTCAGATCATGCCGAGTTTCATCTTCCCTTCGACGGAGATCATGCCCTGATTCCACGCGGGTTCCCAGACGAGTTCGACAGCGGCGTCGTCCATGTCCTCGATGGTCATGATGCGGCTCTGAGCATCTGCGGCGATGGTGGGGCCCATACCGCAACCAGGGGCGGTGAGGGTCATTTTTACCACGGCGCGGTTTTTGCCTTCGTCGTTGAGTTCGACTGTGCAGTCATACACGAGTCCGAGATCGACGATGTTTACGGGTATCTCGGGATCATAGACATTTTTGAGTTGGTTCCACACTTGGGCTTCCAGATCGCTGGTCTCATCGGGAATATTGGAGGAGGTGCTTTCCTGCTCCTTCTTGCTGGCCTCAGGGTCGATGCCGAGAGCGTCGATGTCTTTGGAGCTGATGCGGGCGAGGCCGAAGTCGGTGGCCACGGTGTAAGTGCCCCCGAGGGACTGAGTGATGATGACCTTCAGGCCGAGGGGCAGCTTGATCGCATCTCCACTGGGAATCTGGACGGCTTCGACTTCGCGTTTAAGTTCAATGGAGGAATGCATGGGGGAGGGGAAATGACGAATGAAGAACGCGGCATGGGGCCACGGCGGATGCGAGAATGGAGCCGTGGACTACACTGTCAACTCTGGTGAAGGGCTGCATTTGGGGGCGTTCGGCCATTCATGCCTTGATTGGACTTAATTTTCGGCTCTGTAATCCTTCATGAAACCGGGCCAACTTACAGATGCTGAAATCCAGATAGCACTCACTCAAGTTTCCGGTTGGAATTTGGAGGGGCGTGAATTGGTTAAGATATTCAGTTTTAGCAGCTACCTTGCCGGGATCGATTTTGTCAGTCGTTTGGCTCATGCTGCCGAGGCGATGAATCATCACCCGGATCTCTTCATCGGCTGGCGTAAAGTGAGTGTGCGCCTGAGTACGCACAGCATTGGCGGACTGACACAACTCGACTTTAGCTTAGCCAGTAAGGCGGATACCTTGATGGGCAATCAGGGCACTACTTCGCCGGAGCCTGTGTAGATCCACTTTTCCACGGCACCATTTTTGATATGGGCTTGGGCTTCGGTATCGAACTTACCGAACATGGTCTGGGTTTCGTATTTAACGATCACGGTCCAGAAGCCTTCGGTGAGTTGTGGTTCGCCCCATTCTTTGATGATGTCGGGTTTGATCTCGGTGACTTGACCTGATTTCATGCTGGCCACCAGCAGTGGGTATGTGCCGTCCTTGTCTTTGGCTGGCTTGTCATTTCCAGCCTTAGCAGTGCCTTTGGATTCTGCGGGCGCGTTTTTCGCACGCTCGGCAGCCACGAGCCTGAAAGCATGGGCCTTCTTCAAAGTCTCCACATACGTGATTTTCCAGCGCTCGTAACCCTGAATGAGCACATCCTTCAAATCGGTATCTTCAAAAGCGACTGCACCGCGCATCGGCGAGGTGTCGGAAGGAGACACGAGAATGTTTGTGCCATCTTGCCCGACGGCGTACATTTTTCCACCTGCCTTCACTTGAGTGGCGGCCTTGGAGTTGCCAATCTTCATGCTCAGTTGCAGGTCACGTTTGATGGTCACTTGGCGCGGGAAAGCACTTTTGGGTAGCACGGTCCAATTCTTGGTTGTTTCTTCGATTGTCGGAAGGGCAGGAGCAACGAATCCATTTGGATCCATGGCTGGTTTTGGTGCTTCCATTACCACGGCTGGCTTTGGTGCTTCCATCACTGGTGCTGGCTTCGGTGCCTCAACCACAGGCTTCGGTGCCTCAACCACCGCCACCTCCTTTTTAACCACGGGTTTGGGTACCGGGGCGATGACGATTTCCTTTTTTTGTTTCTCGAATTTCACATAGCCGGCGAGGATCGGGTATGCGTACTGATAGGAGATGTAGCCGACTGCGGCGGCGAGAATAAGTACAAGGATGCCTTTCATGGTGTGGTGAGTTGTAGCGGAAAATGAATGGAATTCAACTGTGAGATAAAAACGTAGAGGAATACTACCGTCTTAGTGTTGGTTTGATAATCATGCTTCTCAGGGAGCCATCTGCGTGCCAACCACCTTCTCTTTGCACGATTCCGTGAAGCAGATCGGGTGTGCCTTTTCCAAGGAAGACCTCGGCACGAGTGAGTTTTAGGGTCAGGGTCCCGACCGAATTCAAGCTGATCGTCTGTGGCTGGTCGGTATTGATCCAGCCGTCTTCGGTGAAGAAGGTGACTTTCGGTGCGGGCTGGTTTGCTTGAAAAGGCCGTGCTGAATTTGTTTCAGGCTTGAGTGTCAGTGTGACGATCAGCCCTTTCTCCACGGCTGTGGCGGTCCATGCGCTGCTAGGGTGAGCATAGGCGGCGCGTTCTTTCTCGAAGATCGGGTGCCATTGCTTATCAGGCTTGCTCTTGGCATTCACTGGTATTTCTAGAGTGAGCTCCATCGTGTCAGGATGACAAGTGCTGCCGCAGCACATCCAACTGGCCTTGCCTTTGAGTGTCACTTTTTCACCCACCTTGAGTGTGGTGGGTGCTTTGATCTCTGTTTGCAAAAGCACGTCACGCTCGTAGCCCTGCGCCATGATCTGAAACATCTTGGTGGACTCCGGCTCGGGATACTCCAACGGCCCAGCTTTGAAGCCTGTAGGCAGTGTCCAGGTGATGCTCGTCGGCACTCCCACGATGCCCGGCTGCCGCCAGTAGGTGTGCCAGCCTTTGTCATGCTGAATGTAGAGCCCGACGCGGAATGATGCACCAGGGGCGATGGCGGTGACTTCAGGGACGAGTTGGATTTTGAGGCCCACTTGGGCGAATGACGAATCACGAATGACGAATGACGAAAGCAGAATCAAGGCAGCGGCCAGCCTCCTTTTCGTCATTCTGCATTCTGCATTCGTCATTGTGCTAATACGGCGCGTGACCTGGAGTGCGTGCAAAGGGAATCACATCACGGATATTGCTCACACCCGTGACAAACATCAGCAAGCGCTCAAAGCCCATGCCAAAGCCTGCGTGGGGCACACTGCCGTAGCGGCGGAGATCGGTGTACCAAGAATAGTCCTCTTCATTCAAGCCGTGATGCTGCATGGCGGCGCGCAGCACATCGAGTCTCTCTTCACGCTGACTGCCACCGATGATTTCGCCAATGCCCGGTACCAGCAGGTCCATGGCGGCGACGGTTTTACCATCATCATTCTGGCGCATGTAGAAGGGTTTGATGTCCTTTGGGTAATTATAAATTGTCACCGGACCGCGCACATGTTCTTCGGCGATGAAGCGTTCATGCTCGGTTTGCAGTCCTTCTCCCCAAATCACGGGATGCTCAAAGCTGCGGCCAGATTTGAGCAATAGATCCACGGCATCGGTGTAGCTGATGCGCTCAAACGGCTTTTCGAGTGTCTGCTGCAAGCGGCCAACCAAATTCTTGTCCACGAACTTGTTGAAGAACTCTAGCTCCTCAGGGCATTCCTTGATCATCGCCGCCACGAGATAGCGGACACTGGCCTCGGCCAGACTCATGTCGCCAAAGAGATCGCAAAAAGCCATTTCAGGCTCAATCATCCAGAACTCTGCTGCATGACGTGCCGTGTTGCTGTTCTCGGCGCGGAAAGTGGGACCGAAGGTGTAAATATTACCCAGCGCACAAGCAAAGGTTTCGCCTTGAAGCTGACCACTAACAGTGAGGTAAGTGGGCCGACCGAAGAAGTCGTCCTCAGGCTTCGCGTTTGATCCCTGCTTCAGTGTCGTGACGCGGAAGAGTTCGCCCGCGCCCTCGCAATCACTGGAGGTAATGACCGGCGTGTGGACATAAAAAAAGTCCTGCTCTTGGAAGAAGCGATGAATCGCAAAAGCCATTCGGCTGCGCACGCGGAAGACATTGCTAAAGAGATTCGTGCGCGGACGAAGATGAGAAATGGTGCGCAAAAACTCTGGTGTGTGACCTTTCTTTTGCAGTGGATAGGTCGCATCAGCCTCACCCACCACACGCAGGTCTTTGGCCTGCATTTCCCATGTTTGCCCAGCGGCTGGGGAAGCGATCAAGTCGCCATCCACCTCGATGCTGGCCCCTGTCAGGATTCCCGGCATCAGCGCGGCACAGGGCAGGGAGGCATCGACGACAATTTGAAGTCCTTTAAAGCACGAGCCGTCAGTGATTTCAATGAACGAGCAGGCTTTCGAGTCACGCCGCGTGCGTACCCATCCGCGCACGGTGATGGAGGATAGAGGCGAATCGGAAGCGAGAATGTGGCGCAGTGTGTCGGGCATGATCGCAATAATGCACGCGACCTATCCCATGGTCAAAAGGGAGTGTGCGGCGTCAGCAGCATTTAGCCGATTCAGGCCGCTGCTGCGTCTTCTTCTCTCTTCTGCTCTTGTTCTGCAGTCTCTTCAGCGTCGAGATCTCGTGCGGCCCCGACTTTGAGGCTAACTTTGATCCCATGCTTCTCAGCAGCCGTGTTGAGAAGCGAGCGGATGGAACTGATGGTCAATCCATTTTTTCCGATGACATGGCGCACATCTTCAGGGGCCAATTGCACACGAAATGCCACAGCGCCGTTAGCGTTATGACTGATAGCGATGGTTGCCTGCTGCGGGTGCTCAATCAGATTGGCGACCACATAAGTGAGGAATTCGCGAAGTGCTTCTGGGGCGTCCATAGAGTTAAAAAATGGTTCACTGACCCCAAGCCGCCGAGTCCCGGCGGCTACTAACGATCACTGGCGAATTACTTCGCAGCGAGCTGGGCCTTCTTGATCAGGCTCTTCACGGTTGGGGAAGGCTGTGCGCCTTTAGAGATCCAATCGTTCACCTTGTCGAGATTGACGTTGGCGTTGCCTTTTGCTTTGGCTGGATCGTAGGTTCCCAGGATGTCGAGGAAACGACCATCGCGGGGGAAGCGCTTGTCAGCAGCGACAATACGGAAAACGTGATGCCCTTTGGCACCTTCTTGACGGAGACGAATAACAACAGCCATGATTTTATATGTTCGAACTAATTTTGGGGAGGCGGATAGTGGGGGCGAAGGTCAGGAAATCAAGGCCTTTTTTTGGCCTTTCTCCCAGGCAGGCATCGGGTGGATACCGCATTGAGAGGGTTTGATTTTCGCCTTGGTGATTCTGGTTGAACCAGGAGGCACCCTTATCCTGAGAGGCTTACTCGGCAGCAGGAGCTGGTGCAGGTGCGGCGGCGGCTGGCTTAGCGACTTTTTTAGCGGCTGGCTTCTTAGCGGCGGCCTTCTTAGCGGCTTTCGGTTCGCTTTTGACGGCGGCTTTGCGGCTTGCGCCAGATTTCACCAAGGCCTTCTTGCGGTCTTTGTAGGCTTTGAGGCGGCGGCGTTTGACGATCTTATTGAGTTGCTGTCCCATGAGGAGTTTGTGTGGTTGGTTGCTAGAAAAACGGCCCAGAGAGTGACACCATCCTCACGGGAATCAAGAAGCTATTCACAATTCCCCCAGTCAGTGGCTCCCAGCTTGCACCTTTCATCCATTAGTTATACACAAGAACCCTCATGTTTACCGGTCTCGTCGAAGCCACTGGCTCTGTCATCTCACTCATCCCTCGTGGCGAAAGCGCACGACTCTGTCTGCGTGTCGGGCCGATGGCTGATGAGCTAACTCTTGGTGAAAGTGTGGCGGTCAATGGTTGCTGTCTGACGGTCACGGATTGCAATAAAGCCGATCAGTCGGCCTGCTTTGATCTGCTGATGCAAACCCTGCACGTAACGAGCCTGGGTGATCTTCAAGCCGGCAGCTTAGTGAATCTGGAGCGCGCGATGGCTTTGGGCACGCGCTTTGGCGGTCATCTTGTACAAGGGCATGTGGATGCCACGGCGCGCATTCTTGATTGGAGCCAGCACGGGCAGGATCACCGACTCGAAGTGAAACTGCCAGATGAGCAGCGCGGATTGGTCATTCCAAAAGGTTCCATTTGCCTGGATGGCATCTCACTCACCGCTGCCGAGGTCACAGTAAAGAGTGTCGTCTGCTGGATCATTCCGCACACGCATCAGGTCACGAATCTGCACGCGAAGCGGGCAGGGGATCGCATCAATGTCGAGTTCGACATGCTCGGTAAATATGTGCGCGAGCTGCTGAAAGCGCAGTCACCGACTCAGTAGTTCACTGCGCTGACGGCATCCAGATCAAAGCCCGAACTGGCACGCCCATTGAGCGAATTATTCTCTGATGTGTGGCGTATTTTCTGACCCAGACTGTCGCGCAATACTGCATCTCCAGTCGCTAGGATGCGGATGTAGCGAATCCAGGCAAGGCCCGACTGGCCGAGAGCGCTGAGGTCAAAACTATCCCCTCCGCTGCGATTTGGATTCGTGGGGTCATCTCCCGTCGTGGCATTTACACCTGCGAACCCAGCGGTGTAATATGACGGCTGCTTTAGATTGATGCTGCCATCTGCCGCCACCTGCACGCGGGTGGGAAAGCGAAACCATTCATCCTCATAAATAGCCACCTCGATGATGGCTGGCTCCATGAAGCGCTTGTTCGGATCGTTATCCACGAAGAAGACATTTTCAAAAATCGTGAAGTCCGCACCTGGCCCTGACTCGATGAGATTGTTGGTGAACTCCAGCATGACACGGCCACCACCGCTGTCGCTGGCATGGAGAGAGAGTACATGCTCAGGCAGATAGGCGGGGAGAAAAGTGCTGGCTCCATTTGGCGGTCCTAGCACGTTATTGGGCAAGCCAGTGACTCCATAACCGCCACTTGATAGCGGATTAAAAGTGCTCACGACATCGGCATACGGGTCACCCGTGACGCCGGGTTCTGCGCGCTGGCGGGTGAACGGCAGAATCGTGGCGACAGCCGCTGCATAAGGCAGCGTGCGCCCATCTGTGGTGAAGGCGATCAGCTCATAAGAAGGCGTGCTGCCGATGGGTAGCGCGTGGTCCACATAGCTGCTGCCAGCGCCTCGATAAATCTCGACCCCATTGCGGCGCAAGCTCACACCTGTGATGCCTGCACGCAGAGTTTGCTGCATGGCTTTGTAGCGCCAGGCGAGTCCGACTTTCTGATCCGATGCTAGTGCGAGCAAACCACGACTGAGGCTCAGCTCGAAGCTTTTATCAAAGCTCAAACCCGCACTGTCCGTCACCTGCACAGTCAGGCTTAGCACCGCTTCCAGGTTGGGCACTCTGCCGCTGATTTGTCCCTCAGGAGTGAAGGTCCACCCATCAGGAAGCTGGGTGTCAATCACGCTCCATTGATACGGCGGCGTGCCGCCTGTGGCCTCAAAGGCACCGCTGTAAAAAGCGCCCGGCGCGGCAGGTGTTAATGGCGACTCCGTGGTGATCTCAAGCCCATTGCTGACTCGCAGCAGATAGCTGCGCTGCACGCTCGTGACTTGGTCTTGCAGAGTCACGGATAACTCATGATCCCCTGGCTCAAGATGCGTCGCTTTGATCATGCCCGTGCGCTCATCACAGGTCCAGCCGAGCGACTTGGTGCTCAAAATCCAAGTGTAGGGTTTAGCCCCGCCACTCGCGGACAGGATGGTGCTGTAGCTGCTGCTGTCGGCGATGGGTGGTAGCTCCAGTGTGGCGATGGCCAAAGGCTCTTCAGTAGCGATGCTGAGCGTGCTTTGTGCCGACATCTGCTCACCCACAGAATCGCTGACATGGATCGTCAGTGGCACGCTAAGTTCTACATCAGAGAGGCCTGAGAATTCTCCTGTCTGAGCATTCAAAGTGAAGCCTGTCGTTTGCCCCATCTCCATCCGCCAGAGATACGGTGGCGTGCCGCCGACAGCGGTGAAGCGGTGCGTGAGCGGCTCTTTTATTTTTCCCGGTGGTGGGTTCGGAGCGGTGATCATGAGCGGGATGCGACTTAGCCGCACATCACTCAAATTTGGATCATCCAAACTCTGAATCCGTGAGAGATCAAAAACGGGAAACCAGAGTCCATGAGATCGTGCTTGCCGTTGCAGACCGCGCCCGCCACTGCCGCTGACTTCCGTGAGTCCGTGCGGCAGCAAGTGATCGAGTGCATGGGTATCCCCAAGTCGAAAACGCTCCAGCAACGCCGCGAGGGAGTCCCCCCCTGCTGTTGCTGAAGCTTGATCCTTATCATTCGTTATGCCAGCGCCCAGCGCTGCTACCGCAGATGTCTCTGAGGTGCCAGCACTCTGATAGCCAAGCCATGCTCCCCCCATGAGCGTGGCGAGAAGAATCACCACGACCAGAGTCAAGAAAAGCGGGCGCTGACGAACGGACATCATGGAACATAACGCTCGACGAGAACTGCGCCAGAGCGGGACACGCCAGCCACAGCCGTCGGTAGATGGAAGTAGCCGTAGCCAGTCGTGTCGAAGTCATTCGCCGTAGATGCATCAGGCACGAGTAAGCCCTGCACCGGGAAGGTGCGCGCCGCAGTTCCCGTGCCCTGAGTGACGCTGCCAGTGAAAAGCCCTGTGCTGTTTGCGATACTGAGACGATTTGGATTAGCCATGGTGATGACGGCCAAGCTCTTGATCAGCAGTGGCAGAGTCTTTGGATTCAAAGCACTGCCCACGGTTTCGATGCCGCCATCCTGGAGCACAAGAGTCGCATTACGACCAGCTATTGCATTGGCGGGAATAGCGGTCGCGTCGAGCGGCAGAGTGCCGCCTAAAGCGGGGCGGTATTTGCCGCCTGATGCCGCCAGCGTGATCGGTGCAACCCAGCCTGCACGGTTCACCAGACCACTCGCTTGCGCTGGCTTGCTCCAGCTCAGGCTGCCCGTGATCGTGTGGCTGGCGTCAGAGGCCAGCGCCACTCTTCCTGCGAGTGATCCGGGGGCTGTGTAAAGTCCCAAATAAACTATCACACTGCCATCCGTACTCAGTGGGCTACTCACGGTGAAGCCCGTGCCATCAGCCAGCTTGCCCGTCACCTTTGCCAGTGCAGCAGGGGACAGCGTGATAGAGCCATAGCTAGCAGCCTGCGGGTGATCGGCGGGCGGACTGACCTCTGCCGCGCGGAAGTTATAAATGCCGGTGCGTGTGGTGCCCGACTGTGCTCGCAGGCCAGTCAGCAGCGCAGAGCCAGGTAGGCTGCCGTTCAGTGCGCCTGTGCTGGCATTCAAAGTGAAGCTCAACGTTAGCGTGACGATTCCATGCTTGAAGTTAGCACTGCCGACACCGTTTCCACTGAGCGTATTTAGATTGCCCGAGATGGGGTAACTGCGTGTGCCAATCATCACTTTTCCGGTGTAACTAGCTTTGATCGTGCTGGTGATTTCCACGCGCGCGCCAAGTCCATCAGTGCTCGTGCCATTGCGATCCACAAGGCCCGTGAAGGTGCCGACGATTAGTGACGTCACGGCCTCCACACGCAGCACATAGCCGCGTGAGACAGTCTTCCCGATCTTGTTACCAGCAGTGATGACGACCGTGTCATACTCACCTGCGACTGTGGGTGTGCCGCTGATCACACCGCTTGTCGGGTGGATGCTTAGACCTACTGGCAGCCCCGTGGCGCTCCAGAGTGTGACTGGGCCACCCAGACTGTTTTTGACTGCCTGACTGAAAGCACTACCAACACGCAAAGTAGCAAAACCCTGCTCACGGTCGATCACTGGTGGACTGTCCGTGTCACGGATCGTCAGCCTGAAAGTCTCCGTGTTCAGCGCACCGAGTCCGGCTTCATTAACAGGCGTCGGTTTGGCGAGCGTGAGGGTGATGGTTTCATTCGGTTCATTCAATACGGCATCATCCAGCGCATTGAGCGTGATCGTGCGGCTTGTCGTTGCCGCATCAAAAGTTAGCGGGATCACCGTTGCCGTGAAATCCTGACCCGAAGTGGCCGTGCCGCCGAGTGTCAC
>CAZOVY010000124.1:0-11510 GCA_964583255.1 uncultured Prosthecobacter sp.
GCGCGATCTCGCGCAGCAGGAAGTAGAACTGAAGATTCATGTCCGGCATGGCCGCACCGGGCAGGCCCGCTGGCCAATCGGAAAGCTGTTTCAGCTTGGTCACCTGCCAGCTCAGCGTGAAGTCCAGCCGCTCATAATCACGCAGCTTCGGAAGGTCATGGAAGTTCTCGATCAGCAGCAGTGTCGGCCAGATATCGAGGGCGAACTGCGCCGAGTAGCCCGTGGCCACATTGCGGATTTCGTTCTGCGAGTTGTATGCCAGCGAGATCTTGCCCCGGCGGTCCGTCGTGATGCGCTTCACCAGCTTCGTGTTGCGCTGCGGATCGGTTTCGGCCAGTCCGTCGTTGTTAAACTGCGCAAACTGCAGCTTCTCCGGTGTGTTCACCTCGATCACATGATTCGCCACCAACTTCTTGGCGTGCAGTTCTGGGATGAACTCGCCCCGCGCATTCGTGACATTCAAGTGACCACCTTCCTCAAAGTCCCACGCATGTTCTTTGATGCCAACTTTCGTCACCGAACCCTCCGGGATCAAATGCACCTGCCACGGCCAGATCTCACGATAAGCCGTGACGGCCCCCTCCTTGCGCTCGCTGCTGAGCGTGAACTTGCTGCCGTAAGACCAGCTCGCACCGAAGCCCTCTGCAAAGGCAGTGTCGCGAAAAAGCTCGGGAGTGTCCGCAGCCGTGGAGTTGCCTGACGCTATCACAAGGATAGCGAGCAGAGAGGTCAGGTATGGAGTGTGCGTTTTTGAGTTGGTCATATCAAATCAACGCCGGTAGTCGCAGCGTTCTGCTCCACGGATCCCCACCTTGTCCTGCCTGAAAGGCACATGCCGAGAGGCACCGCGACCGACATGTGGAGTCACTTCGTCCGAAACTCGCGGCTTGCGACGAGTACCTGAATGAACTCCCGCATCGCGAGATCATTCTTGCCAGCTTGTTTGATCATCTCATCCACCAGCGGCTCATCGCGGAAGCCGATGGGGCGGCCTAATGCAAACTCGATCAAGGCTTCGCTGAAGCTGCGGGCGAAGGCGTCGGACTTGCTGGAGATGATGTCGCGGAGGGCGAAGTAGTCTTTGAAGGCGGGGCCTTTGAAGAGCGAGGCGGAGGGTTCGATGGGCCAAGTCTTCTTTGATTTTGGGTCGGGTTTGCCGTTGGCGTCGATGGCGGTGTAGCTGTCCTCGGTGCGCCATTGGCCGGCAGCGTCGAAGTTCTCCAGACCGAAGCCGATGGGGTCGATCTTGCGATGGCAACTGGCGCACTGCGGGTCCTCCTGATGCGCGAGCAGTCGCTCGTGCGTGGTGAGCACCTTGCCAGCGAGTCGCGTGATGGCGGGGACGTTTGCGGGAGCGGGCGGTGGTGGGTCGTGCAGGAGCTTGCGCAGCACCCAAGCACCGCGCTCGACGGGGCTGGTGCGCTCGCCATTGCCGCCCATGAAATGAATGCCCGCCATGCCGAGCAAGCCGCCGCGTGGCGAGTCCTTCGGCAGCGACACCTTTTCATAGCCTTCGCCCTTCACGCCAGAGATGCCGTAGTAGTGGGCGAGCACACGATTGATCACGACGTAGTCGCTTTTCAAAAGGTCACGCAGGCTGGAGTTGTGCTTCATGATGTGCGCGATCGTTTCGTGAATCTCGCCCTTGGCCGCTACCTTCGTTCCCGAGTCAAAGCGCGGATACAGCGCGCGATTGACCTCAAAGAAGTCGATGCGGTCCAATCCGAGCCATTGATGCACAAAGGCCGTCAAAAAGCCCTCCGAGCGCGGATCATCGAGCAGGCGATTCGTTTGCGCGGCGAGCACTTCGGGCTTCGAGAGATCGCTTTTGCGAAGCTCAGCATCCGGTGGAGCGCTCCAGAGGAAATACGAGAGCCGCGTGGCGAGTTCCGCATCGGTCAACGGCCGACGTTTGTCATCCGGCGAAGGCTCCGCAAGGTAGATGAACATCGGCGAGGCCAGAACGACGGACAGCGTTTCCTTCAGCGCGACCACAGGCTTGTCACCGGCCTTGCGGCGCACGTCGTAAAGGCTCAGCAAACGATCGACATAATCCGCAGGTGGCGTGGTGCCACGAAAGGCCTCGGTGGCGAAGCGCTCGAAAGTTGCGCGGAGTTCGGGAACTGCAGGCGCAGGCGATTTGTCATCGAGCGGCAACTTCAGCGCGGCAAAACCGGGCGGCGTGGATTTGGCGGCATTTGGAACGCGCTCGACCTCGATCCAGTCCACCCACAGCGCCAACTCGGGGCCGATGCCGTTGCGCTTCACGGCCTCAGCACGTTTGCGACCACCTTCCTCGTTCGTGTCCCAGCTTCCTTTCTCGCGGAAGAAGAGCGAGCGATTCTCACGCGTCAGGTTCGCTCGCGTCAGCGTGATCGGGATCTCGATGATCTGCGGTTTCTCGATCGTGCCAGTGATCTCGTGCGTGGCCATGACCTTGCCCGTGCGGGCATGAATGCCGAAATCGAGGAATCGTCGCTCCGCAGGCGCATCCCTCACCGCCGCTGCTCGCACGCGAACGACGTAATCGCCCACCGGCCAGTCAAAAGGCACGAGCAGCTCGATGTAGTTCACGTTTAGCTCCGCCGGATGCCGTGTCTGCGTGCCGAGATACGCCCCGCGATCCACATCGGGCATCTGCGAGTAATACTCGTGATACTTCAACCAGCCCGCGCCGAGCGAATCGTTCGCCAGATCAGCATCGTTCTCGCCTTTCTTATCAAAGCCAAACGTGCGAGGATTTGGCGCACCGGGGATGAGGGCCCACTCGCGGCGGAAGCGTGATTCATTCGGAAACTCTTTTTTGAGCTTCGCGACGACCTCCTTGTTCTCCGGCTTCGACACCGCCTCATCGACCGCCTTCACCCACTTCTGCGCACGCTCGCGGGCATCGATTTGATACTTCACAAAGTCCTTCACCTTCGGCGTCGTCGTCTCGCCCTCATAGTGCAGCTTTTTCGCCACACTCGCCGCCGTTTGCCAGGCAAACGCTTCCTCCAGCGCCTCGCGACCGAGCGCCTGATACTGCTCGATCTGGTTCGCCGACATGAAAAGGTTCGAGCCCACCGTATCGAAGCCCCCTGAGCCACCATCCGGCGGTAGCTCCGCCACATTGATCTCCACGCCGAGCAGCTCCCGCAGCGTGTTTTTGTATTCACGACGATTCAGCCGCCGCATCGTGATCACGCCGTTTTGATCGCCAAGACTCCGCCGCGCCGCGACCATCACATTCGCCAGATCATCGAGAAAATCGGCCTTCGCGGCACTCGGTGGCTGTTTTTCATCCTCCGGCGGCATGTCGCCCGAGTTCATCTGATTGAGAATCTTTTGCCACTTCTCGGCGTTCTCAAGGCTCGCAATCTCAAGAGGCAATTCATCGATTCGAAATTTGCCCTTCTGCTTCTCGGCACCGTGACACGCGACGCAATGCTCCTTGATCAAAGTCCGATGCTTTTCCGGCATAGCCGCGCGGGTATCCGCAAAGACATGATGACCCGCGATGAACCAGACGAAAGCAATGCAACACCAGAAGGAAGGGCGCGATGAAGCAGAATGGATGAAGAAGGTTTTCAAAGGCAAATAGTTAGTGGAATGGAGCTGGGATCTGAGTGAGATCAGTGTCCGGCATTGGCGCTCAGCCAGCGCACGGCGTTCTCGATCACCTTGAGAGGCTCCGCTTGTTTAAAGACGGGAAAGGTCTCGTGGCCGGGGCGGAAGTAGAACACGCGGCCTTTACCCACCTGCCAAACGCAGCCGCTGCGGAAGTGCTCGCCTTTGTCCCAGCGCTCTTCGAAGACGACTTCATCCGGCGGCGGCACATGAAAGGGCTCGCCATACATCTCAGTCTGCGGGATGTCCCATTTCACAGGCAAGCCAATCGCGATGGGATGCGCCGTCAGCAGTGTGGTGACATGCGATGATGCGCCATCCGCACGATAGGCAGGAAAGACGCACTGCGGCAGTGTGAGCTTCCACACGCCGTTCTCGCCTTTCTCGATGTAGGGCGTGATGCGTGCCACGTTGGGGCGGATGATGCCGTAGGGCTTGTCGTTGGTGTATTCCCACTGCACGCCGGGCATTTCCTTCATCGCGTCGGCTTTGGAGCGCTCCTGCATGAGTCGGACAAAGGGCTTGGACCAATGCGAGGAGTGCAGCGCGATGAGGCTGAGCTTGCCGTCCAACACGCGCTTCACGACGGCCTCGACCCGTGCATCATCTTGGTCCTTTTGTCGGACATGGCTCCAAAAAATAAGCACATCGGTGGTATCAAGCGTGGCGTCATCGAGGCCCTGCTCTGGCGCATTGAGATTCGTCGATTTCACGGACAAACCCGGTAAGGTGGTGAGATGCGCCGCGATGGTATCGCCGAGGAACTTGTCACCGTAGCCCTGCGACTGCTTGGGCTCTTGCTCATCCCAAACTAACACGTGAATCGGGTCAGCCGCGTGAAGAGCAGCGGTAAAAAGGAGAGTCGTGATGAGGTGGCGTTTCATGAGATAGGTTATTTGATCTTCTCGCCGATGCAGATGAATTTCTTCAAGCTGCGATGGTAGATGCGACCGTCCTGGCATCTGATGGATTTCAGAATTCAGGTCTCGGTTTTCACGCGAGCAATGCGACAGTCATGATGGAATAAAGGGCTCAAGGGCGGTAAAAAAAATCGTCCCTGCCAGTGAAGGTCAGGGACGATTTGAAAAGACAGGGAATCAGTGGATACCGATTACTTGACGTGTGCAGAGACGAGCTTGGTCATCTCAAACATGGTCACCTGGCTCTTGCCACCAAAGACGGCCTTCAGCGCTGCATCAGCGTTGATGTTGGTCTTCTTGGTTTGGTCCTGAAGACCGTTCTTCTTGATGTAGTCCCACAGTTTCTTGGTCATCTCACCACGAGGGAGAGGAGTGGAACCGATAACTGCCGCAAGAATAGCGTCCGGTTGGACGGGCTTCATGAGAGCGGCGTTAGGTTTACGAGCAGGTTTTGGAGCGGTGCTTGATTTTTTAGCCATAGGGGCGCGATGCTGGCAGTTTACTTGGCACGGGTCAATAGCTCACATACAAGTTTTTTTATTGAGGTCATTTGGCTCAGGCTGCTCTCAGGATGACTTTGATGATTGAAGCCGTTGTCCAGAGCCGATAATGTCCATCACATGCAGCGTCTTTTTTCTCTCTCGTTTCTTTGTTTCGTCGCGACCACAGCTTGCGCTGAAAACTGGCCACAATGGCGCGGTAGCCGTCTGGATGGAACGAGCCTAGACCACGGCTTCCCTGAATCAGTCACGGAGAAGAGCGTGGCCTGGCGCACTGAGCTGCCGGGTCTGGGACATGCCTCACCCATCGTGTGGCAGGACCGTATCTTTACCGTAGCGGCGGTGGCAGAGTCGGCACAGCGCGTTCTGCTGTGTCTGGATCGTGTCAGCGGTAAGCTGCTGTGGGAGCAGCCTATTTTAAAATCCCCGCTTGAGGGCAAACATCGGCTCAACAGCCATGCCTCCAGCACGCCAGCAACGGATGGTGAGCGTGTGTTCACGGCCTTTCTCGATGGTGCGCAGGTGGTGGTGAGTGCGCATGATTTCAGCGGCCAGCAGGCCTGGCAGGTGCGCCCAGGAGTCTTCGCCAGTAAGCATGGCTTCTGTGGCAGTCCGATCCTCTTTGAAGATAAAGTGATCGTGAACTGTGATCACGACGGCCCCGGTTACATCGTGGCACTAGCGCGTAAGGATGGTCGCCAGCTCTGGCGGATCGAGCGCCCTAACCAAACACGCAGCTACTGCGTGCCACTGATTAAAGTGCTCAGTGGGCGCACTCAAATGGTGCTGTCTGGGTCGAAGTGTGTGACGAGCTATGATCCGCATGATGGTCGGCTGCTCTGGATGATCGATGGGCCGACGGAGCAGTTTGTGGCCTCCATCGTTCATGATGAGAAGTCCAATTTGCTGCTGATGAGTGGCGGCTTTCCCGAGCATCACATCTTAGCCATCAAGCCTGATGGAATGGGAGATGTCACGAACACTCACATTGTCTGGCGCACTAACAAGGGCGTGTCCTATGTGCCCTCACCGCTATGCGAGTCTGGCTGGCTACTCATCGTGTCGGACTCGGGCATCGCGCACTGCTTTGATGCTGCCAAAGGTGAGATCGCCTGGGAGGAGCGGATGAAGGAGCATCACGCATCTCTCGTCAGCGCTGAGGGCAAAGCTTTCTTCATCAACGACTTCGGCACGCTGCGAGTGGTGAAGCCCGGCTTAAAGTATGACCTGCTTGCTGAGAGTGAACTAGGTGAGAAGGTCTTTGCCTCACCTGCGATGAGTGAGGGGCAAATTTTCATTCGTGGTGAAAAGAGTCTCATCTGTCTGGGCAAGCGTCTCCCGCAGACGGCGGTGCGCTGATTTAGTCTGATGTCACCCCCATGAAACTCCTGCTGCTTTTACTGCCTTTGTGCCTGCTGTTTCCGAGTTGTGCCTCGAAGAAAAAGAAGCCTGCGCCGACAGGGCAAGCGACCTTGATCGGGATGATCGAGATGGTGAATCCGGAGCAAAACTACGTACTCATCCGCTGCGAGCAGATGCCCGAAATCAGTGCTGGAACTGAGCTCACATCAGTGAGTGCCGATGGTAAAAAAAGTAAGCTCGCTCTGTCTCCTGAGCGGAAGGGGCACTACCTGACTGCCGACATCAAGGAAGGGCAGCCAACGGTGTCCAGCCTCGTGCTCTGGCCTCTGGGACGACTCCGCCGCCAGCGCCTGCGCCCACGCCTGTTGTTGCGCCGCCGGTCTCTCCATCACGATCTTTAGTCATGCCCGAGTTGCCGTTTATCCCGACGAATTTACCCACAGCTCCGGCATCACCCGTCACGCCGACTCCAGACCCGCAGCCAAACCTTGGCGATCTGGAGCCTGTGGTGAAATAACCCTAGCTCTCCATATTCCATGCTCCTCGTCGGTATCATCACCATTTCAGACCGCGCAAGCCAAGGCATCTATGAAGACCTCGGCGGCCCAGCTTTACGCAGCGCGGCTGAGGGCTACGGCTGGCAAGTTCAGGCTGAGGTCATCGTGCCAGACGAGCTAGCGGCGATTCAGCAAGCCATCCAATCCCTCTCGGCTCAGGGCTGCGGACTCGTCCTCACCACTGGTGGCACTGGCATCGCCGAGCGGGATGTCACGCCTGAGGCCATCCGTGGCATCATGCGCGTGGAGCTACCCGGCTTTGGTGAAGTCATGCGCATGAAGTCCCTGGACATCACGCCAAATGCCATCCTCTCACGCAGTCTCGCCGCAGTTGTTCAGCGCTCACTCGTCATCGCTTTACCAGGAAAACCACAGGGCGCAGTGGAGTGCCTTAGTTTCGTGCTAGGTGCCATCCCTCATGCGGTCAAACTTGCGCAGCGTGTGCCGACGAGCTGCTGATCTCGGTTACCTCAGGCGGTGTGTCTGCCGAGCATGACTTCGAGATTTCGCTCAACGATGCTGCCCATGGAGTCGCAGGAATCAAAGACATCTGTGTGGTGATAGTCAGCCAACTCCTGAGCAAGCTGGTTCACCTTTTCGATAGGCTCACGCGGATTGGCTTTCATGCAGGTCAGCAGCGTGGTGATGCGTTGGTGCTCGCTGATGTAACGACGGGCGATGAGGCTGCGCTCTTCTTCCTGATACTGCTGCATGGTGGGCAAGTTTAGACAGGTGGAGCAGAGCCAGACCACAGGATTGTTCTCTTTAAAAAACTGCGGCAGGTAAATGCTGCGGCGCCCCTCGTAGCTCTGCTGATCGAAGTCGATCGCGCGGACTCGATACTGCACGTCTTCAAAGTCGGGTGTGATGTCGATGACGTAGTTGTAGCTGCGCATGTCTCCGAGTAGTCGGATGAAACAGCGCTCACTGAATTTCACGAACTCTTTGGCGATGCGGACTTTGTTTACATCAGGGCGCTCCAGATAATCGCGGATAAAGACATCACCCGGCACACCCGCGATGTGCTCTTCCACCAGCGTGCTGCCATGGGCCAGATAGTTGATGCGATTGGGAGACAGCAAGTGCTCCAGCTCCAAGCCATAGACCCGTGAGGCATCTGCGGTCTTCACATAGAAGTGGTCGTAGTTGTCATTGTATTGATTCACGACTCGCACACGGAATGGCCGCGAGTTGCCAAATTCACAGTAGTCCACACGCTCGACAAAAAGATGCGGCACAGCTTTCAGATCACCCGTGCGCAGCAGCGAGTAAATGCTGGTGAGTCGCGGGTAGAGTTCTTGCTGAACCTCACGCGGATAAAGCACGCTGGACCAGTGGGTGGGATTGCCATCCTTGTCATCCAGCGGGTAGCTTTCGGTAAAGTTACGCAGGTCCTGGTAACTGGCCGGCAGGGAGAAGCGCCTGCCAAACTGATCGAGATAAGTTTCCAACTCCTCCGTGAGGGGGAGGAATTCTTTCCGCTTGGTGATTTGGACGTCTGCGGACATGGCCTATGCCTTACCACCGAAGAGGCCACTCAGGCCACCTTTCATCACGCTGGCCATGACGTTTTGGAGCTGGTCAGCGCTCGGATTTGGATTATCCACGGCTCCGTTGGGAGTGAGCTTGTCGATGATCTGAGGCAGAAATTGTGAGAGCAGTGGCAGCACCGTTTTCACATCAAGTCCGACTTTGCTAGCAAGTCCTGCGATGGCATCTGAACCCAGCACTTGCTGTAATTGATCGGGGCGCACGGCTTGATTTTCACCCGTGCCGACCCATGAAGAGAAAGCGTCTTTCAGGCCCGCTTGATTGAACTTGTCCATGAGTCCAGGCAGCCCGCCTGCCTGACTTAGCAGGCCTGATAGTAGATCACCTTGAGGGTTACTTTTGCCAGCTCCTCCGAGAAGGCTGCCGATGGCTTGTTTTGCGAGTGTGTCGAAGAGTCCCATGGGCGGATCGTGTTGGAATTGATGCAGAAGTCAATCAATGACTGCTAGAGGTATTCGATTTGGAAAACATTTCGGCAGCGTGATTGATTTTGAATCTTTACCGTCTGAGTTGTCGAACAATCAACATGCCTACTCCGAACACGCCTCTCCAAGATAAAACGAGCGATATGATCTCTGGCTCGATGCCTATTATTGATCCGCAGTTGACCACGCCAGAGAAAAAACGTGAGGAGGCAGTCTTCTGCGAACAGCTCGTGGATCGTGCACTTTTGCATGGCCCGAATCGCAGGCTCAAAGAGTTGATGCTGATCTTTGGCGTAGCGCGGGAGTTCCTCTCCGGATTCCGTGCGCTGCACTTTGTGGGGCCATGCATCACGGTCTTTGGATCGGCGAGATTTGAAGAGGATCACCCCTATTACATCCTGGCGCGGCAGATGGGTGCTGCGATTGCCAAGCTTGGATTCACCGTCATGACGGGTGGTGGCCCTGGCATCATGGAGGCCGCGAATCGCGGAGCAAAGGATGTCGGAGGACGCAGTGTGGGCTGTAATATCCGATTGCCCTTTGAGCAGAAGCATAATCCGTATCTAGATCGCTGGGTGACGATGGATTACTTCTTTGTGCGCAAAGTCATGCTCAGCAAATACAGCTACGGATTCATCATTATGCCCGGCGGCTTCGGCACGCTTGATGAGATGTTTGAAGCGCTCACACTCATCCAGACAAGAAAGGTGCGGAACTTCCCAGTCGTGGTCATGGGCACAGATTTCTGGGCAGAGATGCGTGGGCTGATCGATCACATGGTGAAAGGCAGCACGATCAGTCCAGAAGACATCGATCTCATCTGCTGGACCGACAGCGTCGAAGAAGCAATCGCGCACTTGCAGGAGAAAGCGGTGAAGCAATTCGGTCTGCGTCAAGATGCTATGCCGAGTAGCAGCATCTTACTGGGTGAAAAGAGTCTCTGATAAACTAGCCTCATTTTCCCAAAGATGTCTGACCACAAACTCAAACTCAAAAGCGGACTCACTCTAGGTTACGCCGAACATGGCGACCCGAGTGGTGTGCCCATGTTTTACTATCACGGCTGGCCTAGCGCTCGTGTTCAGGGTGCGTTGATGGATGACGTCGCTAAGCAATATGGGCTCCGCTTAATTTCACCTGATCGGCCCGGCATCGGTCTCTCAGACTACCAGCCAGGGCGCACCCTTCTCGACTGGCCGGAGACACTCCGGCAGCTTGCGGATCATCTTGGCGCAGACAAGTTTCACGTCATGGGCTGGTCGGGTGGCGGGCCGTATGTTTTCGCTACGGCGAAAGCCATGCCCGAGCGCCTGCTGAGCGCTACGATATGCTGCGGCGCACCGCCGCTGACCTTTCTCGGCTATGACCTCATGTTCTGGCCCTACCGACTGATGATCAAGCTGCGCCACGCTTTTCCCTCCATCCTTGGACTTATACTTCGACTCGGTAAAACGATCTCCAGTGGTCAGCCAAACAAGGTTCCGCTGAAGTGGTTCATGAACATGCTTGGCGGTGAAGATCGTCGAGTACTCTCTGATCCACACATCTTCAGCGTGGTGCGCAGCGGCATCATCGAGGCACTGCGCCGTGGTCCGCGAATGGTCATCGCAGATGCTGACATCTATCTCTCCGAGTGGGGTTTTGAAATCAGCTCAGTCTCACCGCTCATCCATCTCTGGCATGGCAAAGAAGACCGCAACATCTCCTGGAAGTACAGCCAGCAACTCGCCGAACTCATGCCCCAAGTCACCACGCACTGGCTTGAGAACGAGGGGCACTACTCACTGCCGATCACTCATGCCGAGCGCATCGTGAAACACGCACTGGGCAGAGATTGAATAGTTCACACTGAGCTTGGCAAAAGCCTGACCAAAACGTCAGGAAGCGGCGATTCAAAGACCATGTCTTTACCCGTTCGCGGATGCTGAATCTTGAGCAGCGTCGAGTGCAGCGCCACACGCCGAACGGGGTTCGACTGCGCACCATATTTCTTGTCTCCCACGATTGGGCAGCCGATCTCAGCCAGCTGCACGCGGATCTGATGACGACGCCCCGTTTCTAAAATCAGCTCCAAGAGTGTGCGCCCCATGCCCTGACGCAGCACGCGGTAGTTGGTGATCGCTTCACGAGTTCCAGGCCCAGCGGAAACATGGGTGAAAACGCGGTGTGGCTGACTTTCATCAATGTGCGCACGCAGCGTGCCGATGCTCGCAGGCAGCTTGCCTTCCACCAGAGCCAGGTAGCGCTTTTCAAAATCTTGCCAGTTCGCCTGCAGCGTCTCCTTAGCCTCTTCAGTCTTGGCAAAAAGCAGCACGCCCGACGTTTCACGATCCAGGCGATGCACCACCCAGATGCGCGCCATGCCGGTGCGCGCGCGATCCCGGACATAAAGTGTGATCGCATTATACGCCGTGCGGTCCTGCTCCGTCTCAGTCGCGATCGTCAGCAGATTCACCGGCTTATTGATCACGATGATGTCGGCATCCTCATACAGGACACGCATTCCATCAGGCAAATCCGGCGTCGGTGGTGGTGCCTTCGTCGGCTGGATGCTCACCACGTCACCGACGCTCAGCTCGTGATCAT
>CAZOVY010000125.1:0-11484 GCA_964583255.1 uncultured Prosthecobacter sp.
ATCTCAATGCCGCCCAAAGACAAGTTTATGACAGCCTTTTCGAGAACCGGTCTAGTAGAATCCATCGGACCAATCAGAATGGCTTCTGGAGCAATCCAGAAGCCATTGTTCGTACAGGGTGACGAACTGTAGTGTCGCTCAACATTAAGACCAGAGCAGATCCACTAGCACCGTCGCGATCATGCCCAGGCTGAGTCCCAGCCGTAGCACGAGTCCTGCGCCTGTGCCCAGCAGGGTGCCCCAGGTGGACTTCACGGCTGGAGCCATGCGTTTTTTGGCAAAGATCAGCTCAAAGGCTAGACCACCGGCCAGTGGTCCGACCACGAAACCCAAGGGCGCAAAGAACAAGCCCACGAGTCCTCCGACAAACACACCCGCAATGCCCCATCGACTGGCTCCAAACCAGCGCGCACCCAAAGCTCCAGCGGCCATGTCCACCACATAGGAGGCTACGAGCAGAAGTGAAAGAATCGTGATCCCCTGCCAACTCATGCCAGCAGAGGGTCGCAGCACGGTGTGCAAGATGCCTGCGATGAAGATCAAGAACGGCCCCGGCAACAGCGGCACCACGGACCCGATCAGCCCAACCAAAAGCAGACAACACGTTAGCAGCCAAATCCCCAGCACCTCAAAAGGCACCGCGTTAAACGTCTGCACGATCCATTCCCAAGAGTCAGAAAGCCATTCCATGTGATGAGAGCCATACGCTGGTTTGATGATTCAGCAAATGGGCTACTGGCGAGACTTTCTGATCAAAAACTGGGCTGCAAACCAAAGCAGAATGGGCAGCAAAGCGCTCAGGGTGATCGCTGTGCTTGGGCTGGCATTGCCAAGAGCGCCGATGGCTGCGAAGGCGAAGCCTACAGGCAGTGAACCACAGGCGAGAGCGAGCACAAAAACACGCCATGGCATCTGCACCAAACCTGCGAGACAGGCGATGGCTTCTGGGAGTACGGGCATCCAACGAGAAACGGCGACGAGCCAGCCGCCGTGTTTGGCGAAGAGTTGCTCACCTTTTTCCAGACCTGCCTGACCTGCGATCCAGAGAGCGGCAGGTCGGCCTAACCAACGACAGCCCAGATAAGCGACCATGCCTGAAAAGAAGGAACCTGCGGACGCAATCACCCCACCCAGAAACCAGCCATAGGTAAGTCCGAGCGCGGACATGACGATGGTGCTGGGCACTGGCAGTGCGATGTCGGCGATCAGTAGCAGCACACCCGCGAGCCATGACCAAGCGCCGTAATTGGCCATCCAGGCGCGCGTGCCTTCTAGACTCAGCACGGCATCGAACCGCGCGCCCCAAATCAGGAAGGGCAGGATGATGCCTACGAGGATGAGCAGGATCAGGATGGCGAAAAGCCATGTGCCACGTTTGGTCGGCATGACGTGAATGAAGGTCAGGAGGCACCGACGCCGCGAAGCACGGCAGGCAGTGTGAGAACCAGAATTTTGGCATCAAGCCAGAGGGACCAGTTGTCGATGTACTTTAGATCCAGCGCCACCCATTCGTCGAAGTTGCGAATGCCATTGCGACCGGTGATTTGCCAAAGGCAGGTGAGGCCGGGCTTCACGCTCAAGCGGCGACGCTGGGCATGCTTCTCGATCTTCTCGATCTCATACACTGGCAGTGGTCGTGGGCCGACCAGACTCATCTCTCCACGGAGGACGTTGAGGAGCTGTGGCAGTTCATCAATGCTCATGCGCCGCAGCCAGCGTCCGAAGCTGAAGATTCGCGGGTCGTGAGTGATTTTGAAGACGGGGCCATCCATCTCATTCTGTGACTCTAGCGCGGCCCGCTGTGATTCGGCATCGATCAACATGGTGCGAAATTTCCACATCATGAATGGCTTGCCGTAGAGGCCTGAGCGCTCCTGGCGGAAGAAGATTGGCCCCTTCGATGACATCTTGATGCCGATCATGGCCACCAACCAAAACGGCAGAGATAGAATGAGGAGAAGCAGGGCGACGACTCGATCCAAGACGTTTTTAAAACACAACGACCAGGAGATCTGCGGTGTGCTGTGAAAGACGAGCATTAGCCGCCCACCGAGCATGTCAAAGGTGGGCCGGGCAATGGCCGTCTGGAAGAAGTCAGCGGCGATCCATGCTTCGACGCCTTCCATTTCACAAGCCTGCACAGCTTCTTCGATCTTGCTGAAATGCACATGCTGCGCGGCGAATAGGACACGCGAAACCGAGTGATCATGCATGGCTTTCACGAGATCACGGACTGGCAACTGAGTGATGTCGATGCGAGCTGCGATCTGAACACTGGCGCGCTGCTCAGCAGGCATGTTCTCGACAAAGTGTGCCACATCTTCTGCGGCTCCGGCGATGATGACACTCTCTCTGCCCTTCCCTGACGCTAGCCGACGGCGCATTCTTTGTTTCTGCACGGCTTCACGGAGAAGTAGCGCGATGCCGGAGCAGACCACCGCCAAAATGACCACGGATCGGCTAGGCACATTCCACTTCATGAAGACCACAAAGGCACCGATCACCGTGCCCATGATGAAGAGGGCTTCACCCAACTGGCGGAGGCTCTGGGCTGGCGACTTGTGAAAGAGATTGTTATAGAATCCTCGGTATTCGAGCACCACAGGCATGAAGGGCACGACAATGGCGATAACCCAATAGAACTGCTCCAGGGACGGAATTTCCACAATGCCTGGCCAGATCAGCGGCGCGAAGGTGGAACGCAGAAAGTGAGCGAACCACAGGCAGAAACCCAACAGCGAGCTGTCGAGTAACTCTGTAAGCTGCAAATTGATTTCTTGTCGGCGGCCAAGCATAGTCGGATAGAATCCTCCTTTGGAATTAATTAGTATATATTGATATTTATAACATTTATATAAAATGGCGCAACTTGTTTCAACCCGTAATCCTCTGCACTCCACCCGGCCACTCACCGTTGGGGTGATTCCAGACACGATCACACTCGGAATTTGGACAGGAATGAGCCCTGAAGACAGGGAGCAGACCTGCGATATCATCGAACTGCGGCTCGACACGCTCAAAACTCCTGCCGCCGATTTGCGCGCGGCATTGGTCGGAAACACCACGCCTATTTTATTGACCGCTCGTCATCCTGCCGAAGGTGGTCAGGGCAGCGAGGACGCCTCAGGCCGCATGGCCCTGATCGAGCCTCTGCTCGATTTGGCCGCACTGGTGGACATCGAACTACGCAGCGCGATGGAGATGAAATCCATCGTGGAAAAAGCACATGCACGCAGCGTGCAAGTCATCGGCTCCTTCCACGACTTTCAGGCCACACCGGGGGATGAGATTCTACGCGGAGCAATCAGCTTTGCCCAGCCTGCCGGGCTTGATGGCGTGAAGCTCGCGACTTTTATCAACTCGCCTGCTGATCTCACACGCCTCATCCAAATCACCTCAGAGTCACATCGGCTGCGCCTTTCCTGCATGGGCATGGGACCTTGGGGGCGCATCTCACGCTTGGTGCTTGCAAAGTGTGGCAGCCTGCTGAATTACGGCTACATCGGCGAATCAAACGCCCCAGGTCAGTGGCCCGCCGCACGACTGAAGGAACTGCTCGCTGAACTGTGACATGAAGCTTTCTTTAAACTCCCTCAAACACCTCTCACTTGCCGCCTTGACGCTGGCGACATTCACTGGCTGTGGCGATCCCGAAAAGGAGGCCAAGCTCAAGTGGCGTGAAGAAGAAGTGAATGTGAAGGAAGCTGATGTGATCCGCCGCGAGGCTGCAATCACCAAGGATAAACAAATCCTGGAAGGCACACGACTCGATCTACTCGCGAAGGAAGCGAACGTGGCGGTGCTGCAAAAACAGCTCGCTGAGGAAGTCGAAAAAACAAAGCGTGTGCGCCGTGAAATCGAGATCAAGCAACTGCGCGGACCCATTCCGCAAGTGACGGCTGATCGAGTCATCGTCATCGATGCCGCTGCTGATGAAGTGCTCTTTGAAAAGAATCCCGACAAGCGTGGAGCCATCGCTAGCACGACCAAACTACTCACCGCGTTACTCGTCGTCGAAGCGGGTGATCTGGATAAAGTCATCACCGTCGAACAGAGTGATACGCAGTGCGCCCCCGTCCGCCTCGGCCTCAAAGCTGGCGAGACCTATACACGACGCCAACTCCTCACCGCCGTGCTCGTCAAGAGTTCCAACGACATCGCCCAAGTTCTCGCTCGGGACAATGCAGGCAGTGTCGCAGCCTTTTCTGCCAAGATGAACGCCAAGTGCGCCGCCCTAGGGCTGCAAAACAGTCACTATGTCAATCCACATGGCCTGCCTTCAAGAGATGGCGACGAGCCATACAGCACGGCTCGCGATCTGAGTGTCATCGCACGCGCTTGTGACAAGCTGCCGGACATCCGGCAGATTGTGAAACTGCAAAGCTATGTGTTTAAGTGGCCCTCAGGAAAAGTCACTGAACTGTCGAACACCAACCGAGTCCTGCGCAATGCGAGCTACTGCGATGGAATGAAAACTGGTTATACCGATGCTGCTGGTCACTGCCTCGTCGCCAGCGGTGAGCGCAATGGTCGCCGCCGTATTGTCGTGGTCCTTAATGACACCGATGCAGGCGTCTGGCGCGATGCACAGGCACTGTTGGATTGGGCGCTGAAAATCTGACGGGGCGGATCATGCTCCACATCGTCCTTTACCAGCCAGAGATCCCTCACAACACGGGCGCAGTGGGACGTCTATGTTTGGCCACAGGCGCACGACTGCATTTGATCAAGCCACTGGGATTCAGCCTGGAAGACAAGTATCTCAAGCGCAGCGGGCTAGACTATTGGGCTGAGGTGGATGTGCATGTCTGGGAGTCCTGGGAACAAATGCGCGATCAGGCCAGCAGTTCCGCACGCTTCATGTTCGTCGAATGCCGAGGCGAGGGCACCTACTGGGAAGCCGACCTGCATAGCTCAGAGGATCTCTATTTAGTCTATGGGCCTGAGACGAGTGGCATTCCGCCTGTCATCATGGCTCAATATCCAGGCCAGACTTGGCAGATCCCGATGCAGGGAACACGCAGTTTAAATCTCTCAACCGCAGTCGCTATCGTGCTCTACGAGGCGGTGCGGCAACGTACTATCACCACACCAGACTCGTGACAGGCACGCGCGTTTCATTGAGCTGCGACTTCACGATCTGACCATCCTTCAAATACAGGACTCGGTCCGCCATGCCAGCCATGTCCGCATTGTGGGTGATGATGACGGTCAGCGTTCCCAATTCACGATTGATGCGCTCGACCGCTTCTAAAACCGTGATGCCCGTGTTTACATCCAACGCACCGGTTGGCTCATCACAAAGCAGCACTTCCGGTTTTTTAGCGATGGCCCGCGCGATGGCCACACGCTGCTGCTCACCACCACTGAGCTGGCTAGGAAAGTGATCCATGCGGTGCTCCAAGCCGACCATCGCCAGAGCCTCCTCAGGCTTCATGGGATCACGTGAAATGTCGGTGATGAGCGCCACATTTTCACGCGCAGTGAGGCTAGGGATGAGATTGTAGAACTGAAAGACAAAGCCGACGCAGTTGCGACGGAACATGGTCAGTGTGCGCTCGTCACCCTCCGTTAGATCCCAGCCTTTGTAGCGAAGCTGGCCACTGGTGGGCACATCCAATCCACCCAAAATATTGAGTAGCGTGGACTTACCGCTGCCAGAGGCACCTAGCAAAACGACAAACTCACTGGCGCGAAACTCGATGTCCACGCCATTGAGCGCCACCACATCAAGCTCGCCGGTGTGATAGACTTTTCTCAGACCACGCCCCTCAAAAATGGGCGGAGAAGAATGACGAGATTCAGAAGCAGTCGTCATTCGGTTTGATGAGCTGTGTGACTCATTCTCAATGGCAGCCACAGCCTTCGCCGCAGCCGCCATTTCCGAAGACTTCTTCAGCCGTCGGCACACTGCCTTTTTCGAGTGTCTTAGCGACAAAGCCATTCACCTGAGTGGCCACCTCTTGCAGCACATCCTGAGCGGCGACAAAGGCTTGGATGCCCTCATGCGCGTCGGCTTGGTCCTGCATGTCCTGAAATTTGCTGATCTCATCTGGGGCTAGTTTTTGACCGCTGCGGTGACGCTGCTCAAGCGTGCGACCTAAATTCATCACATCGCGATAAAGAGCCACGGCTGGCTCGTCAGCGAGAAAGGCTTCCGCCTTGTTACGGGCGCTTTGGATAGCAGCGTCCGCAGCGATGGCGGCACAGAGGGCTTCGATATGAGAGGCGATGGCGGGGGCGAGGGCAACAGTCATGGGCGGCGATGCTATCGCAAGAAGAGCAAATGTCGAATGCTCGTCAGAAGCAAATTCTGTGAAAAAAAGTCCTCGACTTAGGATGTGTTAATATTTATCTAATGTTAATTATATCTTCATTGAAGATGATTTTTTGTTATAATTACTATAAACTTACAATTTAACTGACATGGTTCTGCTCTGAGTAATTTCAGGTCCTCATGAGTTTCTCCTTCCAAAGTATGTTTCAAGGCTCCGCTGGCCCAAGTCAGCAGGACGGAGCTGCGGCTATTGAAGACCCCTCTACTATGATCTCCGCTCCGCCATTGAATGCAGTGCCTCCCTTCGGCAATTCCCTTTTTAAGGTCGCATCTGGCGAGGCTCAGGCTGCGGCACCACTCCAGCAATCCCCCTTCTCAACGTCACCCTCCGCTGGCACGGGATCACCACTGACTGTGGGTGATGTGCTGCCGCTACTGCCGCCTGAGATCGCACGAGCCGGGGCACTTCCTCCGCAGCAGCCAGTGGCTATTTCCATTCAGGTTTTGGATGAGGCCCTGCGGGGTGGACAGGCGGCGATCCCGATCTTTGAGATCTATCGCGTTTGTCCTGCACTTTTCCAGACCCCCATTTCTCCGCAGGACCCGCGCATGATCCCGCTGCCTGCGTCGAAGCTGCCACATCTGATCGCAGCGACACAGCAGGGGGGCGGACAAATGCACGCCGCGCAGCCCATTTCAGCGTCTCCTTTCACCATGACTCCCAGCAATGGCAGCATGACATCTGAGCCGCATGCGATGCAGTCCGCGACGCCAAGCGGAATGCTGCTGCCGCCGCGCCGACAAGGGCCACCCCCACCTCTTGCCGATCTCCAGAATCGTGAGGCCGCACCGCAACTCTCACTGCCCGGCCAAATGCCAATGATGGCTCCAGCTTTCCCGACGACTCCATTCGCCGCAGCCAATGGAGGTTTTTCTGCTCCTCCTGCCGAGTCGCCTTTCGCAGCATCACCCTTTGCAGCGAGCGCACCGACTGCACCAGCTCCCGTGCAGGCCGCATCGCCTTTTTCAGCCATGCCCGCAGCAGCGCTTACCCCCTTTGGCACAGCCCCATCTGCGCCTGCCGAGTCTCCATTTGGCACCCTTTTTGGGAGCAAAGCCATACCGACTGGCCAGCAAGCGCCTGATGTGAGTCAGGCACGACCACCAGCTCCAGTCACCCTGTCGGCGCAGCCGTCGAGTAGCAGCCCGCAGACGCGCCTGCCTCTGTCAGGACTGCTCAAAGGTTACACCATGGCCGAGCTGGGCTTTGATCCCATGGTCGTCCCAGGATGGATCTCGACAACAGTGCCGATTCAAATTCTACAACAACTAGCCTCGATGCCCACGCCAGTGGTCGAGCTTGGTGTCTTGATCGACGGCATCACGGATGTCGGTTTCCGCAACGTGCTCAATACAGCCAAGCGTGATTTCCAACTGCGGCTTGCTCCTGAGGAACTGCAAAACGCCCTTTCCGCAGGCGCACCGCCAACGTTGCCAAATCTAGCCAGTCTCGGCATTCCGGCTGCACAAACACAAGCTCCTGCGCAATCGCCTTTTGCATCTCCTGCGGGTGTCATGCGTGTCGAAGCCGCGCCCCCTCAGGCCAACTTTGCGGCATCACCCTTTGCCTCAGCAACCCCACCTGAATCAGGGCATGTGCCAGGACTCAACTCACCCTTCTTAGCACCCGCCAGCGCATTGCAGCAGGCAGCTCAGCCAACGCCATTCTCAGCACAAGCCTCAGCGTTCAGCACGGCTCAGCCTGCCATAGCCGCCACGCCGTTCCAGACTAACGCGCCAGCAGCGC
Source organism: uncultured Prosthecobacter sp. (assembly GCA_964583255.1). Lineage (GTDB taxonomy): Bacteria > Verrucomicrobiota > Verrucomicrobiia > Verrucomicrobiales > Verrucomicrobiaceae > Prosthecobacter. The sequence continues at coordinate 8,085 of CAZOVY010000125.1, forward strand.
CCCCTTCGTCACCCTTTGGAATGCCAGCCGCAGCGCTCCAACCACCACTGCCGAAAGCTCAAGATCCCTTTGCCGCACCAGTCCAGCCATTCGCTTCATTCCAGCAGCCAGCTCCGCAGCAGTATCAACAGCCGACGCCTACTTTCCAGGCACCCGATCTACAGCCAGCCTACGCAGCTCAGCCGGTCTTCACACCTCCCGCATTCATCAGCCCACAGCCAGCCCCAGCCGAGGCAGCGCCCACTTTTTTCGCTCAGCCTTCACCCATGGCAGAAACCACGGTGCTACCGCCCGAGCAACCTCAGGAACAGCCCGCAGCCCGTTCAGCCTTTAGCTTCATCCCACCAGCACCCGAGTCTAACGAAGGCTTTAGCAGCGACCAACTTTTCGGCAAGCAACCCGCAAACGAGCCAAGCTGGAGCGCCGCGGCTGCCGCAGCCGCATCAGCACCCTATGAAAGCGAACGGCCAACTGAACGCAGTCGCCCTGCACCAGTGATCGACCTACCCGCGACTCCGAGCAGCTTCTTTGATCCTCAGCCCGAGTATTTCCCAGAGCCAGCGCCGTCATTCGCCGCCACTCATCAAGACGAACCAACTCCACGTCCGAAGTCGATCAGTGCTGCTAGCATCAAATCACCACGCCCAGCGGCTCCACGCAGCGCCGCCCCCTCGCCCAGCCTCGGAGTCCACATGCATGATACCGACCCTGATCAAATCCTGCTGCGTGCACTGTTAGATACCGACACAGAACTCACGCCTCAAAGAGTCGTCGAAATGGCGTGCGGCCTACCCGGCATCGCCGCCTGCGTCTGCATTCAGGGAGATCAGGCCATCTCCCATGTCGGTGCGCATAAGCCCCAGGCGCGTGAGTTTCAGCGTCAGGCCACCGATCTCGCACAGCATCTGCGCACGCTCGCACCGCTCATCGGCATCGAGGGTGCCGAGACCTTCACCATGAACTCTGGTGATCGCCTCATGACCTTCTGCTTCCCGGAGGGAGCCATCCTCGGCGTCTTGCATGATGCCGAACCTACTTTGGGATTGCGTGACAAGATTACCTTGATCGCGCGCGAGCTTTCCCGCATGATCGCCTAATGCCAGCCATTGATCCCAAGGAGAAAACCGTTCGCTTCAAGATCGTCTATTGCGGCACCCCACTGAGCGGCAAGACCACGAATCTGCGCCAGATTCACGCCAAGCTTGACCCGCAAGGCAGGGGCGATCTCGTCAGCCTTTCCACCGCACAAGATCGGACACTCTTCTTCGACTTCCTCGCCGTCGAAAGCGCCGCCCTTCCAGGCTACCGCACCAGCTTTCACCTCTACACCGTCCCCGGTCAGGTCACCTACAACGCCACCCTCCAGCTCGTGCTCCGACAGGCCGACGGCGTCGTCTTCGTCGCGGACAGCCAGATGGATCGTCAGCGTGATAACATTCACGCCTTTCAGTCCCTTGAAGCCAACCTGCGCATCAACGGCAGCAGCATCGAGCGCCTCCCGCTCGTCCTCCAATACAACAAGCGCGACCTACCCAATTCCGCGCCCGTCGAGTACCTGGAGTTCCTGCTAAACAACCGCCCCGTCCCCCACCTCAGCTTCGAGGCCGACGCCAAAAACGGCCGCAACGTCCTCGCAACGCTGAACGCCATTTCACAGGCTGTCCTCTCACAGTTCCAAGCCGCCCAGCAGCGCCAAAGCGAAGTCGTGCGGGAGATGGTCGCCGCGTGACGAGCAGTGGCTGCATCCATAAGATCCCGATTTTAGGACTCCACCTCCAACCAGCGACGACTCACCCAAGGGGCTGGGAGTGGCTGATACTGTCAACTCGACTCCAGACCCGTTCCTGCAGTCCCCAAACTTCTTCTACTTGTTGATCCATTCCGTGTTAGCGTAGGTGCCATGGATCCGCAGCCAGCCCTGGAACACCGCGCGCAAGTCGAGGCGTTTCAGCGCAAGCACCGGACCGCGCTGCTTACGCTGCTGTTCACCGATCTCGTCGGCTCCACGCGCCTCAAGCAGGATATCGTAGATTCCAAGGCCGTCGCGCTCATGCAGGGGCATCACGCGCTGCTGCGCGACATCCTCTCACGCTTCACGGAGGCGGAGGAGATCAGCACGTCGGGCGATTCGTTCTTCCTCGTCTTCACCAAGCCATCCGATGCGGTGAAGTTCTCGCTGCTGCTGCAACACAAACTTCGCGCGCTGGCTCAAGACAATCCGCACCCGTTGCTCGACCGCATCGGCATTCACGTCGGCGAGGTGATCATCGAAGAACGCCCCGATGCTGCCAAGCCGAAGGATCTTTACGGCATTCAGGTGGACACCTGCGCGCGCGTGATGTCGCTGGCCGAGGCCGACCAGATTCTGCTCACGCGCGCGGCGTTCGACAATGCGCGTCAGGTGCTCAAGGGCCAGGACATCGAGAGCCTCGGCCCGCTCTCGTGGCTGAACCACGGGCCTTACATACTCAAGGGAGTCGAGGACCCGCTGGAGATTTGCGAAGCCGGCGAAACCGAAGCCGCATCGCTCAGACCACCACCGGACTCCGAGAAAGTTCACCGCCACGTCTCTCCCGACAGCGAGCCGGTGCTGGGCTGGCGGCCCGCGATCGGCCAGACCGTGCCCAACACGCGCTGGATGCTGGAGGAAAAACTTGGCGAAGGCGGCTTCGGCAAAGTCTGGCTGGGCCGGCACGAGACACTCAAGGAGCGTCGCGTCTTCAAATTCTGCTTCCGCGCCGACCGCGTCCGCTCGCTGCGTCGCGAGGTGACGCTCTTCCGCGTGCTCAAGGAAAAGGCTGGAGAGCATCCTCACATCGTCGTGGTCGAGGATGTCTACTTCGACGAGCCGCCCTATTACCTGATGATGGAATACGTGCCCGGCCGCGACCTGCCGGCCTGGTGCGAAGCGCAGGGCGGCATGGACAAGGTGCCAATGGATACGCGCTTGGAAATCGTCGCGCAAATGGCTGAGGCGTTGCAGGCCGCGCACGAGGCGGGCGTGATTCACCGCGACGTCAAACCGTCGAATATTCTGATCTCTCAACCCTCAACTCCCGACTCTCAACCCTTGGCCAAGCTCACCGACTTTGGCATCGGGCAGGTGATGTCGCAGGAAGTGCTGGCGGGGATGACGCGGCTGGGCTTCACGCAGACGATGATGACCTCCGGCACGCAGAGCGGCTCGCAGATGTACATGGCGCCGGAGCTGTCCGCCGGCCAGCCCGCCTCGCCGCGCTCCGACCTCTACTCGCTCGGCGTGGTGCTGTATCAGTTGCTCGTGGGCGACTTCGCCCGCCCGGTGACGACCGACTGGGCCAAGTCGATTGCCGACCCGCTGCTGCGCGAGGATTTGCAGCAATGCTTTGCCGGCAACATGCAGGAGCGCTTTGCCTCGACC
>CAZOVY010000126.1:0-11365 GCA_964583255.1 uncultured Prosthecobacter sp.
GTCCGGTGAGGTAGAATGATTGTACCTCACGGCGCAGTGAAGTTTCGGTGAGGTAGAATGATTCGACCTCACGGCGCAGTGATGCTTCGGTGCGGTACAATGATTCTACCCCACGGCGCAGTGAAGTTTCGGTGAGGTACCATGATTCTACCTCATGGCGCGGTGATGCTTCGGTGCGGTACAATGATTGTACCTCACGGCGCGGTGAAGTTTCGGTGTGGCGGAATGAACCGTCGGCACCGACCGAGCCTCCGCTGATGCCATGTGAGCGTCTGAGAGCGCGCCTCATGACCAACGCCTCCTCTCGTCCGAAAAAGACGGTGTGATTTTTCCAGCTTGAAAAGAGATTGGATTTGCTAGAAGCACTGAGCACTGAGCACTGAGCACTGAGCACTGAGCACTGAGCACTGAGCACTGAACGGGCCGAGAGCGACCCTGCTCCTTGGGGCTGACCACGTACTCAGCGAAAGGAATCCCTTACTCAAACGCGGCGTGGCACTGAGGGTTGGGGAGCGCATTGGCCATGGAATTTGTGCTCGCATGATTATTGCTGAATTAATTTCAGCTTAGGCATGAGCGAGCCTTTTTGGCTATTTTTTTCTTCAACCACCTTTTGTTTTATGCATCAACTCAGAACGAATTATCTCTGTGCGACTAACTGAAAGCCTTGTGGGTAATTCACCGCCCCCGGCGCTGTGCTGAAGAACAACTAAGGCACTGCAACATGCGTGCTGAAGCAGCGTTCTGTCTGCCCCACACGCATGAAAGCTTTCCTCTTCTCCGCCACTCTCGCCGTCTCTCTCGTCCTTCACGCTGCACCGCAGGACGATCAGTATGTTTTAGGCCCTGATTCGCAGGTTCAAAAAGGTGTACCGCAGGGTAAGGTGACACAGATGCCGCCGTGGAAGGACTCAAAAATCTATCCCGGCACCACGCGCGACTGGTGGATCTATGTGCCTGCTCAATACACGAAAGACAAGCCCGCTGCTGTGATGGTGTTTTGTGATGGCGGCGGCTTCGTGAAGGCTGACGGCCAGTTCCGTGCTCCGGTCGTGTTTGATAACCTCATCGCCAAAGGTGAGATGCCTGTGACCATCGGCATTTTCATTCAGCCCGGTGCTTTTGAAAACAAAGACCCCAAGGACAAGTCACGCAGCAATCGCAGTTTTGAATATGACTCGCTCGGTGATCTACACGCGCGTTTTTTGATGGAAGAAATCCTGCCCGCTGTGGCCAAGGACTACAACCTCAGCACAAACCCTGATGAGCGCGCCATCTGTGGTAATAGCAGCGGCGGCATCTGCGCCTTCACCGTCGCATGGGAGAAGCCTGAGGCGTTTCGCAAGGTGGTCAGCCACATCGGTTCCTTCACGAATATCCGTGGCGGTCACGTCTATCCTGCGCTCATCCGCAAGACCGACAAGAAGCCGCTCAAGGTCTTCCTTCAAGACGGTCGCAATGATCTCGACAATCAATTTGGCAACTGGCCGCTCGCCAATCAAGACATGGCCGCCGCGCTGAAGTTTGCCGGTTATGACTACCAGTTCGTGCTCGGTGAAGGCACCCACAACGGTAAGCACGGCGCGGCCATGCTATCTGACACGCTGCGCTGGTTGTGGAAGAAGTGAATCTTGAAACCTTCTGAACTCAAAGCAACTTAGCCAGCATGAGCACAGTTTTGGAAATCGAAAAAGCCATCGAAAGCCTGCCCTCGCGTGAGTTCTGGCAGATTGTGGACTGGCTGGAAAAGAAGCGCGAAGAGTCAGAAGATGCCGCTGACAACGCCGCCGCTGACGCAGCGCTCGCTGAAGGTGGTGATCCGATCCCATGGGAAGAAGTTCAGCGGAAATGCGGACTGCTGCCATGAAGTATCGTGTCGAATTCACCAAGGCAGCCGACCGTGCCTTCTGTAAGTTGGAGAAATCTGTACAGATTCAATTGCAGGCTGACATCAACCATCTGTGCAGCCAGCCAAGGCCTCTTGGCTGTAAGAAGCTCAAAGGCTCATCTGGCAGGTGGCGCATCCGCTCAGGAAGCTATCGCATCATCTATGAAATTCACGATGGCAGGCTTGTCGTCCTTGTCGTGGATGTTGGGCACCGCAAAGACATTTACAACTAATCCCGTCATGACCACACGCCTCCTCCTTGCCACACTCGCTCTGCCGCTATTCGCCACCGCCCAGGACACCTCCCTCCACGATTTCCTCATCGACGGTGAGCCGTGGAAAGAAGCGGTTAGTGGCTACAACTTCACTGACGGCCTTTGCACGGATGCAGCGGGAAACTTGTTTTTCACGGACGTGAAGGCAGGGAAGGGGATCTACAAGCTGGATGTCGCCACCGGGAAGACGGATCTCTTTCTCGATAATCTGCCAGGCATCAGCGGATTGCAGATCGGCCCAGACGGGCGCTTCTACGCCTGCCATAACAAAGATCAGCGCATCATCGCCATCAGCATGAAAGGTGAGGTGGAGGTGCTGCTCACGGGTGTGAAGTGCAACGATCTCGTGGTCAGCAAAAAGGGCCATCTTTACTTCACTGAGACGCCCACGCAGATGATTCATCTGATCACGGCAGACAAGAAGCACATCATCGCTGATCAGGGCCACGTCGTGAAGCCCAACGGCATCACCATCTCCCCCGATGAGCGCACGCTCGTGGCCTCTGAGTACGGCGGTAAGCACGTCTGGGCTTGGCGAATCGAGGACGACGGTACGCTGAGCGCCGGTGAACCCTACATGACCATGTGGCTGCCTGTCGGCAAAGAATCCGCTTCAGGCGATGGCGCGACCACCGAGTCCAAAGGCCGTTACTTTGTGACCACTGAACTCGGCGTTCAGATCTTCGACCCTATGGGCCGACTCTCCGGCATCATCGCCAAACCCGTCGCCGATGGCAAAGTCGTCGGCTGTGAGTTCGCCGGTAAAGATCATGACCAACTCTTCGTCGCCGCTGGTGACAAAATCTTCAGCCGAAAGCTGAAAGTGACCGGGTATTTCAGATAAAGTTTTGCAACCTCCGCCGCGCCGTTTATCAACCCGCTCAGCCAACTTTTCATCATGATCAAACTCACCGGAATCGCAGACGAAGCAGGCGCGTCACTCGACGTGCAAATTAAAGCCCATCAGGAACTCGGCTGGGACAGCATCGAGTCACGCGGCGTCGAGATCGACGGCGTGAAAGGGAACCTGCATGAGATACCGGACGCTGTTTTTGAAAAGGTCTGCGAGAAGCTTGCTGCCTCAAACATGAAGATCAGCGGCTTCGGCTCATTGATCGGAAATTGGGCGAAGAAGATCAGCGATGACTTCAGCATCACCGAAGCCGAAATAAGCCGTGCCATCCCGCGCATGCAGCGGCTGGGAGCCAAGCTGATCCGCGTGATGAGCTATGCGGTGTGCAAGGACGCAGATGGTAAAGATTTGGAAGAGCAGTTTGCCCCAGAGCGCATTCGCCGGATGAATGAAATCAACAAGCGCTTCGCTGATGCGGGCCTGACCGTGGTGCATGAGAACTGCATGAACTGGGGTGGCATGAGTCCGACCTATGTGCGCCGCATGGCTGAGGCTGTGCCCGGCATGAAGTGGGTTTTTGATACTGGCAATCCAGTCTTCATTGATGATCGTGATCACCCAGGCCAGAAGCAGGATGCATGGGAAATGTACCAAGCGGTGAAGCCATTCATGGCTCATGTGCATGTGAAGGATGGCATCTGGGACAAGGCGAAGAACGACGCTGTTTATACCTTCCCCGGTGAAGGCGAAGGCCAGACGCTGCGCATCATGAAGGATCTCGTCGAGACAGGCTACACGGGCTACATCAGCATTGAGCCGCATGTGGCCGTGGTCTTCCATGGAGCAGGTGCTGCGGATGATCTCTCCCCTGAACAGAAGGCGAAGGAGCAATACGATAGTTACATCAAGTATGGTCAGATGCTGGAAGCCATGCTGAAAAATCTGGGTGCCAAGCTGGGCTAAAGCGGACCGCTTTTTGCCATGTCTGACATCACGGCCATCAACAAATATCTCTGTCCCGCCTGTGGTGCACAGGCCGTGTGGAATCCCGGCAAGAAGGCGCTGATATGTCCCTATTGCAGCACGGAGTCACCCGCAGAATTGCAGGGTGATGGCACGCTGGTCGGCGAATGTGATTTGGCAGAGGCCATGCGCGCTTTGCCTGATGAGTCGCGCGGCTGGGCGGCGGAGCGCAAAACGGTGAAGTGCCAGAGCTGTCAGGCGATCTCAGTTTTCGATGAGAAGCGTGTGGCCCAGGCCTGTGACTTCTGTGGTTCTCCCGCGCTGCTGAGTATCGACGACATGCAGTCACCGATTCGCCCTGGGAGTCAGCTACCGTTTCAGATTTCAGAGAGTCAGGTGCGGGAAAGCATCCGCCAATGGTACGGTAGCCACTTCTGGGCGCGCAGTGATGTGGGTGACAAGGCACTGACCGATACCTTGCACGGCCTTTATCTGCCCTACTGGACTTTCGATGCTCATGCCGACTGCCCGTGGGAGGCTGAGGCCGGCCATCATTACTACACCACGGATAGCCAGGGCCGCCGCCAGCAGCACACGCGCTGGGAGTATGCCAGCGGTCAGATCGCTCAGTTCTTTGATGACCTGCTCGTGCCTGCTTCCAAAGGCGTACACGCTAATTTGTTAGCCGAGCTTGAGCCGTTTCCGACCACGTCGGCACTGCTGCCTTATGATCCTGGCTATCTCACTGGCTGGGTGGTCGAGCAGTATCAGATTGATCTCATCCAGGCCGCGCAAAACTCGCGTGATCGCATGACCGAACTCTTGCGTGATGAATGCTCGCGTCAGGTGCCCGGTGACACGCAGCGGAACTTACGCATCGCCCCGTCCTTCAGCGCGCAGACGTTTAAACACACGCTGCTGCCCGTCTGGCTGTTAACTTACACCTACGGTAGCAATAACTACCAAGTCGCGGTGAATGGAGCCACAGGCAAGATCGCCGGTGAGTACCCACTGAGCTTGGTGAAAATCACCATCGCCATTTTGCTTGGGTTGATCTTGGTGGCGCTGTATTTTAAATTCAGCAAGTGATGTGGCTAGCAAGCCAGTTTGGTAATTGCATTTGAAGGCATGGGCGGGTTAGCCTTAGTTCCTATGACACGATGGATACTCAGTCTTTGTTCTCTCTTCATGCCGTTGTTTGCGGCTGATTCTGGCTGGCAACCTTTGCCATCGCTGCCAGATGCAGAGGGGTTTGCAGGCGCGTTTGCTGGCGTAGCAGATGGCGTACTGATGGTGGCAGGTGGCACAAATTTCCCAGATAAGAAGCCTTGGGAAGGCGGCACCAAAGTCTGGTATGACACGGTGTATTCACTGCGCGAGCCAGCAGGAAAATGGGAGAAAGTGGGCAAGCTGCCGAAGCCCAATGGCTACGGCGTGAGTCTCACGACCGAGTCAGGATGGATCTGCATCGGTGGTGGTGATGCTACCCGCCATTTTCGAGAAGTGATTCGGTTTCGATTGCGGGATAATCAGCTTTTGGCCGAAAATCTGCCCGCCTTGCCTCAAGCCTGTGCTTTCATGGCGGGCGCTCAACTCGGCTCGGCGATTTATTTGATCGGCGGAATCGAAACGCCTGCGGCCACGACAGCACTGGCGAGCTTTTGGGCGCTTGATTTGGCTAAGCCAAATGATGGCTGGAAGTCGTTGCCCGCCTGTCCCGGTAAGGCACGCATTCTGCCGACGATGGGTGCCGCTGATGGCAGTGTGTTTGTTTTCAGCGGCGCAGCTTTGAAGCCCGGCCCTGATGGTAAAGCCGCGCGTGATTGGCTGAAGGACGCTTGGCGCTACACGCCTGAGATCGGCTGGAGGCGAGTGGCCGATCTACCTCGCGTCTCGGTGGCCGCACCTTCGCCCGCGCCGATTCGAGATGGCAGGTTGCTCCTTATCGGTGGCGATGACGGCGTGTTGGCAGACTTTGAGCCCAAAGACAAGCACCCTGGTTTCCCGCGCAGTGTGCTGGCATATGACTGGCAGAGCGATGTTTGGTCGCTTGCTGGCGAGGTGCCGTTTTCTCTCGTCACGACCCCGCTGGTTGAGTGGCGCGGCTCCCTGGTGATTCCCGGCGGCGAGGCCCGACCCGGCAAGCGCTCGCCGGAAGTGTGGCGGCGATGACTAATCGGGCCAATGTCTTGCGTGGATCGACACACGTTCTATGATCAAAAAATAGAGGATTCCTGATGCTGACACCTAACTTACTTTTCTCCGACATCGGCAACCGGCTCGCTGGCCCCAGTGGTATCCAGGAGCTCATGGACGATACGGGAGAGGCGCTGACCACGCATCCTGACATGCGAATGCTCGGCGGCGGCCAGCCTGCCGCCATCCCTGAAGTGCAGGCTCTCTGGCGGCAGCGTATGAGTGAACTGCTGGCAGACGGAACCGCGCTGGACAAGACTCTGCTCAACTATGATCCGCCGGGCGGAAACCCGCTCTTTCGTGAGGCGATGGCAGGCTTTCTGAAACGCGAATGCGGCTGGCAAGTCACGCGCGAAAACATCGCCGTCATGCCCAGCAGTCAGAGCGCTTGCTTCCTGCTCTTTAACCTTCTTGCGGGTGACAGTGCCACGGGTAAGAGGCGCATTCTTTTTCCGCTGCTTCCCGAATACATCGGCTATGCCAATCAGGCTCTGTGCGCGGATCAATTCGCCGCAGTCCTCCCGCATATCGAGGAACGCGGCGAGCATGAGATCAAATACCGCGTCGATTTTGATCGGCTCAAGATTACCTCAGACATCGCCGCCATGTGCGTCTCCTGCCCGACGAATCCGACCGGCAATGTCCTCACGCCTGATGAGTTCAGTCGTCTGCGGGATCTCGCCCGTCAGCACCACATACCCTTCATTCTCGATAACGCTTACGGGCATCCTTTCCCCGGCGTCATCCACGGCAGCTTCCGCCCTTCATGGGAGCCAGGCATGATCTTCAGCATCAGCCTTTCCAAACTCGGCTTGCCCGGTGTGCGCACTGCCGTCGTCGTTGCTGATCCAGCCATCGTGAAAGCGCTCTCGAACATGAACGCCATCGTATCATTGGCGAATGGCAACATCGGTCAGGTTCTGCTCACACCACTGCTTGCGGATAACAAACTGCTAAGCCTTGGTAGTGATGTCATCCGCCCTTTCTACAAGCAGCGTTCCGACTTTGCCAAAGGCGTGCTGAGCGCTGCTCTTGGTGATGATGTCCCCTGGGCTCTTCACGCTCAGGAGGGCGCTTTTTTTCTCTGGCTCTGGCTAAAGAACCTGCCCATTCCTGCGGCTGAACTTTATCGCCGACTCAAGGCTCGGAAAGTGCTCGTCATCCCCGGCCACTACTTTGCTTTTGGCCTCAATTACGACTGGCAGCACCCCCACGAATGCCTCCGCCTCACTTATTCTCAGCCTCAGGCCATCGTGCAGGACGGCCTAGAAATTTTGGCCGATGAAGTGAAGCAGGTGTTTGCGGTGTAGCTCGAAGTAACGAGCCGCGTAAAACAGTTTAAGCAGTTTGACTGACTCACCGCGCGGCGGCTTACATGCACGCACCAGGTGCAAGCGATCATGCCTATTTTCATGACGCACGACATCGAGCAGATCTAGAACTGCCGTTTGCGTGCTCCCGGTGATCATCCACTATCCCCGCCCATGCCGGACATCGTCCTCGCCACGCTCAACGCTAAATACATCCACGCTTCCTTCGGGCTTCGCTACCTCATGGCGAACCTCGGAGAGCTGCGGGATCGCGCCTGCATGGCGGAGTTCGTCATCAACCAGCAGCCGCTGGAAATCGTGGAGGCCATCTTGACGCATGAGCCGTGCATCGTCGGCTTTGGGGTGTACATTTGGAATGTGGAGCAGACGACGGAAGTCGTGGCGCTGCTCAAACGCATCCGCCCTGAGTTGATCATCATCCTCGGCGGCCCGGAGGTGTCGTATGAAACGGAGGGGCAGGAGATCGTGGCGCTCGCCGATCACGTCATCACGGGCGAGGCGGATGTGAAGTTCGCTCAAGTGTGTCGTGAGCTGCTCGGATTCACCGCAGAGGGGCAGAGGAGCGGAGAACGCAGAGATTTAGAAACTAACTCAGAAACTCTGCCCCCTCTGCCTCTTTGCCCCTCTGCGGCTAAACCGAACGTCCCCAAGATCATCGCTGCCGAGTTGCCCGCGCTAAATAACCTGGCCTCGCCCTACGACCTCTACACGGACGACGACTTGGCCAACCGTGTCATCTACGTCGAGGCCTCGCGCGGTTGCCCATTCACCTGCGAGTTCTGTTTGTCATCGCTCGACATCCCGGTGCGCGCCTTTGCGACGGATGCCTTCTTGGCCTCGATGCAGCGGCTTTTGGACCGTGGCGTGAAGCAGTTCAAGTTTGTCGATCGCACATTCAATCTTCACCTGCCGACGAGCATGGGCATCCTACAGTTCTTCCTCGACCGCTGGCGCGACGGGCTGTTTTTGCACTTCGAGATGGTGCCAGATCGTCTGCCTGAACAACTCCGTGCTTTGATCAAACTGTTCCCTCCTGGGACGGTGCAGTTTGAGGTCGGCATTCAGACCTTTGATGACGCCACGTCGAAAAATATCAGTCGCAGGCAGAACCTCGACCGGCTGGAGGATAACTTCCGCTTCCTTCGCGAGGAAACTGGCGTTCACATCCACGCTGATCTCATCGTTGGTTTGCCGAGTGAAGGCATCGAGAGCTTCGGGCGCGGCTTTGATCGGCTGGTGCGTCTCGGGCCGCAGGAGATTCAAGTCGGGATCCTCAAACGCCTGCGCGGCACGCCCATCGTGCGGCATGATGAAGAATACCGCATGATCTATGCGCCGCATCCGCCCTATGAGATTCTTTCCACGCGAGACATTCCTTTCGCCGACATGCAGCGCATGCGCCGCTTCGCGCGGTATTGGGACATCGTGGCGAACAGCGGCAACTTCACCGGCGCGCTGAAGCTTTTGTGGCGCGATGGTGCGTCGCCCTTTGCTCAATTCATGCGCTTCAGCGATTGGCTGCACACGACACTGCGGCGCACGCATTTGATCGCGCTCAACGTCATTGCGCAGAGTCTTTTTGATTTTCTCATTCAGGAGAATGCAGTGGATTGTGAACTCGCGGCAAGCACGCTGGAAGCTGACTGGCACCGCACGCCGAGTCGTGAGGCGCTGAATCTTCGAGGCAAATCGTCAACTGCCGAGGCACCCGCAGCCGCCCGAGCGGCCCGCAGGCAATCTAGACACAGGCAGCCCAAAGAAAACGACAAGGCAATGGTGTGAGGCAGTCGGAGCTACGGCTTTTTATCACCTCACCGCGACCGAAACACCTCGCTCATCAGGCACTCGACCATGAGCGTCTTCAGGCCGAGGCCTTGTTTCTTCACTTGGTCGTGGAGTTGATCGATGAGGAGGTCGTCGTTGAGCTCCATGGTGCGGCCGGTGGTGTAGGTGAGGAGCTGGCGGATGAGGTGGCGGGTGAAGTGATCGGCGCGGGTGTCGTGGATGACCTTCTTGAAGGTGGCGAAGTCGCTGTAGGTCTCGCCGGAGGGGAATTCGCCTGTGGTGTCGATCTCGGCGGGTTTGGTCTTCTTGTTGGCGGCGGGGTATTTTTGGCGCCAGCGGCCGACGGGGTCGTAGGCCTCCAGGCTGAAGCCGAGCGGGTCGATTTTGCGATGGCACTCGGCGCAGGCGGCATCGGCGCGGTGTTTGGCGAGTCGGTCGCGGATGGTGGTGGCGCCGCTGACATCAGGATCAATGGCGGGCACGACATCCGGCGGCGGAGGCGGCGGGATGCCGAGGATGTTTTCGCTGACCCACACGCCGCGTGTGACGGGTGAGGTCTCGACGCCATTTGCACTGACGGTGAGCACCGCGGCCATGCCGAGCAGGCCACCGCGATGCGTGTTGCCCTTCAGGCTGACTTTCTTGAAGCCATCGGCGAGGCGCAGGGTCTTCGCCTCGGGCAGTTCGTAGAGTTTGGCGAGTTTCTTGTCCACGAAGGTGTGGTCGCAGTCGATGAACTGCGCGACGGAGCCGTTGTTCTTGAGCAGATCGCGGAAAAAGAGCCGCGCTTCGGTCTTCATCGAGCTGGGCAGGTCTTCGGCGTAGTAGGAGCGCACGACTTCACGCGGCGGCGGTTGCGAGCCGAGGTCGCGGAGGTTAAGCCAGCTATCGAGGAAGCCGTTCACGGAGCCGTTGATGCGTTCATCGCTGAGCATGCGCTCGATGTGCTTTTTCAGCTCGGCATCCTGCATGAGTTTGCCGGATTTCGCGACGGCGAGCAGTGCTTCATCGGGCGGTGTGGCCCAGAGGGCAAAGGAGAGGCGGGTGGCGAGATCGTGAGGCTTGAGTGCCTTCGCGGATTCGTCGGTGATCTCGCTGAGGTAGAGGAAGCTCGGTGAGCAAAGGATAAGCTTCACGGCGTCGAGCGCGGCCTGTCGTGGCGTGGCTTTTTCGGCGGTGCGTTTGTCATAAAGCGCACGTATGGGCTGGCGGTCGGCATCGGTGAGCGGACGGCGATAGGCTTTCTCGGCGAAGGAACTCAGTTGATCGAGCGCTTTGGCCTCTTGGAAGCCGTCTTTGCCGAACACGGCGACTTCTTCGGCGCTGGGCTTTTCGGGCACGGGGCCGTGGATCTTGATCTCGCTGATGCGGATGTGCGGGAGCTTGCCTTCCTTCAAAATATGCGCACGACCGACGCCGGAGGAGCCAACATCGCTTTTGAACTCGTCTTTGTACTTTTTGTTGATCGTGACGACGGAGGCGCGGGATTCAAAGGGGCCATTCGGGAAGATGAAGCGCGGTGTTTGCCCCGCTTCGAGCCACACGCGGAATTTGAACCACGTTGGCGTGTTGTCCGGCACGACGGCGCTGGCGAGCAGCGGCTCGATGGCCTGCGGATAATGGATGTGGCCTTTGGTGACATCGCCCGGCACGACGCCGAGGATGAAGGGCTCGGAGAAGTCGATGCCGAAGATGGCTGGGTCGTAATGCGTGTCGCGATGCATGGCCGTGGCCTCGACCTCGAGATCGTAGAGGCCGGAGACGGGCACGACTTTGAGGAAGTCCTCGATGTGGCCGTAACCGCCCTGTCGCGTGTCGGTGTTCGGCTGCTCGTAGAGATTGAGGTAGCGGTAGTTGAAGGCGCTTTTGTGGGAGCCGCTGAGTTCCTCGTATTGCACGAAGTGGCTGTTGAACTTCCAATCCTTGGGCTCCATCGCCGGTTTGCCGAGGCGTGTTTCGACGAGGCGGTTCGCGGACTGAAAGTATTGATCCACGAGGAAGCCGGAGGTCACGAGCGATTTGCCGATGGTGTCCATGTGCTCGGTGGTTTTCTCCTTCGGAAAATCCGCCGTGA
>CAZOVY010000127.1:0-10736 GCA_964583255.1 uncultured Prosthecobacter sp.
AGCCATGAACGCAGCCTCGAGCGAGTTCGTAGAGCGAAACGCACGCTGCGCGGGCTCGGTATGCCAAAAGATGTGCTGGTGCATACTCGGTCTGAGTTCGAGACCTTCCAGAATGTGGTTTCATCCCTAACCTACAAGATCATGCACGAGGGGAGGCTACTCTATGGATGAAGCAAAGTGCAAATGGGTCAGCGCCTGGATGAGAAAGGCGTTGAGCGACCTGCAAACGGCCGAAATTCTAGCGAGACCCGAGTCCGAACATCCAGACACGGGTGTCTATCATTGTCAGCAAGCCGCTGAAAAAGCGGTTAAAGCCTTTCTGGCGTTTGGGGATATTGCCATCAAGAAAACGCATGAGGTCGATGAACTTGTCGCACTGGCTATCAGCAAGGAACCCGCCTTTCAGTCGATTCTCAATGATGCAGACCTGGTGAGCCCATTTGCCACTCGGTTTCGTTACCCATCCATCGCAGACAGCGACCTCGAACCGACTCGGACTGATTTCATCGAAGCCCTCACCGCCGCCCGTCGCATCTACGACTTCGTTCTCTCCATGCTGCCAGTTGAGACACATCCTCTTTGAGCAGCCTTGATTTCGTAACGCGGACGTGTCGTCCGCTGGTTTGGCGTGCTTGAAGTCCGCCTGACATTGCAAACAACGCGTCCGCGTTACCAAGTTGCATCGCCGCCGGTTCACGCTAGGAAGGCGGATCCATGCAGCAGACCATCATCACTCTCGACCTCGAAGGCGTCCTCGTGCCGGAAATCTGGATCGCTTTTGCGGAGAAGACCGGCATCCCGGAACTGCGCCGCACCACACGAGACGAGCCGGACTACGATGTGCTCATGAAGGGCAGGCTCGCCATTCTCGATCAGCATGGGCTGAAGCTGCCGGACATTCAGGACGTCATCGGCACGCTCTCGCCGATGGACGGTGCCAAAGCCTTTCTTGATGAGCTGCGCTCACTGACACAAGTCATCATCCTCAGTGACACCTTCCAAGAATTCGCCCAACCATTGATGAGGCAGCTCGGCTGGCCCACCATCTTCTGCCACCACCTCGAATGCGATGCCACGGGCCGCATCGTGAACTACAAACTACGCCAACCGAACCAGAAGCAGAAGTCCGTCGCTGCCTTCAAGGAACTGAATTATAAAATCATCGCCGCTGGTGATTCATTCAACGACACCACCATGCTGGGTGAGGCGGACAAGGGCTTTTTCTTCCACGCTCCAGAAAGTATCCGCGCTCAGTTCCCTCAATTTCAGGGCTTTGATCGCTACGAAGATCTGGTCGCAGCAATCAAAACGGAGTTGTAACAAATTCTGTGAATTGGCCGCCTAACTTGGCCTGCTACCTGCTCTTTCACCCTCTTGAAGCGCGAGCTTCACAACAACGAGCTGGACTGTCACTTCATGGTTGGGGACAGCCCGGTCAATTAAGGCCCGGAGGGATTTTGGTTGGGTCCCTCCGGGCCACTTTTTTTCTGAGTGTCGAAAGACACAAGTTGTCTGATTCCGCCTGAAATTCGTCTATAGGAACGAGCTTGACGCCACGCGGCCAAACGGCTCCAATGCGCCTCCAACTCAATCTATGAACGAAGCCTTCCCAGACATCCAGAAGATCCAATTCGAGGGACCCAAGTCCAAAAACGCCCTCTCCTTCAAGCATTACAACGCCGACGAAGTCGTGGCGGGCAAGAAGATGCGTGATCACCTCCGCTTCGGCGTCGCTTACTGGCACGCGATGCGTAACAGCCTCGCTGATCCCTTTGGTGCAGGCACGGCTGTCCGTCCTTGGGATGATGGCACGGACTCCGTTGCCAATGCTCAGCGTCGCGTCTGGGCCTGCTTTGAGTTCATGGACAAACTTGGCGTGGACTACTACTGTTTCCATGACCGCGATGTAGCGCCTGAAGGCAAGTCGCTCGCTGACAGCAATCGAATCTTCGACGCCGTCGCGGACGAACTCGAAAAGGCGCAGAACCAGACTGGCAAAAAACTCCTCTGGGGCACCGCCTGCCTCTTCGTGCATCCGCGCTACAATCAGGGTGCCTCCACCAGCCCAAACGCCAACGTCTTTGCCTACGCGGCGGCTCAGGTGAAAAAGGCAATGGATGTCACCCATCGTCTCGGTGGTGAAGGCTACACCTTCTGGGGTGGACGCGAAGGTTACGCCTCCCTTTGGAACACCAACATGAAGCGTGAAGTCGAGCACCTCGCCGCCTTCCTGCACATGGCCGTTGATTATAAAAAGAAAATTGGCTTCAAAGGCCCCTTCTACATCGAACCAAAGCCACGCGAGCCATCCACGCATCAGTATGATAGCGATGCTGCGGCCTGCTTGAACTTCCTCCGCGAGCACGGCCTCATGGAGCACTTCAAACTCAACCTCGAAACCAATCACGCCACGCTCGCCGGTCACAGCATGTGGCATGAGATGGAAGTCGCCGTCGCCGCTGGCGCACTCGGCTCCGTGGATGCGAACACCGGTGACGAACTCATCGGCTGGGACACCGACCAGTTCCCGACCGACATCTATCTCACCACGCAGATGATGCTCGTCATCCTCAAGAGTGGCGGCCTGACGACTGGCGGTCTGAATTTCGACGCCAAAGTGCGCCGCGAATCCTTCGAGCCTGTCGATCTCTTCCACGCCCACATCGGCGGCATGGACGCCTTTGCTCGTGGCCTCAAGATCGCCGCAGCCATCATTGAAGATGGTCGTCTCGATGCCTTCAAGAAGGCTCGTTACAGCACCTTCGACAACGGCATCGGAGCCAAGATCGAATCCCGCACCACCAGCTTTGAAGAACTCGAAGCCTACACCCTCGAAAACGGCGAGCCACTCATAGGCTCCGGTCGCCAAGAGATGCTGGAGAACCTGATCAACGACTTCATTTAAACCGGAGGAGTCAGAGTCTCTCACTCCTAATGAAAGAGGCAGGTCTCGCGACCTGCCTCTTTTTGTATCTTCCCTCACAGTTGAGTCTGGTCTTCAATGAACCGCCTCAAGAGCGACTTGGGACTCCCCAACCGGATGAACCCAATCAACGTCACCATTTCGGTGAATGCAGGGCGGGAATTCATTGGGATAATAGATATGCCTCAGGCCGCAAGCGACACCGAGACTGAGATGATGCTCGGCGATGGCTTCGTCGCTCAAAAGGCAACGGAGACACATGTCGGTATGCTTCCATCTGCATTGCAGAAGACAGGGATCGGAGGGGGAACGCCAGGACATACAATATACCTTTCCATGATGGGTTAGCCTTGAGTGTTTTTGCCAATGTTTGACAGGGTCCTCTAGGGCGGTCGCCAGGGCCGTTCCAAAGGGATGCCTGAGTTATCAGATCTTCTTTTTTGAATGAATATTTTGTTATCATAATTCGCCGATACAAGCCAAGACTCAAATGGCCGATTTCCCTTGGCCATGAAAAAATATTTCTCAATTTTGCAAATATGCTTAAGAACCACGGTGGCACTCAGAGGCGCTATCGACTTTCCTGGATGCGATCCATTGACTGCAAGTTGCTGCTGGGTGCGTATGTTCTGCTCCATTCCACCATGCGACTCCTTGCCTTTCTTATCCTGACTACCGCCGCCGCTTTTGCCCAGACGGAGGCAGACTACCTGGCGAACATCCGCCAGCTCACCTTTGAAGGTCGCCGGTCGGGAGAGGGCTACTTCAATGCCGATGGAACGAAGATGATCTTCCAGTCCGAGCGTGAGGAGGGGAACCCGTTTTATCAGATCTACCTGATGGACCTGGAGACGGGCGACCAGGAGCGCATTTCACCCGGCATGGGCAAGACGACCTGCGCGTGGATTCACCCTGATGGGAAGCGCGTGCTGTTTGCCTCGACTCACACCGATCCTGATTCGAAAAAACTCCAGCTAGCCGAGTATGAAGAACGCAAGAACTCCAAGGTGCGCCGCTACGCCTGGGACTACGACGAGAACTACGACATCTGGCAATACACACTGGCGGACAAGTCGCTCAAGAACCTCACCAGCACACGCGGCTACGATGCAGAAGGCGGGTGGTCGCCTGATGGCAAGAAGATCGTCTTTGCCAGCAATCGTGCTGCCTATGAAGGCAAGCTGAGCAAGGAGGACGAAGAGCGACTGAAGATCGACAAGCAGTACTTCATGGAGATCTACACCGCTGATGCGGACGGCTCAAATGTGCAGCGCCTCACCAGCGTGCCCGGTTATGATGGCGGTCCGTTTTTCAGCGCAGACAGCAAGCGCATCTGCTGGCGTCGCTTCACGCCGAAGGGCGATGTGGCTGAGGTTTGGACTATGAATGCCGATGGCAGCGACCAACGCGCCATCACTAAGCTCGGAGCGATGAGTTGGGCTCCCTACTTTCACCCGAGCGGTGACTACCTGATCTTCACCACGAACCTGAACGGCTTCGCCAATTTTGAGCTCTACATCGTCGATGCCTCAGGCAAGCACGAGCCAGTGCGCGTGACCAAGACGGACGGCTTTGACGGCCTGCCTGTCTTTACCCCGGATGGCAAAAAGCTCTCATGGACCAGCGGACGCACAGCGAATGCGCAGAGCCAGATATTTATGGCTGACTGGGACCATGATCATGCAAGGGCGGCTCTGGGACTCGGCTCAACGCTCAAGCTGGTCAATGCGGTCAAAGTGGTCAAGACACCCGATTTCACACTAACTAAAGGTGAGATCACGCCGACAGACATGCGCCAGCATGTGACCTACCTCGCCAGTGATGAACTCGATGGTCGTCTCACCGGCACGCTGGGTGAAAAGCTGGCGACGCAGTATGTGGCAGACGTTTTCAAAGGCATCGGCCTGGAAGCATACGGAGATGAAGGCTGGTTCGAGCCCTTTGAATTCACCGCAGGCGTCGCACTTGGAGATGGCAATCGCTTGACCCTCCTTGACCAATCTTTGACCGCCGACAAAGACTGGCGTCCCCTTTCCTTCTCCCAGCTCGGTGATGTAGCCGCGAGCGGCATTGTCTTCGCCGGTTACGGCATCGAGACACCGGATGAGGCCACGGACAAGGACGGTAAAAAGCTCGACCCATACAGCAGCTACGCGCATCTCGAAGTGAAGGATAAGTGGGTGCTCGTGCTGCGCTATTTGCCAGAAGGCATGAACCAGGATCAGCGCAATGAACTCACGCGCTATGCAAGCCTTCGTCACAAAGCACTGGTCGCTCGGCAGAAGGGCGCGCGCGGTTTGATCATCGCCAGCGGCCCTAGTAGCAAGGTCGTGGAGCAACTCGTGCCCATGGCTTTCGATGCTTCACTCGCGACCTCAGGCATCGCTGCGATCAGTGTGACGGATGCCATCGCGGACAGCTTTTTGAAAAGCGCAGGCAAGACTCTCAAAGAACTCCAGGAGAAACTCGACACAGGTGATCTCATGGGCGGCATCGAATGCACTGGTCTGACACTCAGCGCCAAGATCGACATCAAACAGGAGAAGAAAACGGGACGCAACGTGCTCGGCGTGCTGCCAGCCAAGAATAAGCCGGACCCGCATGTGGCTCCGCTGATCATCTGTGCGCATGTCGATCATCTCGGCAGCAAAGGTGGCAGCAACTCGCGGGCGAAGGGAGATGAACTTAACCGAGTCCATCATGGCGCGGATGACAATGCCAGTGGAGTCGCGGGTGTGATCGAGATCGCTCAGTGGTTGGCTGATCAAAAGAAGCAGGGCAAGATCAAGCTGACACGCGATGTTATCTTTGCCGCATGGTCAGGTGAAGAACTCGGCCTGCTCGGCAGCAATCACTACGTCGAATCATTGGCCAAAATGTTCCGTGGTGATCCCAATGGTAAACTCACGGGCATGTTCGCTGCTTGTTTAAACATGGACATGATCGGTCGCTTTCAGAAGACCCTCGTGCTGCAAGGCGTCGGCTCCAGCACCTGGTGGCCAAAGGAGATCGAGAAACGCAATGCGCCCATCGGTCTGCCGATTACCACGCAGAACGACGCGCATCTACCCACCGACAGCACCACTTTTTATCTGCGCGGGATTCCGACCCTAAACGCCTTCACTGGCAGTCACGCCGACTACCACATGCCGAGTGATACCGCCGATAAGATCGACTACGACAACGCCACGAAGATCGCCAAGCTCATGGGCCTGCTCGCGCGCGGAATCGCCACCGCTGATACAAATCCCGAGTATGTGGCGATGGAAGCGCCGAAGAATCAAAACACGCGCGGTGGGATGCGCGCCTACCTCGGCACCATCCCCGACTACTCGCAGGGCGACATCAAAGGCGTGAAACTCAGTGGCGTCTCACCTATTGGTCCCGCTGGGAAAGCTGGGGTCAAAGGCGGTGATATCATCATCAAACTCGGCAGCAAAGAAGTGCTCAACATTTATGATTATACCTCTCTCATGGGTGAGCTGAAGATCGGCAAAGAAACCACCATCACCGTGCTGCGTGAAAGCAAGCCCGTGGAACTAAAAATCATACCAGGATCACGGGAATAATTCAGATCCCAAGCACAAGCCGCAGAAACGGCGCGGTAACGCTGGTCTTGTGCTTGGCGACTTCTTCCGGTGTGCCACATGCAACGACTTGACCGCCCTCAGGCCCGGCCTCGGGTCCGATGTCGATCAGGTAATCAGCCTCAGCAAAGACATCAGGATGATGCTCGATGACGACGACTGTGTGACCTTCATCAACGAGACGATGCAGCACATCCAGCAGGCGTGACACATCACTCATGTGCAGGCCGATGGTTGGCTCCTCGATCAGGTAAAGATTGCGCTTCACGGTATTCAGTCCGCGCATCTTTTGAGTGATCGTCTTGCCCTGCCCCACACTGAGTTCAGTGACGAGTTTCAACCGCTGCGCCTCACCACCACTGAGCGTCGGACTCGGCTGACCAAGCTGCAAATAACCGACGCCCGTGTCGGCGAGCAATTGCAGCGGTCGGGCGATGCGCTGCTGGCTGGAGAAAAACTCCGCCGCTTCGGTGATGCTCATGCGCAGCACATCGCCGATGGTCTTGCCATTGAAGTCGATCTCCAGCGTCGCGCCGTTGAACCTCATGCCTCGACAGATCTCACAAGGCACGCGTGTCGTCGGTAGAAAATTCATCTCCACTTTGATCTCGCCATTGCCCATGCAGGTCTCACAGCGCCCGCCTTCCGTATTGAAAGAGAAGCGCCCAGCATCGTAACCACGCGCGCGCGCGGCTGGCACTTGAGCGTAGAGTTTTCGGATGTCATCCAGCACACCGACATAGGTCGCCGGGCAGGAGCGTGAGGTCTTGCCAATAGGCGACTGATCCACCTCATGCATCGCAGAGATCTGATCAAAGCCATGCGCCGCCTTCCACGGCTGCACAGTCTTCTTCTTGTCCTTGCTCAGTGCATCCTTGGCCGCAGGGCCGAGCACGCTGTGCATGAAGGTGCTCTTGCCACTGCCGCTGACTCCCGTGATCACGGTGAGCCGCCCGACGGGAATGCTGACATGTATGTCACGCAGGTTATTCGCGTGAGCGCCGGCGATAGTGAGCCAGCCTTCCTTCTTTTTGGCCGATGGCAGCGCACGACGTGCGCCTTTGATCGGGTGCTTCATCGGCTGACGCAGCTCACGCCCCGTAACGCTGTTCTTGTCTTTGAGGATGTGGCTGAGACTGCCCTGACTGATGATCTCGCCACCGAATCGACCTGCTCCAGGCCCAAGGTCAATGATCGTATCAGCACGGCGCATGGTGTCGTCATCATGCTCGACGACGAGCAATGAATTTCCCTTATCACGCAAGGCCACGAGCGTGTTGAGCAGGCGCTCATTATCACGCGGATGCAGACCGATGGTCGGCTCATCCAGCACATAAAGCACGCCGCGCAAATTCGAGCCGAGCTGTGCAGCAAGTCGGATGCGCTGTGCTTCACCCCCGCTCAGCGTGTCTGCGCTGCGGTCGAGTTGCAGGTAGCCCAATCCCACCTCCTTCATGAAGTGCAGCCGCTGTTTGATCTCCGCCAAAATGTCGCGCGAGATCTCTCCCGCCGTGCCGGTGAATGAAAGCCCGGCCAGCGCCAAAGCCGCCTCCTCCGCCGACTGATGATTGATGTCCTGAATACGCACGCTGGTTGGCTCGGCTGGTTTCTTTTTGGATGAACCGACGATCTGATTCCAGCTCAACTTCACATAGCGCGCTGTTTCATTCAGGCGGCTGCCAGCACAGGCCTTGCAGACCACGCGCTCACTGGACTCCTCGTCATCATCATGCCGTGTCAGGCGGCGCTCTTCTTCGAGTTCGGCGGCGAGTTGAGACATGTCATCATGACGCGGCGTGGCTCCATGATCAGCTACGACAAAGCCGAACCCACGGCACTGCTTACACCAGCCATGCGGGCTATTGAAGGAAAACAGACGCGGGTCCAGTTCCTCAAACGAAAGCGAGCAGGATGGGCAGCTCATCTCGGTGCTCAGCACCTGCGTGGACTTGTCGGCAAAGCGCAGCTTCAAATTACCACGCCCCATCTTCAGCGCCTTCTCGACCAGCGGGCGCAGCTCAATTACTGACGCGCCTTTTTCCACACGACTGACGACGGCATCAATGTTGTGCTCCTTGAATCGTGCGAGCGGTTTGAAGTTCAGCGTGTCCTTGAACTCACCATCCACCAGCAGCGTCTCGATGCCATGTTTGCGTGCACCTTCCGCCACCTCGGTGTGGAAGCCTTTGCGAGCCTTGATGAGCGGCGCAAGCAGATGCACAGGCCCACGCTTAGCTTGATCAGCGATGGATTGCGTGATTGCCGTGGCGCTCTGCTTCACCACCGGCACGTCACACTTCGGGCAATACTGCGTGCCGAGTTTCGCAAACAACAATCGCAGAAAGTGCCAAACCTCGGTCACGGTCGCGACCGTTGATTTACCACCGCCACGCGAGATACGCTGCTCGATGGCCACAGTCGGCGGTACACCTGTGATCAGGTCCACTTCAGGCTTCTCCATCTGCTCGACAAAGGTGCGTGCATAGACCGACATGCTGTCGAGGAACCGCCGCTGCCCTTCTGCAAAGACGAGATCAAAAGCGAGCGTCGATTTACCCGAACCACTCAAGCCCGTAACGACAACGAACTGATCACGAGGGATATCGAGGCTGATGTTTTTGAGGTTATGCTCTCTCGCCCCTCGGATGCTGATCGAGTTCGCAGCCGAGTTTGGAGTCCCGCTTTTAAGCGGTCTGGTGGTCTGTGTACGCTTTTCTGATCCGCTTAAAAGCGGCGCTCCAAACGAAGACACTCCGAGCGCTTTGTCTTTGAGATACCGCCCCGTCCAAGACTCCTCACACGCCGCCACTTGCTCCGGTGTTCCAGCCACGACGAGCTTGCCACCATTAACACCCGCATCCGGGCCGAGGTCGATAACCCAGTCGGCACATTGGATGACATCCAGATTATGCTCGATGACGATGAGGCTGTTGCCCTCGTTGACCAGACGTTGCAGCAACTTCACCAGCAGAGCGATGTCATCGAAATGCAGACCCGTCGTGGGTTCATCAAGCAGCAACAAAGCAGACTTGGTGTCGGATTGCTTCTCATTGGCGCTCTCAATGAGATGTCCCACAAGTTTCAGACGCTGCGCCTCGCCACCAGACAGCGTATTGAGCGGCTGGCCAAGCTTGAGATATCCAAGTCCCGCCTCCACGAGAATGGAGAGTTGATCGGCAATATTGGTGAAACGTTTCTGCTGTGTCTTGATGGATTCACTGGCTCCATCACGGCACCACTGCACCGCTTCTTCGACCGTCATGCAGAGCACGTCGTGGATATTTTTATCATTGAGCAGGAGCTTGAGCGCGTGGGGTTGGTAGCGCTTCCCTTCACACTCGGGACAGGTCACATAGAGATCACTCAGGAACTGCATTTCGATCTTCTCATAGCCCGTGCCCCAGCAGCGTTCGCAGCGGCCTTCGCCCGAGTTGAAGGAAAAGAATCCAGGGGTGATAGCGAGTGCTTTGGCGTCTTCAGTTTCAGCAAACAGTTGGCGGACAGCATCGAAGACTCCGATGTAAACGGCAGGCGTGCTGCGTGGGGTGCGTGCTAGTGGCGACTGATCCACCATCACCACTTGGCTGAGCTTCTCATGACCCGTGATAGCTTTGACTCGACCCGGCTCATCTTCACAAACTTCACCGCGCAGACGCTGCAGGTTCCTGTAAAGCACCTCATGAATCAGCGTGCTTTTACCAGACCCCGAGACACCCGTGATGCAGCAGAAAACACCGAGTGGAATGTCGATGTCGATGTTCTGAAGGTTGTTCTGACGTGCGCCCTTAATGCTCAGATGTTTTGTAGTTCCGCCTTTAGGCGGTCTGGCTGCTGGCGATCCTATTCCGGAACCGCCTGAAGGCGGAACTACAGAACGCCGCACCTCAGGCACCGGGATCTTCTTCCTCCCCGTGAGATAATCAGCCGTTAGCGATCCCTTCATCTTCTCCAGGCCTTTCAAATCACCGTCATAGACGAGCAGGCCACCTTTATCACCACGACCAGGGCCGATCTCAATCAGATGATCCGCTGCACGCATGACCGACTCTTCATGCTCGACGACGAGCAGCGTGTTACCTTTATCACGCAGGCCTTCCATGACGCCGATGAGACGCCCGATGTCACGCGGATGCAGACCGATGCTGGGCTCATCGAGCACGAAGAGCGTGTTCACCAGCGACGCACCGAGACAGGTCGTGAGATTCACACGCTCAAGCTCACCACCA
>CAZOVY010000128.1:0-10600 GCA_964583255.1 uncultured Prosthecobacter sp.
TGGCGATAGGTGCACGGGCTGAAACTCCGCATGTTTTAAACGCGATTCTAACCTGGGGGGCCAAACCGGACAATCCCTCCGCCAACGGTCCTCAGCCACTTGCCTGGGCAGTAGTGATCGGAAGAAGGGAAAACATCCAACGTCTGCTCGCAGCAGGAAGTGACCCCCTGCTCAAACCGCGCGGCCAAGAGTCGGCACTAGGAGTGGCCGGCAGATTTGGTGACCTCGAGGCAGCAAAGGCACTGCTGGCGGCCGTGAAAGATCGTGCTCGCCTCAAAAAAGATGACAGTGCTTTGCGCGCCGCTGCCCGCCGCGGACACGCGGAGATTGTGCGTCTGTTTTTAGAGGCCGGGATGCCCGTCAACAAACGTGATGTCCATGAGACGACGCCGCTCCATGAGGCGGTCCGCTCCGATTCAGCCGAGGTCACCCTGGCTCTCCTCAAAGCGGGAGCCGAGGTCAATGCGCGGGACAAAGCAGGGTACACGCCGCTCCACAACGCGGCAGAATCACTCAAATCCCAACATGTGCCCGTCTTGCTTCAGCACGGGGCAGACATGGAGATCACCACGCTGGAGGGCTTCACACCCTTCATGATCGCCGCGGAGGGCGACATCGAAACGATGAAGCTGCTGATGAAGGCCGGAGCGCGAATCGACAGGTTCGCCCTCACTGGCTTCAATGCCCTCCATGTCGCGGCTAGCAAGGGTAGCGTCGGAGCGGTCAGTCTTTTACTGGAAAGGGGCATTCAGGCGGACATTCCATCTCGTGTTTCTGGCTGCACCGCCTTGTCATTAGCTGCGGGTGGAGAAGGCCTGAGGCGTGAAGGGCTTAAGTACAGGGCCAAGGAACTGAATGGCATGAAACTGAATGCTCCGGCACAGGTTGGTGAGTCCGATTATGTCAAAACAGTCGAAATCCTTCTTCATGCGGGTGCCAGGCCTTCAGCCGCCAGCAAGACAGGAATCGCCCCTCTTCATGTGGCGGCGATACATGGTGAAGTAACGATCGCACAAATACTTATCGACGCCGGCGCCGCCATCGATGCCCGTGACAACGATCAAGTGACGCCGCTCATGGCCGCCGCACAAATGGGCCAGTTGGACATGGTGAAATGGCTTTTGGAACAAGGTGCCGATGTGAATGCCCGTGCCACGTCTGGAGTCACCGCCTTGCAGGTCGCCCTCCGCGCCAGCAACACGGAGGTGGCCGGCCTGCTCAGACAGCACGGAGCCAAATAATCCTCTCGATCCATCATGGGCCGCCTCGAATCCATCAGATGTGTGACTGCTTCGAGAATTTCCATCTTCTCGTGCAACCTTAGGTCCCTGATCCGCCAATAAAAGAGCGGTCATTGCAGCCATCCACCTGCCAGTCCGTCCTTTTTTGACTCTTTCTGCGACTACTGCCGCCGAAGCGGGCAGAACAACATGGTCGGGACATTCGCTCATTCACTAGAGTCATGAGGAACCATCGCAGGTTCTAGATCTCCACGGTTCATGCCAAGAACGAAATCCTGGTAGTATCTTCCCGACAATTCTATGCAGAAAGATTGAGGGCTGTTAGGTAGTCCCAGCTGCGCCGAGTTGAAACCGATCCTGGGTTTCCAAGACATCCCGACTACCGCGAGCCGAATTCGATCCCCCGGCTTCTTGCCGATCTCCCGTAGAGGGATCAGAAAGCTGTCCACACGGATTTTCGAGCTGGTTTCCCCGTCAACAAACTTGATCGAACCGCGGCCGGCTGAACCAGGCACAAACTTGACGACCGCGTCACTGGCCGTCTTTTCACGATGAAGTCCGCGCATGGCTGGTTCTGGATTCAATGCATAATGAGCGTCTTCAGGTTCTCGTTCCTGATCGTTGTCCAAATCAATATAGACATGGCTTTCGTCACAGCGCTCTTTGCCATCAGGCGATGTCCAGTTTTGCGGATCTGGATCCGCCCAACAAATGATTTGCACATACAGCCATTCCTTATTGCTCCAGGCACTGAAACGTGCGGTAGGTTGGTCAGACAGCACTTTGGCATCATGTTGGGGAAAACCAAAAGCCCCGCGGGCGGCCAGGTCTTTTGATCGACCGAGAGCCACCAGGCCTTCTGGGTCATAGCCTTTCTTGATGTTGGCTATTCGTTGACGCGGACTCGGTCCCCTCTGCTGCTGGACGGTCAGGCGATCAACGCCATCATGCCTGTAACTCTCAGTGCTCCGCATGCTGACACTTGCCGGCGTCCAAAACGCACGGAGTCCGCCGGAGAGACCGTGAAAAAACGTTACCGTGCTTTCACCGAGCGCTTCTTCGCCAGTGATGTCGATCCCTTCAGATTCACCGCTCAAGTCTTCACCAGTTGTACTGTACACCCCCTGCGTGTTGAGATTCGCTTGGGCAAATATCCCTCGTACCGTTTGCAGGGATCGTGCTTGGAAATCATATGAAACGGAAGTGACAACTCTGCTGGCAGGGGTGGTGCTCGCAAATGACTGTGGAGATTCGATGCGAAGTTGTTCGAGGCCGGGCTTGGGTGCCCGATAAACCAGAGCATGCACGCGCATGCTTTCCGTCGGTGCCAGCACCTGGGTAGGCTGGCCGAGATGTGCCTCGCAGTCGCCAAAGGTCTTGCCTATGAAAAGCTGGGGTGCCAGGGAGTGCTCCCGTCCTTTGGCCTTTGTGTCATTCCTGTTAGACACTTCAAGAACGGCACGGAAGCCATCCAGGGGGCCACGATTGCCGGGCTTGTTGGGAAAGCGGCCAGAAGACAACAGCACGTCGCTGCTGTGAATCCACGAGGCACCCCGCAACACACGGTCCACTTTGGCCGCGTTCCACCAATCCTCCACCCACTCAGAAACGTTCCCGCCTAGATCATAAAAACCCTGCAGATTCGGCTTGAAGCTCATGACGGGCGCAGTGGTGACAAAGCCATCGGTGTAGCCCTCAATGAAAGGCTTGGCGGTGAATTTTTCCTTCAAGGCTGTGTCACCGTAATTCCCAGCCTGGTCCTTTGTCTTCGGCGGGAAATCTCCACCCCAGGGGAATTTGTTTGCCACCCCACTGTTCAGCATCTCAGGCGTGGTGTCTGTCGTCCAGTTCTCATTGAGCCCAATTCCAACGGCATAGCTCCACTCCCGATCCGTGGGCAGGCGGTAGGTCTTTCCTTCTTTCTTGGTGAGCCACACACAGAAGGCCTGTGCATCCGCCCAACTGACGCCAACGACGGGGTGGTCGTCCTTGTTGCCGCACGGGATGCCGTCGAGTTGTTGATTCTGCCACTCGTCGTTCACGTTTAGGGCTGCCGCCGCATACGCTGCGTAGTCCTGCCGCCGAGTCTCGTGGATGCACATCTCGATCTCCGTGCCCGGCACGGAAACGAACTGCATGCCGAGGGAGTTCACGAAAGGCCGGTCTCTGGTGGCCGGTGCCGGCTTCAGACTCTCGTCGCCCAAGAAAAAGAAGCCAGCCGCCATGACCGCTAGCACGCCCAATCCTGTAAGGATCAAGCCGGCGAACGATTTCTTCTTCGGCGCGGGCGGAGCCCCGCGGTACGGCGGGCGGTAGGGTTGGCCTCCGGGAAGCAGAGGACGCGCCTGGGTTCTTAAGGCGGCGGGAGCCGTCTCCGCGGCTGCGTCCACCTTCACGACGGGCTGGGTGAGGATGGCGTCGAGGTCATGACGCATGTCCAGCGCGGTGGGGTAGCGCAGCTCGCGGTTCTCACGCAGGGCTTTGGCGACGATGCCGTCGTAGCGGGGATCGAGGCCGGGCACCTGGAGGGAGGGCATTTCAAACATGCCCTGCGGCAGCTTGCCAGTGAGCATTTGGTAGAGCATGACGCCGACGGCGTAGATGTCGGCGCGCTGATCCACGGTGGTGCCGAGGGTCAGCGATTCCGGGGCCATGAAGTGCAGGGTGCCCATGGCCGTGCCG
The DNA here is from genome assembly GCA_964583255.1 of uncultured Prosthecobacter sp. GTDB lineage: Bacteria > Verrucomicrobiota > Verrucomicrobiia > Verrucomicrobiales > Verrucomicrobiaceae > Prosthecobacter. The sequence continues at coordinate 3,924 of CAZOVY010000128.1, forward strand.
CTCTGCGTGAGCCCGGTTTCACCACTCTTACTCATCTTCGCCAGGCCGAAGTCCGCCACCTTCACCACGCCGTCATGGCTGACCATGATGTTGGATGGCTTGATGTCGCGGTGGATGATGCCGCGCGAGTGGGCGTAGGCCAACGCATCACACACATGGGCGGTGACGGCTATGGCGTGGGCGCTGTGCAGGCGGCCCTGCTGGGCGACCATCTGCTGCACGTCAGTGCCGTCGATGTATTCCATGACGATGTAGAGCAGGCTGTCCGCCGTCTCCCCAAAATCAAACACGGCCACGATGCCTGGATGGCTGAGTTGGGCCATGGCCTGCGCCTCGATTTTGAAGCGCTCGGTGAAATTGTTGAAGCCGTCGTCGATATCGGCAGGCAGGATCTTTATGGCGACGAGGCGATTCAGCGAAACCTGCCGAGCCAGATACACCGCACCCATGCCGCCGCGCCCGAGGATGCGCTGGATCTCATACGGCGGGAAGTGAGGGGCGAGTTCCTCAGCGCTCGGTGGCACCCATCGAGTCTTCGGCCCGGACGGCTTCATCACCTCCGCCATTAGGCAGGCGGGACAAAGGCCATTCGTGCCATCGGCGGACAGTTCCGCGCCGCACTGGCTGCATTTCTGAAATGGAGGTGGCAAACTCTCGCTCATACCGTGTCCTGACGTTTAGCAGGAAAAGGGTTGCCAAGGGAATCAATTTCTTCGCAGCGCGGCGAACAGCACGGTCATCTCTTCCTCAATGGAGCCGCCTTCATTCAGTGTGGCGGCGATCTGCTCTTTCACCAGGGCGCGGAAGCGTGACTTGAGTCGGTGGATCTGGGATTTGAGCGAGTTGAGGTTCAGGCCAAGTGAGGCAGCCAGCTCCAACTGATCCCCGTGCGCGGCATCGCCGGTGAGCCATGGCTGCAATTTCTCAAACACCACGGCCTTGCCTTCAAGCTCACACTCGCGCTGCAAATCGCTCAGTGCATGACTCAACAAGGTGAGCGCCCATTGCCTGTCGAAGGCGGTGTCCGGTGCGGGCTGTCGAGCATCTGCCACCACCTGCGCTTCGGTATCATCCAGCGAAGCCGTCTCTACTAGGCCGCCGCGCTTCATCCGCTGTGCGGCCTCACGCTGATGAGAGAGGAAGTGCTTCACGGCACCGAGCAAGTAGGAGCGGAAGCGCCCGTGCTCACGCTGCGCCATTGCGATCGTGCCACCCGCCAATATGGAGGCAAAGAAGGCGTGGCTCATCTCGCGTGCGGCATCTGCATCCCGCAGCTCACAGCGGAGAAAGGCGACGACCGGCTCATAATACGCATCACAAAGATCGGCGAGTGCTATGCGACCATCATCCGAATCTACCTTGGCCGCGCAAACGCGCGTCCAGCGTGTGGTATGGAATGAGTTCTGACGGCGAGACTCGGAAGGCATCACAGGCTAGCATTCTGACACTGATCTTCCTATTGGGTAGCGGAGATTAGGAGGCTACGCGGCGAGTGGTGCGATGTAGATGTTGGGCCATTCAAACGATCCTTGAGTGACCCTACAAGGAACACGGGGCTGCGCTGCGTTATTTGAGTGCGGCCACTTCGGCGGCTGAGAGGTGCCGCCAGGCTCCTTTGGCTAGCGGGCCGAGTTTGAGCTGGGCGATGGCGACGCGGACGAGGCGGAGGACTTCGATGTCGTGCGCCTCCAGCACGCGGCGGATGTGGCGGTTGCGGCCTTCATCGAGCACGATCTCTAGCCAGGTGTTTTTATCTCCCTGACGGAGCACGGTGACGGAGCGGAAGTTGAGTTCTTCTTCCTCATGGATGACGCCTTCACGGAGTCGAGTCAGCATGGCTTCATCGACAAGGATGCCGACTTGCACGTGGTAGGTCTTGCTGATCTTTGAGGCGGGGTCGGTGATGGCGTTGGCCCAGCGGTTGTCATTGCTGAAGAGGAGCAGGCCTTCGCTCGCTTTGTCCAGCCGACCGACGGGTGAGAGATGGGCAAAGGACTCGCCTGCAAAGCACTCATAGACGGTGCCGCGCCCCTGCTCGTCACTGGCGGTGGTGATGAGGCCGCGCGGCTTGTTCAGCATGAGATAGATGGGCTCGGCTCCTGAGACGGGGATGTCGCCGACGGAGACGCGATCCCGCTCAAGATCGACGGCGCGCTCGGGGTCGCGGCAGATGCGGCCATTGAGGCTGACACGCCCGGTTTTGATCAGCAGCGCGCCCTGGCTGCGTGAGCAGTGGCCTAGCTTGGAAAGGGCGCGGGCGAGTCCGGTGCGGGGCATTTCAGTAAGTGCCTGGGGTGGAAAGAAAAAGGGCGGACCCACGAGGAGTCCGCCCGAAATGAAACGATCGCGGTTGGATCAGATTTAGGCCTGCAATGCGGCAGCTTCCTTATCGACATTGACGCGGCGGCCTTCTTTGTCGAAGCGGACACGTCCTGGCACGAGTGCAAACAGGGTGTGGTCTCTGCCCATGCCGATGTTCAGACCTGGAGTCCACTTGGTGCCACGCTGACGGATGATGATGTTGCCTGCGATGACGGCCTCGCCGCCATACTTCTTAACACCCAGACGCTTGCTTTGGCTATCGCGTCCGTTTTTAACACTTCCTTGACCTTTCTTATGTGCCATGACTCAGGATCTCCTAGAGGGTTGAATTGAATTGGAAAAAATTAGGCGTTGATGGCGGTGACTTCAACGCGGGTCAGCGGCTGGCGATGACCTTTGGTGAGGTGGTAACCTTTGCGCTTCTTGAATTTGAAGGCGGTCACTTTCGGAGCCTTGAACTGCTTCACCACGGTGGCGGTGACGCTAGCGCCGGAGAGAATGGGTGAACCGATCTGGATGGTAGCGCCTTCGCCTGCGGCCAGAACTTGGTCGAAAGTGGCGGTCTCGCCTTCAGCTACTTCAAGCTTTTCCACGTCGAACTTATCGCCCACGGATACCTTGTATTGTTTGCCGCCTGTTTTGATGATTGCGTATGCCATAACTGTGTCTGCTGAAGGGTGGTCCCGAAGGCGAACAAGCTTCATTAAGCAATGCGTCCGGCAGCGGGGGCGTGGATAGTGCCACAAGTCGCCGACCCGGCAACCAAATTTTTGCCTCGATTGAAAGGGAATCCATTTTTTATCCAACCATGGAGAAAATGGGCACCTGTGTCGCTGTCTGTTTAGGCACGAATGGGTGGGCCGTACCAGACGTAACACATGAGATAGACGATGATGCCGGTGAACGAGACGTAGAGCCAAACAGGGATGGTCCATTTGGCGACACGTTTGTGTTTGTCAAAGCGCTGACGCAGCGCCGGGACGACTGTCATGATGACAAGTGGCACAGTCAGGATGGCCAGTGGGATGTGGGTGAGGAGGATGGCAAAATAGATGGGGCGTGAGAGGCCTGTGCCGGCAAACTGCACATGTCCTGCGTGGTAGTGGTAATAGAGATAGCAGCCGAGAAACGCGGTAGAGAAAAGCAGCGCGATGATCATGCTGGCGATATGCGCTTTCTTCTGCCCCTGCTTGATCATCACGAGGCCGAGGATGATGTGCAGCAAGGCGCAGGCGTTGAAGATGGTGTAGAGCTTGGGGAGGTCGGTGACGGTCATGCGGGGGAAGTTTACAGTCGTTTACGATGGTTGACGGTTGTTTACAGTGGCTGCTGAAAAGGAGAGTCTTGAATGACTCACTTCTGTTTTTTCTGCTCTTCGAGCAGGTAGCTCAAGTCGGTGCGGATTTGTTTGTCCCAGTAGGTTTGGAATTCGGGGTCGGCGTTCATGATGTCGTATAGGCCACGGACGTGGCCTTCATGATCGACGACGGCGACGCGCAGATCGTGGATGTATTTATCATCAGGAGTTAGGCGGTCGGCTAGGGGTAGATCCTGCACGGGGCGGAACTGGAAGGAGGTGGTCATGTACTTTCGCACTTCATCTTTGGGGCCGTTCAGGAACCACCAGTGGTCGCTGTCTTTGATGTCGATGCCGCTGGCGAATTTCTTCATCATGTCGGGAGTGTCATCGGGATCGAGTGTAAAGGATAGGAACTGGATGTTGGGATTGTTTGCCAGCTCGGCGTGCAGTTTTTTGAGCTTGGCGATGACGCCTGCGCAACCGCGTGGGCAGCGTGTGAACACCCAGGAGGCGATCATGATCTTGCCACGCAGATCGGCGAGATGGACGGTCTGGCCGTTGCGCTCGGTGAGCACGATGTCCCTTTCAAGTCGGCCCATGAAAGCGGGGCGCTCGGCGCTACGCTCGGTGGCACTGCCATCGCTCTGAACGAGCTTGGTCTTCTTGGCTTCGAGTGAGGTGTAGATGAGGTAGTTGTAAAAAACGACGATGCCGAGCGCGATCATGATGATGGGCACCCAAAGGGTCCATGGGTTGATGCGGCGAGGTTCTTCTGAGGGCGGTGGAAGTGACATGATGTGAGCGTTGCTAGAATACGAATGAGAAAGGCCTGCGGGTTTATTTCCAGGCTAGGACGGTGATGAGAAGGATGATCGGCAGATAAATGAGGGTGCCGAAGAACAAGCGCCGCGCGGTGGCTCGCTCGGGTGTTTTTTGAAAGACCACGGCACGCTGACAGAGCCAGAGATTAAGGAGGAGCGCGACAGGCAGGAAGAGCCACACATTGACCAGCCCATAGGCGACGGGATAAAACATGAGGAGCAGCATGGCGATGGCCCAGGCGAGGGCGTGCTTTGAGGTGCGTGCGCCGAGTTCGTCATCGTTGGCGAGCATGATGAATCCACCACGGCGGTACTCGTCGCGATACATCCAGTTAATCGCTAGAAAGTGCGGGAGCTGCCAAAGGAAGAGCAGGGCGAAGAGATAAATGGCTCCAGGTTCAATCAGCAGACTCCAGCGGAAGTAGCCATCTTCGGGCTTGAGCATTCCTGCTGCACCTGCCCAGCCGATGAGCGGTGGCAGTGCGCCTGAGACGGCACCGACAAGTGTGTTCGAGGCGGATTGTTTCTTCAGCGGTGTGTAGATGAAAAGGTAGGTCGCTAGGGTCAGCGCGGTGAGGATGGCGGCCTCGATATTGACTCGATGCACGAGATGAATGAGGCCGATGGTGCTGAGCAGCCAACCGATGGCAAAAGCGGCTGATGGGCTGATGCGACCTGCGGGAAGTGGACGATCCGCGGTGCGCGTCATGCGCGAGTCGGGCTCGATCTCCATGAGCTGATTGAAGACGGCTGCACCAAAAGCGGCAAGTGTGCTGCCGATGATGGTGTGCACGAGCAGCCATACATTCATGTGTGATCCGGCGCGCAACCAGAAGGCCACAAAGGTGGTGACGATGACCAGGGCACTGAGGCGAAATTTGGTCAGCGTCAGTAGATCGCCCAGCGTGGAGTTCGCTGCGGGTGTGGTGACGGTTGGGGCAGGTTCGCTCATGGTGGTCATGCTAGGACACGGTAATAGGTTTGTCAGGCGCTGGCTCACCGACGAGGCCAATGCCCGTGGTCGATGCCCAGACGCTGACGCTAATGAGGAAGGAGAGCACCAGAATGCCGAGGCCATTGAGCGCATGGAGATGGGTCACCCAGAAACTCTTGCCGGTGAGGATGACGTAGATGCCGAGCACGACCTGATTGACTGGCATGATGAGTAGGGCCGGAGGGATCCAACGCAGGCGCGGAACATTGCCAAGCCAGCGGCGTGACTTCCAGGCGACGGTGAGCACGAGGAGGGCGACGGCGAAGCCCCAGTATTTGTGCAGATGGAGGACGAAGACATCTGCCGGACTGGTGGGTGGGAATAGCTGGCCCTTGGTGGTGAGGATGCCTGATGCGGCCAGATAAAGATGCTGAGTCTGACGCAGGGCAGTTCCGATGATGAGCTGTCCAAACACGGCCAGAAATAGCAGACTGCTCCAGAGTCTGGCCTGAAGGATGGCTTTGCCGCTGAGCTTCATTCGGACCTCGTGCCTTGTGCGTGATGAGGCGAAGGCGATGAGCACGAGCAGGCAGAAAAAGACCTGGCAGAGTGTGCTATGGCTGATGTCAAAGGTGGCGGACACTTTGAGCACACGTAGCCTACTCAAAGATGCCTGACTGATGACCATGAAGAGGGCTAGCGTGGTGAGACCACGCAGTAAAGTCCAGCGACGCGCGAGCCAGGTGACGACCAGCCAGGCGAGGGCCATGAAGGCGATCACAGAGGCTGGCAGCAGGGCTCCTTTGAAGACGAGAAAGAGAAAGCCACTGCCGACGAGTAAGATGCCGGCAGCTTCAAGAAAACTGGGGTTGTGTTTGGAGAACTGCCAAAAATACATGACGAGCACGAGAAGCTCGATGCTGCGTACCAGGAGGAACTGCGTGCCCGGAGTCCACTCGTGCGCAAAGGCTAGAGAGGTCGCTGTCGCAGCCACAGCGAGCACGCTGGTGAGGAAGCCGAAGAGCACGGACTCGCGGGGGCGAGAGCGGTGTTCAGCAGCGGTGTCTGTGGCGGGCATCGGCATGACTTACTGCACTGGCTGCGGCTTGCGCTTAAACAGTCCGATGATGAGCTTAAAAGGCAGGAAAATGATTTTCAGGATCAATCCCACAACGATAGCAATTAATTTCATTGGAGTGGCCAAAACCTTAAACAGAGGGGTAAGAGCTCTTTGGGCCCCAGGCACCTTAGAATAAAGAATCGACAGGCCAAGAATTAGCACGATTCCGATAAATTTCTC
>CAZOVY010000129.1:0-10495 GCA_964583255.1 uncultured Prosthecobacter sp.
CAATGCCGCCCAAAGACAAGTTTATGACAGCCTTTTCGAGAACCGGTCTAGGTGCATCCCTCCTGCCGCCAGTGCGGCATGTTGGTGAAGTAGATCCTCACCAGCTTCCGATCATGGAAAGGCTGGATGCTCATTGTAGATTCGATTGGTGATCGAATGGTTCGGGAACGGGGAGCTTCGATTGCCAATCGAAGCTACGGAAGACCGAGAATGAAATCGACCAGTTCCTGGCACTCGAAGAACGACGGGCCGACCTTGTGGCCTTCGCCGGGGATCACTTTGACAGTAATCTGGCCGCCACCGGCCTCGTAGCGCTCTTTGAGGAGCTTGGTGTTCAAATCGTACGGCACCACGACATCGGAATCACCATGCACGGCGAACATGGGCACCTTGTTCGCTAGCAGGCCCTTCAAGTTGTCGATGGGATTGAACTCGCTGAGTTTCGCAACGAGTTCGGGTTCGGTCATGGCGAAGTCGGCGAGCGTTTGCGGCTTCGAGTTCTTCAGCGACCAGCTTGCGAGATTACACACGGGATAGATGCCCACCCATGCCTTCACCTTGTCGGGATTCCGAAACGCCCACGCCAGCGTCATCATCCCACCGCGACTTTGACCTAGCAGAATCGGCTTTGGCGAGTATCCGCGCTTCACCATCTCCTCATAAAACAGTGTGAACTTCGCCGTGCTGGTCGGCGATCCGCGTACCTCACCGAGATCAAAGCCTGCGATGCTGATGCCTTCTTTCATGAAGGCCTCGAAATACATCGCGCGTCCAGCCAGCGAGACGCCACCGTTCAATGTCGGCGCATACCATAGCCACGGTTTGCCCTCAGCAGGTTTGAGCGCGTCATACACCACGGCTTTGTGGCCTTCGATCTCGAAGATCTCGGCTTTCTTGGGCAAAGGCTCCTGCGCAAGCAGTGGCAGCGCGGAGAGGGATACGATGAGGTTGAGGAGGCGTTTCATGGTTGATTGGGTTGGTCATCGAATCATGGGCATAAAGGCTTCGATTGCCAATCGAAGCTACGGCATCTCCGGCAGCGCTTTCAGCCACGCGAGATTGAAGACATAGTGGTTCTTGCTGCTGATGAGTTGGATGCGGCCGTCGCGGGTTTGGATGACGGCGAGGTAGCCTTGGGGTTCGGCACGGGTGGGGCTGAGTTTGAACTGGCCGCGGTCGATGCCGTTGATGGTGCGTTCTTGGCCACCAGACGTGACGAGGCGTTTGTGGGACCACGTTTTGCCTTCGTCGAAGGAGATGGCAGCGAAGAGTCCGGCTCCGTTGAAGTCGCCTGCTTTGTTTTGAAAGGTCATGCCTTTGGGGTTCTTCGAGTTGGCGGAGAGATCGGTGAAGGAGCAGAAGAGCAGCGGGCCTTCCTGCAAATGGATGAGCACCTGACGCTGCACGCTGCTGATGGCAGGGAACTCGGTGGGCTTGTGTGTCCATGTCACGCCACCGTCACTGGAGAAGCTGGCGGGGGTTTTGAAGTTGAACTTCGACTGTTCGGCTTCGGTGTTGAGTCTGCCGAAGGCCATGAGGCGACCGTCTTTGAGTTCCACAATCGGCGCATGAATGCCTGCATGACGTGCGGGGCTGCCGCTGCGATAGGCGAGCTTTTTGTCGGTGATGGGGTGGGAGGTCCAGGTCTTGCCGCTATCGGTGCTTTTCGTTAGGCTGGTGATCGTGGTGTCTTGCGTCATTAAGATAGTGCCGTCTTTGGTGCGGATGATTTGGTTGCCGATCTCGCTCACGGGCTGGATGGGATTGGCTTTGGTCCACGTCACGCCGTTGTCCGTGCTGCTGCGCACGATGTTTTCCAACTGGCCGCGCGCGAAGTGCCAGAGCGTCTTGTCGCCATCCCACCAGAGTTTTGGTGCGTGGTCGTTGATGTCGGCACCGTCCCAGAACGATGACGCAGGCTCCCACTCCTTCACACCGAGGCGCAGGCGGCTGGCAAGATTGTTCAGCTCTGTGCCCGCTTCATCGACGCAGGAATACCACACGGCGAGCAGATCGCCGTTCGGACACTCGGTGATGGCTGGGCTGTGATTGTGCCAGGAATACAGCGGACCGGAGGACTTTGGCGGAATGATGACGAAAGGCTTCGGTCCGTCGAAGAATGGCACGTCCTGCGGTGGCAGTTCGATCTTCGGCGTGATCTGCGAAACGTTCTGCGCATGGAGTTGCGGGGCTGCGAGTGGTAGCTTCGTGCCCTTCGGCCAGTCGCCGAGCACGATGCGGAAGCCGGTCTTTTCACTCTGCGTGTCCGGTAGCCATGCGGTGCGATTTGCTGAGCGGAGCAACCGCGTTTGCTGCGAATGACTGCCACCGCGAATCACGCGAAAGTCGCCATCGTTGCGACCCAGCGAATCCGTCTGCTCTCCCGCCTCATACGGTCCGTACCAGTCGGCGCACCACTCGGAGACGTTGCCGTGCATGTCGTGCAGGCCCCAGGCATTCGCGGGCGTCTGTGCGACACGCAGCGTGAGTTTTTCGGACTTGGCACGGAACTCGGGTGGCAGCTTGCTCTCGGGGAAAAAGCGATCACGAAGGCCGATGTCCGCAGGCCATTGATGAAAGCCCGCAGGCAACGCATCGCCGGTGTGAAACAGCGTCGTGGTGCTAGCGCGGCAGGCATACTCCCACTCGGCCTCTGTGGGCAGGCGATACGTTTTGCCCTCCTTCGCCGAAAGCCACGCGCAGAACTTCACCGCATCGTTCCAAGTAAGTCCCATGGCTGCATCATCGTCTGCGCCACGACCACCCGCATGTTTGGGCCGGAACTGGCGGAACTGCGCCTGTGTGACCTCGGTGGCACCGATGTGAAAAAGCTGCGTGATCGTCACGCGATGCGCGGGCTTTTCGTCCCAGTCGGCATCATCAAACTTCTCCGCGTGCTTCTTCACGTTGTAGTCCGCCGCAGGCCCATCCTGGCCCATGATGAAGCTGCCGAGTGGAATCGGCATGAGCTTTATGCCGATGGAATTGGTGATCGGTTCGGCAGCGCCGAGGGCCGGCACCGCGAGGGCGAACGTGATGACGAGTGCAAGTTTCATGGAATTAATCCGAGTTCGTTCAACGGGCGATGGAATGCAATTGCTTGGCGATAATGTTTCGGATGTCGTTGTGGCTTTCGGCCGGATGATGGCGGTGAAAAACTACCACGGCGTGAATCGCAGTCCGAATAGCACCAGCACGCTCACACCGAGCACGCTGAGCGCGGGGATGAAGAACGGATCATAAAAGTCGATGACGCGCGGCTGCTTCTCCAGCACGACGACCTTTTTCATTTCATCGATGCTTTCGAAGACTTTCTTCAAGGCGTCCTCGCTGACGGCATTGAACACTTCGCCACCGGTTGCGCGCGTGATGTTGGTGAGCGGCTCGGAAATCTTGTCGCCCGTGAGCATGATGGTGAAGACGGTGATTTTCGCCGAGCGCAGATGCTCGATGACGGCGGCATCGAGCGGCGGATTAATGTCGCTGCTTTCACCATCGGTCATCAGGATGATCATGCGGTCGCCGGTCGGGCGTTGCGCGAGCAGATCGGCAGCACCATGCAGGGCTTTGCCGATGAAGGTGCCACCCCAGAGATCATCGGGTAGGCCGTGGCGGCCCATGGAGGGTGGATCGAGCTTGGGGTTGTTCGGCTCGATGAACCGCTCGGACAGCTCGATGGACTCCGTGTCGAGCGTGAGCGGCAGCCAGTGAATGAAGCTGCGCGAGAAAATGGTGAGGCCGAACGCATCCCCTTTGCGATAGGTGGTGAATTGCTTGATCGCTGCCATCGCGGAGTCAAAGCGACGATGCCGTCCCTTCGCTTGTGAACCGTGGTCTTCAGCCATGCTGCCTGAGGTATCGAGGACGAACTGCACGTTGTTCAGCTTCCGCTCCACTTCCGGTGGTGTGTAGGTCATTGGATGCGCGAGGAAGATGATCGCGATGGCGAGCAACGCGGCAGGTAGGCAGTTCGCAGTGAGCACCAAGAATTGTAAAATACGTCCACGTCCTTGCTGACCATGATCGAAGGGCATGGCGATGGTTTGTCCGCGCCGTGTCCACTCCCAAAAGGCGAGGATGACGGGCAGCGCGAGCAGGCCGAGCAGTTGCGGATGCTGGAAGATCATGGCGCACCCTCCAAGGTGTAGGGTTTAATCACCGCAGCAATGTCGGCGCTGGGAACGGGTGAACTCGGATGATGCAACCAATGCTGCAGCTTCTTCAAAGCCTCGCTGGTCTTCCCATTGCTGGCTATGTGAGCGAGCGCGCTGTCCATGGGTTCATTGCCCAGAGCGAGTTCGTTGCGCCAGCATTGCAGCATGACCATTTCCATCTTCGCTTTCGCATCGGCGTTGAGTGTGCCCGCTTCTAGTTGCGCGAGGAAGCTGCGCATCATCTCAGCGAGCGTGGGCGGTGGTGGCCCGGCATCCGGCTCGGCAGGCGGTTTCGGACGCTTCCAGAAGATGAGCAGGAGCAACCAACCGATCCACAGCAGCGTGAACAAAGCCATCCACTCGTAGTAGCGGCCACCGACATCGACGCGGATCTCCTCGGTCTCCTGGATGCGTGTGTCGAGGTTCTTCGAGAGCTTCGGATCACCTTCGAACTTGAACGCGGGCAGGCCCGTCATCGCACTGCCGTCATCGGCGACGAGGTAGTCTTTGAGATCAAAGGTGCCCGCACGATTGACGATGTAGCGCAGGTCATACACTCGACGATCCGCCTTCTCCGTGACCTCCGCGATGCGCACATTCACCGCGACGCCCCACTTGTATGGTGCAACCGCAAGCAACGGTCCGCTGTAGGTGACGATGGCGGCTTGCTCAACACCGAGAGGCACGCGCAGTCCATCGTCCTTCGTGCGCGTGACCACAAAGGCGATGATGCCCGCGATGACGAGGACTGCGGCGAGCAGGATGACGTGTTTGCGTTTCATCGTCCTGCGCTGCCTCCGAAGCCCCGGCGGTTCAAGAAGTGACGCAGCTTGCCGAGGATGGGCTGGTCAATGAGGAGGTGCAGGTAGTCGATGCCGAAGCGAGTGAGTTCGCTTTTCCATTCCTCGCTCTTGATGAAGGCGCGGCGTCCGTGACCGACGAAGCTGCGGCCTGACTCGGCCTCGCTGCCACGAAAGATGCCCGCGCCTTTGATGTTCAGCTCGGCGGGGTCTTGGAGATGCAGCACGAGGCAATCATGCTCCTGCGACATGACTTGGAGTGCCGCAAAGGCATCGGGGTCATGCAGATCACTGAGCACGATGACGGTGGTGCGACGCTTCAACGAAGGCGCGACTTCGCGGGCGCGTTTGGCGAGCGAGGTTTCTTCCAGGAAGTCGTGCAGCCGCAATTTGTGCGACCATTCCATGACCAGATTCCGCGAGAGCGTGGGGCGCACGTGCAACTCACGCGCTCCGCAACCGAGCAGGCCCACAGGCGTCATACTGGTCTGTGCCGCGAGCGCAATGCCGGTGGCGATGCGCACGGCCCAGGCATATTTGCTCAGTGTTTGCGACGAGATGCACATCGACGCGGAAGTATCGAGCAGGAGATAGAGCGGGATTTGCTTCGGCTCCTGATACTCCTTGATGAAGAGCTTGCCGACACGCGCGGAGACTTTCCAGTCGATGAACTTGACCGGATCGCCCGCCACATAGAGCCGCGACTGCGCATACTCCAGCCCGCCACCGTGGAAGACGGATTCCTCCTGCCCGAAGTTGAGGCTGTTGGCCAATTGCTTGACCGTGACCTCAAACTGCCGCGCATCGACGGGATCGGGATTGAGCTGGACTTGGCGTTGCATGAAGCGGGAATGATGAAGCCGATCAACCGAGACCACCAAGGATGCCTTCCAGCACTTGCTTGCCCGTGTGGCCTGCGGCGGAGGCTTCGTAGCTGACGCGGATACGGTGGAGGATGACGTCTTCGGCGAGGTCGAAGAGATCCTCGGGCGTGACGTAATCGCGGTCATGCATGATGGCGCGGGCGCGGGCGGAGTTGATGAGCGCGAGGCCAGCGCGTGGGCTGCAACCGAAGTCGAGCAGCGGATTGTCGCGCGTGCGGCGCACGAGTTCGACGCAGTGCTTCACGAAGACTTCGCTGACGTGCACGGCCTGCACCGCTTCCATGGAGGTGACGAGATCGGCGACCGAGGCACCGGGACTGTCCTCGATCATATCGAAGGCGGAGCGTGGAACCGCACCGCCGTCTTCTTTTCGCAGACCCATTCCGAGCTGGCGTTGCAGGATCAGTTGCTCTTCATCGCGCGTCGGATAACCGAGGCGATGCAGCAGCATGAAGCGGTCGAGCTGCGCCTCCGGGAGATCGAAGGTGCCGGATTGTTCCACGGGGTTCTGCGTGGCAATGACGAGAAACGGAGTTGGCAATTTCAGGTTCTGTCCGCCGATGGTGACCTTGCGTTCCTGCATCGCTTCGAGCATCGCGCCTTGGACCTTCGGGGCTGCGCGGTTGATCTCGTCCGCGAGCAGCAGGTTCGTGAACACCGGCCCGCGATGGATGCGGAACTCGCCGCTCTTTTGCTCGATGATCTCCGATCCGATGATGTCGGACGGCAGCATGTCGATGGTGAACTGGATGCGCTTGAAGTCGAGGTTGATGGCCTTGGCGATGGTGTTGACGAGCAGCGTCTTCGCGAGGCCGGGCAGGCCTTGCAGCAGCAAGTGCCCGCCCGTGAGCAGCGCGATCATCACGCGCTCGACGACGACATCCTGGCCGACAACGATCTTCGCGACCCGCTCGCGAACTCCGGCGACAAACTGCTGCGGACTCTGGGGTTTGGTGCTGCTCGGTGCAGCGGTGGTGGTAGTGGACATGGAATAGTTGGGAGAAATTGGGATCAGGAGACGGCTTGCAACCACTTGGAGGCTACTCCGCGCAGGTCGGTCTCGGACATCGCGCCCGCGCTGGAGCCGAAGCAGGCGGCTTCCACGCGCTTGAGGTCGGTTTGTAGTTCGCTCTGCTGCGTTTCCTTCAGTTTCACGAGCGGACTCGAACACAAGCGCCTCAGCAGGGCGACAACGGCGAAGCCATCGACTTCCTTGGGCATGGTGAAGACATCACGTGCACGCAGCGGGCGCTCGGTTTTGCCTTTGCCGCGTAGTGCGAGCCAGAGGATCAATGCCAAGGCCAAAACCGCGCCGCCGATGATGGATGGCCAGAGATATGGACTCTTCGAGGCGACGATGGCGACTTCCTTGGCGGTCATGGTGCGACCGACTTGCACGGCGGGTTCCTTCAGCGTCGTGAGGTTCATGTCGGTGTAGCTGCTGTAGCTGACGATGGCGTCCTTGGCCTTGGGTTGAGGGAAGTGGAAGGTGATCGGTGTGTCGGAGGCGCGGACTTGGTCGCCATCGAGGGAGATTGTCCAGATGCGCTCAGACTTCGGCGCGACTTGATCGGCCCAGGTGTTGAGTTCGGTGATTTGCAGGCCTTCGCGCGCGTTGATGTTCTTGATCGCGACGGTATTGGCGGACTTCAAATCGAGCAGTTGCTCGATGTCGGGCACGAGGCCGCTGGCGGTGGCTTTGACTTCGAGCGTGAGCGAGCCGTTGATGTTGAGCTGGCGGTTGTCGAGGGTTTGCGTGATCTCGATGTTGCTGGCGGGACGCGCGTCGGCCTTGTCGGTGGCGACTTTGATGACGGTTTCGGCGGACTCGGCGGGGATGGTGATGGGGCCGCTGAGATCGACAAACTTCAACTCAAGCTGCACGGGCGGGATCTTATCAACGCTGGCGTCCTTCGCGCGCACATGCAGGTAGGCGAGGATCGTTTCATCCCAACCGGCTTGCGCGGTGGGGCGCGGCTTCACTTCAGGCGTGGCGAAGGTGAAGCTCTGGATGTCGAAGAAGGGCGCGAGCGCTTCGGTGATGTTCAGCTCGAGTTCATCGCGCGGGCCTTGCGCGGCGCGCATCTTTTTTACGAGTGCGGATGGCTTCTTTTGTTGCTTCACGAGTCCGGCATTGGCGTCATTGGTGAGGTATTGGCCGAAGTGCGCGGCGCGGCCCATGGCCTCGGTGTGGACGATGCTGACGATGATGCCGAAGTCTTGATCGCGACCAACGGTGTTCGGGCCATCGACGCGGGTTTGCAGCCGCACTTCGCTGAGCAACTCATCGAGATACGCGACCTGTTTTTGTGCGCCGAGCGTGAAGGGATCGTCTTTGGTGATGACGAGCGAGCTGGCGAGGTAGCGGTATTTCAAATCCTCGTGCAGCGGGTCTTTTTCATCCGCAAGGCGGTCGTTCACGATCTTGGCAAACATGCTGATGTGCGCCTTTGATGCCTTGCCTGGCAAGGCGACGAGATGCTCGCGAATGCGCGTCAAAGCAGCGCGGTTCATGGCTTTGCTGAGATTGATCTGCCCGTTCGAGCTGATGCCGAGCAGGCCATTGAACCAACCAAGGTAGGCCGCGACGCTGTAGTCAACAGGCGCGAGTTTCTCGACCTGCTTGCCATACGCGGCGGCTCCGCGGTTGAAATAGTCCTGCGCTTGCAGATTTTTCTCTTTGTAGCCCGCCATGCGCATCTTACTGTCGCTGGCGACGAGTTCCTGGAAGTATTCAAAGTCGCCCCACTCGACGAGCAACGTGCCTGCTAGGGTGAGCGCGCGTGAGCTGTCGCCATGGCCGGCGATCCAGCCGTCGATGAGCTTCAATGCGGTGCCGTAGCCTTCGCGGACGAGCTCCAGCGTCTGTGTTTCATCGCGCTGCGTCATGCCGGCTTTTTGCACGTCCATCTTGCGCCAGCGCTCGCCGAGGTTCTTGCTCATGCGCGAGATGATGAGGAAGAACAACGGCTCATCCATCTTGTCCATCGGCCCGAAGACTTTCTCAATGTGCGTGGTGCGATACGTCTCCGCATTGCTGTAAGCAAGATCGAATGCCTCGACGACCTTGCTGTAATCCGATGGTGCGATGCCGGCCTGACGAAACAGCGCCATCATGCGCGAGAGACTCTCGATGTTCTTCTCCATCATGATCGGCGTGACCGGAATGCGCGCGTCATCGGGCAAGTTGAACTTGCGGCGCAGTTGCTCGGGAATCTGCGGATTGTGCGTCTTCGCCCATACGCCGAGGAAATCTTCCGCCAGCGCGGCTCCAGCACGCGCGCTGCGTTTGCCGATCTCGACGATGCGCTCGGCAGCATGATCAAAGTTCGCCCCCGTGAGGATGAGCCGCGACATGCCGACATCGATGCGGTCTCTCATGCCCGCGCTCAAAGCGGCGAGCCATTTGCCTGTCGGCGCTTGCGGCATCAGATCCTCGGGCAGGACAAAGCGCTGCGGATTGTTCGTGGACTTCTGCGTGAAAGTGTTCTCGGCTTCGCTGGCCCAAACATCGGCCATCATCTCGATGACCTGCGTCCATGGTTGTTCACCAGGCTTCACGAGGTCGCAGAGCAAGTTTGCGACATTGGCCTGCACGGCGATGTTCTGCGTGCGCGTGACGACTTCGCCGTTGCGGTCGTTCTGCACCTTGCGTTCGAGCGCGGTGAGCAGTTTCATCGCGGTCTCGGGGTTTGATTTGACGAGTTCGGTAAATACGGGCGCGAGCGTGCTCACCGGCACTTGGGTGATGATCTTTGAGATGTTGCTGATGGGTTTCTGCTTCTCCCAGGCCTTGTTCTTGCCCGTGCTGGGTGGCTCCAGCAGTTCGCGGATGTTCTCATCCCAGATTTTCTGCACTTCGCTGCGCTGAGTGCTCTCGCGCTGCTCCTGCGTGGCGACGAAGGCCATTAACTCGTTGCGCACGCCTTCGTCGGCGATCTCGGCGATCTTGTCATTGGCTGGCAAATACGTGCGCGCGAGGTCACGAAAGTTACCCGCGATAAGGACGCGCGCGGCGAGCACACGCTTGGCTGGATCGCTGCCGCCGAACTTGGCGGTGCCTTTTTGCAAACGATCCACCAGCCAAAAGCTCTCGCTCATCGGCACCGCGACGCCGAGGAGTTGGCCGAGTCGGCGGATGTTGTCGTTATTGAGTTCCGTCGGCGAGACATCGGAGAGCGCGATGATGTCATCGAGGCGCACCACGGGTTTGCGGTTCTCCGTGAGGTCCGCCAGCATCTTGTTGTAAATCTTCACCGAGAGATCGGGCGGCATTTGCTTCAGCTCCTCGCCAATCTTGGCCCAATCACCGGTGACGAAGCGCATGAGGAAGCGGTCGTTCGCGGGCAAGGTCGCAGGATCACTGGTGCCGACGCGTTCGAGATGGCGCAGCAGTTCGCCGGGATCGCGCGTGAACTTTTGGTTCATGATCGACTCGTATTCCTTGATGAGCTTCGGATCGGGTCCGGGAGGTGCTACGGGTTGCTGAGCAGGCGCGGGAACAGCCGGTTGTTGAGCTTGTGCGGTCGTGAGGAGGACGAGCGCAAGTGCGGCGCAGAGTAGCATAGGCTTTCTAGCCTTAGATCGAGGGGTGCTGTGCATGATCGAAGTGATGAAGTGAGTTAGGTGGCGTTCAGACACAGCCTAGAAAGGCTAT
>CAZOVY010000130.1:0-10172 GCA_964583255.1 uncultured Prosthecobacter sp.
CTCCTGCCCGCAGCCGTGCCGCCGCATGAAACAGCAGGTTCCCCGCCGAGTAATCCGAAACGGGATACAGATAAATCCCCCGGCAAACTCGCTTCAGCAGGCCCGCCTTCGTCGCCCGTGACAACAGCACCGCCAATTGCCCGCAATCCGGCACCGCTGCCGCGAGGTCCGCTGGCGCAAACACGCAGCGCTCCCGGTCCGCGAGCGAGCGGAGAGTCTCGGAGAGTTGTTTCAGGGGCTGCATGAGCCAACTCTACAAAACATTGCACAAAGTGCAATGTTTTGTGCCCCGCCACCTCACTTCACACGCAGCATCCCGCGCATGATGATCGAGTGACCGGGGAACGAGCACATCAGAGGGTAGTCGCCTGGGGTGGCGGGCGTCGTGAACTCGATGACTTCTTCTTTGCCGGCGTCGAGCAGCTTGCTGTGCCAGAGGATGTTCTTGTTCTCGGGGATGAAGCCGGTTTCGAAGCCTTTCGCACCCATGATGAGGGCTTGGTTGGCGATCTCGTCGATCTTACCTGCTTGCACGAGCAGGAGGTTGTGCGGCATGAAGTCTTCATTCACAAAGGTGATCTTCACTTTCTTGTTAGGCTTCACGGTGAGTTCCTTCACGTCATACATCATGCGCTCCTTCACCGTGGCGATGCGGATGGTGGTGAGTTCGGGCGTGTCGCTGAGGATGCCGGACTTCTGGGTCTTCGCCTCCACGTCGCCGGCGATGACACCGCCGTGGAACGAGGCTTCGACGTTATACCAGAGGTGCTGGATGACCTGCGCCGCGTTGCGCGCATGAGGCTCGGGCGACTTCATGAGCTGGCCGAGAAGCTCGACGTTGCGGATGTTGTGCTGCGACGAGAGCCAGAGGGCTTCGAGCAAAGGATGCGCGTCCTCTTTCTTGGTGGCGTCGAACTGCTTCACCCACGCTTTCGTGGCGGCGATGACTTCTTTGGAGTCGCGCGAGCTGAGTTCGATGCGGGCGCGCTGGCGGATGCTGTCGGTGGGGTGCTTCAGCACATCGAGCAGCGCGGGGATCGGCTGGCCGGCGATGGCGACAGGCTTCTGCAAATCACGGCCGGTGGCGGTGATGCGGTAGATGCGGCCATGCGCGTGGTCGCGGTTTGGGTCGCGCACGTTGTGCTGCATGTGGCCGATGATGACGTTGTGCCAGTCGGCCAAATACAGCGAGCCATCGGGCGCGAAGACGGCATCGGAGGGCCGGAAATTCTTGTCGCCGCTCATGAGGAAGCCGCGCGACGTTTCTTCCGTGACGGTGCCGTCGGCTTGCGTGACTTTGACGCTGAGTTCGTCGCCATTGGGCTCGCCCCAGACGGTGGCCTTGTCGCCATCGCGCTCCAGATGATACTCCTTCACACCGAGGAAGCCGATGACGTTGCAGATCAAGAAGTCGCCCTGCATGTCGGCGGGGAAATGCGTGCTGCTGACGATTTCACTCGCAGTGACGGGACGCACTTCCTTCTTGAGCAGTTCATACATTTTGAAGCTACTGCCCTCTGGCCGCACCTGATACGCGCGACCGCCTGTGCCGTCGGTGGCGTAGTGATAGCCCCAGGAATCAAACGAGATGCCGTGTGGGTTGGGCGAGTTGTCGGCGTGCTTTGAAATGGTAAAGCGGCGCGGATCAAAGCGATACATGGCGCTCGATGTGGCCTGAAGCGCAGGGCCCCACGGGTGCTCGTGGTTGTGCTGCATGAAGACTCCGCTCTGCCAGTAGATGCCGCCATCAGGGCCGTAGATGAGGTTGTTCGCGCCGTGATGTGTGTCGGACGAATCGAGACCCTGGAGCATGATGATGCTCACGTCGGCCTTGTCGTCGCCGTCGGTGTCTTTGAGGAAGAGTATCTCGCTCTGGCGAGTGACGAGCACGCCGCCGTTCCAGAACTCAAAGCCAAGCGGGTTGTTCACCTTGGCGAACTCGGTGACGCGGTCAGCTTTGCCGTCGTTGTTGTCATCGTGGACGATGAGCAGCGCGTCTTTGCTTTCTTTCAGCGGCTCCCACTTCGGATAGTCGGCCCACGCAGCGACCCAGAGGCGGCCTTTGACATCGAACTGAATCTGCACGGGATTCGCGATCTGCGGGAACATCGCTTCGTCGGCAAAGAGATGCACCTCGAAGCCCTTCTTCACGGCCATGTGCTTGATCGCTTCTTCGCCACTGACGTAAGTGAGCAAGCCTTCCTTCACCGCGCTGCTGCTCTTGCTGCCGCCGCCGACGTTCGACTTCACGGGGATGGGCTTGGGCACGTTGCTGTCGTCGATCTTCTTGTCGCCACCGTTGATGCGCGCCCACACGCGCTCATCGCGATTCGCGGTCATCACGTCGAGCATCGTCAATTCATGCTGCAACACGACGCCATTGGTCTGGCCATCGCTGAAGCTCAGTGTCGAGCGACTGCCCCACACATCATTGCCGTCCGAGGCGTGGTAGCGATGATACCAATGTGTGCTCTTATCGACCACGGCCTCACGCAGTGGCTCCATCGAAGCCGAGGCCGTCACTTGCTTGCCGAGTAACCCCTTCGCGATCATTTCCGCTAGCTGGCGATTACCCTCATCGGTGAGATGCACGCCATTGATCGTGAGCGGTTCCTTCGAAGCTTTAAACATCTCAAGCGACGGGTGATACAGATCCACAAACGCCACACCCGCTTCCTTCGCCGCTGCTGCCGTGGCTTTGGTGTAAGCCTCAAGCTGCGCGTTATGCGCCTTGCCGTCGGGGACGTTGGCGTTGCGCGTGTCCTCATGCGAGATGGGGCTGAAGAGCACGACACGCGGGAAGGATTTGCCATTCGGCTTCGTGCCGCGCGTCTTCTTCACGAACTCAATGAGCTGCGCTTTGTATTCTTCCGGCTTATTGTCATACGACTCGTTATAACCAAAGAAGCCGAACACGACATCCGCCTTCACATGCTGCAAGTAAGTCACCATCGAGATCTGCCCAGGACTGCGGGGATACGAGTTCGGACGGTCGCCGCTGGTGCTCATGTTGCGGAAGCGCACGTTCTGCTCAGGTAGCGCGCTTTGAAGAACTGTCTCCATCCAGCCATCGTGCTGCATGCGCTCTGGCAAACCATTGCCGAGGATCGCCACGGTGTCGCCTTTGGTGAAAGCAAACGGCAGTGTGTCTTTGTAGTCCGCAGGCACATCGGCGAGCGGTGGCTCTGGTGGGCCGGAGGGCGCAGATCCTCCGTTACCACGTTTGTCGGCGGGCTTGCCGGGCTTTCCATCAAAGGAGAGGTAGGCGAGCTTGCCGCCGTTTTTCACGTCGATGGTCATCGCTTCCGGCCCCGCGACATTTTTGACCTCAAACACCGCTTTGCGCGATTCATCGAGCAAACTCAGGGTAAAGCCGCCGAGACGATCCGAGAAGCTCTGACGGCTCCAAAGCGAAATCGTTTCCACTTCCTGCGCCGAGCCCAGATCGACCTCCCACCAAGGATTCGGCTGATTTTCTTGCGTGTGGGTCATGCCACCTCCCCAGATCGGGCTTTTATTTCCATCCAGCGCCTTGCTCGCGTCGCCACCATTCCGCGTCGTCGATTGCGTGGCCTTACCGCCCTTCGCGATATTCTTCCCGCCGCTCATGATCTCGATCTCGGCGATCTGCAGGCACTTCTTGTCCCCGGGAATCTCAATGCGGACAAAACGAGCCGGTTTGCCGTTCGCAATGGTCGGCTTGGCAGAGACTTCGGTTTTAGCAGCCTGCTTCTCGGCCTTTTTCTCCGTTCTCTCTTCCTTCTTCGACTTCGCGGGTCCCTTCGTGTTGTTGTTCGCCGGAATCGGGTTTTCAAAGCCTGCATACATCTCCGGCTTGATGCCGCGAGCATACGCGCCACCGCCAAATGTGTTCGGCTTCGCAGCACCGACAAAGGCGATGTTCAGATCAGGCTTGATCGCGTCGTCCATGCCCATCGCCCAAAAGCAACCGTTCACCATCATGCGGCGATAGCCTTCATTCGTGATGTCTTCAGAGGTGCCGTAAAGCGAAGTGAAGACGCGGCCTTCTTTACCCGACGCCGATTTGTAAGTGCGCGTCCATTCGCTCGGCATCGGCGGCTTCGTCGCGTCCGCAGGCGATTCAGGCGTCATGCCATTGAGCGGCTGAGCCATAGTCAAAACCTCGCCGTCGGTCGGCTTGCCGACGTAACCACCCGCCTGCACCCAGATGTCCTTCACACCACGCAGGATCGGATGCTGCTTCATGGCATCGACGATGGCGATGCGTGTGCTCTGCTTGTGGTTCGTGCCGTAGTGGCCGACCCACGTTTGGCCGAGCACCTGATGACCAAAGCCGGACTCGTAACCCGCGACTTGGGAGTTGTAGTCATACTTGGCATACGGCTCAGGCGTGCCTTTAAAAGCATGAGTAGCAGTGCGCATACCGATGACTGGCCCACCGCGATTCAGATAGGCATCAAGGTGCTTCATCTGCTCTGGTGGCAAGCCCTGAAAGCGCAGAAACACGACGGCAAGATCGGCCGAGTCGAGCGCCTCCATCCCAGGAATGTTCTGCGGCTCACCTGCGGCGACGTTGCCATCGTTGTCGATGTCAAAGAGCACCGTGCATTTGAAACCCTGATGCTTCGCCAAGATACGCGCCAGCGCCGGCAGCGACTCCTCCGACCGATACTCATGATCCCCCGCGAGAAAGACGATGTGCTTGCCTTTGCCAGGGCCGTCCGTGCCTTCATAGACAAGCGGTGCAGCACTCACGAAGGAGGCGAGAGAGATCAGGGTGAGGAGGATGTGTTTCATGCGGTTGGGAGGCTGGAAAATGGAGTGTGAGTATTCGTGTTGGAAATCTACTTCTTGCGCTTCTTCTCGCCTTTGGCCTTCACAGGTGGGGTCCAGTCGGCGGGGGATGGAGTGGCGACTTTGAGCGCGGCGGTGTCGCCGCTTTGCTGCATTTCTTTTTCGAGAGCGGTGGTGAGTTCGGCGACTTTGGCGGCGTGCTCGGGCTTGTCGGAGAGGTTGGTGACTTCAAAGGGGTCGGCTTGCAAATCGAAGAGCTGCGTGCGGTTCACCTGCGGGTAGCGGATGAGTTTCCAGCGGCCATCGGTGAAGGCGCGTTGCACGTTCCGGTAGGCGAACATCAACTGGCTGCGGGCGGGCTTTGTGGAGTCGTTGAGCGTGGCGCTGAAGTCGATGCCGTCGCTGGTTTTGGGTCCGCTGATGCCGCACAGCTTACCGAGTGTGGGAAGCACGTCGAAGAGATAGCACATGGCCTCGGCGCGCTTGTTTTCGGCGATGCCTGGACCGGCGATGATGAGCGGCACTCGCATAGAGTGCTCATAGACATTTTGTTTGCCGATCAGTCCGTGGCTGCCGCGTGCGACGCCGCTGTCGGCTGCAAAAACGATGATCGTGTTCTTCGCATGAGGCGAGGCTTCCAGCGCCGCTAGCACGCGGCCGATCTGCACATCGAGAAAGGAGATGTAGCGGTAGTATTCGGCGAGGAAGGCACGCACGTTTTGTTCCGAACGCGGCCAAGGTAGGAGCTGCTCGTCGCGGATGGCCATCTCGCCATTGTTGAAGGGATGCTGAGGCAAAAAGTTCGGCGGCAGCGGGATCTCGTCGGCTGTGTAGTGGATGGGGAAATCGTCGGGCACGATGTGCGGATCATGCGGGCCATCAAAAGGCACGTAGGCGAAAAATGGGCCGTTCGGCTGCTCTTTGATGAACCGAATCGCTTCATCGGCGAAGACTTCGCAGGCGTGCTTCGTGCTCGGTTTTGCTGGGCCAACCTTTCCGTCCACCACATCGCTCAATTTGGCCTGCATCGGGTTCGTCATGCCACCGGTGAACATGGAGCGCGCGATTTGAAACACGCGTGGCAGCGAGGTGTTGCCGTTGTGCCATTTACCACTGGCAAAGGTGCTGTAGCCCGCTTTGCCAAAGGCTTCAGGCCACGTTTCGTTGCGCATGAGTTTCTCGTCGATATGAAACAAGTTCTGCCCTGAGAGTAACATCGCCCGCGAAGGCACGCAGGTGGCACCGTTCATGCCGCCTTGCATGTAAGCGCGGCTGAAGGCGACGCCACGATGCACGAGGCGGTCGAGGTTTGGTGTCTTGATCACCGGATTGCCAAGCGCGGCGATGGTGTCCGCGCGTTGATCATCGGCGAAGAAGAAGAGGATGTTGGGCTTGACGATGTCCGCTGCGCTGGCGAGTGAGGCGAGTGAGGCGAGCGAAACCAGAATGAGAAAGAGAGGCTTCATGATTAATGAATGGTGAGATCAGTTCTGTGTGATCGGATACCCCTTCCAGAGCCATTCGAGTGCCTGAGGCAATATCTGCGGCTTCGCGGGTCCGACGCCGTGACCGGCGTTGAGGCAGTAGAGATACTGGTAGTGATAGCCTTTGGCCTTCAACACGGTGGCCATGTTGTTGTTCGCTGCCACCCAGTCGTGCATGTCGTCGCGCATGACGTTGGGATTGAAATTATCGCGATCACCCACGGCCATCCAAATGCGCAGAGGCTTTGCCGGGCTTTCGGGGATGAGCTTGTTGTGAAAGCCCCAGGCACCATCGGGCGTCTCGGGATTAAAGGGCCATTGTTGATTCACAAAGGTGCCGGAAAACGTAAGCACGCGATGATACAATTCAGGGTGATACCAAGCCATGATGAGCGCTGCGGAGCCGCCAGAGCTGTTGCCCATGGTAGCGCGCCCCTCGGGGTCTTGGGTGAGTTTGACGCTGTAGTTCTTTTCCACCAAAGGCAGCACTTCACTCTCGATGAACTTGGCATAGAGGCCCGACATCGTGTCATACTCGCGACCACGCTCATGGCCCTGTGCATCGCCACCGCCGCTGGAGATCGAGATGGCGATCATCGCTGGCACTCGCTTCTGCGCGATAAGATTATCGAGCACATGCGCGAGGTTCATGTCAGGCTTGCCCATGCCTGGGCCATCATGCGCGACGATGAACGGCGCGGCGCTTCCTGCGACATACTGAGCAGGCACGTAAACGGTGATCGTGCGCTTGTAGTCGATGGGGTGCGTTTCAACAATCAACGTCTTTGGGTTGTTTGGATCGACGGTGCCGAAGACGTCGCGCGCGATGCCAGGATTGAAGAGTTTACAGTCCTTTGAGTCGATTTGAAACTGCTGCACTTTTCCCTGTGGCACACCTTCGACGACCTTTGTCTCCGGTGCCGCGACATACTCGGGACCGATGAGGAAATCACCATCCGCATCCACTGGCGGATTCACACCCGGCTTGCCATCGAGCCGTGTGAACTTTGGTGCACCCGGTGCATCAAAGGAGCGTGTGGGTGGCGTGGGGCGATCTGGTTTCTTTTCTTTCGTGGCGCTGAAGGAGGTAGCGGAAAGAGTTAGCGAAAGAGCGAGACTAAGCAGCAGTAGTGGGGAGTGGAGTTTCATGAAGTTGGGTTTGATGCGAAGCGAATCGGAGAACATTGAGACGGCAGCGCACTGTTCGTCTATCTGCATGATTGTTGGTGGCAGGATTTGGAAGCTCGCAACTTCTGTAGAAAGGCACATTTTAGAAACGCCCGCCATCCACCATGAATTGCTGCGCTGTGCAGGCCGCACCATCATCGGCGGCGAGGAAGAGGACCATCTGTGCGAACTCCTCTGGCATGATGCGGCGCTTGATGGCCTGATCACGCATGGTTCCCTCTTCACCTTCGGGCGACCACCACTTAGTGAGTTGTCGCTCCGTGGGCACCCAGCCTGGCAGCACGGTATTCACACGCACGCCATGTGGCCCAAAGGTGCGAGCCATCGTGCGCGTGATGCCTTCCACGGCGGACTTCGCGATGGCGTAGCCGGGGAAGAAATCCTCCTGCATCATGTAGCTGCTCGAACCAATGTTGATGACGGAGCCATGCTTCGCAGCGATCATCTGCGGAGCCAGTGCCTGGATGGTGAAAAAGTAGTGACGCAGGTTGGTGTTGATGCGGTTATCAAAATATTCCGGCGTCATGTCTTGCCAGTCGTGGCGGTCATCATTGGCCGCGTTGTTGACTAAAACGCTGACGCTGCCGAGATCGTGAATCGCTGCCGAACAGGCAGTCTTCAATGCGTCGATGTCGAGCAGATCGACTTCATAAAACAAGGGCGCATGAGCGGCTCCCGCATCGATGCAACGCTGGATCGTGGCTGTGGCATACATGATATTTTTGTCCACGAAAGCCACGCGACTCCCCTGCCCTGCGAACTGCTCCACCATGGCACTGCCAATGCCATCCGCGCCTCCAGTGATGAAGACAGTGCGATCAACGAGGGACGGATAGCGGGCGTATTGGCGGGTCATGGGATGAAGAGAATTGCAGCCAAGTTACGCGATCAACGCCTTCAACACATCACTGCTATCCCCATGCCGTTCGACGTTCACACCGATGCCATGCAGCATGGTGAGCCAGGTATTGCAAAGCGGTGTGTCTTTCGGTGCGACGATGTTATGGCCGAGCTTGATGCCGGCACCGCCGCCGGTGAGGAGCGTGGGGCAGTTGTCGAGGTTGTGCTCGGTGCGGATGTTGCTGCCGTAGGCGAGGGCGACGTGGTCAAAGAGGCGGCTGCCGTCGGCTTCCTTCGTCGCCTTGAGTTTGTCGAGGAGCCCGGCGAGCAACTCGCTCTGCACGAGGTCGCGCTGCTGCGAAGCGGCATACTTTTCTCCCATCGTGCTGTGGTAGTGACTCATGTCATGCGGGGCTACTTTGATGCCGATGCTGGTCATCAACGTGCTCACGGGCTGGCGGTAGGTGAGCACGCGGGTGCTGTCCGTCTGCATCGCGGCGACGATAATGTCATACATGATTTTGATTTCCTCTTTGCCCGCGAGACCCTCTTGCGGCTGAGGGAGTGGTGCCTTCGGCTGCGGCACGCCGATCCATTGCTCGTCTTTGCTGAGGCGCGTTTCGATGTCGCGGATGCCCTGGAAGTATTCGTCGAGCTTGGCCTTGTCGTTCTTGCCGAGGCCGCGCTGCATCGCCTTCGCATTCTCCATCACCGTGTCGAGCACGCTGCGCTTCTGCGCGAGCATCGCCTTCTGCTGCTCGATGGGCGTCGTGTCTTTGGAAAACAGACGATGAAAGGCCTCCACCGGACCTTTGTGACCACCGATGGGCTTGCCGCTCACATCCCAAGCCATCGAAAGTCCCGGCCCGTGTCCAGAAGCCTCCGCGTTCTCGCCACCATTGAGTTGCAACGACGCAAACCGCGTATCCATGCCCAGCTTCGCCGCTGCCACCTGATCCGCCGAGATGCTGTTGTGAAACGTCTGCCCCGGCTCCGCAAACCGGTTCGCCCCCGTGAGCCACATCGTGCTGCCCCAGTGGCCTTCGTTCGAGTATTTGTTCCAAAGCCCCTGCACCACCGTGAAGTCCGCCTTGTGCCGAGCCAGCGGCTTCAAGCCCTCCGGCAGCGTGTAATCCTTCCCCGTCTGCTTGATGTCCGGAAACCAAGTCTCTGTCGTGATCCCCCAGCCGAAGCCAAGGAACACGAGACGCTTCGGCGGCGACACGGGTGACGCCGCTGAGGCAAAGCGGCGGAAGCCCAGTGACTCCAACGCGGGCAAGGCAATGAGGGAGCTGCTGGACTGAAGGAAGTGGCGGCGGGTTTTCATGGGGCGGAGATTCAAACGCCCCTTTGCCGAGGAATCTACGTCGCTGGGCAAGAATCTCGAAAGCCCACTTCATCGGGCAGGCGGGCACTCGCCATTAGTGCTTTGGCAGCATGGCATTCGTAGCTTCGTAGCAGTAGCTAAAACGCGCATTCGGGGCGGTGTCGCCTTTGTCGATAAAGTCCATTCCATCGGCACCCGCAGGCACGTTGTCGGTCCATTTGAAGTCAAAGCGGAGGGGCTTGTCGGGAACCATGCCGAGAGAGGTGCGCTCCACTGCAAGATGCAGTTCATTCGTCCCCACTTGCAGCTTTGCCGTGCCTGCGGGCTCCCAAGCTTTGCCACTCCATCGCTCGATGCTGGCGCTGTCCGATGCGCTGCGTGTGTTGTTGAGGCGGTAGTCATAGCCGAGGTGGCCGGTCTTGGCGTCTTGATCGGTGTCGAGCAGCAGGACCATCCAATCGGCATCGGCGGCAGGTGTGAGCGGTTCGCGTGTGCGGGCGTAGAAGAACAGATGCGTGGCGTCGTGGGTGACGTGCATGGTGTCGAGGTCGTTGCGT
>CAZOVY010000131.1:0-9869 GCA_964583255.1 uncultured Prosthecobacter sp.
ATGAAATTGGCGAGATCATTCCGTACGCATCGGCGGCCGCAGTGTTTGACTTCGGAAGAGGGCGAAACCATCCGCCAGATCGGTGACAACACCGGCTGCATGGCCCTGAAAGGTGCCAGCACCCGTCACACCGGCCAGGAGCCCCGCCCCGACGAATGGGCCATGCGCGATGAACTGCTCGAAGCCGCCAAACGCTGGGACCTGACCTTGGAGTGGTGATCTGACTCACCTCCGCCCTTGCCACGGGGCCTGAGCTTTTCATGCTCAGCGTCCCATGAAAGCACTCGTCCTCACTGCGCCCTCGGAATTCAATTACGACATCGGTTTCCCTGACCCTGTGCCAAGCAGTGGCGAGGTGCTGGTGAACATCAAAGCCTGCGGCATCTGCGGCAGTGACATTCATGGTATGGACGGCCGCAGCGGTCGCCGCCAGCCTCCCATCGTCATGGGCCATGAGGCAGCGGGTGAAATCATCGGCGTGGGTGAAGGCGTGACCGAGTGGAAGCTCGGTGACCGCGTGACTTTCGACTCCACAGAATACTGTGGCGAGTGTGAGGAATGCCAGGCTGGCTATGTGAATCTCTGCCCGAAGCGCAAGGTGCTGGGCGTCTCTCCGGGCGAGTATCGTCGCCACGGCTGCTTTGCCGAAAAGATCGTGCTGCCCACGCGCATCCTTTACGCGATCCCGGACACACTCAGCTATGAAAAAGCCGCCTTTGCCGAGCCAGTCTCCATCGCCCTTCATGCCGTGAATTTGGCGGATGGCATCGAGGTCGGCGAAGCCTTTGATCCAGTGGAAGAACAAGCACCCGAAAGCTGCGGTCACGGCTGCGAATGCCATGCTGAAGAAGCGCGCGGCGGCACCGCCGTCGTCGTCGGCGCAGGCTTGATCGGGCTGCTCGTCGTCCAGGCTTTGAAGGCTCGTGGCTGGGAGCGTGTGATCGCCATTGATCTCGATGAAAAGCGTCTCGCTCTCGCCAAAGAACTCGGCGCTTCAGACGCCTTCCATGCCAAGCAGGAAGGTCTGGCCATGCATCTGCGTGAGATCTGCGGCGGCGATGGCGCGGACGCCAGCTTTGAAGTCGTCGGAGCCGCCGCGCCACTCGATCTCGCGATCCGCTGCGTGCGCAAAGGTGGGCAGGTCATCTTGATCGGAAATCTGCAACCAAGCACTCCTTTCCCTTTGCAAGAAGTCGTCACCCGTCAGCTCACCATTCGTGGCTCCTGCTCCTGCGCTGGCGAGTATCCTGAGGCGATCCGCCGCATCGAAGACGGCAGCATCAAAGTGGAGCCACTTCTGAGCGCCGTAGCTCCGCTTGCGGAAGGTGGCGGCTGGTTCAAGCGTCTATACGACAACAAGGAAGGCCTGCTCAAGGTGGTGCTGAAACCGGAGTAAACTTTTGCCTTCCTGGCATCACCATCTATTCTCAAAATATGTCCGCACCCGCTTCCGAGCCGCGCATCGAGCCGGCCACCATCGAAGACCTACCGCAGCTCGTGGAGCTGCTCGTAGCGCTGTTTCGTGAGGAGGAGGACTTTGAGCCAAACAATGCCAAGCAGGAGCACGGTCTGCGCCTCATTTTGGAGCAGCCAAATCGCGGTCGCATCTTCGTGCTGCGCACGGATCACCAGGTCATCGGCATGGTGAACTTGCTGTTCACCATCAGCACCGCCGAGGGCGGACTCGTCGTGCTCATGGAGGACGTCATCGTGCATCCGCAGCACCGTCGTCTGGGTTACGGTGGGCGCTTACTTGATCACGCCATTCAGTTTGCCCGCACCAAGCACTTCCGGCGCATCACCCTGCTCACGGACAAGATCAGTGCTGAATCACAGGCCTTCTTCGTCAGTCATGGTTTTTCCTTCTCCAGCATGATTCCGATGCGGCTCGTCTTTGATGTGGTGTCGTAAAGAGTGGGCACCATGCTATGAGCCACCTCCTCGCCATCACGATGTTCATGAAGCGCCCGGAGTTCGGGGCGCACGCAGAAAACACAGCGGCGATGGATTGGTTCGTCATCGCCAATCTCGGCTTTTTATTTCTCATGTTCGGTTTCTTCGCGGGCTGCGCCTGGATGATCTGGCGGCGTAGCACCAAGCCAGAGCCGCATGTGAAACTGCTCATGGAACTCCAAGAGGAAGAAGCGCAAAAGCCTGACGCGAAAGCAAACTCAGCGCACGAAGAATCTGCCCCGTGGGAGCGCCCGGCGGACTGGTGGCAAAAGTAATTCCAGCCCACAAAGAACCCTAATGATTTACGGCTGGCGCTCGCGATTGCACTACTGGTCACGGCGTGGCGATAAGCTGAAAAAGATGGCATGTATCATCGTGCTCAGTGGCTTTGCCCTGGCGTGGATCATCGTCCAGCTCACACCGCCGCGCGGGCACGCCGTCAGTATGGATCCCATGGAGCAAAGAGTGCGTAACGACTGGCAAAGCCTGCGTGCCGCCAGTGAACCTCAGCCGCGTGAAATGGCATCTTGGCTGCGCCAGACACTGCCAAACATTGACACGCTTTCAGACATCCTCGGCATGGACGCGCCCACTTGGGCTAGCTTTGAAAAAAGCGGTAAACTCCTAGCTTACGAGGTGCGGACACTACTCACAAAACACGCCGTACAGCCCGAGATGCAGAAGCTCTTGCTCGACTACATCGCCGGTTGTCTCGCACAGAAAGAAGCCGTCGGTATTGAGGCGACTAAACGCATTCGTGATCAGGCGCAGCAGGAAAACCCCATGCCGCTGGCTAACGAACTCTACGCCAGCCTGCTTCTGCGCTCGGATCACGATGCAGATGCTCTCATCGCTTTGATGCGTGAAACAACGCTCTTTGCTG
This sequence comes from uncultured Prosthecobacter sp., assembly GCA_964583255.1. Taxonomy (GTDB): domain Bacteria; phylum Verrucomicrobiota; class Verrucomicrobiia; order Verrucomicrobiales; family Verrucomicrobiaceae; genus Prosthecobacter. The sequence continues at coordinate 2,837 of CAZOVY010000131.1, forward strand.
ATGCCGAACCTGCGCGTGAAACAGCCACAAGATTGGCCCTCAAACTCAATGACGATGCCAGCCTGCGCCAAATCGTCAGTGCAGGCTGGTTGGAAAAGATGCCGCCCATCATGGAGCATCTGGCGGGTGTGCAGCTCGGTGATCTCATGATGCAATGGCGCGGACTCTTGCGTCATCGATTGGCGACGGTGCCGTATCAGGCATTGGCCATCACCGCGCTCGCCGCTGCTTTATGGTTCATCATTCTTGTGCAGCACACACCGCCTCAGTCCTGGCGTTGGACCTGGCCTATCGCACCCATCGTCGCCGGCATTGCCAGCATCTGGCCCACTGTCTCACTCGCCATCTGGCAGGAAGATGTGATGGGCATTGTCGATGATGTACCCTTCCCCTGGGACGTGTGGCATCTGATCATCGGCGTCGGCCTGCGGGAAGAGCTGTGCAAGCTCGCGCTGGCTGTGCTATTCATGCCCTGGCTCGTTTGGCGGCGTGCACCTGGCATGGCCTTGATGACCGGAGCTTTTGTCGGCCTCGGTTTCGCGCTGGAGGAAAACATCGACTACTACCAGGACTACGGAGATGGCGTGGCGCTCGTGAGATTGTTGTCGGCCAATTTCATGCATGTCGCAATGACCGGCCTCACCACTCACGCCCTCTATGACATGCTGCGCACTCGCTTTCACCGCGCTCAGCAGTTCATCATCACCTTCTTTAGCCTCGTCGTCGCTCACGCCATCTACGACTACGAGCCACCTCAGATCACTGGTCTAGGCGGCTACCTGCCCATCGTCATACTGGCTTTTGTAGCCTGGCAATTTTGGGATCTTGTGGATGCAGAGATGCCGCACTCACGCCAGCTCATTTCCCCCGCCGCCATCTTCCTCCTCGGCACCTCGCTCATCATCGCCGTTAGCTTTCTACTCAGCGCGTTTGAGACACCGACTCGTGAAGCGCTCGTCGGCACCGCGATGCAATGCGTCTCATTCCTCCCCGTCGCAGTCATCTACTGGCGGAGGTTTGAGCGTGGCTTGTCGGGTTCATGATCATGAGGATTGATTGAAAAGCCGCCCTCCATTATCAGCAGTCATCTAAATGAAGAAACCTCGACCTGCCATACCGTCCGAATCAGAGCCATCGTCTTTGAAAGCGGGGCTGTGGATCGGCGGCCTTCTGATTGGGACGGTGGGCTTCATCGCGTGGGTGCTGTGGCCTGCTCCGAACTACACGGTGGTACCTGTGGCAGTGAAGAAAGTGGTCCCTTTTGTCATGCCCGATGAAAAGACCACCTTCGCTGAGTATGCCGGATCAGAGTCATGCAAGGCGTGTCACGCGAGTGAGTTCGAGAAGTGGCAGGGATCACATCATGGACTGGCGGAACGTAAGCCGAATGACCAGCTCGATCTCGCTGCTTTTGTGCCAGCGCAGACTCTCAAGCACGGCTCGCAGACCACGACGACCGAAAAGAAAGGCGGCGTGTTTCAGCTCACCTCACTCGGCTTTGATGACAAGATCGAAGCCTATCCCGTGGAGCGTGTCATCGGTCACGATCCGTTACGGCAGTTCTTGGTGAAAGGCCCACGCGGTGCCTTACACACCATGGAGGCCTGCTTTGATCCGCTGCGTGGCGACTGGTTCAATGTTTATGGCAATGAAGACCGCAAGCCTGGCGAGTGGGGCCACTGGACAGGGCGCGGCATGATTTGGAATCAAATGTGTGCGAGCTGCCACAACACGCGTGTCCGCAAAAACTACGACCCGCCGACGGACACCTACAAGACCACGATGGCCGAGCAGACTGTGAGCTGTGAGTCATGCCACGGGCCGATGAAAGCGCATGTGCAGAATCCCGCCATCAAGTCCGGCTGGACGCGCGATCAGCACACTGAAAACTGCGCGGGCTGCCATGCACGGCGCGGTGAGATCACGGGCGACTTCGTGCCCGGAGAATCGTTCTGGGATCACTACCAGCTCACCATCACCGATGGCAGCGACATCTATTATCCAGACGGCCAGATTCGTGACGAGGACTACGAGTTCGCCAGCTTCATCAGCAGCCGCATGTATCACGCTGGCGTGCGCTGCATGGACTGCCACGACATGCACAGCATGAAGACCATCCTGCCCGGCAACCAACTCTGCATGAGATGCCACACCGCCGGCGGCTTCCCGAATGCGCCCGTCATCCTGCCGGAGATGCACAGCTTTCACAAAACCGAGAGCTCCGGTAATCAATGCATCAACTGCCACATGCCGCAGACCACCTACATGCAGCGGCATCCGCGCCACGATCATGGATTCACCATTCCCGATCCGCTTTTAACAAAGCAGTTTGGCGTGCCCAATGCCTGCAACAAATGCCATCAGGACAAAGACAACGACTGGTCGCTCGCCGCCACGGACAAGTGGTGGGGAGAAAAGATGAACCGCAAGACGCGCACCCGCGCCACCCTCATTGCCAAAGCACGTCAGGGTGATGAATCCGCGCGCGATGGTTTGATCGCCCTACTCGAAAGCGACGAAACACCGCACTGGAAAGCCAGCGCCAGCCTCGTTCTCGACCGCTGGGTCGAGCAGCCGCCTGTGACTGAGGCGCTGAGAAAACAACTCCAGAATGCGCACCCGCTGGTCCGCCAATCGGCAGCGCGCAGTTTAGAGCCAGCCCTGCTAGGCCCCGGCGTGCGCAGCAGCATGGAAGCTCTTTTGAATGACCCAGCCCGCAGTGTGCGCGTCACCGCCGCATGGGCGCTGCGTGACAGTGTGGATCTCGAATCCGCTGCGGGTAAAGACATGCAGCACATGCTCCAGCTCAATGCCGATCAGCCCAGCGGTCAGATGCAGCTCGGGCAGTTTTACTTTGCTCGACGCGATGTCCCAGCTGCCATCCAGCACATGGAAACCGCCGTGACCTGGGACCCGAACTCCCCGCCGTTCCATCACGATCTGGCCATGCTCTATAACGCCAGCGGCAACACCGCGCGCACGATTCAGAAGCTGCAAGATGCCATCAAGCTCGCCCCGAATGAAGCCCAGTATCACTACGAGTTAGGCCTCGCCTTCAGCGAAACGGGCGACATGACGAAGACAATCGCCGCACTCAAAGAAGCCGTGCGCGCCAACCCACGCTTCGCCCGTGCTTGGTACAATCTCGGACTCGCTCTCAACGGACAGAGCCGCATCCCTGAAGCCCTCGACGCCCTGTCAAAAGGCGAGGTCGCCGACCCCACCGACCCCGGCATTCCCTACGCCCGTGCCACCATCCTCGCCCAGATGGGTAAAAAGCAGGAAGCCATCTCCGCCGCCCAAAAAGCGCTCAGCATCCGCCCCGATCACGCCGAGGCGCGGCAGATGATGATGATGCTGAGTCGGTAATAATGCAGAAATATCTGGTTAGGTTGCGCACCTTCATAAACAAAGATGCCCCCAAGCCAGCGGGACTTGGGGGCGTGCTTTGAGGTCTAGCTTCGGGAATTAAACGAGGTCGAAGCGGTCTAGGTTCATCACCTTGTTCCATGCCGCTACGAAGTCGTGGACGAACTTACTCTGCGAGTCCGAGGTGCCATAGACTTCGGCCAAGGCGCGGAGCTGGGAGTTGGAACCGAAGAGCAAATCGACACGTGTACCGGTCCACTTGAGTTCGCCGGTTTTGCGGTCGCGGCCTTCGAAGACATCTTCATCCTTTGAGACAGCTTTCCACTCGGTGCTCATGTCGAGCAGGTTGGTGAAGAAATCATTGGTGAGCGCTTCGGGACGCTTGGTGAAGACGCCGTGTTGGGCCTGACCGACGTTGGTATTCAAGACACGCAGGCCGCCGATGAGTGCGGTCATTTCAGGACCGGTGAGCGTGAGCAACTGAGCCTTATCGACGAGCAGTTCCTCAGCTGTGACGGAGAACTTGGTTTTGAGGTAATTGCGAAAGCCGTCGGCTGCGGGTTCGAGCACGGAGAATGAGTCCACATCGGTTTGCTCCTGCGTGGCGTCCATGCGCCCCGGTGCGAAGGGGACGGTGATTTCTTGACCAGCCTTTTTCGCGGCTTGCTCCACGCCAGCGCAACCGGCCAGCACGATGAGGTCAGCGAGTGACACCTTCTTTCCACCGGATTGCGCGCTGTTGAATGCACTCTGGATGCCTTCAAGAACTTCGAGCACTTTGCCAAGCTGGGCAGGCTGGTTGGCGGCCCAATACTTCTGCGGCGTGAGACGAATGCGGGCGCCATTGGCACCGCCGCGTTTGTCGGAGCCACGGAACGTGGAGGCTGAAGCCCAGGCGGTCGAGACGAGTTCGGAAACGCTCAGACCGGAAGCCAGAATCTTGGCCTTGAGCGAAGCAATGTCCTGCTCGCCGATCAGAGGGTGATTGACGGCTGGGATGGGGTCCTGCCAGATGAGAATTTCTGCTGGCACCTCTGCTCCGAGATAGCGTGGGCGCGGACCCATGTCACGGTGCGTCAATTTGAACCAAGCACGCGCGAACGCTTCGGCGAACTGATCTGGATTCTCGAAGAAGCGGCGGGAAATTTTCTCGTAAGCAGGGTCAACGCGCAGGGCCAGGTCCGAGGTCAGCATGGAAGGGGCGATCTTCTTCGAGGCATCATGCGCATGCGGCACGGTGCCTTCACCACCGCCATTTTTGGGTCTCCACTGATTGGCTCCTGCCGGGCTTTTAGTTAGCTCCCATTCGTAGCCAAAGAGGTTCTCAAAGTAATTGTTGCTCCACTGCGTCGGCGTGGTGGTCCAGGTGACTTCGAGGCCGCTACCGATGGCGTCGCCGCCTTTACCGGTGCCGAAGCTGCTTTTCCAGCCGAGGCCTTGTTCCTCAAGTCCTGCTGCTTCCGGATCGAGTCCCACATGTTTTGCGTCTCCTGCGCCGTGTGTTTTACCGAAGGTGTGGCCACCAGCGATGAGCGCCACGGTTTCCTCATCGTTCATCGCCATGCGGGCGAATGTTTCGCGGATGTCGCGTGCTGATGCGATTGGATCAGGGTTGCCGTTCGGGCCTTCGGGATTGACGTAAATGAGGCCCATCTGCACGGCTGCGAGCGGGTTTTCGAGTTCGCGGTCACCCGTGTAGCGTTTGTCATCCAGCCAGACCTTTTCATTACCCCAGTAGATGTCTTCTTCCGGCTCCCAGATGTCTGCACGACCACCGGCAAAGCCGAAGGTTTTGAAGCCCATCGATTCCAGAGCGACATTGCCCGTGAGGATCATGAGGTCGGCCCATGAAATTTTGCGGCCATACTTTTGCTTGATCGGCCAAAGGAGTCTGCGCGCCTTGTCGAGGTTGACGTTGTCGGGCCAACTGTTGAGGGGGGCAAAGCGCTGGCTGCCGTTGCCTGCACCGCCACGACCGTCGCCAGTGCGGTAGGTGCCCGCGCTGTGCCATGCCATGCGGATGAAAAAGGGTCCGTAGTGACCGAAGTCAGCCGGCCACCAGTCCTGCGAGTCGGTCATCAGCGCCACGAGATCCTGCTTCAATGCTGTGAGATCGAGGCTCTTGAACTCTGCTGAGTAGTCGAAGTCCTTGTCCATGGGATCGGACAGTGATGAGCGCTGGTGCAGGACTTTTAGGTTTAGCTGATTCGGCCACCAGTCACGGCTGGTGGTGCCGCGGCTGGTGGAGTGAAGGAATGGGCACTTGGCTTCGGTTGTCATGGGTCGTGTTATTGGATAAGGTGAAAGAAGGTGATCGGTCCAGAACGCAAAAATACGCGCTACGTCGCAGGTTGGCGACGTTCTATTGCGCGGAATTTGCCTTTCGTCCATTTTCGCCTTCTGGCGACTCATTGAAACGGGCGGGACACGCCTCAATAACTCCAGGCTTTACTTACCGGTCGGGCTTATAGTAGCCTTTTCAACGCGCTGGCCTTGAATGCTGTCTGACTGATACGGCGTTTTGGCCGACCAACACTCCCTTGTATGAAACGCCTTTTCCAGTGTCTCGGACTGGCTGCGCTGTTGGCGCTGGCGGGGTGGCGGTGGGCAGGTGGTGCCAAATTGGATTTGGAAATACCTAGAACTCCAATCAGCTCGGAGATTCCAAGACTGCCAGGATTCACTGCCATTGAGGCAATGAAAGCGGATCAGGTGGGAAGGCGGCCAGCGGTGTTGGATCGCTTCCTGGATTGCCCAGTGATCGAACAGCGGGAGAGTGTGGCGACGAAGGATGGAGAGACGTTTGTGCGGCGACTGCGACTGCTTCGGGATGAGTCGTCGAAATATCCGATCCTGCGCGTGGAGGACGAGCTGATCCGCACGCAGCAGGGTGACAGGCTGATGAGGCAAAGCGTGATGGTGGGGGATCATGTGATGGTGAAGCTGCTTGATCCGAAACTGGCAGAATCGGTGCTGCTCGCAGAGCTGGGCGATGGCAGTGCGCATGTGCGGCGGCGGATGCCGGCCTCGGGCCTGTGGCTGGTGGCTTTTTCAGAACCGAAACTGGAGACGGTGCCGCGTGCTGTGACGCGGCTGTCCGGCATGACGAAGCGGGTGCGTGTGGCGGAGCCGGACCACATCCTGCGCGCCCAGACGACGCCGAATGATCCGTCTTACTCGACCCTGTGGGGACTGCATAACACAGGGCAGTCGAGCGGCACCACCGATGCGGATATTGATGCGCCGGAAGCCTGGGCGCTGAGCACGGGCAGTGCGTCTGTGATCGTCGCAGTACTCGACACGGGCATTGATCAAACGCACCCAGATCTGCTGGCGAACCTGTGGACGAATCCGGGAGAGATCGCGGGCAACAGTTTGGACGATGATAACAACGGTTATGTGGATGACACACGCGGCTGGGACTTTGTGAACTCGGACAATAACCCCAACGATGACAACGGTCACGGCACTCACTGCGCGGGCACGATCGGGGCGGTGGGAAACAACGGCGCGGGCGTCAGCGGCGTCTGTTGGCAGGTTTCGCTGCTCGGTCTGAAGTTTCTGGATGCTTCGGGTAATGGCTTCGAGTCGGATGGTGCTGAAGCGATCTCGTATGCCACGGCTCTGGGGGTCACGCTGACATCAAATTCATCCACGGGGGACA
>CAZOVY010000132.1:0-9858 GCA_964583255.1 uncultured Prosthecobacter sp.
AAGATTCTAAAAAGTACAGCGCCTTTTTAGACAATCTTTTCGAGAACTGGTCTAGTATTTAACGGCAGCGACGTATGAAGGAAAGCAAGGCTGCAAACAGCAGTAGCATCCCCCGACTTGGCTCGGGGATCGTGATGGAACCGCCGGTGTCGTCCCAGGCCCAGCCGTGGATCACCGCTCCCGGCGTGTTGGCGGTGAGGGTGAGGTGCATGTAGCCGTAGAAGGGGCCTTTGAGGTCGTTCTTGGTGAATTTAAAGCCGAGGTAGCCTTCGACGCCGTCTTGGAAGTTGCCGGGAGCTCCGACGTGGTCGCTGGAGCCGGTTTCGCCGGTAGAGAAGGATAGTAGGGGTACAGGGGATCGGCGTCAGCTACCCGCGCTTCAGCTGCTATCACTGGAGTGGGTTCAGGTGCTGGCGTTATCGCTCTTTCCTCGACGGTATTGTCAGGCTCTAACAGAACAGTCCCGTCCTCAGCCCGATCCCGGTAGTGTAGCTCGTTCCCCAAGCAGATCTTCCGACGCATCTGTTGGCGCTTCTTGGATTGGTTGGTCGTCTTGCGCCTATCCTCTGTGACACTGTAGTGCAGCACCACCTTCGGTAGCTTATCGGCCTCACCATCCGGGCTAAACGCGAAGCATGCCCCGTCGAGTCTGCCTCCGCGGCGTTGCACCACCGGTCTGATGTAGTTGTGGGCAGTCAGGTGCCTGAGGGCAGCTGCGAGCCGGCGCTGGCTCAGGCCTGTTTCCGCTTTGATCTGTGGTCGGCTGATCTGGAAGCGCGCGTCGTGACCCACTAGGCAGCGGGCGAGCGCATAAGCATCGTTGGTGATGCCGGGTTCTTCAGCGTCTGGCAGAATGGGTAGCTGAACCTTGTGACCCTTCGTTTGACGGAGGAGCAGCTGGGCGTGGGTGGGTTTGGTGGGCATGGTACTGGTGTGGTTTGACTGTTGGGAGCTTTCGATATGACTGCGGTGTAGGCGGATTGATCGTGGGGTGGAAACTGATCTGTAAATGGCTCGCGCGGTGAAGTGCGCAGAGCTTCGGGGTTCCGGGGCGAGGTGAGCGCAGCGATGCCGAGCGCTGAAACCCCGAAGGTATGCGCTCTTCACCGCGGCAATTTACTGAACAGAGCTCGCATCCCGCAAATCGGTCACGGCGGGGTAATGTCGTGCAGTGAAACTTATCGTCACTTGAGCTAGGGCAGGGCAGCGCTTGCAAAACGCGACACGTCCTGTCCTGTAAACTGAGTCCAAGCGACAGACAGGTAAGCATGAACATCGGGTCTTTAGTGTTCAGAAGTCTGGAGTTTCGCATCAGCGTGCGAGCGATCTCGTCAGGCCGGGGAGTGACCCCATCAAGGACGGCAAGCGGACGCATGGGCTGCGGCAGTGGGAGGGCAGAAACCTCCTGTGAGACGAAATGAATCATATCGCAATGGTTGTGCCACACCTTCGGTATGATGGCTTCCAAGCGCCCGTAAGCACTCAGAGCTGTATCCGAATGGGCTGCTCCTTGTGTTATGCTTTAGATTCCGTTTCGATCCTCTCGATTTCTTCCCAGGAAAAGCGAATTCCGCGCCCCAAGTGCAATGCTTTAATTCGACCCATACGCCTCCATCGGCGCAGTGTCATAGGAGTGAGTTTCCACCTAGCAGCGAGCTCGGCAGGGGTTAGGTGCGGCGGGGTTTCGGCGGGATGGGTTGATGTTTTCATACCGCCCCTACTGTTGCCCCAAAGCGTGAAGTGTCGCTCAGGATTCCTTCGTTTGATGGGATTGTCCTTTGGTGAAAATTAGCGTTTATAGGCTAACAAGTCGGCGATGGCGGTCGTGTTTTCACCTGCCTCCTTCTATGCTTCTCCCAAGGTGCCGCTTCCTCAAGGTCAGATAGACCTGCTTTGCTATAAACACCTGCCCAAAATGTGTCGCGCACTTTTAAGGCTTTTTTCAAATCCTCGATTGTTCTAATCACCCCCTCCATTTTGGGTTCTTTCAGTTCGTCATAATGCGATGCAAGCTTTGCCCGAATTTCAAACTTCAATGGAAGCCTTTGATGCTCCTCCACGAGTTGGCGTGCATACTCGATCGCGAGCCATGGTAGCGGCACCTTTATCTCCACTCCCGATGTGCTTTTGAAATTGAAGGCTTCTTTATTGCCGTGTTTCCTCGGGGCCGACGACCTTTCATTCAAAGCTTTTACGGCCTTTGTGATACACCCCACCACTCGGTTAGCGGCTTGAACATGCTCATCATTTTTCCTGAAATACCACATCGTATGCAAATCTGGTCCGATGGCATCCTTGAGATGCTTTACAACAGCAACGACTGCCTCAAGCGACCGAATGAGGTCGCTTGGTCCTGACAGAATGTTATAGCGATTATGGCATTCTCGAGACTCTCGTTTCCTTGCTGCAGCCAGCGTTGATTGAATTTTATTCAATGTTTCTTGCCGTATGCGTATCAAAGCTTCGAGCGCTTCTTTCATCACAGCCGCCTCTGCATTTACATTTGCTGTTAGCGCCGCAAACTTAACTTTTAGACGTCCTTGCAGCGCGGCTTCACAGTTCCCATGTATATTCTTTTTGAGGGTAAACAATTTCGGCCAATTTCCTATAGTTTCCTCTGGTTGTATGCTGAACATTTGTATTTCGGCAACCGTGTCCGCCATTGATGGCGATTTTTTTGGAGCCTTACGTGGTGATGGGTCGATTCTGAGTTCCTGGGGCCACGCGTATGGCTCACGGCTCACACTTGCAGCTTTGTCTTTTTTGGTGCGCTTAGCTTTGGCTATCCCTTGCTTCGGTTTGGAAGTGACACCGGTTGTTGGCTTTTGAGTTCTCATATTAGTAGGATCGCTAACGCGATAAAAAGCATGTTCTGAAGGACTGGCACGATAATTTCAATCCAGAGTTTGTGGTGATTGGCATTTACCTTCCGATTTCAAAACGCTCAGAAGTCACGCTTCATGCCGGGATCGCCTTTGGCATCTTTTGCCTGATATTCGGCATAATGGGCTCTCTCCTGCATCTGATGTTGATCCTCTGATGCCGGGTGGCGCTCTTGGAAATGAGAACAGAGCCACGCGTCAAAAGGGCCAAAGTGAATTGTCACCCGCCATGATGGCAGAAGAGTGTGAAACATGGCCACGCTATGCAATACCGCTTAAAGGAGTTCGTCCTGAAGGTAGCTCCCGACACAGACGGTCAAGGCTCATCGATCTGCGGGTCTGAAAAATGCACACCAAATGCACACGCGATTTTTATTCGATCATCGGCCTGGGTGCTACTACTGCCTGTAACTCCTTGTAATTCAAGGAGTGGTGCTCGGGAAGGGACTCGAACCCTTAAGCCTTTCGGCACAGGATCCTTAATCCTGCGCGTATACCAATTCCGCCACCTGAGCTTTTCCTGCTGAATGCAGGGCGCGGAGTATAGCTTTCCCACAGCAGATGCAACCAATGTTTTAGCTTTTTGCGATGCCAAAAAAGAAGAAGGCCGACGACTTCAAGTCATCGGCCTTCGGCAGAAGAGATGGGTTGCAGCAGTTAGGCCTTGGCTACAGCAGCAACGATCTTTTGAGCGGCGTCAGTCAAGCCCTCCGCATTGGTGATGGCAAGTCCGCTGGCGGCTAATGTGGCTTTGCCGGCTTCGACATTATTTCCTTCCAATCGAACGACGAGCGGGATGTTCAGTGAGACTTCCTGCGCTGCGGCGATGATGCCATTCGCGATGATGTCGCAATCCATGATGCCCCCGAAAATGTTCACCAAGATGCCCTTCACATTCGGATCACCGAGGATGATTTTGAAAGCAGCCGTGACCTGCTCTTTGGTAGCGCCACCACCCACGTCGAGGAAGTTCGCTGGCTCACCACCGTGCAGCTTGATGATATCCATCGTGCTCATGGCGAGACCGGCACCATTGACGAGGCAGGCGATGTTGCCATCGAGGCCGATGTAGTTAAGGCCAAACTCGCTGGCGGCGACCTCACGCGGATCCTCTTCCGTTTTATCGCGCATGGCGATGATGTCTTTCTGACGGTAGAGCGCGTTGTCGTCGAAGTTAAACTTAGCATCCAGCGCAACGACCTGATTCTCGGTCGTGATGGCCAGAGGATTGACCTCAATGAGGCAGCAGTCGCTCTTGATGTAGAGATTCCAAAGCGCGGTGAAAAGCTTCACGGCCTGATTGGCCAGCGCGCCTTGAAGACCAAGTGCTGCGGCGACTTTGCGCGCCTGATAAGCCTGTAGTCCGAGCGCTGGATTGACGAACTCTTTGAAAATCTTCTCAGGCGTCTTCTCCGCCACTTCTTCGATGTTCATGCCGCCTTCGGTGCTGGCGATCAGGGCGTGACTGCTGCTGACACGATCAAAGAGGATGGCAAAATAAAATTCCTTCGCGATGTCCACCGACTTCACCACGAGCACTTTGCTCACCAGTTTGCCTTCTGGGCCGGTCTGATGAGTCACGAGTGTCTGGCCAAGCATCTTGCTGGCGATTTCCTGGGCCTCTGCCGCCGTGTTGATCACGTGCACGCCACCTTTGAAGCCATTCTTGAAGGTGCCTTTGCCACGACCGCCGGCGTGCACCTGGGCTTTCACCACCAAGCCTGCACCACCAAGTTCAGCGGCGATCTTACCCGCTTCTTCAGCGGTCTCAGCGACCTTACCGGGAGGTGTGGCGACGCCGAATTTAGAAAAGAGTTCCTTGGCCTGATATTCGTGGATGTTCATTGGGAAGAAGGGAAAGCGGCGCGACAGTAGGAGTCCGCGTCGAGGCGTCAAGGAGGCAATCCGAAGATGTTGCAAACTGCTGCCGCGCTCCCTATGGAGGATGGGATGAAAATCGTTCTGCTCGACGCCCACACCGCCAATCCAGGAGATGTCTCCTGGGCACCCCTTGAATCCATCGCTTCGTGCACCATTTTCCCGCGCACACCAATGGCGGAAACCGTGGCCCGATGTGCGGATGCGGAGATTGTGATCACGAACAAATCGGTGATGAACCGCGAGATCATCGAGTCACTGCCTAAGCTCAAATACATTGGTGTCACGGCCACGGGCTACAATATCGTCGATGTCACTGCGGCCAAAGAGCGAGGCATTGTGGTGACGAACGTGCCCGGCTACAGTTCACCCGCTGTGGCTCAGCTCGTGTTCTCACTGCTGCTGGAACTGACGAATCACGTCGGGCATCATGCGCAAACGGTGCGTGATGGGCGCTGGGCAGCCAGCCCAGACTTCTGCTACTGGGATCACCCGATCATCGAGTTGAGCGGACGCACGCTTGGCATCATCGGCTATGGTGACATAGGCAGTTCCGTGGCACGCATCGCCGTGGCTTTCGGCATGAAGGTGCTGGCCAGCAAGCGTAAATGGAAGACGCTCCCACCCGCAGGGGTCACGCCCGCAAGCATCGACGAAGTCTTCCAAAACAGCGATGCTATCTCCCTGCACTGCCCTTTAACAGATGCGACAAAGCACCTCGTCGGCGAGCGCACCCTCGCGCTAATGAAGTCCACCGCCTTCCTCATCAACACAGGCCGTGGTCCACTCGTCGATGAAGCCGCACTCGCTCAGGCTTTGAATGCTGGCCGCATTGCCGGAGCTGGGCTGGATGTGCTCTCTGTCGAGCCGCCAAAAGCCGACAACCCGCTGCTGTCAGCTAAAAACTGCCTGATCACCCCGCACATTGGCTGGGCCAGTCATGCGGCCCGCGTGCGTTTGATCGACCTCACCGCCGCCAACCTGCGCGCCTTCCTGGATGGCACGCCGACGAATGTGGTGAGTTAAGAACCCTGACTTTCTCAGGCCAGTTTCGCGAGCACCTTTTCCACCGTCGCTTCGACGGTGAGTCCGTGCTTCTTGCGCAAGATGGCAGGAGTGCCGTGCTCGACAAAAGCATCAGGCCATCCGATACGCACGACGGGCGTGGTGATGCCTGCGGTCGCAAGCAGCTCCATCACTCCACAGCCGAAACCATTCATGAGAACGTGGTCTTCGAGTGTGCAGACGACCTTCACTTTCTTGGCGATGGATTCAATGAGCGCATTGTCCAGAGGCTTGATCCAGCGTGGATTGATGAGGGCTACGGAGAGTCCCTTTTCCTCCAAAACTTTCTTCGCCTGCTCAGCCGTCGTGAACATATCGCCCAAGCCGATCAGCGCTACGTCAGTGCCGTCAGAGATGAGCTCACCTTTGCCAATTTCAAGAAGACGCGGGTGCGCCTTTGGCGTCACACCAGGGCCATTGCCACGCGGATAGCGTATAGCGATGGGACCCTTTTCGTAGTTGGCCATCGTCCAAAGCATATCCACAAACTCATCTTCATCTTTCGGCTGCATGTGGATGATGCCGGGAATACCGCGCAGATACGCAATGTCGAACAGGCCGTGATGCGTAGGGCCGTCATCACCACTGAGACCGCCGCGATCCATGCACAGACGCACTGGCAGATGCTGGATGGCCATGTCATGGATGATCATGTCGATCGCCCGCTGCATGAAGGTCGAATAGATCGTTAGGAACGGGCGCAATCCCTGCACCGCCATGCCGCAGGCAAAGAGCGCCGCGTGCTCTTCAGCGATGCCGACATCAAAGTAGCGTTCAGGGATTTCTTTCTTGAAGCACATCAGACCTGTGCCGCCCGGCATGGCAGCGGTGATGGCGACGATCTTCTTATCCTGCTTGGCAAAGTCAGTGACAGTGCGCGCATAAACCTGGCTGTAGGTCGGCTTGTCCGTGGCCTGCGTCTCGCCAGTCTCGATGTTGTATTTGCCGAGTCCGTGGAACTTGCTCGGATCTTCCAGCGCAGGTTTATAGCCACGGCCTTTCTCGGTGAGAATGTGCAGAATGACAGGCTCATCTTGCGTCTTGAGGAATTCAAAAGTCTGGATCAGCAGCGGCAGGTCATGACCGTCGATCGGGCCGTAATAACGGATGCCGAACTCTTCAAAGAGCGTGCTGCGATTGTGCGCTCCTTCACTCTGCGGCAGGAGCAATCCTTTGGCACTATTTTCCACCCGCTCCGCGAGCTTGCGGGCACCACCACCGAGAACGAACTCGACAAACTTAGCCGCCTTGACGTGCAGATTAGCAAAGCCTGGGTGCGTGGCGATGGTGTTAAAATACTTGGCGATAGCGCCGACGTTTTTATCAATGCTCCACTCGTTGTCGTTGAGCACAGTGATCAGGCGATTCGTATGTGCAGCGACGTTATTCAGCGCTTCAAACACAGGTCCGCAGGTAAAGGCCGCGTCACCTGAGACACACACGACATGATCGTCTGCGCCTTTCAAATCCCGCGCCGTGGCCATCCCGAGCGCAGCGCTGAGCGATGTTCCTGCGTGACCAGCACCATAACAGTCATGCTCACTTTCACTGCGCAGCAGGAAACCATTTAAACCTTCATACTGGCGGATCGTGTGGATCTTGTCCCAGCGGCCTGTGAGCATTTTGTGGACATAGCCCTGATGCGCCACGTCGAAGACAAACTTGTCCTTCGGCGTGTCAAAGACGCGATGCATGGCGATGGTCAACTCGACGACGCCGAGATTCGGTCCCAAGTGGCCTCCAGTCTCGCTCAGGGTTTCGATCAGGGTGGCACGGATCTTTTCAGCGAGCGCGGGCAGTTGCTCCAACGGCAGGGCTTTCAGATCAGCAGGACAGGTGATGGCGGGCAGGGTGGTTTCCACGTGGTTCAAAAGAGTCGAATGTCGTCGCTGATTTCTTCAGCTTCGGCCTTGGCGATGCGGCGTCGGGCAGGTGTTTTAGTTTTGTCGTCGGCAGGTTCAGTGGCCTTCGTCGGATCAAAGGCTGTCAGCTCGGCTTTACCATCCGCAGTGAGGCCGATGGTCTCAATGCGCTGGCGGGCGTGTTCGATGCGCTGACGACAGATTTGCAGGAGCGTCATGCCCTCCTCATAGCTCGTCACCATCTCATCCAGCGGCATGCGGTCAGACTCCATCGCAGACACGATTTCCTCCAGGCGCTCCATGGCCTGTTCAAAGGAAGTTTCTTGATTCGTCGCAGAGCTCATGAGCTTGATTTCGGGGCGCGCATTATCAGGACGCCGGGAGACGTGGCAAGCGGGAAAACGACTCCTCTTACACACGATTTCTTTTCATCTGAAAAACCTCTTGCCCGATCTCGCCCGCAGCCGTCATGCTCGCACTATGATTATCAGCCGAGCCATCGCCGCTGCTACGCGACTCTTCACCGGAGTCCGGCGCGTCCCCACCGCGCCGCATGGGGACGGCCCGGCCATCTATTACGCCAATCACACCAGCCACCTCGACTTTCTCGTCATCTGGGCCGCACTGCCGCATCATCTGCGTCATCAGACCTCACCTGCCGCGGCAGAGGATTACTGGACCGCCTCATCCGCACGCCGCTGGCTCGCCGACAGCGTCTTCCAGGCCGTGCTGATCCCACGCGAGGGCATCACACGCGAAAACAATCCGCTAGACCGACTCGCCACCTGCCTGGAAAGCGGGCGCTCCATCCTCATCTTCCCTGAAGGCACGCGCCGTGGTGACGGCCAAGTCGGTGTGTTCAAGTCCGGCCTCTACCATCTTGCTCGGCGTTTCCCGCAGCACCCGCTCATCCCTATCTATCTGGACAATCTCGGCCGCATCCTGCCGAAAGGCGCACTCGTCCCCGTCCCCATCATCGCTCAGGCGCACTTTCGCGAGCCCATCCAGCTCAGTGAAGCGGAAGCTAAGCCTGGCTTCCTGGAAAGAGCACGCGCCGCGCTAGGAGCTGACCATGCCTGAAGAATCAATCCGCTTACCCATGGATCACGAAACCAAACTCCTCATCAGTGTCGTCATCGGCAGCCTTGTGCTTGCCTCCATCCTCGGAGCCGTGCTCGCACGCACCGTGAAGAGTGAAGGCGCGCGCAAAACCGTCGCCAATCTCAATGCACGCACACGCTCTTGGTGGGTCATGTCGGGCGTCTTCTGCGCCACACTGCTACTCGGCCCCACTTTTACCACCGTGCTCTTCGCGTGCATCTCCTTTCTGGCCATGCGCGAGTTCATCACGCTGAATAAAACCGACCGCGCTGATCACGAGGTATTGTTCTGGGCCTTCTTCATCATCCTGCCGCTGCATTACTTCTTGGTAGGCATTCGCTGGTATGGACTCTTCACCATTTTCATTCCCGTGTATGCCTTTGCCTTCATTCCCTTTCGTCGCGTGCTCACGGGTGAAACGAAAGGCTTCCTGGCAGGCACCGCACGCATCCAGTGGGCACTACTCGTCTGCGTCTATGCCGTCAGTCACATGCCCATGCTGCTTGCACTACCGCTGAAAGGTTACGAGGGGCAAAATGCCAAGCTGCTGTTCTTTTTCGTGCTCACCGTGCAGCTCAGTGATGTCATGCAGTATGTCTGGGGAAAGACCTGCGGCAGGCGCCACATCGCCCCGCATGTCAGCCCGAGTAAAACCGTCGAGGGCACACTCGGCGGCATCGCCACCACCGTGATCATCAGCTCCTGCCTATGGTGGGCCACCCCTTTCACCCCATGGCAGGCCGCACTCATGGCTCTGCTGATCTGCACCGCAGGCTTCTTTGGCGGGCTCGTCATGTCAGCCATCAAGCGCGACCTCGGAGCCAAAGACTGGGGTGACACCATCGCCGGTCATGGCGGTTTCATGGACCGCATCGACTCCCTCTGCTTTGCCGCACCACTGTTTTTCCACATGTGCGGATTCTACTTCGGCACAGGCGTGGACCCCAGCCCACCCGCCTGGATTCTGCACTGGCTCGGCAAGTGACAGCCGCAGCGCGCCCTACTTCCGCACCAGCCGGAACTGCCGCTGATAGCGCAGCGGCGTCATGCCCATGTGCTTGTGGAAGTGA
>CAZOVY010000133.1:0-8977 GCA_964583255.1 uncultured Prosthecobacter sp.
ATCGAGCAACCTTTGACGAAGAATGCGAAGACGGTCACGGCGCGGGTGTTCATCGATTGCTCGTATGAGGGCGATCTCATGGCGCGGGCTGGCGTGAGCTACACCTGGGGCCGCGAGAGCCGCGATGAGTATGGCGAATCGCTCGCCGGTGTGCGGCCCAACCTCGCCGTGTATGACATCGATCCCTATGTGACGCCGGGCGATGAGAAGAGTGGCCTGTTGCCTTTTGTCCAAGACATGAAGCCGCAGCCAGAAGGCAGCGCGGACCGCCTGACGATGGGTTACGGCTTCCGCTGGAAGTTCAGCAAGGACGCGGATCGCCTGCCCATTCCTGCGCCCGAGAACTACGACCCGAAGCAATGGGAGCTGTATCGTCGTGGCTTTAAAAACAAGGCCGTTATCGACATGGGACGCCGCATGAAAGGCAAGCTCGGCTTCTTCGAGCCAGCGGGTGGACGCATCCATTCCATCGGCCAGGGCAATCTCGCTCGGGCGTTGCTCGCTCCGACGAACTACGGCAGCAATGCCGAGTATCCTGATGGCGACTACGCCACCCGTGCTCGCATTTGGAAAGCAGACCAGGAGTTCATGCGCGGCATGACGCACTTTCTCCGCACTGACGATTGCGTGCCAGACAAGTTCAAGCAGCTCGCCACCGAACTCGGCTTCGAACGTGGCATCTTCGACGACACGCAAGGCTGGCCGCATCAGCTCTATGTGCGCGAGGCCCGCCGCATGAAGTCCGACTACATCGTCACTCAAAAAGACATCGAAGGCACCACCGATCCCGAAGATAGCATCGGCCTAGCCTCCTACGGCGTCGATGACTGGCCGTATGCGACTTATGTTCACGAAGGCAAAGTCGCGCTCTACGGCGGCGAGTTCTCCATGCTCTACCTCGATGACCAGCACGAAGGCATCTACAAGATTCCGTATCGCGCCATCACGCCGAAGCAAAGCGAGTGCACGAATCTCCTCGTGCCCGTCTGCGTCTCCGCCAGCCACATCGCGATGACCTCCATCCGCATGGAACCCGTCTGGATGATCCTCGGAGAATCCGCCGGAGTCGCCGCTGCGATGGCTGTGACCGAAAACATGCCCGTGCAGAAGGTGCCGTATGCGAGGCTCAAGGAAAAGCTCGTCGCGCTCAAACAGCGGCTGGAACGGCAAAGCTGATCAAAAGTGCGACTTGGCATGCCGGAGGGAAGCTGTTTCCGATCTCGTATGTCGAGTTTTCGGCTAGCTGTCCGTAGTCTGTGAAAGCACATGCTTCACGCCGAAGACATCGCCGCCATATTACTCGCCGAGCGCCTGCCGCTCACGGCATTCATTACGTGTGTGACGCGGGATTTTCATCTGGCGGAGGATGTGTTTCAGGAGGTGTGTGTGAAGGCTGTTGGCCGTGCGACTGAGTTTGAAACCGCAGCGCATGTTATGAACTGGGCTCGGCTCGCAGGCAAGAATCGCGCCATCGACATCCTGCGGTCTCGCGATGGTCGCTACGTTGGCCTTAGCGATGAAATGCTCGCTGTATTGGCTGTGGAGTGGCCGGAGCAAGATCGGGCTAACCAGATGCAGGAAGCTCTCGGAAAGTGCATCGATCAAGTCACACCGAACAATCGTGAACTGCTGCGTTTGCGCTACTTCGAGCGGCGCAACTGCACCGATGTAGCGGCGATCATGGGGCGCAAGATCGAGACTGTTTATCAAGCCCTTGCTCGTCTGCACAAAACGCTCGGCGACTGCATGCGCATTCAAATTCAAAACGAGACCTCCTCATGAACGACATCGACTTCACTGAAAAACTCATGCGCTATCAAGACGGCGCACTCACTGCCGATGAGACAACGGCTATGGAGCAAGCAATGCTCGCTGATCCCGCGAAACGTCAGCTCTTCGCCGAAGCACAGGTGCGCTCCATGGCTTTGCATGATCGTTTTCGGCAGGAAGCATTCCGTCGTGACACAGACACTCCTGTCTGTGCTCCCATCAGAACAGGCAAGAGTGCCCGTTTCACTTGGGTCACGCGTCCCATTGCCTCCATGGCCGCAGGCCTCGTCATCGGCCTTTTCAGTGCGTCCATCGTCTGGGCCGTCTCATCGCCGAAAGCCACGACAGAGCGCCTCTTCTCCCTCATCAATGGCAGCTTTGACGACAATCATTACGCGTTTGGATTCCCAAAAAAAATCGGCGTCTGGAGTGGCGACGAGGCCTCCATCGCCGATGGCAAGCTTCGCTTCACCGCCACTGGCAGTGATTCAAACGATCCGAATGCCCAGGCCGTCTCTTGCGATGTCTTTCAGCTCGTTGATCTCCGTCCGCTGCGCCACACGCTCAGTCAGGAAGGCGACTCGGTGCTCGAACTCAGCGCAAACTTCCTCGACGCACGCCCTCGCAACACGAAGCCATCCGTCACGTTCTTCTGCCAGCTCTACCTCTTCAAAGGTGACCCCATTAGCCTGCATCAATCCTGGCCGCAGAGCATCACCGACACGCTCGCCAGCGGCAGTGCGCAAGTCACCACGCTAGGCATAGATGCCAAAGGGACGCGCACTTTGACCGCCAAATCTCTCGTGCCTGCAGAAGCCGACTTCGCCGTCATCCAGATCGCGGCACGTCCGAATCTTCGTCCCGCAAAACTCGAATCACTCTTCGCCGATGACGTGCAGCTCACGCTCAAAACGCAGCCGAGCTTACCCGTGCGCATCGTCCAACGTTGATCGTTTTCCTATGCCCCGTTACCTCGTGATCTCTGCGGTCTTCCTCGCTCTGCGATGCAGCCTTCCTGCTGAGCCAGTGAAGTTCTTCGAGCAGCATTGCTATGACTGTCATGACGCCGGCGCAAACAAAGGCGATCTCGATTTGACGAGCGAGCTGTCCTTTGACCGCTGGATCAAAGTCCATGATGCCGTCGAGCGTGGCGAGATGCCGCCGAAGAAGAAAAAGCAACCGGCGGAGACTGATAAGATGGCGTTTCTTGCCGGGATCGATGCCAAACTCACCGCTGCTTCAAAGGCCTCTGATGAAGGACGCATTCGCATGAGGCGCATGACTCGTGTGGAGTTTCAAAACACGCTGCAGGACTTGCTGGCACTGCCTCGGCTGGACATCACGGCGCTACTGCCGATGGACGGACGAGTGGCGGGTTATGACAAGATCGCCAGTGGATTGGACATTTCGCCCTCGCATCTCGCTGCGTATGAGGAGGCCGTGGAGAAGGCGCTGGATGCGGCGATTGCCACAAGCAGCACGCCGCCGCGTGCCTTCAAGAAGCGCATCTATCCGGCGGGGCTCTTCAAGTTCACTGGCAATCTGCTTCGGGGACAGTTTGTGTTGTTGAAGGACAAGCAGCCCGACACCGCGTTGCCGGTGCGTGGTGGGTTCGAGGACAAAAAGGGTTATGTGGGTGCTGAAGGGCCTGATCTCGAAGAGCGCAAGAAGATGATCGAAGGAGTGAAGAAGTCGGAGAGCGCGGTCGGTCTGCTCAATCCGAATCTGTCGGGCCAAGAGGCGGCGATGAATGTGTCGCCGATCTATGCGGGCATGTATCGCATGAAGCTTTCTCTGTGGGGCTTTCAGTGGAACCAAGGCAAACCGGAGCCCTGCGCCGCGCCGCAGGCCGCCGTGCTGCGCGCACACGAGGAGGGCAAACAGCAGGAAGGCGGGCGTTTGCTTCACGCCTTCACCGCGCCGTCGATGAAATCGAACGAGT
This sequence comes from uncultured Prosthecobacter sp., assembly GCA_964583255.1. Classification (GTDB taxonomy): domain Bacteria; phylum Verrucomicrobiota; class Verrucomicrobiia; order Verrucomicrobiales; family Verrucomicrobiaceae; genus Prosthecobacter. Next base: position 3,713 of record CAZOVY010000133.1, read on the forward strand.
CAGAGATCACCGAGTGGCTCGATGCGCACGAGAGCATCGTCTTTGATCCTGTTTCGATTCCGTGGAATGGCCTGCAAATCGGCCAGATCGCAGGGCGTGCGAAGAAGCATGTGGGACCCGGCGTAGCGATTGACTGGTTCGAGATCGAGGGTCCAATCAATTCCTCGTGGCCGCCGGAGAGTCACAAGCGTTTGTTTGGTGATCTGCCGATCAAGGCCTTGGCGAAGGACGGTGCAGTGATCCCGCCACAGCGCGAGGAAGTGCGCAGCTTGGGTGGCTATGTGCCGAGCATGTATTTGGATCTCACGCCGCAGGAGCGAAAGCCGCCGCTTGAAACGGTGCAGTCGGAGCAACCCGAGGCGGATGCGCGGAAGCTGTTGGCCACGTTTTTGCCAAAGGCGTTTCGTCGTGATGTCTCGCCCGAGGAGATCGAGCCGTATCTCGCGCTACTTTGCTTACGCATCGAGGCAAAGGACTGTTTTGAGGATGCGATGCGGCGCGTGTATGTCGCGGTGCTCACCTCGCCGGAGTTTCTGTTTCATGCGCCTGACTCACTGGTCTCGCGGCTCTCCTATTGGCTCTGGAACGGCCCGCCGGATGCCACGTTGCTCGCTGCAGATCTCAAAGAGCCTGCGGTGCTGCACAGCGAAGTGGATCGTCTGCTCGCAGACAAACGCAGCGAGCGCTTTATCGAGGACTTCACGAATCAATGGCTCGAACTCAGCCGACTCGACGAAACCACGCCCGATCCGCAGCTCTACCCTGAGTATCGCTTTCTACTGCATGAAGGTATGGCCGCTGAGACTCGCGGGTTGTTGCGTGAACTCATCGGCAATGACCAGCCCATTACCGCTCTACTCAAACCTGGCTTTGCCATGGTCACACAGCGCCTTGCCGAGCACTACGGTATCACTGGCGTGACCGGAGTTGAGGTGCGCAAGGTGCCGTTGCCTGCGGATAGTGTGCGTGGTGGTCTGCTGGGCCAGGCAGCTATTCACAAACTCACCGCAAATGGCACTACAACATCCCCTGTGAAGCGCGGCGTGTGGGTGATGGATCGCCTCCTCAATGATCCCGCTCCGCCGCCGCCGCCAGGCATATCCGCTGTCGATCCCGATACTCGCGGCACGACTACCGTGCGCGAGCAACTCGACAAACACCGCGCCGATACCAACTGCGCCGCGTGTCACGCAAAGATTGATCCTGCAGGCTTCGCGCTCGAAGCCTTCGATCCCATCGGCGGCTTGCGTGATCGCTACCGCTCCAACGGCAAAGGCGATGAACCACCCGAGAAGGGCAAGACAGCGTGGCGCGTGCAATACAAGCTCGGTCCGAAAGTGGATGCGAGCGGTGAACTAACGGATGGACGAACATTTGCAGGCGCAGGAGATTTGAATGCCCTGCTCACTACCGATCCCGACAAGCTTGCCCGCGCCTTTGTCGCCCATCTCTCCCGCTACGCCACCGGCACCGACATCAGCTTTGCAGACCGAGCGCAGATCCGCCAGATCGTCGAGAGCACAAAAAGCAGCGGGCATGGGATGCGGTCGTTGATCCATGCTTTGGCTCAGAGCCGAGTTTTTATCGACAAGAGAATGGGGACAGAAGAATGATTTCTGTATTCCATTCTCTTGTCCCCATTCTTCTGTCGATTCTCTACTGCCATGCCTATCCACCGCGCCCTTGAACTGCAAAGCATCTCCGACAAAGCCTTCGCCGAGATTGACGAGGTGGTGATGCGTTGTGCTTATGCTTCACAAAACCACTTTGGCCGCTTGTTCGACGAGCGTATTTATGAAAACGATCTCGCGTCTCGTCTGCGTGCTCACGGTTTCGAGGTTCACACCCAGGTCCCCATCAAAGTCAGTCACGGCAGCTTCGAGAAGACCTACTACCTCGACCTCGTGGTGAACCAGATGCTCTACGAACTCAAAGTCGTCAGCGCCCTTCTCCGCGAGCATGACGCCCAAGCGCTAAACTACGCGATGCTCCAAAACATCCGGCTCGTGAAACTCCTCAACTTTGGTGAGGCCGAAGTTCGCGGAAAACTGCTGCGCAACGCCGTGGGTGAGCCCGAACGCCACCAGCCCACCATGCTAAAGACAGGCTGGAGGCCGTTGACGCCTCGTTGCACAGAGTTAATCGAACACCTCAAAGAACTCATCCGCGTCTGGGGAACGCATCTGGACTATCGACTCTACAATGAAGCCCTCATTTACCACTTCGGTGGTGAGGCTAACTGCCTTCAGCGGACCGATCTCGTAACTGGAAGCGTATCGCTTGGCACTCATCCCGTGCCCCATCATGACGTCGAACACGGTTTTATAGTCACCGGTTTTACGCGGCCTCAATCCGGCTATCGGCAACATCTGCAAGTGCTATTGCAACACGCTCCCTCCCTGAAAGGCATTCACTGGATTAATCTGAACCATTCCCGGCTGGAGGTGATGACCATTCAGCCTGAAATCGACAGGAGAATGGGGACAGAAGAATAGCCAGAAACCGAAATCCCAAATCCATTCTCCTGTCCCCATTCTTTTGTCGATTCCCACCATGACCACCCGCCGAAACTTCCTCCGCGCCGCTGGTGCTTGTATTGCGCTTCCTTCAATCGGCCGTGCGGCTGAAAAGCTTCCATCTAAGCGTCTCTTGGCGATCCACGTGCCGCTCGGAATGATGCCCGCGTTTTTCTTCCCAAAAACTGGCGAGACATCGAGTCCCTACCTGGATCTCTTAGCGGCTCACAAAGAACACTTCAGTACGTTCAGTGGCATGTCGCATCCCAGTGTGGATGGGAATCATCACGCTGGTCAGTGTTTTCTCACGGGCGCGCCTCATCCGGGGCAGCCCACGTTTCGCAACAGCCTCTCGCTCGATCAACTTGTCGCGGAGCAGATCGGGCTCGACACCCGCTTTCCCTCGCTCGCCGTTTCGGTGCGCAAGGGCGAGCACTATGCCGACTCCATCGCCGTCTCGCGCTCCGGCGTTGTTCTGCCGTCGGAGACCAGCGCCGAGAGGCTTTATCGGCGATTGTTTGTCGCGGGCACAGCCGATGAAAAAGCCGCCACCATGCGCCGAATCGAAGCGGGCGGCAGCGTGCTCGATCTGATCATGGACAAAGCCAAGCGACTCGAAAAAAGCACCGCAGCAGAGGACCGGGCGCGACTCGATCAATACTTCCAAAGCGTGCGCGAACTCGAAGGCCGCCTCCAGCGCAACATCGAGTGGGAGAACCGCCCGAAGCCGAAGGTGGACTACCCGCAGCCCAAAGACATCGCCGATGCCAACGAGGTCATTGCACGCTCCAAGGTCATGTTCGACCTCATCCGCCTCGCCTTGCAGACGGACAGCACTCGAGTCGTGACGTTGTCACTGAGCACCTTCTCCGTCGTGCCACACGTTCCCGGCGTGAAGAGCGAAACCCACGGCCTTACGCACCACGGCAATGAGCCGGAGAAGATCGCCGAATTGCGGAAGATCGAAGAAGCGCAGATGACCGCGTTTGGCGACCTCATGCAAGCCTTCCGCGGCGTGAGCGAAACCGGCGGCACCATGCTTGATCACACGCAGGTGCTCTATGGCAGTTGTCTTGGAAATGCCAACTCGCATAGCAACCAAAACCTCCCGCTCATCCTCGCTGGCGGCGGCTTCAAGCATGGCGGACATCACCGCTTCGACGAGCAAAACAACAAACCACTTTCGAACCTCTTTGTTAGCATGCTGCAACGCTTGGGCATTGAGGTGGATAAGTTCGCAAGTAGCACGGGGACCATGGCGGGTATGGAGATCTGAAGGCCACTCATGTCGAGTTTTTGATGCCACCACGTAATCACTGACAATCCGCCATGAAGCTCATCCTGCTCCTCACCACACTCACCGCCGTCAGCGCTCACGCGCTTGATTATCCGCACACCACCGCTGAGCCGCAGAAGACCGGCTGGCCGCTCTCAGCGGAGGAGCGGGCGTATGTGATGAAGCCCGAATTCGAGCGTCGTCCCGGTTCAGAACAGCACAAGCATTTGCCCCCCATGTGGCCGGTCACGCCTTCAGCGGGAAGTTGGGGCGGCACGAGCTGGCTCGATACGCATGAGAAGCTCGTCGATTATGTGAAGGCGAATCCGGGGCCGTGCGATGTGTTGCTCGTGGGTGATAGCATCACTCAGCAGTGGGGCAGCCCGCTGGATAAAGGCGTGCTCAATGAGTCGTGGAGGAAACATTTCGCGAACTACAAGACGATCAACATCGGCATCGGTGGCGATAAGGCGCAGAATGTTCTGTGGCGGCTCGACCATGGCGGCGTGGACGGGCTTCAGCCGAAGGTCGTCATCGTGATGATCGGCAACAACAACATGTTCTTCGCGACCGAGACCGGCGTGGACGCCGCGGCGAAAGGCGTGCAGATGGTCGTGGCGAATGTGCGCGAGAAATTCCCGCAAGCGGAGGTCATCGCGGCCAAAATCCTGCCCTGCCACGCGCCCGGCAATGCCTTCTACGAAAACCTCAAGAAGACCAATGCAGTGCTCCATACGTTGAAGCTCGACAGCGACCCGAAGGTGCATGTCATCGACCTCTGGAATGATTTCGCTAACGCCGACGGCACCATCAAGAAGCCACTCTTCGTGCCGGACAACATCCATCTCTCGCTCGAAGGCTACGCTGTGTATGCCGAGCGCTTGAAGCCGATGCTCGACCAGTTTATCGGCGGCAAAGGCCTCGGCGGTGAGGTGATCCTACCTGCTAAAAAGACCAGCGCAGCCGCCCCGTCATCGACTTCATCAACTGCACCCACGGCCACCGACACATCCGCTCCAGCCACAGCAAGCGAGGCCATGCTCAAGCCAACGCCGATGGTGCGCTGAAGGCGGAGCTTTATTCCGGCAAACATCTTCACCTTGGACCCGCAGGTTATGAAGTCTTCGCGGAGAGACTGAAAATGCGGTTGAAGCAAGAGTAAAAGAGATCGACAAGAGAATGGGGACAGGAGAATCCAAACCAGACTTCTGATTCATTCTTCTATCGAAAAACCAATCGCTGGGGCCCGCGATTAGGGTGCAAAAGCAGACAAATACTCACCCTGGTGACTTGGGCGGGGAAGGCCGCGATGAAATGCCGCGCCAGCTGCGGCGTTGACTAAGATGCGGCTAAGCCAAAACATGAAACAGACAGCCCCACTATATTTCCTCCTCACCGCCCTGCTGCTCGTGCCGCTAGCCGCCGAGCCTGCCGCCAAACCCGCTTGGGGCGATCAAGGAGACGGCACCTATC
>CAZOVY010000134.1:0-8877 GCA_964583255.1 uncultured Prosthecobacter sp.
CCCGTCGCCCTCGGCCTCTTCGGCAAGCTGCACTCGGAGTTCCGCCACTACCGCAAGAGCGCGCAGCGGCTCTGCCAGCAGTTCGATAGCCGCTACCCCGACGCGAACCTCTAACCCTTTGCCCGCGCTATACGCAGTCTGCGGATAGCCGGGCTAAACCCAAGAACAACGAACCCAAGAAACGAACCTGATATGTGTGTGATCCTGATTTGTCCTGAAACCGTGCGCCCGAAGCCCGAGGTGCTGTATGCCTGCCATGAAGCCAACCCGCACGGCGCGGGCGTGGCATGGCGCGAAGGTGGCCGCGTGCGCTGGCAGAAAAACCTCAGCACCGGCGAACTCGTGACCCTGCTCAAGAAGCTGGAGGGCGAAGTGGTCATCCACTTCCGCTGGGCCAGTGTGGGTGGAGTCGATGCGCGATTGTGTCATCCCTTCCCTGTCACGCCGAAGGCCAGCGTGAGCCTCTCGGGCATGGCCGAGAGCGTGCTGTTCCAAAACGGCACTTGGAGCGGGTATGTGGATGCCCTGATGCGGCTGGAGCAGCATCGCAAGGAGCCGCTGCCGACCTCGCCGATGAGCGACACCCGTGCGGCGGCTCTCGTGGTCCACACCACTGGCCCCGAGGCGCTGCACAAGCTGCCAGGGCGCTGGGTGTGGATGAATGCGCAGGAGACGAGGCTCTATGGAGCTTGGGAGGAGTGGCGGGGGATGCAGGTGAGCAACACGCACTTCGTCCCGCGGCTGCGCGCCGCCCAGGCCCGGCGTCACCACGCCAAGACCACCGATCACCGTCCCCTGAGCCAGTCCTGCCTCTTTGCCTACTAACCCAAAACCCAAAACAAAACGAAAATGAAACTCTTCAAACTGATCGCCAGCCGAGCTGGCCAAGTGTTGTTCGATGACCGTGTGGAGGCCGACTCCCCGCGTGAAGCCCGTGAGCAAATGAAAGCCCTGATGGGGCTCAACTCACTGACCGGGGTGGTGTATGCCATCACCGAAATCCCCGTTGAACTCATCCAGAGCATCGTCGATGCGCGGCTCGTCGAAGCTCTGCAACGCCTCAATGGTGGGCAAGCTCCGGCCACGGTCGAGCAGATGATCCGCCCCATTGCGAGTGCGGCAGTCAGAGAACAACTCGCCAACCTGCGCGAAGCCCGCATCACGCCTGATGATCCGCCGCCACCGCCGCAGCGCTTTGATGCGTTCACGCCTGCCGTGGACCAGATCATCGGCACGCCCACGCCGAAGCCACGACGCAAGCTCACCAGCGTGACCACCAATGGCACGCTGGTGGATTGGAAGGCGGTGAAGCGGTTGTATCGCCGAACCGGTTCCATCAAGCAGGCAGCCGCGCAGTTTAAGTTGTCGGTGAACTCCGTGAAAGCACGCATCCGCCGGGAGGGCTGGACCCATGAGTGATCGGCTCACCATCACCAAGTATGGCCAGCGGTATTGGGCCGTGTGGCTCGACGGCGAGCTGCTGGCCGTCACGCTCTACAAGAAAGGGGCACGGTCGGTGGCCTCCGCGATTACGACGCTCTCCACGACTCATGGAAAGGAGGTCCATCATGGCATCCAAGCCGCGTGAACGTGCTCTCAAACAAGCTCCGTCCTCGCCGATGAACTGGCGACCACGCACAGCGGAGGATTTGATCGGCCAGGCCAAACGTGTGGCGATGGCGCAGGCGAGCAAGGCGAAGCGGCTTGCCAGTGATCCTTCAGCCACGATGAAGCTCCTGCTCTATGGTCCGCCGGGCGTTGGCAAGACCAGCGTGGTGGAGCTGGTAGCATTGCAGTTGGCCGGCAGTCCGCTCGCCATCGAAGACTACAACGGACGCGAGGTCACGGTGGACCTCGTGCGCGAGTGGATGCGGCAGCTTCCTTATGGCAGCCTGTTCGGCGCGTGGTCGGTCAAGATCGTTAATGAGCTCGACCGCTGTTCCCGTGAAGCGCAGGACTTGCTGCTCACCTACCTTGACCGATTGCCGCCGGGTCGGGCGTTCCTCGGCACGAGCAACCTGCAATTGGACCTGCTCACCGAGCGGTTCCAGACGCGGTTCCAAGCCATCAAGCTGCTGCCGCCCACCACGGAGGAACTCGCCGCGTTCCTGAGCGCTCATTGGCCAGTGCCTGCATTCACGGCCTCACAGATCGCCGTTGGCAGCGGCGGCTGTGTGCGGGCCGCCCTCGCCGACCTCGAATCCTATCTCGACCACCAACCTTCATGAAACACATCCAACAAATGATTGATCACTTTCCGTAGGGATTTTACAGATTGGTCGAGGATAAACCTTGCTCCGCGTGTTCAGGAGTGTATTCCCATGCAGATGGCACGAGACTTGCCGAAACCTGCTAATGTAAAAAAACTGGATCGCGCGCGACTTGGCGGCAATCCAGCCTGCTGGCCAGTGAAGACGGGGCTGCGCTTTGATGCGTTTACTCTAAAGCTTATTGCCATCATGGCGATGGCTGTGGATCACATCGGCGCGCTGATTTACCCAGAGACTCTCTGGCTGCGGGTCGCGGGCCGGCTTGCGATGCCGATCATCGCTTTTCTGCTGGTGGAGGGGTATCACCACACTCGGCACCTCGGGCGCTACTTGCTGCGTTTGCTGGTCTTTGCGGTGTTGGCCCAGCCAGTTTATCGGTTGGTATTTCCGCACGGACTCAATGTATTTTTTGATCTACTGGCGGGTCTGTGCGTGATCTGGGCGGCCGAGCGAATTCACTCGCGCTGGCTCTTGGCTGGACTGCTGCTGGCGGTTGGTGCCGCTGGTTTTTATGTCACCTTGGACTGGTGGCATCTGGGGTTGTGGATGATTTTTGTGTTTCATGCCACCCGCGGACGCTTTGGCTGGACGGTTGGTGCGCTGGGCGGATTATTGCTGGCGAACGCTGGTCTTTTTGCGGTCGTCAGCGCGAGGACTGGGGACCCTGGCTACCAGTTGATCAATTTCATCAATCTCGGCTGCATGTTGGCTCTTCCTCTCTTGAGCCGATACAATGGGCAAAGGGGGCGTGACTGCCGCTACCTTTTCTACACATTCTACCCAGGCCATTTGCTGCTGATTTATGGGATTCGGCCCTTGTTGGAGCGCTTAGGGTTTGGGTTTTAGTTCAGAACTAGGCCAGTCGGGTGATCACCTGGATTTGGCGACCACCTCTGCCCGGCGTAACTTGTCGCGCGTTTGCAATGTCTTGGGGTGGTTCAGCCCATAGCAGACTTGGCAAATGCTCAGCGACCGTTGCAGTGCTTCGGACGCCTCCGTGGCGTATTTTGCGCGCGTTTCTCGCGGCATGTTAGGCGTTGTCTTGATCCGCTCATTCAGTGACTGGGCGAAGGCTTCCAGATAATTGGCTAGGGGCGGGTAGTCGGGCAAAGTCGCGGTGGCCATTTCGACCAAGGCCCGCGCATATGTTTCCTTGGCTGGATAGTCTTTGAGCACCGAGCAGCAGTTGATCAGTGGCAGGTAGCAGTTGAAGACGAGGGCGTGAGAAGCAGGAAGTCGGGTAAGTGCCGATTGCAACAGCGACTCGAAGGCGGCGCGGATCGGAGTTGCCGCACCGCCCATTAGTCCACGGGAATACAGGAGCATCGCCTCTTGTAAGCGATCCTGCAGGGGCTTGAGGTGGTTGTCGAGGAGGTGACCGTAAGTGCAGCGCGCGTTACAGACCGAGCACGCCCATTTGGCGGAGCGATCCCCCAACCGATCGGTAAGCACGTCGCATGGGTGCAGCAGGCCGGGACAGCCCTTTGCCTGGTCGCAGAGCACAGCTGAGACCAAGGGTTCGGCACTGATGAGGCGAGCTTCCTCCTCGCTGGCCGGGCTTAGAGTACAGCGCCGACAACGGCATTCAAACGACTTGGTCGCGTGGAGTTCTGCCCGTCGCTCGTCGCGTGTCGCGTAGAGTTCGGTGTAATTGACGCAAAGCTCTTCGCCCTCACGCACCGAGCGCAGGAGGCGGAATACCAACTGCGGCCCCTCATTGGTGTAGGTGCAGTTAGGCAGGCACGAGTGATTGAAAATGGAGCAAAGCGGGAAGAGGCCGAAGCCCATGGATTCGTTGGCGGCATTCGTGTGATTGAGGCCGTGCGAGTTGGAATTGATCTGTGAGGCCCACCTCAGGAAGAGGTCGAGTGGAGGGCGTATTTCCTCTGGCAGTCGGTCGCAAATGGATGACGCCAACGCACGCAAGGAGCGTCGCGATTCGGAATTCAATGCCCCAGTATGGACGAGCATTTGAGAGAAAGCCTCGGGCCCGGCCTCGAAGGTGAGGGGGTCGGAATGGAGTGCCTCTCGATCCGGCGGCTCCGTATTTTGCTGTAAGCTGGCTGCACGCTTTGCGACCAGCGCGAGAAGAGCGCGCACTAAGTCTGGAGGACAATGATGGCGGTCGGCGAGCAATGGCGCGTCGCGGAGTATCGCGCAGATGGGCTGGTGCAGGAGAGCCTGCTCGTCGCGGCACTTTGCTGAGCAGTAATGGCTTTGCCCGTTGCAACCCTCGCAATCCACCCGACGCGATCGGGATGGATGGGCAGCGGCGAAGTCGAGAGCGCATGAGTGACAGACAGACTCGCGGCCCGGATCGGTTGGAATCCAGATGTAGCTGGTCTCTCGCAGCAAGACGGTGCCGGGCGGCTTTCCCGCGAGTGCATGGGTGGCGATCGTGTGTCGTCCCAATGCTGCGGTGTGGTTGATCTGGAACAGAAACTCCGTAGAAGCGGCAACGCGGGACGTGAGAACATCGACCAGAGTATTGGTTCCCTGCGCGCCAAACTGAAACACCCGACAAAGCGCATCGCGAAGCGGATGGATCAAAGAGAGTGACATGGTGCGGTAGTGAGGTGGTGTCCGCAATTACCGCTTCAGGCCACGGTCCGGTTTCTGAGGCCGCATCATGGCGGAGGAATCACGGTGACTATTACCGCATAAGAGTTCACGCTGCCGCAATTGTTGCTCACACGGACCCAATAAACGCCGTCCGAAGTCAACGGGGCCGTAGTGAATGATGCACCAGTAGCATTGGCGATTGGGTTGCTGATGTCGCCAGCTAGCCCAGCATACCATTGGTAAATCAGTGCGGTGCCTGTAGCTGTGACCGACATGCTGGCCGTTTCTCCGCTGTTGATTGAGACGGAGGTTGGTTGAACCGTGATTTTCGGGATATTGATGACTTCGATCTTCTTTCTGAAGAAGCCGGTATTACTGTTATTCGGCAAGATGGTTTTGCCATCCGTACTTAGCATGGCTGGTGTGATCGGCACCTCCTGCCAGGTGATGAAGTCTGTGGTTTTTTCGAGGGAAAGCTGGATGACACTCTGGGGAATTAATACAAGATGAAGCGTGGATTCCGACTGGATACCGTAATCTGCGAGGGTGCGGCCGTCCTGCAACTGCGTGCCAGCAAAAATGAGGCGCTGCTGATCGGGTGGGATTCCCTCCTTGTCCTCGATCTTTTGCTTCACATTTTCGGTGGAATCGCTGGCTTCCACGTCGAGCGTGATTGTCTTTCCTGACAATGTTTTGACGAAGATTTGCATGCCACTGGCATTTGACTTGGGGGCAATGGATAGTCCGAGAAACAAAGAGAGCAGCCAAATCAGCGTTTTATTGATTGCTAGGAAATTGCTTCCGAGGGAACGGCACTTGAATGTGATCTTTGGCATAGAGCCTAGGATATCTATGGGCGAAGGAGCAGGCAAGGGCAAAGGTTGCACAAGAGGCAATTTGGCGAGGGAGAACTGAGGGAAGAGTGAAAGGTTTTGGTTCTTCTAGGAAGATGGTGCGGGGATCAGGTGCCAGTTAGGGAGCTGCCACCACCCTCGCGGCACTGATTCGTTATATGAATGATATGAATCTGCTCGAATAAAGGAATTGCGCGACTTCGCTGACCAGTTGGATTTAAAACTCTTGAAGCAGGGATTTATGGCCGTATGCGAGCGCCAAAAATGGTGATCAAAACGGCGCGACAACGGAAGCCACGGTGACTAGGCAAGGATCCATGAACGATCCCCTTTGCAAGTATCACACCTTCCTCTTCATCAACGGCGTTCGGGTGGGCGACAACGCCACATTCGCCGATTGGTATGCGGATGACGCCGCTGCCATCAGCGATGCCCGCAGCCACTTCACGGCCGAAGGCTACCACGTCGAATTCATCGCGGCCAGCCACGGCGAAGTGAGGGCAGCGAACCGCTTCCTACCCGCCCTGCATGGCAAGATTCTCACCGTGCATCTCACCACTCAACCCTGAACCGCTACTACCATGCCCACACGAACCGAACCTGAAATCGAACTGCCACCTGATGCAGCCACCTCCGATGATCACCGCAACCCGCGCCGCCGCAGGAGGGATCGCGATGCCGAGGAACCCGCGCCTAACGTGGGACTGCTGGTGCAGCCGGAGCCTCGTCATGATCTCGACAAAATGATCCTGCATCCGGAGGTGAAGACGGACATCCTGGCTGGGCTGCGAGCGCTGGAGACCCGTGCTGACCTGGACCGCATCTGGAACCTGAGCAGCATCCAGCCGCAGCAGGGGCGTTGCATCCTCAACTTCTACGGCCCGCCCGGCACCGGCAAGACGCGCGCTGCTCTTGGCATCGCGCTGCGCCTCGGCAAGCCGCTCTATCAGGTGGACTACAGCGCAGTCATATCAAAATACCTTGGTGACACGGCCAAGCACATCAAAGCGGCGTTCCAAGCGGCTAGGGAGCAAGATGCCGTGCTGTTCTTCGACGAAGCCGACAGCCTGCTCTCCAAGCGCGTATCAACCGGTGAATCGTGCTCAACATCCATCAACCAGAACCGCAACTGCCTGATGCAGGAATTGGACCAATTCGATGGCGTGGTGATCGTCACGACGAACTTGTTTGAAAACTACGATCCCGCGCTGCTTCGCCGTATCCAGCGACACATCAAGTTCCGCCTTCCAGACGCTTCCATGCGCAGGGAGCTCTTCGCCCTTCATCTACCCAACCCAGATCGGGTGCAGGCTGATTACGCGGTTCTCGCGGAGCTATCGCGCGGCCTCAGTGGTGGGGACATCCTCAATGTGTGCGTGAATGCGATTCATGCGGGGAGCGTGGATGCAGACACGTCGAAGTGGCGGGTGACTCAGGGGTTGCTGGAGCGGGAGATCGGGAAGGTGAAGCGGGCGAAGAGGGAGCATGAGGGGGAGAAGGGCAAGAGCCGCAGGAGGATTGGGTTTCTGCCGGGGTGATTGGAGGAGAAGTTGCTTTTGGGGTTACCGGGTCGAGTTGGCCCTGGATGTGGTGCGGGGACGGGGGTGTGAGGGGGGCTGACAAGTCCCACATCCGCCCCAGCCGCGAGGTCTCCTTTGTGCCTCACCCGACATGGCCGAGGAAATGGCCGCGCTCGGCATGCCCGCTGCGGCTTGAGGCAGACATTGGCTTCGCAACGCCCTGCTCAATACCCATGCGCAAACTGGATGTCGAGCGTCTGCATGTAGGTGTGCAGTCCAGCATCTTGCACCGGCAGGACGATGGCGTCCTCGTCGCTTTCGTTGTGATGGGAGTGCCACCAGCCAGGGGGCGTCACAAAGGCTCCACCGGCCACCCAGTTGGCGCGGACGGGGTTGATGATGTTGCCATCGCTGTCGAGATCGCGGCCGATCATGGTGTAAACGCCTTCCGTGGCCTTCACGGCGAAATCGAGGGCGATGGAGTTGTGCCGGTGCGCCTTCTGTTTGCTCTTTGCGGGCAGCAGATTGTAGAGCGACCACATGGAGTGCGTGAGCGTTTTGGTCTGCGGGCAGTCGGGATTAGCCAGCAGGATGCCGTTGCGGTTCTTGTCCTTGCCCTCGTTTTTCTTCCGCACTTTTTCCAGCTCGCTCGTGAGCAACTCACGCGAGAAATAAAGCGGGCGAAATCTCGGGCTGGTGGGCTTGGCACCGAGGAAATCCATCAGCGGCTGGTCGTTCACCCAGTAGAAGGCGCTGTCCTCACTCGCGCGATGCCGGATCTCGCCGGTGACTGGCAGCGCAAAGAAATCGCCCGTTTTCCAGCTCAGCTTCTTGCCATCGATCACACTGAACCCCGCGCCGCGAATGACGTAAAAGACCTGACTGCTGGCATGGCAGGAGGTGGGCAGCTCCTCACCAGCGGCGATGTGGACAAAATGGGCCAGAAGATTGGGCCCGGTGGCCGGGTGGCTGGTTTCGAGCTTCTGGGACAGCTCCAACGGGATGATTTTGCTCTCGGCGAGGTGGTGCATCGAGGGCGGAAACACATCAATGCCGATCTTGGGCATGCGCGGATTCGCCGCGCTGCCATACTCGAAGAACAAGCCGTGCTTTTCCCATTCTTGGTTGCAGGTCGGGGCGGAGTCTGAGGTGGTGGCAGTCATGGAGTTGGATGAGTGTTCGGCGAAGAATAGGCATCATTGAAGCGGCAATGGAAGCGCTTTTGTCGGTCGAGGCTCGTGCCCGTTGCCATCCACTCACGTGCGAAAGCCTTTCTCGGCCCCGGCGCGTTTGCCGCTGTCTTTGAGTGTGCCAGGCTTCCATCCCTGGGCGATCTCGATGTCGGCAGCGACCTGCTTGGTGATGGCGGTGATATCCAGATAGCAGAGGCGGTGATAGAGGGCCGGGCCGGAATAGCGCGGGAGCGGGGGTGTGACTACGTCTAGTTGGCACGTTTCCAGACCGTCGTCGCGGTTCCGCCACCCGAGGCGGTCGGGACCGTAAAATGCAGTGTGTCACCTGTGATGGTGAACGGCCACTTCTGTTCGGTCCCTCCCCAATTGGGGAACGTGGCGGTCTCGATCTTTAAAATGATGGCCCTTTCCGCCTCATTGACAGATAGGGTGCCGAAGTGGGCAATGCTCCCCCCGAGGATCGCTTTATTTTCCTCTG
>CAZOVY010000135.1:0-8798 GCA_964583255.1 uncultured Prosthecobacter sp.
CTGGCCGATAAAGAGGCCGCCAAGGAAGCTGCCGCTGCCGCTAAAGCTCAGGCTTTGATCGAACTCGAAGCTCTGAAAGCCGCCGCCGTCCTACTCAAGGCCAAGCAACTCGCCGATGCCGCTGAAGCTAAGGCACAAGTGCTTGCAGAAAAGGAAGCAGCACGCGCCGCCAAAGAGCAAGCGGCCGCCGATAAAGCGGCTGCTAAGGCTCAAGCTCTCGCTGAATTGGAAGCCGCCAAGGTCGCAGCCGCCGAAGCCAAGGCCCAAGCTCTCGCTGATAAGGAAGCAGCGCGTCTCGCTAAACAACAGGCTGATGCTGAAGCTAAAGCCCAAGCTCTCGCGGAGAAAGAAGCCGCGCGTCTCGCCAAGGAACAAGCGGATGCTGAGAAGGCCGCCGCTAAGGCACAAGCGGAGGCCGAAAAGGAAGCCGCCAAGATCGCTGCTGCCGAAGCTAAAGCTCAAGCCCTCGCCGAGAAAGAGGCCGCGCGTGTGGCCAAGGAACAGGCTGACGCTGAGAAAGCCGCTGCAAAAGCCCAAGCCCAAGCTGAGCGTGAGGCCGCCAAAGAAGCCGCCGCTGCTGCCAAGGCACAAGCTTTGCTCGAACTCGAAGCCATCAAGACTGCTGCCGCCGAACTCAAGGCCAAGCAACTCGCAGAAAAGGAAGCGGCTCGGATGGAGAAAGAAAAGCAAGCCGCTGAACTCGCCGCCGCCAAAGCTGCTCAGGCTGCCGAACGCCAGAAGTCCAATCAAGAGGTGGAAGCCGCGAAGGCACGCCGAGCCGCCGCCTATGCCCTGGTCGTCGCCGAACATGAAGCTAAACTCAGAGCACGACAGGCCGCCTCCTCGGCCAAGCTAGCCGCAGAGAAAGCTGCTATCCTTGCCGAGGAAAAAAAGAAAGGTCGATGAAGCCGCACCTGACGCCGCCGCACTGGCTCCAGTCGTAGATGTCGAGAAATGTCTCGCTGCTTTTTCACGTTGATCTGCTTCCCGTCACTCCCACTCTCTGCTCACCATGCTCCGATATACTCT
This sequence comes from uncultured Prosthecobacter sp., assembly GCA_964583255.1. GTDB lineage: Bacteria > Verrucomicrobiota > Verrucomicrobiia > Verrucomicrobiales > Verrucomicrobiaceae > Prosthecobacter. Next base: position 1,030 of record CAZOVY010000135.1, read on the forward strand.
CTGCCTCTTGCTTGTCTCTGCTCTGACTTTGTCTGCTCAAACGCCGCCGCCGGGGCATGATCATACGATGGAGATCCCTGGGCTGAAAAAGGAGCTATTTGCGGGTATCACGGCGGACGATCTGCTGCGTCCTGGCGCGACGCCGAACAGTGTGAAGATCGTGCTGGTGGCGACTTTCAATGCGGCCAACTATGGCATGAACTTCAATGGCTACTCGCATGGTAAGGCGGTGCTGACGGTGCCAGTGGGCTGGAAGGTGGATGTGACGTTTATCAATCCCAGCCCGATCCCGCATAGCGCGATCATCTGTGAAAAGTCGGACACGAAGAAGCTGCAAATCCCGGAGCCGTACTTCACGGGTGGTGCCACGCCGAAGCATCTGATGGGGCAGACGATGGGCAAGTCGGAGTTCAGCTTCACGCCAGATGAGGCGGGTGAATTTGCTCTGGCTTGCGGCTTCCCATCTCACGCGCTGGCTGGCCACTGGCTGGCTTTCAATGTCAGCGCGGAGACAAAGGTGGCGACGATCCAGTTCGGTGATCAGCCGGCGAAGGAAGTGAAGTGAGTCACTTGAGGTGCCGCTTCACGAACTTCAAATACTGCTCCCAGTCGTAGCTGGTCACATCATGCTTTCCGGTGCGGACGTGGTAGGCGATTCTGTCTCCCACGGGCGAATCAATCGCGGGCTGATCGCTGACGCCATAACCTTTTTTGCCGAACAAGGCATACGCTGGCTCGGCATGGAGGCCTGAGAGGAACTCGCCTTTGGGATCGGCCCAGGTGTCCTCGACGGCGCTGGCGATGTAGATGGCGCGTGGTGCGGCGAGGGCGATGAGCATGTGATGATCGATCGGGCACGCGGCATCATTGTTTGAGTAACTGCTGTAGGTCTTGGTGAACCAGTGTGGGAAGGATTTGGTGATGATGGCGGTCGTCTCGCCGATGTTCCGACGCATGATAGCGGCTCCGCCCTCACCTGAGTTGTTGGAGATCACGACGCCGAAGCGCTGATCCTGCGCGCCTGCCCAGAGAGATGTTTTGCCGAGCCGCGAGTGTCCGATCACGGCGAGTTGTTTGGCATACACGTCAGCATCAGTTTCCAGATAATCGGCGATGCGGCTCAGGCCCCAGGCCCAGGCTCCGATAGCTCCCCATTCGCCATCCTTCCACTCGGTAGCCGTGCCCTCCTTGCTGAGCACGGCGCGCAGGCCATCCTTCCAGCCATCGGCATGATCGGGTTCGATGTCGCCATAGTAATAGGTGGCCACGGCGCAGCCCTGAGCGATGATCATTTCCAGCGGCCAGCGGCTGGCTTCATTCGCGCGGCTATCTTCTGTGGCGCGATTTTCTACCACGCCCTTTTCCTTGCTCGCACGCATCCAGCGGGTGGAAAGCGGCACATCCTTCTCGGTGCTCACGGCATGATTGCCACCGAAGCTCGGGCCGACAAAACATGGCGCAGGTTGGCTGAGTCCGTTCGGTGTGTAGAGCATCACTTCCATGCCCTGCCATGTGGGATGCTCCGGCAGGGAGATGTGGATGAATTTGCGCGTGGCCTTGCCATTCAGCGCGTCGTTTTTTACCTGCGTGACTTTGAAGTCCACCTTGCCCCAGGTCGCTGCCGCTGGGGTCTTGCCGAAGACGTGCTGCTCAAAGAGTGCCAGCAACTCGGGTCGGCGCGTGTTTGCCCATGCCTCAGCGGTGGTGATGGTTTTGCCATCCTGCGTCTTCAGTAATTCTGGCAGCGTGTAAGGCGGGATTTTTGATTCGTCATAGTTCGCGGTTTTTTGCTGAGCTTCAGCAAAGTCTTCGCCGACAAGCAAGGCGGTGATCATGAGGAGTGGCAGAAGGGTTCGTGGCATGGTGCAGAGTTGAACGGACGTGCGATCTCAGGTCAATCACAGAACTCCTGCAACCAATCAGCCAATTTCTGCGGAGTCGAGAAGCGCTCGCGGGAGATTTCAGCGGGAGGGATGGCGAGTTCAAAGCGGCGCTCGAGGTGGAGGAGGAGCTGCATCATGGCCAGGGAGTCGAGACCGAGCGTGAAGAGATCAGACTCGGCGCTGATAGGTTCGTCACTGCTGAGGATGTCCTGCTCATGGATGAGGGCGATGATGGAATCGGCAGTGATGTCAGAGGTGGGCATTCGGGCAGAGGGTAGAAAGGGAAGGGACGTAGGGCAAACGCCAGCCTTGTCAGTTTTGAAACACCGCCTACTATCCGCGCCTCATGCATCGACAATTTCTTTTTGCTCTCGCCCTCATGGTCGTCGCGCTTTCCTGGATGACGACCGGAGCCACAGCTCAAACGGCGGCTCCTGTGGCTGCCACACCGACCGCTCAAACTGCCGGGGCAACTGCTGCCGAGGAGAACCCTTTCGCCAATGCCATGACGATTGATGGATTCGTCAAGCGCACTGGAGTCATGGCCTATCCGCTGATGATTCTCTCCATGATCACCGCCTTCCTGATCGTGCTCTTCACCTTCACTGTGCGCCAGGGCGCTGTGGTGAGTGACGCCTTCATGAACAGTGCAGACGCGCTGATCCGCAAACAAGATTACCTGGGTCTGCTGGCTGTGTGTAATCGCCGTAACGAATGCATCGCCCGCATCACCGCCAAGACGCTGGACTTTGCCACGCGCAACCCGACCGCAAGCTATGAGGAAGTGAAGGAAGTGACAGAAGCAGAGGGCAATCGCCAGTCGAGTTTGCTGCTAGCACGCATCGCTTATCTCGGAGATGTGGGCGCTGTGGCTCCCATGCTCGGCCTACTCGGCACCACACTCGGGATGATGGGAACCTTCCACGCCATCTCCAGCACGCAGTATGGTGGCAGTAATCAGCTCGGCTTAGCGCAGGGCGTTTCAGAGGCACTCCTCTGCACGGCTTCCGGTCTTGTCATCGGCATTCCGGCGCTGATTTTTTACTCCATCTTTCGTGGCAAAGTGAACCGCCTGATCTCCGAAATGGAAGCCGCCACGACGCATCTGATGGCTCTGCTTTCCGTGCAATACAAACGTGCAGCCCGCGCCGTCTCAGCTCGTGGGGAGTGAAATCTCAATGACGAATGTCGAATGACGAAACCTGAACTCCGTATCTCTTCGCCCGCCATGCTGCTGCCATTCGTCATTCGCCATTCGTCATTCGTCATTTCTTCCCGATGAACTTCCGCAAGCAACACTCCATCGAACCCACGCCCATGCAGCTCGCGCCGCTGGTGGACGTGCTATTCCTGCTGGTCATCTTCTTTGCCGTCACCTCCCACTACGCCAAGAATGAGCAAGTGATGGACATCAGCGTCCCCGCGGCGGATGAGGGTCAAGAGAAGGAATCTCGCAACGTCGGAGAGATCATCATCAACATCAAAACAGCCGGTGAGATCGTCGTCAACGGCCAGCAACTCACGGAAGAGGAGTTGCTCGTGAAGCTCAAAAACATCGCTGCCATTTACAAAGATCAGGCGGTGATTCTGCGTGGAGATGAAGTGGTGGATTACAAGTTTGTCATCCGCGTGCTCGATACCTGTCAGAAGGCCGGCATCTGGAACATCGCCTTTGCCACACGCAAGCCTGACGCTGAAGCGCCGAAAAAGTGAAGTGACATGCGTACCCTTTCGTCCCATTCGACCATGTTCCACGTCTATCGTATTCTTTCCGTTCTAGCTCTCTCCACTTGGCTCTCGGTGACCTGCGCGCAAGCCCAGCAGGTGCCCAAAGCCATCGCGGTAGAGGAAGATGAGCGCCCTGTGCCCAAGGCCATTCCGGTCGAGCCAAAGCCCGCCACGCCCGCGACCGACAAGCCGAAAGGGCCAGATGAGGATCTCTTTGATTACGCCAGCATGATCTATGATCGCGGTGAGTACAGCATCGCTTCACAGTCGCTCGGGCAGTATCTGCAAAACTATCCCTCTGGGCGTCATGTGCCCCTAGCGCTCTTCCGCATCGGCGAGTGCTACATGCAGCAAAAGCAGCTCAAAGTGGCAGAGACCTATTATCAAGAAGTGGTGAGTCGTTACCCCAATAGCGATGGCGCGCCCTCAGCCGCCTATCGGCTCGGAGCGATGAGTTTTAACACTCAGGACTATAGCCAATCAGCACGCATGTTTGAATTCTGTGAGGTGAAGACCAAGCTGCCGCAGGTGCGCTTAGCTTCTTCATTCAATAAAGCGCGCGCCTACCAGATGCTCGGTGACAAGAAGGGCCAAATCGTGGCGCTCAATGACGTCATCGCAGTGAAGACCGACAATCCCTATCGCGAAACAGCGCTGCTAAGCCTGGGGACCGTCCTCATGGCCGCGGATAAAAAACAAGAGGCACTGCCACTTTTTCTAGACCTGCTCACCACGACCAAGGACAGCGCCGTCATCTCTGAAGCCTCCGTGAAAGCGGCCGTGCTGCAGGGTGAAATGGGCAAGCCTGAGGAGGCCGTGCCGCTCTTTGAGCGTGCTTTGCAGATACCAGAAACGACGACTGAGAATCGCGGCATCGCCCTCGTCGGAGTCGTTCAGGCACTGTTCGCCAAAGGTGACTACGAAGGTGTCATCAACAACTACAACCAGAACGCCACCGTCTTGCCAGAGGGTGAGACAAGACCGAAAATGCTCCTGCTCGTCGGCAACGCCTACCGCATGAAGAAAAGCTACACGCGTGCCGTGGAGGTCTATTTGATGATCGAGCAAGGCAACAGCATCAGCGATCAAGCTTTCGAAGCTGGTTACTGGAAGCTTTACTGCTTTTATCTCCTCGATGACAAAGATCTCGCGGAGTTCGCCACGGACTTCATCTCGAAGAACTCCATCACTCATAAGACCCATGAGTTTCTCAATCTAGCACGCCTTATCCGTGCCGATTTCCACTTTAATAAGCAGCGTTACGCTGAAGCCGCGACCAGCTTCAACGATGTGCAGATTGAAAAGCTGCCCACCAAGCTCCAGCCCAGCACACTCTTCAACAAAGCCTGGGCGCAGGCTGAGGCGCAGCGCCCGCAGGAGGCCATCGGCTCCTTCAGCCTTTTCATCACCACTTTTGCCAGCCACGAACTCACGGCCAAAGCACTCGCACGTCGCGGACTCGCTTACCGCGAATCCAAGGATCTGCCCAAGGCCATGGCCGATTTCCAAGCTGTGGCAAAAGATCATCCGAACTCAGAGGCCGTCGAACTCGCCTATTTGCAGATGGGCCTCATCGCTGCCGAGCAGCGTGATTTCAAAGCTACCATCGCCGCCTTTGAGGTGCTGGTGAAAAAGTTTCCGAGCAGCCCGGCAGCAGGTCAGGCATGGTTCGGTATCGGTCGCGCGAACTACTCACTCCAGCAGTGGGACAAAGCCATCCAAGCGCTGCAAAAAGCCGCAGATGTGGACCGTAAAACCTACCTTGATCAGGCCAGCATGATGATCATTCAGGCGCAGTACGTTCAGCAGAATACCGAAGAACTCGCCAAGGCCATCGATGACTATCGCCGAGTCAATGCCAACGCCAACGTGCCGCCAAACGTGCTGACCTGGCTTGGCTTGAAGCTCTACGATCTAAAGCTGTTTGCTCGTGCCACCCACTTTCTCTCGCTCGCCACCACGCCTGATGCCCCAGAGAATACCGACCCCCGTGTGTGGAGCTATCTCGGCATGGCCTTCCTGGAAACCAAGGACTACGAGAGCTCCGTCAAAGCCACTGAACACTTCCTCAAAGTCACCCCTGAAAGCGCAGCACGAGCACGCGGACTCTTGACCAAAGGTCGTGGGTTGCTCGGCCAAAACAAATTTGATGAAGCTGAAACCGTCGCTCAAGAAGGCCTTGGTTTCGCCAAAGACGGCAAGCCCCAGGCACTCCTGCTCTTGCTCCAGGGGGACATTCTCCTCGCCCTTGGTGACAAGCTCACGTCTGAAAATAAGGCCGCCGCCGCTGAAGAAAAGTACACCGGTGCCGCCGGTAAGTTCATGATCCCCGCCCAGTTCTTCGACGACGATGAGATCACCCCCGAAGCACTCGACAAAGCCGCACTCGCTCTCGAAAAATCAGGCAAAGCAGACAAGGCCAGCGAGTTCAGAAAGCTGCTGAAGGACAAGTATCCGAGTTACGGAAGCCGTTGACCGTTGTTGACGGTCGTTTAGGCGCGCTGCGCTTGCGTTGACAGTGGATTGTCTTCCCGAAAAACTATTGTAAACCATCGTCAACAACGGCAAACAACCGCCAACAGATTGCTCTCAATGCGCTACCAACCACTCCCTGCTGACCTCTACATCACGAACCGCAAGCGTCTATACCAGGCATTGCCGCCTAAATCTGTCATGATCCTGCATTCAAATGATGTGCTGCCGACGAATGCGGATGGCTCCATCGGGTTCGTGCAGAACAGTGATCTGTTTTATCTCAGCGGAGTCGATCAGGAGGAGACCATCTTGGTGCTCTTTCCCGATGCTCAGGACCCGAAGCAGCGGGAGATGCTGTTTGTCCGTGAGACGAATGAACACATCGCCGTGTGGGAAGGTGAAAAGCTCACGAAAGAGCAGGCCACCGAGCGCTCGGGCATTCAGCGCGTGCACTGGTTGCAGGACTTCGAGGTGCAATTCCGCGCCGTCATGTGTCAGGCCAGTCAGGTGTATTTAAATTCAAATGAGCACCCCCGCGCCACCATCCCGACCGAGACACGGGAGACGCGCTTCACTTACCGCTGTCTGCGCGAGTATCCGCTGCATGACTACCGCCGTGCGGCTCCACTGCTGCATGAGCTGCGCGTCATCAAACAACCCCAGGAGCTCAGCGCCCTGAATGAAGCTATCCGCATCACTGATGACGGTTTCCGTCGTCTGCTGAAGTTTGTGAAACCCGGTGTGCATGAATTTGAAATCGAGGCCGAGTTGTCTCACGAATTCATCCGCCAGCGCGCGCGCGGCTTTGCCTACACGCCCATCATCGGCTCCGGCGCGAATGCCTGCGTGCTGCATTACATCACCAATCACTGCCAGTGTCAGGATGGAGAGATGCTGCTGCTCGATGTGGCTGCCAACTACGGCAACTACAACGCCGACCTCACGCGCACGATCCCGGTGAATGGCCGCTTCACCGAGCGGCAGCGTCAGGTCTATGATGCCGTGCATCGCGTCTTCAAAGAGTGCCTCGCGATGCTCCGCCCCGGCGTCATCATCCGTGAGTATCAGGAAGAAGTCGGTAAGCTCATGACCTCTGAATTGATCGGGCTAGGCCTGCTAGATCGGGATGAAGTCGAGAAGCAGGACCCTGAAAAGCCACTCTATAAAAAGTACTTCCCGCACGGCACCAGCCACCCACTCGGCATTGATGTCCATGACGTCGGTCACATGTGGAAGCCCGTGCAGGCCGGCATGGTATTCACCATCGAGCCCGGCATCTACATCCGCGAAGAAAGCCTCGGCGTGCGTCTGGAAAACAACATCTACATCGGCGAGCATCACAACACCGACCTCATGGCCTCCATCCCCATCGAGCCAGAAGAGATCGAGGCATTGATGCAGCACTAACACGACCCGTCTGCCCTGGTTTGGACAGCGTCAGAAGACGGCATTGCGTGACAGAGGGTCGAGTGATCGACTTCATCAAGCAATGCTCGGAGGCACCCGTGATGCACCCGCCAGATCGAGCCGCTTCCACGGAGCGCGCGTGTGTCGAAGACCACTCGCCAAGACTTCTTCGGCCTGTGTGACGAAGCTTGCACTCCGAAGCTTGAGCAAAGGAGTGAATGAGCAAAGTAGCCATCTCGTTCCGCCGAGATGAGCACCACATCTGGGGGGTGAAGG
>CAZOVY010000136.1:0-8317 GCA_964583255.1 uncultured Prosthecobacter sp.
CTTGAAAGCCGCACGCAGACCCGACTGATCATGCTTTGCAAACAACGGGATCGGCCCCGCATAGTTGCCGTAGAGTCCCATCATCCACGACTCGGATTTGAAAAAACGATACGGGATGCCGCTATCATCCTGAATGACGTTTCGAGTACCGTTCAGCAAAAAGTCACGTGCTGTGCTGAACTCATCCATATGCATCAGATAGGAGGCCGCTTTCGCTAGCGCATTCCCCTGCCCTTGCTTTTGGCAGAACGCCATGAAACCAGGATTATCCTTGATCCCCCAGTTCGAAAGATCCGTCGTGAAATAAAACAGCGTCTGCACCTGCCCCGCATTGCCGACAAAGCTGATCTTCACACCCGGCGTTCGCGATTTATCCGGCGTGAGATCACCCGCATCACTCAGCTTCACCAGCTCCACATTCGTGATCCGGCAACCCATGCGTGCCAGAAACACATACAGCACCGGCAGCGTCCCGCTCAGTTGAGTCTGACTCAGATCACCCTTCATATCAGCCGTGATGAAAAAGCTGTAACTCAAAATCGCATTCAAAGCCTTGCGCAGATTTTGTAGCGCCGCCGCCCGTGAGCCAGCACTCAGTGCCGTGACATCAGGTACCACGCCCACCGGCTCTCGCCCACAGAGCACATACGTTTTCGCGTCTGGAAGCAGCGCATGAGCATAGAGAAAATCTGGGCCGCTAAAGAAGTAAAACAGAGGACTCGGGTCCGCATAGATAAAGCTTAGCGCGCTTGGCATCCAAACGCGGATCGGAGCGAGCTGCCGCTCCTCCAGATCACCCCAAGCCCGCTGAAACTGCACCGAATGCTCCTTCCAGGCCGACTCTCGTGCTAGCGGCTCCAGCAGAGTCCCATCCACATTCAGCCCCGCAAGAAAGCGCGCCTGATCATCTGGCGATGGCGCAGCGGCAGCCAGCACTTGCAGACAGAGCAAACTCAGAAACAGGCAAACAGAAAAGAGCTTCATAATGAGAGACCAGAACTATCGGTGAACACCGCACGCTTCAATCAAGATTCCGTGGAGCTACACGGATGGACTGCACTTTGGCTGTCAATCCACTCGCACAGCGCGGCGGGTATGGCATCTTTCCCGCCTTACAATCATGTATCAAAGTGTGCTGAGCCTGCGCTGTCCTTCCTGCGGACGCCCCTTCCTTTCGCTGCCCCAGCAGCAGGGGGCACTCGTCACCTGCCCACATTGCGCTCAGAGTGCAGCGCTCGCTTCATTCACCATTGCAGGCTCAGGCCCCACAGCGACAGGACTGCCAGTGCGGCGGCGCATCATCCAGCGGACAGATCCTACGCAGCCTTTTTCGCCAACTCATCAGGCCATGCCAGCACCCCAAATGCGTGGCTCACCCTCCTGGCCCGCAGCCCCCGAACAGCCGCCGCTGTTTGCACCACCCACGACGACCGCCTACCCACCAGCGCCGCCTTCTGACAACTTATGGGGCAGCGGCATCACCCCACCTCCAGCGCCAGCCACATCACCCTTTGGACTCGCCCATCAAGGCCCTGCAAACATGGCCCCGCCACAGGCAGAGTTTTCGCCCATGTTCCGACTCGCCGCCTCTCCGAGTTCCGGCGCAGGCACAGTGCCGATCATCCTGCCAGCGCACTCCGAATTCATCGACGAACCTCTGACCGAATGGCGACCACCGGCAAAAAACAGCCCGCTGTTACCCGCCATCTTCTTCCTTGTGATCATCGTCGGAGCTTGCCTCTGGGTCCTCAGAGATGATCTCTTCCCACCACTCATCGCCGAGATCCCTGCACCCATTGCCGCAGCCCCAGTAGTGGCTACGCCAGCGCCCATCATCGCACCCAAACCACCCGACGAGCCAGTGCCTGAAATCCGCCGCGCAGAGTTGCCTCTCATGCCGAGCGTCAATCTCGTCGCAGCCGGAGAGGCCGCGCAGCCATTGTTCCAGGCTCTGCTCGATGCCAAAACGCCCGCAGAGCGGGCAGCGCTCATCGCCCAGCCGGAGGATTATGCAGCTGATCTGGAGGGATTCTTTGCCATCGCAAAGCCAAAGCTGACATCACTTAAACCCTCAAGCGTCACACCCCATCTCCTGCCAGGGCAGCAGGTCGTGCCACTCTTTCAAGTCACCACAGAAAGCAACCCCAGCGGTGCCCTGCTCCGTCTCGTGACTACAGCTGACGGCAGTTTTTTACTTGATTGGCCCCTCTTCGCCGAGACCCATCAGCAGAAGCTGGTTCAATTTCTCAAAACGAAGCCCACCGAGCCTGCCTGGTTCCACGTTGGCCTACGTCGCAGTCACGGCCTAGAATTACCTGACGATCAGCGCAGCATTCAGATCGCTGTCACCTTACAAGGCTCCGCCGACAGCGAGGTCACCTGCATGGCCGTCACTCAAAAAAACACTCCACTGGGCCGATTCTTCGATCGTGAAACCGAGTGGAGCACCGTCTATATCGCCCGTCTGCTTCTGCAGCACCGCAAGCTTGAAGGCGGCACGCCAGCAGTCGTGATTCTCGACTGTGAAGGCGCTGCCACCAGCAGTGTACGCTAATTCATCTTGGCACAGCGCCGATACCAAAACGCTCTGGCATCTGTACACAGCCTTCGGCATCAAACGTTAGGCCCGTGTAGTCGTCATCTGCCAAATACAGATGGCCATCCAAATCGACCCAGTCAGCCCAAGGTGCCAGATGTGCCGCAGCCGTGACTCCGATACTGCTTTCGATCATACAGCCCAAAATCACACCGAGTCCATGAACTCGCGCCGCCTCAATCATCGTGATCGCGCCAGCAAATGAGCCGCACTTCAGTAGCTTCACATTCACTCCTTCGACCAGGCCTTTGAGTAATGCCACATCCTCATGCGTCTGCGCGCTCTCGTCTGCAAACAGCGGAGTCACTTGACCGGGCAAGGCCGCACGCAGATCCCGCCACGCCTCCACACCGCCGGCGTGATGGATCGGCTGTTCGATCAACTCCATCCCATATTTGCCCAATCTTGGGATCATCTCTGTCGCCTCCGCAAAAGACCAACCACCATTCACATCCGCTAAAAGTTGCGCCTCAGGTGCCACCCGGCGCGCAGTCGCCACGATCTGTTCATCAAACACCCCATCACCACAGCCGAGCTTTAATTTGAGCACTCGAAACTGTCGTGCCGTCTTCGCTACCAACTCCGCAAAGGCCTGCAAATCTGTCGGGATACTAAACGATCGACACGCAGAGATACGCCCAATGCGCCGTGCTAAATGATGCGGTATCAACGCCGACAACGGCATGCCCGCACTACGACACTCCCTGTCCAAATTCAGTAGATTCAAAGCCAGTGCCCCTGCCCTGGGCGCCCCCCCAGGCAGCTCAGCCGTGATGTCCTTCACACCGCGCAGCCAAGCCACCGTCGCCTCTGCATCCTCACCATAGTAAGGCACAAACGGAGCCTCCCCCACCGCGCCATCAGCATGTACTCGCACCACCTGCCGTGTTGAGGAGGTCCCATGGGCAATGCGAAACGGCGTCGTTAGATGCAGTGTCTTGAGTTCAATATCAGGCATGACGGAAATAGAATTAGTTCGGCATCTCTTGGTCCTTCGTCTCCGGGAGAAAGGCAATGAAGACGATGCCAAGCAAAAACATCAGACTGAGACAACTGATAGCGAGACGCAGATCGAAGGCAGACTTCATCCATGCAGAGAGCCAAATCAGCACCGGTGCGGCAAGAAGACGGCCCGTGTTGAAACAGAAGCCCGCGCCCGTGGCACGCAGATGAGTGGGGAAGAGCGCCGGAAAATACGCAGCGTAACCCGCATGGATACCCTGTGCAAAAAACCCGAACACAGGCAGCAGAAGAAGAAGAAGAGTATAGCTCCCAAAGAAGGAAGGCAGCCAGCACACTAGCGGCGTGATCAGCAATGCAGCGATGTGCATGATGACGAATGTGCGCTTGCAACCCCAGCGAGCGCTCAGCGGCCCAAAGGCCAGCATCCCTGCCCCGGCTCCGGCCGTCTGGATGAAGCCAAACGCGATCTTCGATTTGCTGGCCCAGTCGGGATCGCCGAGACGCTTGAGCAGATCAGCAGCCAGGTCTTGCCCCGCGACGACGACGCCCCAGAAAGTGGCGAGTCCGACCATCGCCAGCAGCGCGCCGAAGATCGCACGAGCACGCCACATCGGCGTTCCGAGCAGCTCGGAGAAACTGCCCATGCGCTCAGGCTTGCTCCGCTTCGCTTCTTTCCAAGCCTCAGGTTCCTTGATGCTCATGCGCACCCACAGCACAAGCAACGCCGGGATGACGCCGAGCAGATACGCCGTGCGCCATTGCGTGCCGACGAATAATCCGGCAGCAGCAGCGAGCCATAATCCCGCCACACTAGTCGCGTGAAAGATGCCGCCTGCACGCTCGCGAGCGTGCTTTGGAAACACTTCAGCGACAAGCGCGGCACCGACAGCCCACTCACCGCCGACACCCATCGCGACCAGGAAACGCAGCGCACCCACCTGCCAGATCTCATCAGCAAAAGCCGTTAGGCCGGAGAAGACGGAGTAGAACAAAATCGTCAGCGCCATGATCGGATTTCGCCCCCATTTGTCAGCAAGAGAACTGAACAACCAACCGCCGAGAGTCCCGCCGATGAGAAAGATTCCAAGGAAGCGCTCGCCCCAAATTTTCACCAGTGGATCATTCGCCTGCACATGAAGCAAATCCGGCAGCATGTCCGCGCGCGTGATGTTGTAGAGCTGGCCTTCAAAAGCATCGAAGATCCAACCGAGCGAAGCGACGACGAGCACGAGCCACTGATAGCGCGTGACGCCGTGATACCATTTTGCGGGTGCGTTGCTCATTTTTGTGTCGTTGTTAAAACTTCAGCATGTGGGCCACAGGCAGTGGCTTCTGTTGGCGGATGGACTCTTCAGCCACCAGGCATAGCCCGGCGGACCAAAGCCCATCAAGGCCTGTAGCAAGTCGATGACTCTCACCGCGCACCATGCGAATGCATTCAGCGATCTCCTCACGCAACTCAAAGACTTCGCCGCTGTGCTTTTCGAGCTTCACAGTTTCGAGGTTCTCGCCGTCGAAGACTTTGAGAAAGTATTCCGGCTCCAGCGTGCGGTCCAGCGCTCCGCTCCAGCCAGCCCAGAGTGCACCTTTGGTGCCAGTCACTTTCACGGTCTGGTGATGCTCAAAGGCAGCGAGTGTCTGGGAGACGACGGCGTAGCTCCCATTCGGGTATTTGAACATGGCGCTGAAATTATCAAACAAGGTCGGGCGCTGCGGATCACGCGAGTTCGCATAGGCATGAAGTTCCACCGGATCACCGCTGCCTTCGAGATACCAGCGCGCGAGATCGAAGAAATGAATCGGCTCCTCCAGCACCCAACTGCCGACACGGCTCTGATCATAGCGCCAACCTGATGCGCCCTGACGGTAAGGTTTACGCAATAGTTCAACGAGCACGTATTGCGCTTCACCAATGGTGCCGGTGTCGATAATCTCTTTGATTAGACCCCATTGGCTAGAGAGGCGTAGCTCGTGCCCGACAGCGAGATGCACGCCGTATTGCAGCGATCCGGCGACGATGGCTTTGCAGTCGTCAAGAGTGATAGCCATGGGCTTCTCCAGCAGCACATGCTTGCCCTTCTGCATGGCGGCCAGAGCGATCTCACGATGCGTGTGGCTAGGCGTGACAATATCAATGATGTCGAACTCCGCCTGCGCGATCATGTCGAGGCTGTCGGCAAAGATCTGCGCGTCAGGATATAGCTGTGCCGCCTCAGTCCGCGAAGCTTCCGAAGGTACCGTAATGGCGACGAGTTTGGCGTCAAGATTTCCAGCAATGGATTGAGCATGAAATTTTCCCCAAGCACCGAATCCGGCGAGGGCGAAGCGAACGGGAGTATTTTCAGATGGCATGAGCATGAACTAACGGACGCCGCGAGAGGCACTTTCGATAGTGTCGATCCCCGCCGATTATTCCAGATCAAAGAAGCGGAGAGAAATTCGGCATAGCGCCTGGCCTCAGGCATGGCGGGGAAAAAGACTTTTTGTTATATTCCATCAAAAGAGTGAGCCTTAATTCTGAATATAAATTTTTCTGGGTATGCACTTTACGCCCCTGGCTACCATATCATGTGGTTTTGGCATTTTTCAGAGGCCTGCCTCCTATCAAATCCTTCCCCCTCACTGGTTCGAGAACCACAGCTTGCTGCAAAAGCCGATAGAAAAGCAGGCCGCGTGACTTTGATGTTCGCCTATTGAAACGGAATGTGAACTCATCGAGATAATAGTCCAAGTGATCAGGACGAACGGCCCCCTGATGAGTTCCCAACAGCCATCGTTTGAGCAGTGATGCGGTAAGATTGATCTTGGGAAGCAGGTTCTCACCCAACTCGGCACTTTGACGGATTACTTCGTGGCTGTAGCCAAGCTTCTTCAATCCACTGTAGGCTTTCCATCCATCGGTTTGAACAAGCGTCCCCGGTTCAACGATTTGAGCGAGAGCGGGCAAAAGATTCGCCGCCGATGCGTCGGCGATGCGAACCATCCGTATCCTCCCAATCTTCTTCCCGTCTGTTTGGACTGCAATCATCACTAGACTCTTGCCCGCCGCTCCTCGCCCACGCTTGCCTGGACGGGGACCACCGATGAAAACTTCATCGATTTCAACAACTCCGCTCAGACGATCTCGACCGGGCCGCACCATAGCTCGGCGCAACTTGTGTAGCCAGTTCCAAGCGGTCCGGTAACTTCCCAAACCTAATATCCGTTGGAGTCCCAAAGCACTGGCTCCCGATTTCTGGTTCGTCACGTCCCAAATGGCTTCAAACCAAAGTCTCAATGGCTTGTGCGTGTCCGCAAAAAGGGTGCCTGAGGTTACCGAAAAATCGTGTTTGCATGACGCGCAGCGGAAGATGGATTTTTGCAGTTCCCAAACATCCCTGGCCGCGCACGCAGGACAGGTGACACCCTCGGGCCACCGTAATTCCCTCAGATAAACACGACAAGTTTCTTCCGTCGGGAATCTGTCACGCATTTGCAGTGCGGTTCGAGGTAGGTCCACCATGCTCACATACTACATATGGTGCCAAGGGGTGTAAAATGCATACCCAGATTAAAATGATAATTCTGCTTAAGAAATATATTAAAGCTTTGCGCCGCGCCTACTTATTATAAATGATAATAGGGCTTTTTTATTTTGAGTTTATTTGTAACGAACCGACTAAAACCGGGTATATACCCAAAGAAGGGTAGGTTTAGTCTTTGCTAACCTATAAATAAAGTTGGCATAAAATATGATTCAATAGGCCTGCCTCCACCACAGCCCCACCCAAGAAAAGCAAAACTAAACATAGTATCTCCGTGAGATACCAATCAAATAAACCTAAACCTAAACCTAAACCTAAATAATACATGTATTAAAATAACTTACGCAAGCTCATCCCAGCCCTGGCAATCGCCAGCATGCTCGGCTTCTCGGCATCAGCTCAAGCCTCAACAGGAGCAATCTTCACTTCGTCCGTTGACGGGACAGCCGTGAACCAGAACCTTTACGCCGCCGCCGAAGATGTCTATCTCAATGGTGGGCCGCAGAATTACAACGCCGCAGGGCTGCCGCCGGGAACCTATTACTTTCAAGTGACAGACCCCAGCGGAAGTGTCCTGCTGTCCACAGATGATGCGGCGCATCGGCAGGTAGTCGTTGACGCAACAAACGGACGCATTGTGGGAGTTCCGATCGGAGGCGGTTTTCACGCCCTCGGAACATTCAATCCAACGAATGGAACGACGCCAGTGCAATTGGCACCTTTCGGTCCGACGCCGAATTCCGGCGGCGAGTATAAGGTGTGGCTGATTGGTCCAGTTGTCACCACGACAACAACCAAGGGGCCCAATACCGTCACAACCACGAATGTAGTTCCCTCCCCGACCGATCCAAAGATACTCGTTTTCAACAGTAACGACTCGAAAACCGACAACTTCAAAATCGAAGTGGTGGCGCTGCCTCCGCCAACGGGCGATCCGAGCATCGTCATTAGCGGAAAAAAGTATTACGACCTCAATGCAGACGGCTTCAACAACAACAGCGAGGTCGGGGTGCAAGGCTTTCAGATCGAGGTTACAATCGCGCTGTCGGATAATACTACGGTCATCAAAACCGCGACCACTGCGGCATCAGGAGCTTGGTCCGTCACGACTTTGAGTTCGTCGGAACTGCTGGCGGAACCCTACAACAAGGCAGCGGACGTGAAAGTGGTCGGATTTACCGCCTGTGAGGTGCAGCCTTCCCCTAACCTTGATGGCTCATACTGGATGCAGACC
>CAZOVY010000137.1:0-7763 GCA_964583255.1 uncultured Prosthecobacter sp.
CCCAAGGCTCCACCCAAGGCTCCACCCAAGGCTCCACCATCACTCGATAATCACTTGCTCTGCATCCGTCGAGACAACTCCGCCTGTGCCTCTTGTTTGGCTCTCAGCTTGCCCCTGTAGCCTCCGGCCCGTTTGCCCACCTTTGCATCTGCCCACGCGATCAACTGAGCATCACTGACACCGTAGCCATAGGCGACTGGCTTCCACGCCTCCTTGCCATTCTTGCCCCTGACTCTAGGCGTGTAGCTCATCATCATGGGGCCAGCACGGATACGCCTAGCACGCGCTCGGATCACATCGCGGCTGAAGGGCTTCACACCATCCTCTCGGAGTGGGAGACACCGCTCCATGTCAGTCTCAGTGAGATAGCCCAGGCTCCGACATTGGATCTCCGGCCACGTCACAAAGGCCATTCCCCGCTCGGCCTTGGGCTTTTTGGGATCATTGCCCACCTTTGACTTGATGGCGCATAAGACCGCGAAAAGATCCCACGGCAGCGGGCCATCACACTTCCATCCGCAGGCTGTATAGCGCGCCCGCCAAAACCATTGCAGAGGTAGCATCACAGAGCATCTTCCGTCGCTCCGTCTGCCGCATCGCTCATCCATCGCGGCCATGAATCGCTCAAGCTTTGCGTGACTTTCCAGAGACTTCTCAGTGAGGAACGATTTCGCTTTCACATTCAGAATCTCACAGCCCAGCGCCCACGCTTGCCCATCTTCATGGGTCCATGATCCCTCCGGTTCTTCGAGCTTCTCCAGCCTGCCGGGATTCTCGATCTCGAATTTCTCCACGGCATCGCGCCCCGTTTGAATTACAGCCCAGCCTAGAAGCGTCTGCATTCTCTCTTTCAGATTATGACCATAGGCCAGCGCCCACAGCGGGAACTTCACATACTTCTCGTTCATCGCGTCTCATGTCTCCGTGTTTGAACACAGCACGCCCTTGCGCGGCACCGTTGGCGATGGCATGATGGGGCTACCAGACTGCATCATGTCAAAGCCCGGTAGCGCCGCCAAGGTGCGCCGGGTTTTGTGTTTCTAGGTTTGGTTAAAACAGTCGTTAGACCGCCGCCTCTTCTTTTTTTTCAGGGCACTGATTTGCGCAGCTCGTTTCTGGCTCGGTTCCCTTATATCGCCGCAGCTTGTCCAGAAGGTCTTGGAGTGTCGCGATGTCCTCGCAATCAACCCGCACTGGCACCGCATCCTCACCCAATGGCGAGGTCTGCGTGATCTCGATGAAGTTCTCATCGTAGAGCGTGACGACCGTTTCATCACGCGCCGGAATTCGGTAGCTGAGAAGCTCTTTCACAGTGAACCCTCCTTCTCGAATCGTTCGACTTCTATGGCCGTGACTCTGACCAAGCGACCCAGCCTCAGCGGCTTGATGCGCCCTTCTCTGATCCATCGTCTGCACGTGACGGGATGTGCGCCAAAGCGGTGTGCGATTTCCGCCACGGTGTAGTGCCGTGGCCCTGCATGTTCTTCTACTAGTTTCATTTCAGTATTATAGATGGCTGTGCCCACGGCGCGGTTCGATACGAGGGCGGATGAAAGTCACAGGCAATGCGCCTGAACCGGACTCTCTTGCGTTACTCACAGATCCATGACCTGCTCGCTGTCGCCCCATGGGCAGTTCTGCCACTTCAACTCGCCGACCATGCCGACGGAACACTCACCAGAACGTGAAATGCTCTACCACTGAATTGTGGGGATCACTCGCACTAGAATAAGCTTCGTCAAGTGTTGACCAATGGCATTAAATTTTACGAGGCTGAATCCATTAAGAGGTGAGCGGGATCTGCACACCGCGCACCCCCGCCCCCCGGCATCTTGATCATGCCGGCATCGCGCCGCGCTTCTTGGCAGACTTCGCCACTGGCGTAGTCAGCGGCTCCGGCATCGTGAAGGGGATCACCTTCCCCGGCTCCGCCACATCGCCCAGCAGCCCTCCTTGTGCATGTCCGTGCCTGATGCAGGAAACTAGCGTTTCCTCTCCAGCCATTCCAGCGCCTTCATAAGGAAGGCCCAGCCGAGCACCAGCACCGTCAAGATGCACACGACCCAGAACCAGGCTTCTGCCACCCAGTTCAGCACCGTTTCCAGCAGCGTGCCCTTCAGCCATTGAGCTTCGAGATTGGTCCACCAGCTATTCCCCAAGATCATCACGACGGTGATCACCAATCCGATGATAACGCACTGCCACACGGGGCGCTCTTGAGTGTCTTGGGTTTTCATAGAACTCGCATCCTATCATGCCTGTCAAGCTAAGACGTGGCTGGTTCAGGAGTGATGGCCTTGCCACTCATAACAAACTCTTCACCATAAGCGCGGAGGGCGGAGGCATAACCGAGCTGTGCCCCCGGCATCTTGATCATGCCGACATCGCGCCGCGCTTCTTGGCAGACTTCGCCACTGGCGTAGTCACTGGCTCCGGCATCGTGAAGGGGATCACCTTCCCCGGCTCCGCCACATCGCCCAGCAAAGCGCCCAGCCCTGCCGTCATGCGCACTCGCTTGTCCGTGTAGTGTTTCGCCGTCGTCTGAATGTGCGCGTGCCTGAGCACTTGCTGAGCGGCAAAGATGCCCTGCTCATTCGCAAGAATACTGCCGAGTTCCTTTCTGAGCGTATGCAGTGGCTTTTGATCTTTGATGCCGTGAAGAGCAAGCCACGCATAGAGCGCCTGAAAATGTTCCTGTGCTCGGTAGTAGCCCACAGGGGCCTTGTGGTAGCGCGCCTTCCTTTTCGACTCGATCACGAAAGGCCCGTGTGCCTTTGCCTGCCAGCCGCGCAGCAGCGCCAGCAATTCAGCATCACAATCCACCGACGCTTCTGAATCCTTCGACTTCGGTTCAAAGTAGTCGGTGCGGCAGATGATCACCTGACCCTTGTCGAAGTTCACCTGCTCCCATGTCAGCGTGTCGATCTCGCGTTTGCGCAGGCCCGCGAGCAAGCCCAGACAGAAAATCTTGAACCGCTCCAATCGTGCCGGATCTCCGGCCAGTTCAGTCTTGGCTAGGGCGATCAACTGGCGCGCATCCGCCCTCGACACATACTTCTTGGAAGCCTCATCCTCCAGCGTCACGCCCTTGAACGGCATCGACTCCGGCAGAGTCAGTTTGGCCCGCAGATGCTTCAAGCGGTCCTTGCGATTCGAGAACAAACTCCGCGCACTGCGAATCATGGAGTTCACCGTATGCTTGGCCCTCATCATCTTGACCGGGTTCGTGCCATGCGCCGTCAGATAGGCCAGCTTCCATTTCTGCACGGCCTCATCCTTGAGCGCACTCAGCGGCAGCGCATCCACCTTCGCCTGCCAAGCACTGACACCGCCGCTGTAGCGGTCCCGGCGTGAGATATAGATGATGCGCCCCCGGCGATCTTTGAGCACCTGCCCATCTTCATCCACTGCCGCCTGATCACCGATGCCCGCCACACCCGACGCGATGGCGCGGAGAGCCTGCACATAGGCCCGCCCGGTAGATTTCCTCAACTGCACCGTAGCCTCCAGTTCCTCCAGATACTCGCCGATGGTGGCGCATCCCGTCCGCCGTGCGGCTTTTGGATTGTGCTCTGTCAGCGCCTCATCCCATCCCTTCACCAGAATCGTGTGGTAGATGGCCTGTGCCTTGCCCGCCGCCGCCCGCTTCTCCGACGTGCGTAGTTTGAACCGATGCCGACGACCAAGATGAGCGATTTGAACGCAGTAGTACGGACTCTCTTTGCCTGTCTTGCTACTCACCTTTTCCACGCGCTCCTGCCAGTAGCGAATGTCGGTTCTTGGAACACCCCCCGCACCCTTCAAAATCACCGACTGTGCACTAGAACTGTGCACCAACTGTGCATCTGTAGCGACCAAATGCGCTTTCTCGGGTTTACTCGCGCTATGAGTGGATGATGCTGGAAGCCTTGATCTATAAGGGTTTGCCGTGTTCATGTCGTAACTTGGCATAACTTCACGAAACCCGCAACAACTAGACTTAGGATCTGGTTGGGAAACTAGTGCAGGTTCGAGTCCTGTCTCAGGCACCATCAGCAACAAAGTCACCGCATCCTTCCCACGGCGGGCTTCGGTGTGGAGACTCCACCGAGTTGGTTGCGAAATTCATACACATCGCTGCGATAAATCGTCTCTTCATACCAGAGAGGGACGCCGCCTTCGAGAAAGCCAGTGGCGATGACCAATAAACACGCTGCATTCGTCGTAACGCCGAGTTGAACTGCCTGTGACTTCGTGGCGTTCACCGCGCGGATGGACTCGTCGGCTCCGGAGACGGTGAGTTTGCACTTCGCGGTCCAAAACGCATACAGCGAGCCTTTGGCATCAGTTTTGGTCATGGCGGGGCAATGACGCGCTGCGACGTGACGGCGCTCATAGATGACCGGTTGCCCATCCGCGAGGCGAAGGCGCTCGATGTAGAGCAGCGGCTCGTTGGCAGTTAATTTGAGTGCTTGAATGATCTCGTCGGACACTTCGGAGGCGCTGAGCTTTTGGAAGGCGATGACTTGCGTGCTGGGCTCCTTGCCAGCAGCGCGGGCTTTGTCGGTAAAGCTGACAAGACGCTGCAAATCGTAATCGAGCGCGCTTTCGCGCACGAAAGTGCCCGCGCCCTGGCGAAACTCGAGCAAACCCTGCGAAACGAGGCTGCTGAGGGCTTTGTTGGCTGTGGGGCGGCTAGTTGCAAAGCGCTCGGCAATCTCGCGCTCGGTGAGGAATTGCGCACCTGGCACGAACTGACGACTGCGGAGGAGTTTCCGCAGTTTGGCGATGAGTTCCTGATGAAAAGACGCTGGCTTGCCCATTGAGTCGATCTTGCGACACAATCTGACTTTGACAAGTGGCTAAGCCAATTTAGGAATTGGCTTAGCCAATCTACAATCCATGAAATACTCCTACTCAGACCTCGCCAAGATGATCGACCACTCGTTGCTGCACCCAACGATGACCGACAAAGATCTCCAGGAAGGCTGCGCACTGGCGGCCAAATACGATGTCGCTTCCGTCTGCATTAAGCCCTACGCGGTGAAGCAGGCGGTGGAGTGGTTGCGTGGAACAGACGTTAAAGTCGGAGCCGTCATCGGCTTCCCGCATGGCAATAGCGCCACGGAATCGAAGCGTTATGAAACGGAACTGGCCTGCAAAGATGGCGCGGTGGAAATCGACATGGTGGTCAATCTTGGCAAGGCCCTCAGTGCTGACTGGGATTACGTCGAAGCTGATGTGAAGACCGTCTGCGATGAAGCTCACAAGCACGGCGCAAAGGTGAAGGTCATCTTTGAAAACGATTACCTCACCAACGGCGGAGCAGGACTGAGTAGCGACGATTTCAAAATCAAACTCTGCCAGCTCTGTGAGCGCGCTGGAGCCGATTGGGTGAAGACGAGCACAGGCTATGGCTTCGTGAAGCAACCCGACGGCAGCTACAACTACAAAGGTGCCACCGAACACGATCTAGCCCTCATGCGCGCCAACGTTTCAGCCAAGGTCCAAGTCAAAGCCGCTGGTGGTGTGCGCGACCTCGATGGCCTGATCAAAGTCCGCGATCTCGGCGGCTCACGTTGTGGAGCTACAGCAACTGCCGCTATGATGGACGATTATCGTAAACGCGAAGCGGCTGGCACACTGGATGCCGCAGGTGGGAAGATCGGTGCGGGTGGGTATTGATCGAGAAAATCACTCCCTTCGCCATTCGTTGCCTAATTGGGTCAATTGGGCATCCTCGCGCACCTCAAAGTCCTTCGCTTGATGATGAATGATGCAGTTGGTCACGCGGTGTGATTTTCCTGCGAAGCTGAAGGCGGCAGCGAGGTTGTGGTGCACTTCGCAGTTGGTGTAGGTCGTGACGCTGTCGTTCACATCGGCCACTCCGCCTGCGGAAGAGCCATTCCAGGCGATTTCGGCATCTACTACGTCCATTTGCACGGTCTCGTGGGCGCTGATGCCTTCGTCGCCATTGGAGAACGCCTTCACATGCTCCAGACGAACACCGACACGCGCGCCGTGAATGTTGAAGCCATCGTTGGCCGCGTGCATCGCGGTGATGTTTCGCACAATGATGTGCGAGCACTGAATCGATACACAGCTCGCGAGATTGGCAGGTGGTAGGAAGATGCGTGCGGTGCCGGGCTTCTTCCCGACCGGCCAGCGGAAATAGATCGCGCCTTCCGCCGTGAAGCCCAGCTCGCCGGGTTTAAGCGCCGCTGGTGCTGCGTAGCTGACTTGGCCTGCGACGCCGCTCTTTTTATCGGCCTCGCGATCACGCACGATACGCATGGGAACTTCCTCAATGAACAGCACCCCACGCTGGGGGTCCGTCACCGCCGGATGTTTGGCAAACGGACCGTTCGAGGTCCACACGTCATTGTTCTTCTGCCAATCATGCGTGGTGACGTCGATACCCAGATCGATGATTATCCCCTTGCCATCAAACACCGTCGGATTCTCTGGCGTGCCACCCTTGCTCAAGGTTAGCGGCACATGGCGGATTTCCTGCGCGTGAACGGAAGTGATGATGAAAGTTGTGAGAGCAAGAAGGCGGCAAAACATGGGATCACATCATCGCGGCCGGTTGCGGCGGCCTTTCAAAGGATGCACCGAGGCGAGCGATTCACGCTGCTCGCAGCGTTATAGAGCACACATTATGAAACACACCACAGCACTTGATCGCCGCCAATTCATCGGAACCACCGCAGCCGCTGTTGGCGGTCTTTTTCTGTCAGACGCTTCGACATTGCACGCTGAGCCAGCATCCACGGAGCACTTCTGGTATCGCCTTCAGCCTGAGGGGCCATACATCGACTCACAGCGCGACAACAAGGCGTTTGGGTTCGGTGGCGGGAAGATTTTCTTGTCGGAGGATAGCGGCAAGACTTGGCCACACAGCGCGGCATTCGCTGAAGCGGAGAAGATCACCTTCAGTGTCATTCTGAAGAATGGGAACATCCTCTTTGCCACGCTGGCGCAGCTTTTTCTCAGCACGGACAATCTCAAAACGCACCGGCCCATCACGGTGAAGAATTTCGACGGCAGCGACTATCTGCCGCACACGCCGGTGAATCCTGAGCAGCCGGGTTGGTATTTCCATTCGCTCGATGGCGAGCACTGCTTCGAGGTCGATGGCAAGGAAATGCTGGTGTGGGGGAACTACTGCAACGTACTCGGTGGCCCGGTGCCGGTGAACATCTACTACTCCACCGACAACGGCCAGACCGTGAAGTTGGCGTATTCATTTGGGCAGAATCCGAAGTTCCAGCAGAAGGACACGCCGCCGGAGAAATTCATCGGCAATCCCAACAACAAGCTCATCGCCCGCCACGTCCACAACGTGACCTACAACCCCGCAGAGAAAGCCTTCTACGCTTGCACCGGCGACATTGACCGCACGCATGGCAAGGAGGTCCACTGGCTGCGCGGCACCTACGATGCCAAGGCCGACAAATGGGACTGGAAGCACGTCATTTCAGTGGATTCGAACTCCCGCTTCAAATGCGGCGGCATCAACTTCGTCGATGGGAAGTGCTACTGGATCGCCGACGCGAACGGCCCCGCCATCGCCAACAGACATGACCGCGGCATCTTCGTGTGCGAGCCGAAAGACATCACTGACACGTCGAAGCACACGCTGCTCTTCAATCCCATGTTTGAATCCGCCAACATGCTCGTGCAGGACGGCGTTATGCTCGCCACGCACTGCGCCCCGGCCTCGACTTATGCCTGCGGCATCATCTACTCGCCCGACATGGGCAAGACCTGGGCGCAATACG
>CAZOVY010000138.1:0-7265 GCA_964583255.1 uncultured Prosthecobacter sp.
ATAGTAGCTGGCCGTGACCAGCCCGAGTCCGATGGCGACCTTCGGGTAATGATGCTCCCAAAAATGCGCGGCCAGCAGCGGCATGAGTGCGATGCACAGCAGCAGGGCGGCAAAGGGCAGCACCATCCAATAAGACGGCAGGGCAGCGGCGGCGGCGAGTGTCATGGCTTAACGATAGAAGTCGAGTGTGTGCCGCAGCCCTGTCTGCCAGGAGACTTGTGTATCGAACCCAAGATCACGACGAGCGGCGGTGAGATCGGCAGCGGAGTCTTTGATGTCCCCACTGCGCGCGGGCTGATGCGTTGGCTTGAGAGACTGGCCGGTGAGGTGATTCAGCTCATTCACCAGATCCAGCAGCGTGACGCTGACACCACCAGCGACATTGAAGACACGCCCGGCGACGTTTGCCGCAGGCTGCTCGGCGGCGAGGAGATTCGCGGCGACGACGTTGTCGATGTAAGCGAAGTCACGCGATTGAAGTCCATCACCAAAGATGGTTGGGGCATCGCCCTTGAGCATCATGGTGCAAAACTTGGCGATGACACCGGAGTAAGCCGAGGTGAAGGACTGGCGCGGACCGAAGACATTGAAGTAGCGCAGCGCGACGGTTTCTAGACCATAAAGCTGATGGAAGATCTGGCCATAGCGCTCGCTGCCATACTTCTGCAAACCGTAGGGAGTGAGCGGCAGCACGGGATCGGATTCCTGTTTCAGTGGGGCTTCGCTATCGCCATAGATCGCGGCGGATGAGGCAAACATGAAGCGCTTCACTTTGGCATCACGCGCGGCGACGAGGAGTTTTAATGAAGCTTCGAGATTGATGGCATTGCTTTCCACCGGCTGAGCCACGGACTGCGGCACGGAGGCGATGGCGGCTTCATGGAAGACCCAGTCGCAGCCATGGACGAGCTTGGTGATCAGGGCGGTGTCGCAGATGCAGCCCTGGACGAACTCGACCTGATCCCCCTGCCCTGCCCAAGCGAGATTGGCGGTGGCATCTCCCGTGCTGAGGTCGTCGAGCACGATGACTTTGGCCCCGCGCGCGCAGAGTGCCTGTGCGATGTGGGAACCGATGAATCCGGCACCGCCGGTGACGAGGGCTTTGATCTCCAAGGAGGACGAGGTAGGCATGTGAGCCGTCACCAAGCCGCAGGGTGCGAAAGCTGGCAACTGGGGAGAGATGAGAGATGCATTTTTAGCAAGCCTGCGCCATGCTCTGAGCATGATCAAAGCGCTCATGATTGTTTGCCTCTTGTCTGCGACTGCATGGGCTGAGGAAGAGGTGCGTAAACCGGCGGCAGTGAGTTCGATGGAGGTCGGAGAACTAGCTGAGTACACTCAGGCACCGGAGCCCGTGCAAAAACTGATCCGCGAAGCGCTGGCAATGACGCGGCTGAAACTGACCTACACCTTTGCGTCATCAGAGCCGGAAGCAGGCGGCATGGACTGCTCGGGGACCATTTACCATCTGCTGAACCAAGCGGGCCATGCGGACACGCCGAGGCAGTCAGATGAGATGTGCGGCTGGGTGCAGGAGAAGAGCGTGCTGCACAAGATCGAGAAGGCGGACTCACTGGCACATGCGGAGTTTGTGAATCTGAAGCCGGGTGATCTGCTGTTTTGGTCAGGCACTTATGAGGCGACAGTGCGGAAGATTCCCGTGACGCATGTGATGCTTTATCTCGGCAAACATTTGAAGACGGGGAAGCCGGTCATCTTCGGAGCCAGCGATGGTCGCAGCTATGAAGGCCAAAAGCGCACGGGCGTGAGTGTGTTTGATTTTGTGCTGCCAAAGCCGGGCGGAAAGACCCGCTTCTATGGCTATGGAAGCGTGCCGGTGATCATCACTTCACCAGCGTCTTCCCCGCCCGTATCCAGGCGTCGAGTCCTCCGGCCATAAGAGAAAGATGCGTGAATCCTTTGGCTGCCATGGCCGAAGCCGCGAGCTGAGAGCGACCACCGATGGCGCAGAAAAGAAGATACGACTTGGCAGGATCAAGCTTAGCGATGCTCTCCGCGAAGAGCTTGCTGTTAAGGTAGTCGATGTGCTGCGAACCCGCGATGATGCCTTCTGCTTTGAGTTCCCAATCTTCACGAAGATCGATGATCATGAGATCAGGCGTGCTTTGAATCAATGCGGCGCTCTGCTCTGGAGTGAGCTGCTGCACGGAAGCAGGCAGATTCACCGGCGGTGGCTCGGTGGCCACAGGCGGCAAGGTAACGGGGCGACACGCACAAAGCAGTGGCAGAAGAAGAAGCGTGATGGAGCGGCTGCGCATGGCTCACTTCTGCCTGAGGTAATCAGGAATCTCAAGCTCGCTGCTCTTCACTGGCGCAGAATCGCCACGCCAAACGAAGCCGGCTTTCTCAAAGCTCTCTTTGTGTGCTCGAAGATAGGCCAGCAAGCGGCGACCAAGCTCGCGGTTTGGTGAGTTCACCCGAACGGCAAAGGGCTGCACGGCTTTCGCTTTATCAGCAGGCAGCGAGATGGCATCGAAGTGCTCGGCCTGCTTTTGAATGTTGGTGCGATAAACGACAGCGGCATCGAGCGAGCCCGTGCGAAGTTGATTGACCAAGAAGTCGCCCGTGGGCACTTGGCTGGAGGCATTTTTGCTGACACTATCGAAGATATTCATCGACCTCAAAATGCCCGCCGTCATGAAGCCAAGCGTGGATTGCTCGGCATTGCAGAGTCCGACGCGCAGACCCGGCATGGCGAGATCAGCGAGTGTCTTGATGCCCTTCGGATTGCCCTTTGGCACGGCGATGATGATCTCCGCCTCGGTCAGAAGTACAGCCTCAGGGAATTGCTCGGCCACGGGCGGGACGAAGCAGACATCGCAAGCATAATACACGTCAGGGAACTTGGGGTTCGTCGAGTCCTTCATCGTTTTCATGGCGGCACAAAGGATGCCGCAGCCATTGAAGACGGTGGTGACGCTGATGCCTTCGCGATTGGCGAAGTCCTGCACGAGACCTTCGATCGCAGGACGATTCACGCCGCCGCTGTAGAGCACGAGTTCAGGCTTCGCGGCCCATTTATCCCCGCCCGCAGGCTGGAAGCCGAGCTTCTGGAAGAGCACTCCGCCCTTCTCTGGAGCGGCAAGGTAGCGGGCGAACTTCAAGGCATCGACCGAGGACTTGGCGGACTTCAACACGGCTGCACTGGCTTTTTCGGCATGGCTGGAAAGCTCGGGCAGTGTGACGACTTCGAGTCCCTCAAACTGCGGCACGGTGCTGTCCCAAACAAGCGCGGCATCGCTGGCACCAATCTTCACATCGGCAGCGATCTCGGTGACAGTAGGCTTCATCACAGCGGCTTTCTTAGCCAGCGTGTCCCAGCGTGCTCCGAGGATCTTTTGGGCCACTTTGCCAATGCTTGCCGCCTCAGGATTCGGCAGCGCGAGCTTGATGTCTGCCTTCTCCAAATCCGCCAGCGTGGTGATGTGTTTGGGGTTGCCTTTGGCCACGGCGATCACGGGATGCTGCAAAGCGAGAGGCAGCACTTCGCGGATGACATCAAGCTTGGTGGCATCAGCCAGTGAGCCGTCATCAGCGGCGATGAAGAGATCGCCTTTACCAGCAATTCGAAGCTGCGAAAGCAGTGTGCCCGTGCCGCCAAATTGCAGCTCGATCTGCGTGCCGAATTCCTTTTGATACTCTGCCGCGACCGCCTCGATAGGTTTCTTTAAACCTGCCGCGCAATAGACAGTGAGAGCTGAGTTAGTGCCGGGAGGCTGACGCAAGGCAATAACCAAGAGTGCTACGGCAGCAGCGCCGAGCAGAAGAGCGATGATTTTACGAATCATGGAGGAGATAAAGGTTTGGAACGACCACGCAGAAAGAAGAAGACAACAGACGCTAGAAACAGACCCGCGCTTGCGATCAAAAGAGGCTTCCGCTTTTCAGCTACGGAAGCGGCATCAGAGCGATGCGTGAGATCTGACACATCGACTTGAGTTTTGATGACCACTGCCTCTGGAGCGCTCGCCTGAGGTGACGCCACTGGCTTTCCTGCCGCCTCCAGTGCTTTCACCCAATCCACATTCAGCAGCAAATCCCAGCCAGGGTTTTCATTCTTGATGCGGCAGCCGCAGCGCCCGACGAGGAACATGCAGGCATCTTCCAGCGATGTGTCATCCAGATCACTGAGCGGCCAAGCGCCGAGCACGCGGCCTTTCCCAAACACGGCAGCGGCAAAGCTCGTCTTGGCGGGATCAATCAAGCCCTTGGGTCCAGCGAGCATGGAAATTAGCACCTTCTCAGCCGGATCATCACGACGCAGACGCAGCGTGGCAAACTTCAACCTCAGGGCCGGGCCAGGACCGAGCTGACTGTCGGGATCATTGGGATCTTGGATCGGCAGTGAGGCGACTTGCTCCAAGAAATTCAGCCGCTTCTCGATGCGCTCGACGGCTACTTTGTCCTCCGCCGTGCCGCCTTCCACGATCACCCAGATGGCAGAATCACCGGCGAGGATTTGCTCGATGATCTTCTTCCGCCCTGGTGAGTCGAGCAATGTCTCAAGCATGGCTTTGTCGAGCGTGCCGGTCCATACAGGCTTGTCACTGGCGCGTGAGGAATTCAGCACAGCGGTGACTGCATCTTTAGAAGTCGTGATGTCCAGATTCGCCTTCCCATTGGCACGCAGCGGGCGCAGCGCATCCGTCAGCGCGCTATCAGTGGAGGCTGAGGCTGGCAGCACGAGGTGAAATTTATCCGCCTCCCAGCGATCCAGCGCGTAGCGGAAGACAGGGATCGTGCAGGCACAGGTTTCAGCATGAATGAAGGCGGTGGTGAGAAAGAGAAGCAGACAGGATCTTTGCATGGGAGCGCATTCAACGATGCAGACTGTGATAAATTGCGTCAAAAACTTGACCACCCATACTTATGCCCACATTTATGCAGCATGATGAAAACCACCATTGAGATCGACGAAGAAAAGTTAGATGCCGTCATGAAAATAGGTGGCTTCAAAACCAGAAAAGACACCATCGACTGGGCTTTGAACGAGGCTCTCAGAATCGCCACCATCAATAAAATCGTGGAGACACCCTGGACCTTAGAAGAGGCTAGGGCAGCAGTTGATCCAAGTTATGACGTGATCGCCATGCGCAGTATGAGCCCTGTCTCACTCAAGTATGCCACCGCCAAACGCGCACGCAGCAAATGACTACAGACATCCTTGTCGATTCAGCGATCTACATAGGTCTGATGAGATCTGGCCAAGATCCAAGGCTGGTCTTGGCCCCCTATCTACTCGCAGGCAGACTTTATAACTGCGGCGTCGTCCGTGCGGAGGTGCTAAGGGGGATGAAGGAAGACAGCCGCTACGCGCAGATGGAGCAATTTTTTGACATTGTGCCCGAGATCCCGACTGACCCGAATCTGTGGCGCAAGGTCAGCGAGCTGGGCTGGAAGCTGGGGCGAAAGGGTAAATGGCCACCAGTGACTGACATCACCATCGCCGCCTGCGCGATGCGTATGGGGGCCACGCTCGTTTCTCCTGATCAGCATTTCATCGACATGCCAGGGCTGGATCTCGTGCCAGACCTCTCGCTGCTGTGACTTTACGCAAACCCAACTCTATGATCAAGCCGGGTTCGTGCATGAACTGGGTACATGAATATGAATCGCGGCTTTTTGTTACAGGATTAATAAGATTGGCGGGATGGACAGGATTTTTCAGGCCTGTTAATCGTGCCAATCTTGTTAATCCTGTAATGCATGGCCCCCTAAATTTTTGGTACGTAAGCCCTGTGATCAGGAGGAACTCGCGCTTGAGTCCGCTTTAGACCTCGCCAGTTATCCGCGCATGTCGAATCAGGCCGCCGGTTTGTTAAAACACTATCTGGAGCAGCGCGTGCTGGCCGGGCAGACGCATGTCGTCTTAAAACCAGGGTTGCTCGACCAGATGCAGGGTCAAAAGAAGCCCGCTGCCCAGCCTCTCCCGCAAGCACGACCCGCAGCCAAACCTGAACCCAAAGTGGAGCGCGCTAGCACACCGCAGGCTGCCACCTTTGATAGACCGGCACCGCGCAAAGTTGCCACCATGGAACCGCCCGCTTTGATCGAAGTCACTGGCAACACAAAGGCGGAGAAGTTGGCAGCATTGGCCGCCATCGCAGAGACTTCTCCACAGGCTCGTGAGCTTGGCACACTGCGGGAAACCATGGTCTTCGCAGTGGGTGATCCTGAGGCGCAGATCATGCTCATCGGTGAAGCCCCAGGCTATGAAGAGGAGCAGCAGCGCGAGCCCTTTGTCGGCCCGGCCGGGCAAAAGCTCACCGGTATTTTAACCGCCATGGGACTCAAGCGGAGCGATGTCTATATCAGCAACATCTGCAAATTTCGCCCCGCCATCGGCGGCGATCAAGGCACCGCCAATCGAGCACCGACTGATGTGGAGATGGCAGCCTGCGTGTCTTACGTCCTCACAGAAATCGCCATCGTCGCGCCTAAGATTATCATCGCGCTCGGAGCTTCAGCCTGCAAAGGACTGGGCATAGGCGAAGGCGTGATGCGGCTGCGCGGAAAGTTTTATGACGTGCAGGGCATCCCGACCATGGTCACCTATCACCCGAGCTACATCCTGCGTGAAGAGCGACTCGCTGGCGGTGGACTGCGTGCCAAGCGTGAGGTCTGGGAAGACATGCTCAAGGTCATGGAAAAAAACGGCATGACCATCAGCGAAAAGCAGCGCGGCTATTTCAAGAAATAAGCCGCCGTGCATTTCCTCCTCACCAACGACGACGGTATCGACGCCCCAGGCTTGGCCGCGCTGGAAAAAGCCGTGCGCATGATTCCCGGCGCGACCGTCAGTGTGGTGGCACCAGCCAATGAGCAGTCCATGTGCGGGCACCGCATCACCACGCATTCGCCGCTGAAAGTCGAAGCGCGCGGCGAGCAGCGCTGGGCCGTGCATGGCACACCCGCGGACTGTGTTCGACTGGGACTTTTTGCCCTCGATCTGAAACCAGACTGGGTACTTTCTGGCGTGAACGCGGGCGGCAATCTCGGGCAGGACATCTTCATCTCCGGCACCTGCGCCGCCGCGCGTGAGGCTGCTTATCATCAGATCAAAGCTGCCGCGTTTTCGCATTACTTGATCAGCAGCCTCGCCGTGGATTGGGATCGCGTGGCGCAGTGGACGCACTCACTTTTCACCACGCTGGAAAGCCAGCCGCTGAGTGATGGCGAGTACTGGTGCGCCAACTATCCGCATCATCCGCCCGGCGAAATGACGATGCCCGCCGTTAAGCTCT
>CAZOVY010000139.1:0-6765 GCA_964583255.1 uncultured Prosthecobacter sp.
GGTGGCGTTCAGACACAGCCTAGAAAGGCTATGCTACAGCGTGTTATGATCCGGGCTTGTCGAGCTTCTCGAACTCCTGAAATCCTGCGCGGCCATCGCCATTCGGGACGGGCGCTGCGGGGACGAGTCCAGGCGGGCCGTTCAGCAACGCAGCAGCGGCGGCTTTGCCTTTGCCGCCTTCCGCACCACCACCTGCGGGAGTGCCTTTGGCGTCTTCTTTGATGAGCAGCGCGGCTTCGAGATTCATCTGCTTCGGCGCGATGATGCCCTGCACGCCGTGCACCGCGCGAATGGTGCTGATGGCAGCCGCAGGCGGCGGTGGAACGCCTTTCACCGTGTTCGGCGGCGTGGCTTGAATGCCATCGACTTTGTTGACGCCTTGCGCGGCAGGCGGCGGCGGTGGAGCTGGTTGCGTGACACTGGTGGGAGGCGGAGGCGGGACGGGTTGCGTCACTCCCGTCGGTGGCGGCGGAGTCACAGGCACGACAGTCGGCGGCGCGATCTTTTTGATGCTCTGCACGGCCTCCTGCTTTACGCCTTTGACGCCGTTGATTGCATCAGCCGCAGGCTTTTCCTGAGCCATGGTGATGCCTGCCATGAGTGATGAGAGGATGATGAACTTCAGTGTCTTCATTTGTTGGTCGTCTTCTCAAACTCTGCCGCGACACGGTCTTCATACTTCGCGAGCGCGCCGGGCTCCTGATGCTCCGCCAGGAATCGGAAGATCTGCCGCGTGCGCTCGGCGAAGGGCCGCCATTCTTCCTCGGCGGCGCCGTTGGTCTTCAAGAGATAGGTCGCGTAATAGTGCGCCTTGCCGAGCATCTCGCGCACGGCGCGGGTGATCTTCGCGTCCTCGCCATGCGTTTGCGCCGCCTCGCGCAACAGGCCTGTCAGTTCTTCGATGGAGCCCGCGACATCGAGCAGCTCCAACTGCGCCTTCGATTTCGCCAGACGAATCTGATGATGCAGGAGCGGCGCTTCGGTCTTCGGCAGCTCAGCGCTGAGTTTGTCATACTCCTCGATGACGACTGCCCAGTCCGGCTCCTTCATGCGCTCCAGCTCGCGGATTTGCTCGACGTGCTGACGCGCCTTGATGCGAGCCAGCTCGTTCTGACCTTCATTGAAGTGGTAATACAGCGCCGCCACCGGACAGAGCAGCCAGAGCAGGGTGAAGAACTTCCTCATCGTGCCAATGCCGCCTCCTTCCTGACGCTGCGCACCGTCCAGTCCGAGCCAAAGAACTCGAGTGCGACGGGAATGAACGCATAGATGAACGCGCCCAGCACCATCGCCAGCACCGCCCACTGCGCGAGCGTGAGACCCGTGTTCGGGAGCGCGAGTGGCACCACCAGATCGCCGAGCGCGGCGGTGTCGAGATGCTTCTCGTTCACATCGTGATACGCGCCGAGCAACGAGGTCGCGACCCGCTGCAAAGTATCGGCCTCCTGACGCGATTGATGCCCGTCGATGAAGCTGCCTTTGCGCGGATTACCCACGCCGAGCACGAGCACCTCGCGCACGGACGCCGGACGAGGATCGATCGCCGCGAGCGGGATGGAGTCACCGTCCGTGAGGATGATCATGCGCGTGCTGCCCTTGGGGAAGTCCGCCACGATTTCCAGTGTGCGATTGACCGCCGTGCCGAGATCAGTTTGACCAACAGTCATCGCATAGGTAAGCGGCAAGCCATTGAACACATTGCGCACGAGTTCAGGATCACGCGCTTCCATCACCACCGGCAGCGAGTCGGTGTAAAACCCGATCACGCCAAAGCGCAGATTCCCGCTCACACGCTGGAGAATGCCTTCCACCACCTCACGCATCCGCGCATGACGAGTCAGCGAGCCGTCAGGCCCCGAGTCCTGCAAAAACATGCTCGGCGACAAATCCGCGACAAACACCAGCCGCGTCGCCTCCGCATCATGCCGCTCTTTGGCTGTCGCATCATCAGGAGCTTCGAGCTTGAGCATCAGCAACGTCGTCACTCCCCAGGCAAACGCCGTCAAACTCGCCACTCGCAACCACGGCACCACACGCGTCCAAGGCAGCCCGCTCCCTCTCGGCCCAAACGCCAGCCGCGCCGCCACTCGGATGCGCCGCGCATGGATCCACTCGGCAAGCGAGACAAGCAGCAGAATAGCGATGGCGACAAACAGGGGGATCATTCGTGAGCGGGCCAATGCAAACGGCTTTAGCACAGGCTTTCTAGCCTGGGATCAACCAGTAGCTTCGATTGGCAATCGAAGCCCTCCGCGTCATGATTCGATTGCCAATCGAAGCTACGATGCAGCGCCTCACCCGCTCTCAGTCATGCTTTGGTGGGGTTTTCGGCGATGTGTTTTAAATGCTCTTAGCGCCACCTCATCTCGCACGATGTGATAGTAACTGTGCTTCTACCTGAAATCACTAATGCGGCTAAACAACGAGTTCCGTTATATTACGAAATGCCTTTTTCGGCTTTGTGGAATGACCTTCAGCGCATGACCGGAACGAGGCGTGAGCAGCGGCAGAAGTTCGAGCAATTAACCGACAAAGCAGGCGCTGTACTCTATCTGAGACATCATCGACCGCACTTGCGCCAATCTGGAACAATACCGCCTCCCCAAGCAAAAAGAACAGTGGACCAAGATCAAGCCGAAGCGGCCTGATGAAATAAATTAGGCCTCCGTGTTACCACGCCTGATTCCGCGCGTTAGTTCATCCGTCATCTGCACTCATAGCGGCGGACTGAGGTCCACCCCACCCTTCGTCGTTCAATCCTTCATTATTACCTCCCATGCTCTTCTCGACTGTTCTCATCTGGCTGCTTGTCGCAGTCGCTTTTGTGGTGGCGCTTCCGGCGCTTTGGTTGCTCGCTCGCGGGCTGTGGCCGGAGACTGTCGCTAAGCAGCGGGAGGTGGCTAGCCAGGGGCTGTTTAAATGCTTCCTAATGGGCTTGGTGCCGCTGATCGGCGGGATCGCGCTCATCGCGATCCTTTCCAAGGTTCCCAAGTTTGGTGCGCTGGCTGTTCTCGTGGGCGGTGTGCTCATCGCGTGGGGTTTTCTGGGAGCTGGCGGGATCGCCGCGCTGATCGGTGAGCGGCTGTGGCCGCAGATTGAGCCCTGGCGCCAGACGAAGCATGGCGGGATGGTGCTGGTGTGCTGCGCGCTCATGCCTGTGGTGGGCTGGGCGGTGCTGCTGCCGTTGATGGCCATTCTTGGCTGGGGGATCGGGCTGCGGGCTTGGTTTGTGAAAGCACAGTCGGATCAGCCACCGGCACTGCCAGGAAACTGAGCCATGCAGACCACACGCCGCTCCTTGCTGAAAGCCACCACGCTGAGTTTCAGCGCGGCCGCACTGGCGGGCTGTGATCGTGTGATCACTCAGGTCAATCGTGAGTTCTTCGGTGAAGGGTTGCCATTCAAGCTGAGTCT
This sequence comes from uncultured Prosthecobacter sp., assembly GCA_964583255.1. GTDB lineage: Bacteria > Verrucomicrobiota > Verrucomicrobiia > Verrucomicrobiales > Verrucomicrobiaceae > Prosthecobacter. The sequence goes on from CAZOVY010000139.1 coordinate 3,415, forward strand.
TCCTGCGAGCGCGAAGATCGATCCTGAGTTTCATCTGCTCTCACGCGCCGCTTTCGGCCCCTGGCCCGGTGATGTGCAGCGTGTGAAAAAGATGGGGCGTGAGGCGTGGATCGAGGAGCAGCTCAATCCCGGCTCCATCTCTGACACGGCCTGTGATCTGCGGGCGGAGCAGTTTGAGTCGCTCTACTTCAGCGCGGGTGATGCCTATGAATTCCGCAAGCCAGTGCTGCGCGATGAGATCACGCGCCACGCCATGCTGCGCGCCATTTACAGCCGGCGTCAGTTGTTCGAAGTGATGGTCGAGTTCTGGACGGACCACCTGAACATTGACCTTGAGAAGGGCGACTGCATCTACCTGAAGCCGAGCGATGACCGGGACGTGATCCGCAAACATGCGCTGGGGAATTTTCATGATCTGATCCGCGCCTCTGCCACCTCTCCGGCGATGCTAGTGTATCTGGACGGCAAGGCAAACAAGGTGCGCCGCAAGACGAACGACAAGCCTAACGAAAACTATGCGCGCGAGCTGATGGAACTCCACACGATGGGTGCCAGCGGCGGCTACACGCAGGACGATGTGCGTGAGGCGGCGCGCTGCCTGAGTGGCTGGACCTTTGACCGCAATCGCTTCTTTGCGATCAATCAGAGTGAGTCGTTTTTTAAACCTGACTGGCATGACGATGGCGAGAAGCGTGTGCTCGGAGAGGTGATCCCGGCCAAAGGCGGCGAAAGTGATCTCGATAGGCTGGTGGACATCGTATGCGGGCATACGAGCACGGCGAATTTTCTGGCGCTTAAGCTGTGCCGCCGCTTTGTCAGTGCCACGCCGCCGGAGACTCTGGTGAAGCGTGTGGCGGCTGAGTTCACCCGCACGCGTGGTGACATCAAGTGCGTGCTGCGCCTGTTGCTGAACGCAGAGGAGTTCATGGCAAGTCGCGGTGAGCTTTTGAAACGTCCGCTCAAGTTCATGGTCTCCGCGATGCGCGCATTGGCTGCGGATACTCAGGCGGAGAAGTACGTGCTGGAGCCGCTGCAACGCATGGGTCACGGCTTTTTCCAATACCCGACGCCTGATGGCTACACGGATGACGAACTACCCTGGATGGGCGCGCTGATGTGGCGCTGGAATTTTGGCATGGCACTAGCGGCTGGGAAGCAGCCTGGGATCAGAGTGAATGTCTATGACTTGGGCAAGGCTCTGGGAAATGGGAAGGCTGCGAAGACTAGTGTTCGTGCTTCCCACTGGTTCGCCCATCTGGTGGGGCGTGCCCCCAAGCCTGAGGAACTCAGCGCACTGGAAGCTGAAGACGAGAAACAAACCATCGGACTCATCCTCGCGGGTCCGGCTTTTCAAAGATGCTAAAATCCCATGCGTACCTTCACCCGCCGCGCTCTTCTTTCCAAACTCGCCCTGGCTGCCGCGCCGACATTTGCGGCTGTGCCACGCGAGGAAACTCACACGCTGATTCATGTCTTCCTGCGCGGTGGCTGTGACACGCTGAATCTTTGGGTGCCGTATGCGGATGATCAGTATTACCGGCTGCGGCCATCGCTCGCGATCAAGGCGAGTGAAGCCATCAGGCTCACGGACCATTATGCGCTGCATCCGGCGATGAAGCCGATGGAGTCGATGTTTAAAGAAGGTCGTCTCGGCGCGGTGCAGTCGGTGGGAGTGAATAACACGACGGGTTCCCATTTCGAATGCCAGGACATGATGGAGCATGGCGACACGATGGACGGCACGCCGGCTGGCGGTGGCTGGCTGGGGCGTTATCTGCGAATGCGCGCGGTGGATAAACAATCACCGCTCTCCGCCGTGGCGATCGGCACGACGCTGCCAGAATCTCTGCGCGGCGCACCGGCGGTGAGTGTGATCGAGCGGCTCGATGACATCGCGATCAAGACCCCATCGGGTGATGCTGACGCGGCAGTGAAAGCGCTGAAGGCGATGTATGGCGCGGACGTGACACTGCTCGGCGGGCGCGGTGTAGAGACGCTGGATCTCTTCAAGCGCGTGTCGGCGCTCCAGGGTAAAGATTACCAGTCGGAGAATGGCGCGGTGTATCCCAAAGATTCTTTTGGCAGCGGTCTGCGTGAGATCGCGCGGTTACTGAAAGCACGGCTCGGTTTGCAGGTAGCCTGCATTGATCTCGGTGGCTGGGATACGCACTTCTTCCAGGGCAATGCGACGGGCCAGCAGGCGGAGCGCATCAAGACTTTAGCCGAGGGGATCGCAGCCTTGGACACGGATCTGAAAGGGCATCGCGGACGCTACACGGTGATGATCACTACGGAGTTCGGGCGGCGTGTGTATGAAAATGCTTCGTTAGGCACAGATCACGGTCGTGGCTTTACTTTCATGGCGCTCGGAGATCGCGTCAAAGGTGGGCAGGTGCTGGGCTCCTGGCCGATCAAGGCGGATGATGATGTGAACGTGAACACACCCGGCCCAGGCGGCCTGCATTTGGAAACAGACTACCGGCACGTCTTCGCCGAGGTGCTGCGCGGCAGTCTTGGGCTGAGTGAGGCGGAGGCAGTGAAACTCTTCCCTGGCGCAGCGGCGAAAGCGGTGGGTCTACTTTAAAAAAGCCCATGACGACGGTGCCTTTACAGATTCTTGCGCTTCACGTCTCCGACGAGTGCGCCCGGCTTTGTGCTCCTGTCTTGCACTGTCAATTGATTGCTTCTCCTGCTGCGCCTTGAGGTGTGCTGAGACTTTGGCCAGCAGCTCGGGCGAGATCAACTTTGTCTTGTGTGATATGATGTACCGACCCAGTCCCTTGGTGAGCACATGCTTGGGTAGATTTCTGCTTACAGTGACTGGCTTCTCAAAGAAGATAACGGAAAAGAACAGGCCGATTGGCAGTTCTAAAAATTGAGCCAACGCCTTCACCTGGTAGCCGTTGCGAATGATTGGATTGGAGAGACTTTTCGCCGCTGCACCCTCGCCACAATTCCAGTGGGGACCATTTGCATTGCCAGTGATGATCCCACTCTCTTGCTGTGCCTGAATAACGAAGATGCCGTGCGTGGACAGTACGACGTGGTCAAGTATCGTAAGTCCAGTGCCTTCGTGGCGCGGGATATAGACTTCATCGAGCACGCTGAAATGGTTTGAGTCGAGACGCTTGAGCGAGTGGCTGGCCGTGCTTTTTAGCGATGCCGCTGCCGCTTCATCGGCATCACGGTTATATCGTTCACGCCGACAGACGCGCCAGAGGTACACCAAAAAGGGCAAACCGACCATAGCGATCACAATCAGATGTGGCCAAAACCTCTCCAATAAATCAAACGTGAGAGCCTCTTGCAAAACCTCCGAGATGCAAGGTCGCGGAGAGTTTTTTCATCACA
>CAZOVY010000140.1:0-6723 GCA_964583255.1 uncultured Prosthecobacter sp.
CGTCACCGTGACTTCGGGATTCCATCCGTTTGCATCACCAAATGATGCCGTGGGGTTTGAGTAGGTCGCAGGGTTTGGGAGGTGCCTTGGGGTGCGTCATCAGAGCGCGACGCTTTGACGGCGTGAAGCGCTCATCGAGACGCGCTCCTGGCTCTTGTAGTCACCGAAGTCGATGTGGGCCTTCCACTTGCGTTTGAGGTGCCGCTTCTCGGTGGCGATGCGCTCCGCACTGCGGAAGATCGAATTGCCGCCGAGGTTCTTGTCGCGCTCCTGCACGAAGCAGAATCGCGCTTCATTCCAGACCAGGCGATTATCGAGAAGCTCCTGAAGCGTGGCGTCGATGTCACACTTGCATCGCAGCAGTTCGTCCCACTTGGGAACGCCGCCATTCGCATCACGCACCACTCCAACCGCTCCGCCAACCCAATGGTTCACGCCAAAGGGATCGTTGCGTTGCAGCAGGCGTGGATCACTGCGCTGATGCCAGCCAAACAGCCGCGCACTGGCTCCTCTCGCATTGTAGGCCGAGTTGCTGAGCATTTGCAGCGTCTCCTCAACAGACAGCTTGCGACAGCGCAGGGATACCATGCAAACGCACGCGCTGATGTCGTCATCAAGCATGATGATGGCCTCCTCTTTGAAGTGACTCAGCACCCAGTTGCGCAACGTGGAGATACCCATCACGGCATCAGGCACCGTGACCTTCTCCAACGGGATGTGGGCATATTGCTCAAGCTCGCTTTCCGGCACGAGCAGCGTGGCGTTCGGGAACAGTTTGTGGCTGGTCATCGTTCGCGCCCGACTGCGGCTCAGGATGACCAGGCGCAGGCTCAGGGGTTGGAGTTCCGGCCATGGCGGCTCGTTGGCAGAGTTCGATGAGGCGTTTTCCATAGAGGACACGGCCGATGCCGAGTTTTTTAGTGGTTCGTGTGATGGAGTAGTTCACCTCGCGCACGCCCATGAGTTGCAGCACCTGCATCCAGTCGCGCAAATCATGGAACATGAAGACGAGGTAATCGTGATGCTCGAAAGCCTGGCATTCCATGCGCGGGATGATTTCCAAATCCTCCGCAGGGTCTTCCGCCTCGAACAGCTTGCGAATCTCGTCCTCGGCAAAGCCGGTGAGTTCGAGATCAAAGGCGGGATCGCTCTCCTGAATGGATTTGAGCAGGCGCTTCAAGTCGCCCTCATCCAACTCGGCCAGTTCTGCGAGACGGTTGTCAGCCAGCAGGTCCGCGAGTTCCTCGGCTTCGGTGGCATAGTCCTGTTCATCCACCGGCACGGCTTCACAACCGATGAGAAGCGCGGCCTCCAGCCGACCATGCCCGCGCACGATCATCCCGCTGCGTTTGGAAAGGGTGATGGGATTGCGCCAGCCTTGCTCTTGAATGATGGAAGCGAGCAAAGAGATCTGATGCGCGCTGTGCCGGTTCGGATTGGCCGGATTAGGCTTCAGCGTGTCGGGGTCCACCAGTCGGGTGTGGGCGCAGTAGATGGGGATACTCACGCCCATGCGGCAGTGTCAACGCGGTTGACGCCAGAACGTGGCTATGCGTGACTTGCGTATGGCTGCCATGAAACTTCCCAAAGGGGTGACTCCCCGCAAATTCGCTCGTGCGCTGCAAGCATGGCGTGAAAAGAAGGCGTTCAGTCAGCGCGACGCGGCAGAGTTCCTCGGCATCAGCAAGCGTACATTGGAAAACTGGGAACAGGAACGCGCCACGCCGCGTGGCTATGCTGTGGTGGCGCTGATGAAGTTGATCGACTGTCCTGCGAAGAAGTAGCTTTGCCCGGTGCTCAGCCGAGAATTACTTGTTTGTAACTTCACTAGGCTGGGGATTATTGGATTCACGATGAAAGAACCACATATCAGCAAAATCCACATTGAGTACGATGACGGCAGTTTCGATGACATTGAATCATTGCCTTGTGATTTCCCGCTTTTCGATCTCAGGCGTAAGACAATAGGAGCAAAAGCAAAAAGCCTTGGGGCGATTACTGGTCATTCTATCGGTGCATTTCTTTTCTTCACGACATCCACCGCGACGAGAAGGCAGTTCTCCGAACTTGATGCCTACAATCTGATGAAAAATCAGATGCCTGCAGACGGATAAGTTGAATGTGTTTTTGACTCCGCAGCCAGCGGAGTCATGGAAACATCACTCCCTCCCGACCTCGCTCGCAAACTACTCAATAAGGACTTGGCCAACTTGGTGCAACGTGTGCATCACGGTGGCAAACTGACCCGCGCTGAGCGTTCGATGCTGCAAAATCTCGCCAGCAGTTCTGCGGGTGGGGATAAAGTGGGGCCAGCGTTTGCGAAGAACTTCGTGGATCTCGCCGACATTCTCGGTGTCACACGCCAGTCGATCACGACATGGAAGAAGCGGAAGGATGCACCAACGCCAGCCGCCAATGGTCTGCACGATGTGGCCGCATGGCGCGAGTTCATGAAACAACATGATCTCAAGGGAGGCACTCCAACAACGGATCTTGAAACCGCCCTGCGCGCACGCAAACTGCTCGCCGAGGTTGAAGAGCGCGAACTCAAGGTGGCGGTACGCAAAGGCCTCTATGTTGCGATGGAGGAGGTGAGGCAGGAATGGACGCGCATCGCAGGACGGGTCACGAGCCTGTTGCGCAACAAGTTTGAAAATGAACTGCCACCCATCCTCTCCGGGCTCGATGCCACTGGCATTCAAGAAGAGAATCGCAAGGCCATCGACGAAGTGCTGACGCTCCTCAACCAAGGTCATGGGTGATACGCTGCGCGAGATCGGCTGCCAGATCTGGCGTCCACCTGACCGCCGACCCCCATGGGCTTGGGCCGAGGAGCATGTTCACTCGATCCCATACTCCCCGGTTCCGGGTCGGTTCCGGGCGGACAACTCGCCGTGGCTGAAGGAACCGCTGGAAGCATTGGTTGATCCCAATGCACGCATCGTCTCGATCATCGCCGCGATTCAATCGAGCAAGACCACGATTGGTGAGATCGGCCTCTGCTACATCATCGCCAATCTACCCGGTCCGGCGCTCTGGCTGGATCAAACGGATGATGATGCGCGTGACCAGGCGGAGAGCCGACTCGGACGCATCTTTGATGAATGTCCCGCCGTGCAGGCGCTCTACCCGCGCGACCGCCACAAGCTCAAGACGACCACCAAGCACTTCTCCAACGGCATGACGCTTTGGGTTCTTGGTGCTCACAATAAGACTAACTTACAACGTCGATCCATTCGTTGGTTGATCGGTGATGAAACATGGCGCTGGCCGACCGGCCACATGGCCGAGGCAGAAGCCCGAGTCACCGCTTTCGGCTGGTTGGGCAAGTGCCTATTCATGAGCCAGGGCGGGGAAGAGAATGATGACACTCACCGCAAGTTTGAAACCACCGACATGCGCGAGTGGACCTTTGCGTGTCCGCACTGTGACCTCCGCCAGCCCTTCAAATGGGAGAACGTGGAATGGAGCAAGGACGCGCGCGATGAAGTCGGCGAATGGAATTTTGCCCGCGTGCGCGAAACCGCCTCGCTGACTTGTGAAGGATGTGGCCATGCGTTTGATGACAGCGACCGCACGCGACGTGTGCTCAGCACCACGGGTCGTTATGTGCGCACCAATCTGAACGCGTCGTCAGAGAACGTCGGGTTCCATTGGAATGCCCTCTGCGCGATGAGCTGGGGCAGGCTTGCTGAGTTGTATCTGCGTGCCAAGGCAGCAGCGAAGCAGGGCGATCTGGAACCGTTGCGGCAGTTCTATCAAAAGCGGCTGGCGCTGCCATGGCGCGACTACTTGGAGGATTTTAAATTGGAGATCACGCCCAGCGGCTATCGCCTCGGTGAAACATGGGACGATGAAGCCGCCGTGAGCAAGCATGGCAAGTTACTCACGCCACCCTTCGATGCCGACCAGGTCGCCTCTCCGCTGCGCTTCATGACAGTGGACTGCCAGATGGATCACTTCTTTGTGATCGTGCGCGGCTGGTCCCTCGATGGATCGTCACGTCTGGTGTGGCGCGAACGCGTGCCCACATGGGATGAAGTGCTCAGTTTGCAGGAGCGGTTCACCATCCATGCCAACCTCGTGTTCGTCGATGCCGGTCATGCGACGTATGACGTGTATCGCGAGTGCGCCAAACATGGTTGGGTGGCGCTGATGGGCGACCGCCGTGCCACCTATGTTCACCGCACCAAGGATGGTCGCAGTGTGCATCGGTTCTACTCGCCGCGCCGCAAGGTGGTGCTGGGTCGCACGCAGTCATGCTCGGTTTTCTACTGGTCCAATCTGAACATCAAAGACATGCTCGCCCGGCTGCGGCGAAACCAGGACCCGGAACGTGGTGCCACTTGGGAAATCGCTGAGGATTCAGGAGACGACTACCTCACGCAGATGGAGAGCGAGCAGCGCGTGCGCAAAAGCGGCAAGTGGCTGTGGGAACGCATTGGCAAGCGTGCGAATCATTACTGGGATTGTGAGGCCATGCAGGTGGCTGCCGCCGTGATGCTCAAGCTCGTGGGACAGGAGTCAGTAAAAGCTGGTGCTGAGCCTGACGAGGAGACTGAACCGGTCGCAGATTGACACGGCCACATGGGGCATGAACCCCACTCAACTCCTTCAAGGCAAGCTCACTTACGCGGGCATCGTCATCACCGCCATTGGTGCTCTTGGCCGACTCTTCGGCCTGCATCTTCCAACCGAGGAAGCTCAGGGCATGGTGGCTCTCACGGCTGCCAACTGGGACACCATCGCCGAGTTCGGTGGTCTGGCCACTGCCGCCTATGGCCGTCTCCGCATCAACAGGAGGAAGCCATGACCAGCGACCAACTGGCCCAAGGTATCATCCGGCAGGCAAGCCGGTTCATCGGCCTGCGCGAGGTCAAACCCAATGCGGACTGGGACAATCCCAACACGCCCGGCAATGATCGTGCGCTGGTCGATGAACTGCGTTCACTGATGCGCCAATCGCCATGGGAACCCGGCTGGGCCTATTGCGCGGCGTTCGCGGAAGGCATGGTGCTTGCCGCCTTGCGTTCGCTTGCGGCCACGCCTGATCAAATCAAACGCTGGCAGGCAACGATGACGCCACACTGCGTCACCAGTGCAGCCAATTTCCGCAGCCTGAGTCTGCTCTCCGAGAGTGCCGTGCCAGGCTCGATCTGGCTCGCACGTCATGGCAGCACCAGCAATGGTCATGCCGGCATCGTCACCGCTGTTCGTGGTGTGAGCATGGCCACCATCGAGGGCAACACCTCGCTCGATCCAAGTTCAGATGCTAAAGAACGTGAGGGCGACTGGATCACCCATCGCATCCGCTTTCTTAAAGGCAGCGGCACGCTCAACACACTCGGGTTCATCACGCCCGCCTCCATCCTGAAGCTCATCGGCGCATGACCCAGCCACGTTTTGATTCCACCATCAGCCTCGGGCATCTCGTGCAGATCCTGTCGCTCGTCATTGCGGGTGCCACAGCCTGGGGCGTTCACACCAGCACGCTTCGCCACCTGGAACTGTTGCGCAACGAGGACCGCCAGCGCATCGAATCCCACGAGGTCAAAATTAACATGCTGGAGCGTGTCACTGATGTGGTGAAAACGGACGTGAACTACATCCGCCTCGCTGTTGATGAGATCAAACACGACGTGAAGGACGCGCAGCGTTGACAGCTCACGCCCGAGCATGGCGCAAGGTTTGTTCACTGTCGGGTTCACCGTCGCAGAAGTACTCAGCATTCAGGCGAAAGCCAAAGAGATGCTCATGGAAGGCAAGACCCTCATGAGCTGGGGCGACAGCGGCTCCAACGCCACCAAGCAGTTTCCCATGACCGTGAAGGAGACACTGGAGGAATGCAGCCATGCGCTGCGAGTGCTCGCCCCAGGCACCTATGGCCGCCGTCGCCGGATCACCACTTCATTCATTCATCATCTGCACCCATGAACGGTCTTCAACAATGGGCGACCCAATGGCTGCCACCAGCCCTGCTTCCAAAAGCCTGGTCTTCGGTCTATGAATCAGCCAACGCGTCACCTCGACGCGGCACGGTGCCAGGCCCTGCACCTCGCGATGCTAAGCGTGATCTCACGCCTCAGATTCATCGAGAGTTGGTGCGTCGTTCCCGCTACCTCGCCAAGAACTCAGGCTTCGTGCGCGAGATGGTCAACAACATGGCGATCTATTCGACGGGGGATGGCATTCGCCCGCAAGCACAGTCAGACGACGTGAGCTGGAATCGCCAGGCGGAAGCTTACTTCCGCGCCTGGTCCACTCGCTGTGAAATCACCGGACGGTTCAGCTTTGAGGAAGTGCAATCGCTGGTCTGCCGAGGCATGGATGTGGACGGCGAATACTTCATCCATCTCACGCGCAGCCGCCTCGGCATCGCCGCGCTACAATTGATCGAGTCGCACCGCATCGGTGAGGGCAACACTTCCATGCAGTCGTTCCATGGCATCACACTGGACGCTTGGGGCGCACCGATATCCTATCGTGTGCTTGATGATCAATCCGCACGCGAACTACCCGCCCAAAGCGTGCTGCATGTGTTTGAGCCGGAGCAGGCAACCTCTGTGCGCAACGCCCCCACCATTCAGCATTCCATCAATCATATCCTCGATGAGATGGAACTGCTCGCCTTGGAGAAGCACGCGGTGAAGGACAATTGCGATGTGACGCGCGTGCTCAAAACCGAGACGGGTGAACTAGGCGACGATTCCGATTTCGCCATTG
>CAZOVY010000141.1:0-6702 GCA_964583255.1 uncultured Prosthecobacter sp.
AGTCGTGCCCTGCTGGCATGGCTGTGTGGAGGAACCTGTCGTCATCGAAGAAGTCCTCAAACGTCTACACGAGCACCTGCACAAACTCGGGCGGGAGTAGCGGAAGCAGAAGTTGACGGTTGTTTACGATGGTTGACGATTGTTTACGGTTGTTACCAAACCCATGCGGTTGCGCCGCTGAGATCCAGAATCAATCGTCAACCACTCTCAACGCTCGCGCAGCGAGCCTCAACAACCGTCAACCTTCCCCACCCCATGTTCCACACCGGCCAAAAAGTCATCTGCATCAATGACCAGTTCGAGCCCTGGGTCTATGACCTGTATGTCTCACTGCCGAAAAAGGACCGCACCTACACCGTGCGCTCCATGTCAGCAGGTCGATCTAATCCCAAATTCAGCGTCGATGACGACGCCAAGATCCAGCTCACGGATGCCGAGTTCGATATCCTTCTACTGCTCAAAGAACTGCAAAACCCAGATGATCCGCACAGCAGCGTGAAGCAGGAGCTTGGCTTTCGTAGCGAGCGCTTTGCACCACTGGAAACCGACAGCGAAGAGGAAGAAGAAGGTGAACTCGTCGGTGTCGGAGCCGGACAAGAAGACTGGCTGCCCGAGCCAGCCTACAAGTAGCCGTAGGCCATGCGTGTTACCCTTCCCGACAGTCGGGAAGATTGGCGAAGGGGATCTTTTGAGATAGCGATGCTGTTTTCGCCAATCCTTCCCAACATACTCTCATCGGCTGGCGCGATTACAGATCCACCCTGAGCATGAACTGGTCGTAGCGCTGCTTATTCGCAGCCCACCATGCGGCGAGTTGGTCCACATTTTGAAAGTTCGGCACAGAGCCACCACCGGGCTTCAGCCAATCCTGCATCTCCTTCAGCACGCGGTTTTTCGAGTGTTTTTAGAGCGCCCATCTGCTAGCAGCATGGCTTCAAAAGAGCGCACACACAGGTGTTCTGCCCATCTCTGCGAAGGCATCACAAGATGGGGCATGTGACTGCCCCATGCTGAGCTTGCCCGCCTTTTCCAAAATCAAAAGTTTCTAGTGACCAGCACCTTGCCTGAGAGAATCGGCGAAGTAGTCGCAGTCGGGGCTGCGCCAGGCAGCAGGAAAAAGCCACCGCCACGCTGCAAGTGTGGGACAATGATGCCGATGACATCGGCTTTGCGTGTTCCAATGTAGAAGCTGCCAGTGAATTGACCATTAGCGGGCACGATGCTGAGCGTAATCCTATTGGGATTCAAAGTGACAGAGACGGCTGGCGGCTTGACCACGCTGGGAGCAACAATCTGGAAAGATTTAGAGAAGGATGAATCTAAATTTCCTTGGCTGAAACCGATGACGGCATTGTCGATTCCCGCACTGAGGTTCAGCATACTGAAAAGAGCCGTAGTGGGACTGTAGAGACTGCCATCAAGATCAACATTAAGTGTCACAGGGAAGCCATCTTTATAGCTGCGCGTGGTGGTGAGGATATTTTTCTTCGACCAAGTGAGCGGCTCAAGAATTGGAGTTTTGAGTGTGCCCGCATTTACCCGTGTCCAGCCTTGAACTGAACCGCGGTTGGTATAGAGCGTGAAATGAAGGGGCACATCGCCATCGCTGCCAAGTGTAGAGCCACCTGTAAAAGTTGTGCCGTCAGCCAGCCTTCCAGTCCAAGTCACAACGCCCGTATTGGCTACTTTGAGCGTGGCAAAGCCTTCTCCCTGAGGGTAGGCGAGATCGTTCAGTTTGTTAGTTTGAGTGAGCAGGGCATTGTAAGTGCCTACGACGGTCAGGCTTGGGACAGTGAGACGCTCCCCATCCAGATCAATTTCCCCCACTCCGCCTACACCTGCCACTGGCGATACCTTGCCGCTAAGATAACCAGTATCCGCATCAAGCGTGAACCGAATGAAAGCGGTGGGAGATGCCGTCGTGGGCTTGATGCTCGGTAGAGTGCATGTGGCCTGACTAAAGGGACTCGGCATGCTATCGAGCCGAGCATTGGCCGGGAATGCGTAAGTGAAGCCATTCATCACAAGCTTACCCGTCACACCACCGCTGTTAGTCACGACCACATTGAGACTACCGCCGAGGTCACCGTTCAATGTGCCGCGCTGAACCAGACCGTTGAAAGTGCCAAATAGTTTCTCCCTCAGTGGCTCCACGGTGAAGGTGAGTCTGAGGGTGTAATTCACCCCTGTGGTAGGTTTCACCGTGGCGATGATCGTGAAAGTCTTCGGTGTGTTGATGCCCACGCCGAGGAAGTTTGGGCGACCAATAAGCCTCTCATTAACTGCATCATAGGTTACGCCTGCGGGTTGCCCAGCGATGGAGAGGACCTTTCCCACAGGCAGGTTGAGCGAGACGCCGGAAAAATTCTGCGAGACGATGAACTTGCGCGCATCAGCCGTCAGAGGAGCCGCATCCAGACCATCCGGCCAGCCATCACTATCAGAGTCAATGCTAGCTGGATTTGTGCCCAGCCTTACCTCGTCATAGTTGGAGAGGCCGTCCTTGTCATTGTCGCCATTGTCCTCGGCAAATTGGGCCAGGAGCGTGTACTCACGGATCACTGGGGCCTCATACGGAGAGAGGATGCTGATGGTCTGGTCATGGAATTTCCAGCCTGCGAAAACATAGCCAGGAGCACGAGTGGCGCTGAAGGTATGTTTGGTTCCCGCTAAGAATAATCCACCCGGATCACTGATTGATCCAAACGCTTCCTGCCCAGGCGTCACCTGCGCCCCGAGATAGATCAAGCCTTCATAAAGCTCATCTTCGTCATCTAAAAAGCTTTGTACCTTGTCCAGACTTGCACCAGGCAGAGCTCCAGCGAGGTCCGGTTTAGGAATACTGTTTTTGATCACTTTATCCCCCTTAAAGTTCGGGGCCAAATCACGCAAAGAGACCGTGCCAGCCAAGATCTTACTGATGCTGAAACTCCAACCATTCTCAGTGATCGTGGTGCCACCCAAACACTTATTAACTTTGTCCAGAGTCACTCGGAAATCAGCTTCGTCTTCAGGGTTTTCACGCAGTGGGAAAAGGTGATTGGTATCGCGAGCCAACGGCCTCTTGGCGTTGTTGCGGATATGAGTGCTGGCTAGATTGTAGAGGGAGATCGCTGATTGCAGATTCGTCTTCAGGCTGGTCCGTTTGTCTGAGGCGGTGCCTGTAAATTTCAGCAGATTACCAAAGGCATCAGCCAAATGCTGTCCGTCGAGTTCTCCAAGACTGTCCATGTCTGACAAATCCTGAAGTGGGGCGATGAGATTGTAAGTCTCCATCAGGTCGATCATGGCGAGCAAAACCTTGCAACCACCTTTCAGCATCAGCATGTCGCCATAGTCCACATAGAGACTGTCGGTAAGTCGCATGTGATCTGGGAGGGTTGCCAGGAAAGTCGTGGATGTGATCTTATCCAGCATCGTCAAAGTCGACAATAGTCGTGGACGCGCAACCGCCTTCAAATACTCAATGCCCTGGCTCGAATTGGCACCTAAAGCATAAATCTCCTTACCATTCGGGTCAGTCGGTATCGTGTAGTTGGGCAGTTGCGGATCAGTCGATGTATCCACGACACCCAACTGAGTCAGCAGGGTCTGAAACGCCGTCTCTTTTTGCAATTTTGCCAGATTCACCATGGCTAGCAGTAGATTGGCTTCAGGGTCTGTCTTTGAGATAACGAGTGCTGCCGTAAAGTGTCCTTCTGCTTGACTCAGAGCATTGGCAGAGAGCACTGGGATCATCGTCTCTGAGATCGCTGGATTCCAGCCGCCCGTGTGCGTCATGCGCGCTTTTCCCCAAGCCACATGCGCCGCCGCCGTGTTCGGTGGGCCTTCACTGGTGAGATTGATTTTAACACTCGTGCTGTAAGGATATGAGTTACCGGAATCGACACGAATGTAGTAAGTTGTCCCTGCCGTCACCACGAACGATGCCTCACTCGTATGATCCAAGACAGTGTCATCTGCTTCAGCCAAAGGGGTTAGATTTTGAAGATCGGTACCCGTGAAGACAGCCAGTAGTGTATCCATCGGGATGCGGATCATCTCGAACGTGATCGGATCGTATCCATCCTCCTGACTTCCTGCTGTTGTCACCTTGACAAGGCGATCCGTTCCAGCCGGGCACGTCCACTTCCACCACACGGTTCTGCCGTATGAGAAAAAGAAATAGTCATCAAACCGCACTAAAGGCTCATCCGTCTCAACCGTCGCTTCATCGGCTGTTCCTGTGCTTGTGGCTGTAGCGGAAGAACCCAGATTGATCGCGTCGACGAAGTTGTCGTTCGTCGGAGGATCTGCGTGGACTAGTCCCGGCAGAATCGTAAGAAGAATAAAAAGAGAAACTTTAGCGATGGGATATTTCATAGCGTTGATGCGATTGAGTGTGCGGCCAACTGGAGCGGATTAGCCTGTCCGCTCCCGGTAGTTACCGCATAGCCAGATCAATGTTACAAACTTTAATTCTTTTCAGCGCACCTATTTCAGGGTCTGTAGATAGGCGACAAGATCCGCGAGACCTTGCGGTCCAATCGCAGCCGCCAGACCAGGAGGCATCAGCGACTCCTTCAACTCCTCTTTTTTGGTTATGCTGGCTTTCTTGATGGGCATGGCGGCTCCGCCGGCGATCTTGAGGGTCAATTCATCGGAGGTTTCACTGATGATGTAGCCCATGGCTTGCAGGCCTTCTTTCGTCGTCACGCTGAGACCGCCGAAGCTGTGCTCCACGGCAGCGCTGGGATAGAGCACGGCGGTGAAGAGGCCGTCCTGGCTGAGTTTGTTGCCGATTTGGCTGAGGTCGGGGCCGAAGTTGATGAACTGGCCTTTGACCTGATGGCAGGCCACGCAACCGGCCTGCATGAGCATCTGCTGACCTTTAGCGGCATCGCCTTTGAGTTTCATGAGGTCGGCGAGCGGCGGGAATTTTTCGGCACCGAGCGCGGCGGGCAGCGGGAGTTCGGTGGCGGCTTGATTGCGCAGTCCGGCATCGGTGCTGCGGCTGAGGGCCAGCGCGGCGGTGGTATGCACAGCTTTGGGCAGCTTCTTTTCACCATGCCATTTGAGGATCGCTCTCGCTCCTTCGCTGCTGAGTGCGAGGGCCTCGATGATGGTGCGGCGCACGTCCTCGCGTTTCTCCGGCCAGAAGGCCTGGTTCAGCACGGCCACGCTGGGCCGGTCGCTGACCTTACCGAGCGCGGCGACGAGCTTCTTCGCCGAGGCGGCGTCCGCTTTCGTGAGGAATGCCACGGTCTTGCCGACGTTCGCTGCGAGAATGCGTGCGGCGTTGATGGATTCGCCCGCCTCGGGATGAGCGATGATGTAATCGACGAGTTCTTGCTCGAACCCGGTCAAATTGAGCCGCTGCACGAGGTCGATGAACTCCGCTTTGCCGATGACAGGCTTCAGCAGCGCATCCAGCCGCGCCTTGGCCTCGGGATTGGAGGCGATGGTGTTGCGGTCGAGCAACGCGGTGGCAGCGAGGGCCGTTTCGGCGTCGGCTTTGAGGAAGATGGTCAAAGCCGCGGCGGAGACTTCGGCGGGGTGTTTGTAGGAGAGGAGTTGGAGGGAGCGGAGGATACGAAGCTTAGACAAGCCAATGGAACGAATAGCGAACTCCGTCAAAGCTCCTGGGCTCTTTGAACCGCGACTACGAACGAAAAGTTCGTGCAACAGCTCACGATCGCCTGAATCATTTTCAACGTGCATTGCAACAGCTTGCTTGGCATCCCAAGACAGCTCTGCCCCGATTCCAAGAGCCTCAATCAACCAGCGATCATTGTGATCCGCATTCGCAGCCACTAGTGCCCAATGGCTATTCGTGGTTTCGTCGTTGGCGAACCTCATGGCGATAGCTTGTTCGCGAAGAACGACGGGGCGACCTCGATACGGTTTTTTGACGCCTCTCAAAAACTTGATGGCATCATTTCCGTGCTGCTGTCGAGCTACTCTGATAACCGTTGCATCTAAGTTTTCGTCGCCTGAAAGCGCATCGCTTAGGTGATCGATCAATGAAGGGGATTTGATCGCACCAAGCAGCCAGAGCACTCTTGCCCGGTAGTGTGCAGGCAGGTGGGTGTCCTTGAAAGCCTTCTCCAAGGCTACTGTGGCCTGCTTGCCAAACTTTTGTAGCGCCGTCCATGCGAGGTAACGCTGATCCTCATTCGGTGACTTCAGGGCCTCGATGGCACCTTCAACAGTATCCACCTTGAAACTTGGAACCTGAAACTTCGCCGCCGCCTTCGTCGTCACGCGGAACAACCTCCCCCTCGTCACATCGCCCATTCCATGCCCGCCGACGCCGGGGTCATACCAGTCGGCGACGATGAGAGAGCCATCGGGAGCGACGGCGACGTCGCTGGGGCGGAACCAGCGGTTTTTGCTGCCTTCGAGGATGTTGACGATCTCGGCTTTGTAGCCAGCTCCGTCGGGTTGGGTGATGTAAGCGCGGACGACATTTGGCCCGGCATCGCAGTGCAGGGGCTGGCCGCGAAACACACTCGGCAAAAGATCACCTTCATAAACCTGCATCCCCGTCGGCGAACCCGCGCCGGTGATGAGCATGTTCGGCACCACTCCGGGATCGTTTTGATGCCAGTGACGCTGCGGAATTTCTGACTCCCAGCCGATGCGCGGCGTCTGCCAGCCTGCGCCGGTCATTTCGTCGGAGTAGCCGTAGTTGCCGAACTCCATGACGTAGTTGATGCGCAC
>CAZOVY010000142.1:0-6560 GCA_964583255.1 uncultured Prosthecobacter sp.
CATGTCAACCATCCATCGCAAATCTAGATGAATTCAGGGTTTTGCAAGAGGCTCTATCATAAAAGCGTTTTGGTTTGATTGACTTGTAGCCATTTAGATTATGAGGATCCGACGCATGCAGTATAAGGCAATGGCTGCGGAATTTTTTTCTTTCATTCGCGACTATGATCTCGAAAGTAGAGCTGTCACTGATCACTTCCCCTTCCCCACTCCCTCCAGTGACTTCTCGGGATCGTAGGCTGGATTCAGGGTGGGTTCTTGGGCACCGACTTCTTTGCGCCAGGCGTGGAGTTTCTCGGTGAGGGCGGCGGCGACGTCGGTGTCCACGTCGGCGACGTTTTCGAGTTCGCCGGGATCGCGGCGGAGGTTGTACAACTCGACGTGGTTGGTTTCGAAGAACTCGATGAGCTTCCAGTCGCCCTCACGCACGGCGCTGTAAGGCGTGGCGCTGCCGGGGTGATAATGCGGGTAGTGCCAGTAGATGGCATCGCGCTTGAGCTGGCCCTTTTGCGTGAGCAGGGGCATGAGGGATTCGCCATCGACGATCTGCCCGTCATTCAAAGGTGTGCCGGTGGCTGCGAGCAGCGTGGGCACATGATCGTAGCTGATGACGGGCGTGTCGCACGCTTCGCCGGCGGGGATCGTGCCGGGCCAGGCAACGATGAGCGGGATGTGGACGCCGCCGTCATAGGCGCTGCCTTTGCCGAGGCGGGCGGGGCTGTTATCCGTGGGGCCGCGTGACCAGCCTTTGGCGCTGACGGTGCCGCTGAGGCCGCCGTTGTCACTGGTGAATACGAAGAGGGTGTTCTCACTGAGTTCGAGCTTTTTCAAGGTGGCGCGCAGGCGGCCCACGCTGTCGTCCACGCTTTCGACCAGTGCGGCATAGACGGGATTGGTGTGGCCGCTGACGCCGCGCTTCTTCTGATACTTCGCCACGACATCCGGCTTGCCCATGATGGGTGTGTGGACGGCGAAATGCGGCATGTAGAGGTAGAAGGGCTGCTCCTTGTTTTTCTCGATGAAGCCGATGGCCTCCGTGGTGAGGCGGTCGCTGAGGAACTCGTCCTTCGGGCCGTCCTTCAGGGTGTCGATGCCATAGGGTGAGAAGTAGCTCGGTGGCTGGCCGCGATCTGTGCCGCCGATGTTCACATCAAAGCCCTGCGTCTCCGGGTAGAACTCCGGCCCACCGAGATGCCATTTGCCGATGCTGGCGGTGGCGTAGCCGCGTGTCTTCAGCCGCTCTGCCAGCGTCTCCTCTTCCAAAGGCAGGTTCTTCGTCCACTCGGGGATTTTTAAGCGCGCATGAGGGCGGTCATGACCGGCGATCCAGTCGGTGATGTGGAGCCGGGCAGGGGACTTGCCCGTCATCACCGCCGCGCGGGTCGGCGAGCAGACGGTGCAGGCGGAGTAGGCATTGGTGAAACGCATGCCGTCCTTCGCGAGCTGGTCGATGTGCGGCGTCTCATAATACTTGCTGCCGTAGCAGCCCAGATCCGTCCAGCCCATGTCGTCGATCAGCATGAAGATGATGTTTGGCGGGCGATCCTGAGCCGATAGAGACGCAGTGACAAAAACCAGGGCGATGAAGAGGAAACGGAGCATGGGGGCCGAACGTGGATGGGTGTCATGAGTTTTCAACCAGCCTCCGTTCGTCATTCCCAGGGCTTAGCATGAAATGGGCACATGAATATGACTCGCGGCTTTTATTACAGGATTAACAAGATGAGCAGGATGAACAGGATTTTTCAGACCTGTTAATCATGCCAATCTTGTTAATCCTGTCGTATTCGGCCCTTAAATTCGTTGGTGCGTTAAGCTCTGCTGCATTCCCCTGATTCCAACTTTCGCTTGAACTCACCCCCCTGACAGCCGACAGCCTGCGCCCCCCGCCAGCGGCGGGTCTTAGGACACCATGACCCACGACTTCTTCGTCTATATCCTGGCAGGCTTCTTGGCGCAGATCATCGATGGTGCGCTAGGGATGGCCTATGGGGTCACGGCATCCAGCTTGCTGATGGGCTGGGGCGTGTCGCCAGCGGTGGTCAGTAGCACCGTCCATGCGGCGGAGTGCTTCACCACGGGTGCCTCCGCACTCTCCCACCACGCTTTTGGAAACATCAGCCGCGATCTTTTCCGCCGACTGCTCATCCCTGGCATCATCGGTGCCGCACTCGGAGCCTATGTGGTCAGTTCCTTGAATGATGAAATGATCAAGCCCTACATCTCAGGCTATCTGATGATCATGGGCGTGATCATCATCACCAAAGCCTTTCTGCCTTTCCCTCCGCGTGAAGTGACGACCAAGCTGACACCGCTGGCGCTCATTGGGTCGTTTCTCGATGCCGTAGGCGGTGGTGGCTGGGGTCCGATCGTGGCGACCAATCTGATCGTGCGCGGCAATGGCTTCCGCGAGACTGTGGGCAGTGTGAATGCGGTGGAGTTCTTCGTGACCATGTCCGCCTCGGTCACTTTCTTCCTGACCATCGGGCTCGGCCATTGGGATGTCATCGCAGGGCTTGCGCTGGGCGGTGTTATCGCGGCACCTTTCGGAGCTTATCTGACGAAAAGAGTGCCGCATCGGCCCATGATGGTCGTCGTGGGAGTGCTGGTGATCGCGATGAGTCTGCGCACGCTGCTAAAGGCGCTGGGCTACACGACGTGGTTTTGATCCTTGCCAGAAGCGCCGCCCTGCTAGAGCATCGGCCAACATCCCACTCATTCCTATGCTGAAAAAGAACTGGTATCTCTTCACCCCGCTGCTGCTCGCAGGCATTCCCGCGCTGCTGCTTGGCTATTACATCCTGAGCTTTGGCTATCCAGTCAATGAAGCTGTGGAAGCCGTCAGCCACTTCCTGCAATCCAGCACGCGCTACTCGATGAAGTATGATGACCACCGTTTCTCCCGCGTCAGGCCGGGCATGGGCGGGCGAGATGTTTTTGAGCTGATCGGCGTGCCCTTTGAGCGTCGCAACAATGATGAAGAGTGGCTCTATGCGCTGCCTCAGGGCACGACCAAATATTATCACGAGCGCAAAGTCATTTTTGTCCGTGACAAGAACAACGTGCCTCTGGTGAAAGAGACTGTGAAGGCCTTCCATGCCAACTGAGTCACTCGCCGCGCCAGCACGCGCGCTGCCATCGCTCCTCGGCACCACGCCGCAGGAGATCACGGATCTAGTCGCATCACTCGGAGAGCCGGGCTTTCGTGCGAAGCAGATCATCGAGTGGACCTATGCCAAAAGGGCCACCAGCATCGAGGCCATGTCGAGCCTGTCCAAGCCGCTGCGTCAGGCCCTGGCCGAGCGCTACGTCGCCCGCAGTATGAGCATCGCGAAAGTGACTGGGTCAGAGGACACCACGCGCAAGTTTTTGCTCAAGCTCAATGACGGGCGCTACATCGAGACCGTCCTCATCCCTGCCAATCCAGCACTGTATGGCGGCGACTCCGACCGCCGCACGCTCTGCGTTTCCAGCCAAGTCGGCTGTGCGTATGACTGCAAATTCTGCGCCAGTGGTCTGGCCGGCTTCACGCGGAATCTCACGGCTGCGGAGATCGTGGAGCAGATCGTTTTGGTCGAAGCCCACGTCGGTGAGCGTGTGGACAATCTCGTCTTCATGGGCATGGGCGAGCCGCTGGCAAATTACAGCAACCTTATCAAAGCCATAGAGATCCTGAATGCCGAATGGGGCATCGGCATCGGTGCGCGGCACATGACTGTGAGCACGAGTGGTCTGGCTCCGCAGATCAAAAAGCTCGCCGACTTTCCGCTGCAAATCCGGCTCGCGATTTCCCTGCATGGAGCCAGTGACGACGTGCGCAGCAAGATCATGCCGGTCAATCAAAAGCACGATCTCGCCGAGTTGTTTGATGCATTGCAGACCTGGCGCTCAAAGCGCAAGCAGCACATGACGCTGGAGTACATCCTCATCAAGGATGTGAACGACATGATCGCCCAAGCGCATCTGCTGGCCAAGCGTGCGCGCAGCATCCACGCCAAGGTCAATCTCATCCCCTACAACACTGTCGAAGGCCTGGACTGGGAACGCCCAAGCGAAGCCCAGCAGGATGCGTTCCGCGATGTCCTGCTAGCTGCCGGAGTCACCGCCACGCTGCGTCGAGAAAAGGGTCACGACATCGCCGCCGCCTGCGGCCAGCTCCGCCTCATGCAGGAGACCGCTGAGGGCATCATCCAATCCCCCGTGCCCGCGAAGCGGATCACGATCGGGGCTGGGGCATTGTAGAACCTTCAACTCCTCACCACTTCAGATTCTTCAGGAACGAAAGGCTGGATGGGATCTGCTCTTCTGAGGTCGGGGATTCGTCCTCGATGAAATAGTGCTTCACGCCGATCTTTTGGGCGGCAGCTAGGATGGATGGCCAGTTCATCTGACCTGTGCCGATGGTGACGTCGTTCTTCACATCGGTGCCACCACTGAGAGAGCCGGTGGCCACGTCTTTGCGGAGATCTTTGAGATGCATCAGCTTCCAGCGATCAGGGTATTTATTGAGCAGGGCAGCCGGATCTTGGCCGGGGAAGACGACCCAGAACACATCCATCTCATAGCTCACATGCTCAGCTTTG
Source organism: uncultured Prosthecobacter sp. (assembly GCA_964583255.1). Lineage (GTDB taxonomy): Bacteria > Verrucomicrobiota > Verrucomicrobiia > Verrucomicrobiales > Verrucomicrobiaceae > Prosthecobacter. The sequence continues at coordinate 4,584 of CAZOVY010000142.1, forward strand.
GTGCCCGTGATCAGCACGTCCATTAGAGTGCCATCACCCTGCTTTTCAAATTCATAGCCATGGCAGTGATAGAAGAATCTGATCCCAGCAGCAGCCAAGGCTTCACCGGCTTTATTAAACGTGGCGATAGCGTCTTGGCACTCGGCTTCATCAAAGCTGCCCTTGTGGTCGATCCAGGCACAGCCAGCGTATTGAAGCCCCAGCGTTTTCGCCTCAGCCACCACGGCTTCGAGATCAGTCTTGTAGCGACCATAGGGGAAGTGGCCGCTGATCGCCTTTAGACCGCGCTGCTCCAGCTCGGCTTTGAACTGTTCAGGTTTCATGTCGTAGGTGCCTGCCAGCTCGACTTCAGTGATGCCAAAGGATTTCACACGATCCAGAGTCCACGGCACGCCGCGTAGTTTGAACTGACTGCGCAGGCTGTAGAGCTGGAGACCTGTGACTCCGGTGTAGGATTGATCAGCGGCCTGCGAGATGGAGGCCAAACAAAAGATGAACGCGGTAAGGAATCTGCTTTTCATAGGAAACTCTATCTTTGATGGAAACTATGTTCGGAGGCAATCACGAAGAGCCTTCTCGCCTATTTTCCCTCTTGCTAGCAACCCAGCGGATGGTTAACCATCCGCCCGCTTTAAAGTCATGTCTGTCACCTCACGTTCCATCATTCGCTCCATCATTCCGCTGATCACTCTGGCCCTGGGGGCACAGCTGCAGGCTCAGTCCTCCAGCAATGGCATCGCAGCCATCGTGAATGGCAATGTCGTCACCAAGTCCGAGGTGCGTGACGCCGTGAATGCTCAGGAGCAGATGCTGCGCTTCCAATTTCAAAATGATCCTGGTGCCCTACAGCGCGAGCTAAACAACCTGCACGCCACGGCATTGGACAGCCTCATCGACCGTGAACTGGTGCTGGCCGAGTTCAAGCGCCTGGGTGCTGCCATCAAGACCCAGTGGGTGGATGATGATGTCAATGGGATCATCCGTGATAGCTTCAAAGGCAACCGAGACGCTTTTGTCAAAGAGCTAGCCGGCACGGGAATGACCGTGAAAAAGTTCCGCGATCTGCGTGAGAAGATGATGATCGTCCAGGCCATGCGCGGTAAGCAGGCCGCCCAGCAGTCGCCAGCTACGCCGAAAGAGGTGGAGGACTATTATAAAAAGAACCAGGATAAGTGGCGTGAAGGCGGGATGATCAAAATCAGCACCATCACGATCCCCAAATTCAGCACGGAAACTGCCACAACGGTCGAGAGTCAGGGCAAGCTAGCGCGCGAGCTTCGCACCAAGCTGGTCAATGGAGCTGACTTTGCCACGACCGCCAAAGCTTACTCGCAGGACAGCTACGCTGAAAGCGGCGGAGCCAGAGATTGGGTGGCTAGAGATCAGATGCCGGCCGCCATCGCCAACGTCGCCTTTGGCCTGAAAACTGGAGGCATCAGTGACGTCATCAACGAGCAAGAGGCCTACATCATCATCACCTGTGACGCCATCAAGTACGGGAACGTGAAATCCATGCAGGAACTGCGCCCCGAGATCGAACGCTCCATCTCTTCTGAGAAATCCAAGGGCGTGATCGACAAGTGGATGGAAGGCCTGCGCAAGCGGTCCGTGATCAAGAAGCTTTAGTGCCTGAAGTCTGAGGTTTGAGCAAGTTTCCAAACCTCACATGAGCTTGGCAAGTGCATCGTTGCTTGTGAGTCCACCCGTATGATGCCAACATTCCCCTCCTATGCCCCTCGCCATTTATCACATCGCCCATATCATCGGACTGATCTTCGTTTTCATCGGATTCGGTGCCCTGCTTTCCTCTGAGTCAGCCCGCAGTGCCATGAAGTGGCATGGCACAGGCCTCGTCATCAGCGCTATCACTGGCTTCGGCCTATTGGCTAGGCTCGGCATCACTTCGACCTCCATGCTCGCTTGGCCCACTTGGGTCTGGATCAAGATCGCTCTCTGGCTGGTGCTCGGCTTCCTGCC
>CAZOVY010000143.1:0-6506 GCA_964583255.1 uncultured Prosthecobacter sp.
ACGAGTGCAACGGCGAGGAAGACCGAGATGCGCTGGAGAAGCCAGTTGATGACCTCAAGTTCAAGAAGCTGTGAGATCAGCGCTAGACTCAAAAGCAGCACGAGCAGCCCAGTCAGAATGCGGGCGCCACGAGTGGCACGGAAAAACAGATAACCATGATAAGCCAGCGCGGCGAGGATGATGATCTCCACGCCATCGCGCCAATGCTCTGTGACAAAGTCCCACATGGTGTAAGTGCTCAAAGCGTAACGAAGGCGTGAGTGCAACAGTTTCGTCAACTTCCGCCGAGGTTTATCGCCGTTTAGCAGAGGTTTTGTTTGCTGGTGTGGGAGTGATCCGCAAGACTGCACGCAGGCGTTTCGTTAGACACGCCTTCAGTTCAAAATCACATCCATGATCCGCACCACGCTCACACTTATCGGTGGCTCGCTACTCACAGCGGCCAGTCTTTCTGCCCAATCCGCCGCGCCCGGTGAATGGGGCAAGTTTCGCGGACCTAACAATGACGGCACCGTGGCTGCGCCCAAGGTGAGCAACTGGAAGAGTGCGAAGATCAAGACGCTTTGGAAGACAGACACGCCGGCTGGATTCAGCTCCTTCGCCGTCGCGGGTGCCAAGGTTTACACAATCGTCACGGGCGAGTCTGAAGGTAATACGGGTGAAGTGATCGTCTGCCTGGATGTGAAAAACGGTAAGGAACTCTGGAAGAAATCACTGACCGTGATCGGCAAATATGACGGCGGTGGTGACTCCGGCGCAGGCGACAACAAAGGCGGCGACGGACCACGCTCAACGCCTGTCGTGGATGGTGACAAGGTCTATGCGATTGATGCGAATCTGGGTGTCTTCTGCTTTGAAGCCGCCACTGGCAAGCCTGTGTGGAATCGTGATGTGATGAAGGACAATGCGGGTGTGCAGATCAAGTGGCAGAATGCTGCGTCGCCGGTGATCGATGGCGATGTCCTCATGATGTGCGGTGGCGGCGCGGGTCAAGGTCTGCTGGGCCTGGACAAAACCACGGGCAAGATTGTGTGGAAGGGTGAGGACGACAAGATGACTCATGCTACGCCGATCACTGCCGACATTCTCGGTGTTCATCAGGCGATCTTTTTCACTCAAACGGGCCTCGTCGCGGTGACGCCTGCGACGGGTAAAGTGCTGTGGCGCGCGCCTTTCCCTTTCAAGGTTTCTACGGCTGCTAGCCCGGTGGTTTATGAAGACATCGTGTATTGCTCCGCCGGTTATACTGTGGGTGCAGGTGCTTTCAAAATCAGCAAGAGTGGCGGTGGTCTGAGTGCGGAACAAATCTGGCGCCGTGAGAATGAGTGCTTCAATCACTGGAGCACGCCCGTGGTGAAGGACGGCTTCCTTTACGGCATGTTTAGCTTTAAAGAATATGGCGCTGGACCTATGGCCTGTGTCGATATCAAGACGGGCAAGGATGTGTGGAAAGAGGCTGGCTTTGGCCCTGGTCAGGTGATCCTCGCCGGAGACAAAGTGATCGCCCTCAGTGACAAAGGTGAAGTGGTGGTGGTCGAGGCCAACAAGGAAAAGTATGTCGAACTGAAGCGTGACGATGTGCTGGATGGCAAGGTCTGGAGCTACCCAGTGCTGGCCTACAATCACCTCTTTGCCCGCAGCACTAAGGAAGGTGTCTGCCTCGAATTTCAGTGAGATTGATTTGTTGATGACGAAGGCCCGGAGCTCACGCTTCGGGCCTTTTTATTCCACGTCGTTCACTGGCTCATCAAGCGACGACTTCTGCCAGCGACCTTCCAGTGTGTACACCAGATGCGGCGTGTAGAGCTGTGGCTCGAGCAGGAAGGAGTCGTGGCCTTTGTCCGAATGCACGGTGATGTGCATCGAAGAAACGCCTGCCCGCTCCAGAGCAGAAACCATTTCCGCCTGCTCCTCGGGGTAAAAGCAGAAGTCCGAGTCGATGCTGAAGATGAGGTAGTGATGACCTGCCGCTTTACTGCGCGCAAAGAGCGCTTCGTAGCTCTCCACGCCAGCATCTTTCAGCGGGTCGTAGCGTAACCACATGGTGATGATGCGGAGGTAGGAGTTGGCATCGAAACGCTTCACGAATTTCTTTCCCTGATGCAGCATGTAACTCTCCACACTGTGGCCGACTTTGTACCAGGAAAGCTGCCCTGACGGCTGGGTCACGGTCTGCCGTGCGCGGTTTTCGATGGCATCGAGATGCACAAAGGTCTTGTGAGAAATCATCCTGGCGAGCACAAGTCCGAACTCAGGAGGCGGGCCATCATAATAGTCCCCACCATGAAAGTGCGGATCATTTTCGATCGCCATGACTTGCTCAAACAAAGTGAGCCGCGTTAGCACCGTGGTGCGGAGTCCGGTCGCCACAGGCATGACGATCTTCACGCGCTCAGGGAACAGCGTGGCGAAGTTGATGGCAAGCAAACCGCCGACCGATGAGCCGATCACGGCATGGAGGATCCTGATGCCGAGATGATCCAAAAGCGCTGCCTGACTGCGCACCACATCGCTGCTGAGCACCGTGGGAAAATCTTTGCCGTAAGGCTTGCCCGTTTCAGGATTGATCGACGTCGGACCACTGCTTCCATAACAACCACCGAGGTAGTTGGCGCAGATGACGAAGTAGCGATTGGTGTCCAGCGCCTTGCCTGGTCCGACAAACAGATCCCACCAGCCAAGTTTCACGTCGTCCGTCCAGCGTCCGTCCAGCCCTGGCACATCTTCAGTGTGGCCCGCCGCGTGCTGACTGCCGGACAGCGCATGAAAGAGCAAGATCGCATTCGACTTCTTGGCATTCAGTTTGCCGTAAGCCTCATAAGCCACCGTGATTCCTGGCAGTGACTCGCCATTGGCGAACACAAAAGGCTCGGCAGATGAGCCGAGTTCGAAAAACTGAGTGGCAGTAGCGCCCTGGCCTTTGGACATAAGGTTGAGATGAAACAGAGCGTGATGAGACGGTCAACGGTCAAAGCCTCATCACACAACTAGGCCGCACGGCTGAGAGATCAGCTTTTCCAATTCCCTTCCAAGACAGCACCGGGCTCTGCGCGATAGCTGCCATTGGTGCCAGTGACCTTCCATGTTTGTCGCTGGAAATGCTTCTTGTAGGACCACCCAGTTTCGTACTCCCACACATCACCACTCGTCTGCTTCATGGTGCGGATCTGGATGAGATAGACCGCCACGCGGAGCTCTGGGTCCACGATGACATTATCCGGCTCGGTGGGGGTCAAGACCGTTGCACTTACGATCCGCAGTTTGAGGTCCTTGAAGCGGTCCAAAAAAGGCTGGCTAGCCGGGGTGAAATCACGCCCCAAAACGATCTCACCAAGTGCGAGTGAATAGCTTTTCACCACGCCTGGATTCGGATCAGGCAGTGCGCGTATGATCTCCCGGACCAGGGCCTCCGTGGCAGGCGATTCATAGGTTTCCAGGGCAACCCCATTCCGATCCATCGGGCCGCAACCAGCGAGGCTGGCGACTAAAATGATCCCCAAAACAAGTCGATAAAACATGACTGTCTTTGGCATCATTTAGGGCTGGCTGCAATGTCTCAACGGGGCTTTTCGCGACAAAACGCTAGCCGTCTCGAAATGCGACAGGGCAACCCATGCAGAGCACGAACCTTTCGTGCTCTCGATTGATTCAATAATCTCAGGCTTAGCTGTATTAGGGCTCGTTCACAGCTTGCTCTTGCTTGCTGTAAATCACCGTTAGATCATCAAAGGTCATGCTGGCGTGAGGAGTGCCATCCTTGGATGGAATCCACACGGCTGAGATGTCACCAAAATCACTGTTCGCCGGCAAGGCTAGATTGGATACCAGGGGGAGACCGTCGATCGTGACGTCTAGCAATCCAGATTCCCGATTCAATGTGAACTCGACTTTGTGTTCAGATCCCGACTGGAGCTTTTGCGTTAGCTTGGCTTCTACACCAGCAGCATCGGTGCTGTACACTTGCCCATCCCGGGCATCCACCCAAAGCGCTGCAATAGGGTTTTTGTCCCGATCAGCGATGGTCCAGCCAAAGCGGTCGGAAGAGCTGCCGTCCACAGGCCTGTCAATTTTCATCTTGAAGGCGGCGACTACTTCGGCACTACCGGCAGGAGCGGTTGCCGTAGAATTCCAAAGGATCACAGGCTCTGCATCTACAGCGGACCCACCGCCTAACTGAACGCTCTGAGAATCAGAGTCGGAGACCACACGAGCGGCAGACACATCGCCTTCCTGCTCCCAGTCTCCCTGCCCAGCAAGAGGCTGACCGGCCACAAAACCCTGAGCGCTCTCGAACGCCTCCATCGGCGGAATCGCTAAATTTAAGGCAATCATTCTGAGCTGGTAGTTATCTTCCGTGAATGTGGATAGACCGTTGGATGAGCCGCCAACTGCAAAGACAAAGTTCTGGTCCGCCACTGCGTCAAAAGCCAAGAATTCTCCTGAGGCGTAAAGAGAATCTTGCCTCTGTGAACTAGTAGTTATCGTTCCGGGGGTTCCAATGAATCGTTGAATCGCGGTATCAGCTCTAGATGAGACAACGATTTGATATCTGCCGGACTTGGGGGCGGTCCACCATACCCAAGCTGTTTTTTCCGTATATGTTAGAACTCCGTTATTCGATGTGCCAAGAAAACCAACATTTGATCCGCGGTATAAGAAGGTCGTTCCGGAAAGTATGGTTGCGTCATTAGCACTATCGTTAACCGGTTTTGTGAATACCTCATAGTTTGAAGAGGATTCAAAGGTCCCCGCATCTGAGATTACCTGAATCGGAAATGTTGCTGGGGAGGGAGCTGCACCAGGCACGGTGACCAATAATTGGGCATTGGAGACAATGGTAAAAGTAGCCAGTTTGCCGCCAATTTTTACGCTCTTGGTGTATTGAAGATTGTTGCCGCTAACCAAGATTTTCTCGCCGACCTGGCCACGCCTTGGTTGAAAGCTGAAAATCGAAGCCGGTGGTGTGGGCAGAACAGACAGTGTTGCGATCGTACTCAGCACACTCCCGACATCATTGGTAATCAGACAGCGGTATCTCCCAGCATCACCAATGACAGGTTTTGTGAATATTAGCGAACTACTGGTCTTCCCAACAAGATCAAAGGTTACATCTCCGGCTCCTAGATCATCAATACGCTTCCACTGATACTTCAATGTAGGGCTACCCGATGCCCCGACGCTAATTGTCGCAGCGACTCCTTCTACGGTCGACAAGCTCGAGGGGGGGGTGGTGATGGTCGGCGGAATCAAAACACCAATGGCTAGAGCAGCGCTTGTCGCACTGAGTGGAGTGCGATTGCGGACCACCACGGTGTAGGAACCGCCGTCAGTCAGTTGGGCAGGATTGAGAGTTAGTGTCGGAGACACGGCACCAACGACCGGTTTGCCTGTCTTCATCCACTGGTAAGTAAACGGCGGCGTGCCCGTGACCGTGGGCGTCAGAGTGATGCTGCCATTAACAGCCACTTTATTTGGCTTGGCTAAGATATCCAAATTGGTGGCAACGATAGCGGTTACTTTTGGCTGATCTTCAACCGCCAGTGTGACAGTGGTAGAGTCAGTTGATCCCGCAGGATGACCATTGGAAACACGGCAGAAGTAAGGTCCTGCCATGGTTGCTGTGAGTGCGGTCAGGGATAATTTCGCAGTTTTACCTGCGGGCGACATCGACACACCGTTTTTAAACCACTGATACGTCAGGGGGGAGTCACCACCAGCGACGACACTGAAAGCAGCCGTTCCTTTGGTGGCACCGACAAATGAAACTGGCTCAGTCAAAATGATGGGTTTTGAGCGGATGACCAAGACCGCTGCTTTGCTCTTGATCACGCCAACTCGGTTTTTAATCTCGACAAGGTATGAGCCACGATCGGCCCACTTAACGGGACTAAAAGCAAGTGTGTCAGCGACTGCTCCCACGACAATTTTACCATCTTTATACCATTGGTAAGTGCGGCCAATTGCCGTCCCACCCGCCACCACGGATAGAGTAACGTTGACTCCTGCTTCGTGGGTTCCTCCACCCAATGGCCCTGTCGCAACCGTCGGCTTACTGTCCACTTCAACGATGGAATCCGCGCTGACCACTGGGATCCCTGGGGGCGACAAGGCGTTACTGACTTTCACGCGGTAAGTGCCTGGGCCGGTAGCATCGCCCTTAACCGTCAGTGTAGCGGCTTTGCCGACTGACGTTTCGGTCAAACCATTCACTTTGAACCATTCATAAGCAAATGGGGCATTGCCACCGACGACCACTTTCAAGATGCCTGTAGCTGCCTGTGCGATCACCAAACTTGCCGGAGGCTGAGTCAGAATGACCGGCGGGGAATTCACCTTCAAAATGACCGTTGTGCTTGTGACAATGGTTCCCGTCACGTTGGTCACACGAACTCGATAACTTCCGGCATTGGCGAGGACCACGTTTGGAATGTTAAAACTGGGAGAGTTTGTTCCCACCGGAATATTGACAGGGATTGCAATCTTTTCCCAAGTGTAGATCAGTGGTC
>CAZOVY010000144.1:0-6024 GCA_964583255.1 uncultured Prosthecobacter sp.
AACCGCTGACCTCCTGCATGCCATGCAGGCGCTCTACCAACTGAGCTAATGCCCCGGAAAAGAAAACCGGCTCCCCTGGTTGGGGGAGCCGGATGCTAGCGACTTGCCACGTTTTGACAAGCCTATTTTTGATCAATTCTTCAGCTTAGTTACCGCTGGACTTTTTGCTGCTGCCTTTGCTCTTCGGAGCAGGTGTATCAGCGGCTGGTGCGGCGGCTGGCGTTGTCGCAGCAGTCTTCTTTTTGCTGTCGTAGATCTTCTTGGCTTCGGCGACGTCTTCAGGCTTCATAGCGGCCTTGAGAGCATCACGATATTTCACAGCCTGTTCAGCCTTGTTGGAGGCATCCACAGCCAGATCAGCATACGCAAGAGCGCGTCCCATGTTTGGCACGGCCTTGTTGTCCTTGATGTTAGTCAGACCGCGCTCATTGAGGCTGGCCAGACGCAGCATTGCGAGAGGCACGCCTGCTTCAGCAGCAGCTTCATACTGTGTTGCAGCCGCCGTTGGATTTGCACGACCGAGGCCAGCGCCACTTTCAAACATCTGGCCCAAAGCAATCTGTGCAGGAGCAAAACCAGCACTAGCAGCGCGGTCAAACCATGCCATGGCAGCCACGATGTCCTGTGTGGTTCCTGTGCCCTGCTGATAAAGACCCGCGAGGCGGAACTGCGCCTGAGGCACGCCAGAGGTGGCGGCTTTCAGAAGGAATCCAAAAGCCTTGATAGGGTCTTTATCGACCACGGTGCCGGTCTCATAGTAAACACCGACGTTGTAAAAGGCTTCCGAGGAACCGTTCTGCGCAGCGAGACGATAGAGGTCAAGAGCGCTTTTGGCGTTCTGCTGAACGACGGAGACGGCTTTGTCGCCTTCACCTTCGTTGATGCCAGCTTCGAAAAAGTTACCAAGACGGAACAGGGCCTGAGCATCGTTGCCGTTAGCTGCCTTGCTGTAATACTCGACAGCCTTCTTCAGGCTCTTGGCATTGCCGCCAAGACCGTTTTCATAGATGGCACCCAGGAGGCGATTCGCTGCGGCAAATCCTGTTGCGGCGGCGTCTTCAAACATCGCCATCGCCTTAGCAGGATCTTTCTTCACGAGTGCCTTGCTATCTGCCACGGTAGGATCGCCATCAAAGAGGCGAGCTGCATAGGTGCTCATGGCAACTGCGTTCTTCTGCTCCGTGGCCTTGATCAGATAATCGAGGGACTTCTGTTCGTCTTTAGCCAGACCGGTCACGCCTGCTGCATAGAGCTGGCTGAGACCGAGAGTGGCTTCGCCATCATTCGCAGCGCTACCCTGTTCGAGCAATGCCTTGGCTTTTTCCACGCTCTGCTCGACGCCCACATTTGGGGCACCTGCGAGGTAGAGGTTGGCAAGCAGACGACGAGCAACTTTGTTGTCAGCCTTCTCTGCCTCTTGGATCAAAGTGACCGCTTCTTTAGCGCGCTCCTGATCCTGGGGGAAAGCTTGGAGCAAGACTTGAGCGAGCTCAACCTTGGCCAAAACCTGACCCTGGCCAGCAGCTTTGCGATAGAGTTCGATGATGTCGGTGACGTTGCTATTGCTCAGCACGCCCCAGTGAGCCAGTGCGTATTGGGCATCCTTATCGCCTTTCTTGGCGAGTTCGTTGACCTTAACGAGAGCTTCATTGAAGGACTTATTGACATCAGGTCCAGTGGTCTTGTCCTGAGCGGCTTTCTGAGCAGCCGTCTGATCAGCAGCAAGGGAATCAAGAACTTTGGTGAGGTCAGCACTTGGGCTCGTCATGTCGGCGGTATCGATACCGGCGACGGCGACCATGGCGGCGAGTTTTACTTTGAGGGCGGTTAGTAACATATTGGGGTTGGTTAAGGAGAGTGGGGTTGGTTAAGGAGAGCTCGGTTTGACCCGCCTCGGCGGGAAGCGCTCATTTTTTCAGGGCTAAGCACAATAAATCAAGACATAACCGCTAAATTGATGAATTTTTCACAACTACCCGACCGCTTCAAGCCAGTGCAATCACGCTGATTTTGAGCGCTTTGCACTCATCCTGCAATTCAGCAAGACCTAAAATCAGAGTCTTATTTGCCTCTACCGCGATCAGGTCCACGCCCGCTGCTGCGGCGTTGCGGATGGTATCTGGACCGATCACAGGTACATCAAAACGCATGTCTTGGTTAGGCTTGGAAACCTTCACCATGGTGGCTCCGCCTCGTCCCAGCGCACCTCCGCGCTTCACCGCCTCATTCGTACCTTCAAAAGCCTCCACCGCCAGAACCGTGCCGTTTTTAACGACCACCGTCTGGCCAATATCCAGCCGACTGCTTTCTTTGGCGATACTAAATCCATACTCCGCATCCTCCCATCGACGCTTCTTGATTTGCGGACCCGCCACATGCCCGACTGATGGCATGAGCGATTCAAGAAAAGTCGTCGCCGGCAGCAGAGTCATGCCATCCTTCGCCAATTCATCGGCAATGCCGCCAAAAAGAGTCTCCGCATTCCGCTTCTTCAGTCGCGCGATCATGAGCAGCGTGCGTATGTCTGGGCGCAGACCGAAAAGATTCTTCGGCGCGATCTGCCCAGCCATCACCACTTGCCGGATGTCTTGCTTCTTGAAAAAGCCGATCATCTTCCCGAGTTGCCCCACGCGAAACCACTCGATTGCTTCCACCTGCTGAGCCAACTCAGGCTTCGTTTCATGATGAAAGGCCGCCACGACGATCCGCTTCATGCCAGCTTTCTGCGCAGCGGCGATGAACGTCTCAGGATAGATGCCACTTCCGGCAATCAGGGCGATGGAGGTCAGGTCAAAAGACATGAGTCATGTGTAAAGAGTGCCCCATGGAGCACAGGAGAGGCGTGGAGACAAGAGATGGAATGAGAGCACTCCAAAATCATTCGTCATTCCCTTGAATCCATTTCCTCAGTCAGAACGAATCCTCCAACGTCGTTTGGCATTGTCCAAACTCCATCCCCTATCCCACCCCATGAAACACACCATGCGCATCCTCACCGCCCTTTTTGCCGGACTCATCGGTAACGCCCACGCTGGACTCGGCGAAAAAGTCACTTATGCCGCCCCCGAAGTCACTGGCATCAACCAAGACGGCGCCACCGTGAACTTTGCCGACGTCTATAAGAAAGGACCCACCGTGGTCTTCTTCTACCCAAAGGCCAACACACCCGGCTGCACCAAGCAAGCCTGCTCGCTCCGTGATGCCTTTGCTGAACTCACCAAAGAGGGCGTCCAGGTTCTCGGCGTCTCCTTTGACAAGCCTGAAGCCCAAAAGAAATTCAAAGCCGATTTCAAACTGCCCTACGACCTCATCGCCGATCCCGAGGGCAAGATTGTCGATGCCTTTAAAGTTGAGCGCATGTTGAAAGGCCTCGTCGCCCTCGCTTCACGTCAATGCTTCCTCATTAAAGATGGCAAAGTCGTCTGGCAGGACAAAAAAGCCTCCACCGAAGAGCAAGCTGCCGACATCAAGCGCGTCCTTGCCGAACTCAAGTAAGCAACTCTCCACTCATTCGTAGCGGATGGCGTGAGCCTTCCGCTCTTTGAATGCCGAACACTTCCCAAGCGCGCAGTCAGGAGTTCTCTGTTTCCTCCTGTAGAAATTCTGGTCCTGTAACAGGGAATTTTAAACAGGAGATCACAGAGGAAACAGAGGTCGAGTCTTCTTCTACTTCTCAAAGCCCACTTCACCGGACAGGACTTCATTGTTCGGTGCTGGTGTAAGCGAGGGCAGTAGGAAATGACCGTCGCCGATCAGGCCGCTGGTGTCGGTTCTCGGGGGCTGACGCATGATGCCGGTGAAGGGCACGGTGCGCGTTTTACCAGCATCGGTCAGCACGAAGCTGCCGATAAACGCGCCAGTCGTGGGAGTGACGGTGACTTTCCATTTCGTGGCGTTCGCGAGGGGGACGCTCACACTCACCGCATTGGTCGTGGCGTTGAGTCCGAGTGTCGTCGGGAGATCGGCAAACGACGCGCTGATGATGGTGCTGTGCTGGGCGGTGAATTGAGGCGCGGTCAAACCCAGCCGATTCGTCAGAGTGATCGCCGGGACGCCCACTTTGGCCAAGGCAGGCGGAAGCCAGGGATCAAGCGTGAAGCGTGTGCTCACGGGATCGAATCCAGCGCGGTAAGAGATGTCCAGATCGCGTCGCGTTTTCACCCAAGTAAGATCGGCGGCATCTTCAAAAGCGACGTAGCGCCTCCCGGTCAGACCAGGGTCAAGCTGCGGTTTCAAAGCAAAGGCACCCGCGATGAAGGCTCCAGTGCGCGCTGGCGCGTATGGCTGGAGGAACAGCCGGTAACCCGGATTGCTGCTGACATCCGCTGCCAGAGAGGCGGTTAGGCCAGTGCCGTCGGCCAGCTTGCCGGTGAGCTTGAGCAGGCCCTTGGCATCAATCGTCGCCACGGCCCATCCGGCTCCAGCAGGCACACCAGCACCGGCAGTCGCCGGAGCCAGCAGAGCGCTGTGCGTGCCGATGTAACTGAGCGTCTGACCTGTGGCTAAAGTCAGCAGCTTCTTCCCATCGGTGGCTGTGCCGAGTGTGGTGCCATTGAGCTTGGCCTCCGCCGTGAAGTCGCCTGCCAGGGGCAGCGTCACGTTCACAAGATAAGTGTTCGCGCCCTTCTTCACCGTCGCGGTGCCAGCCGCTGTTTCGGTGAGTGTGTTAGTCGTCAGCGTGCCAGTGAGGGCCACTGCCGCCGTCTCCGTGGGTGTGGTGAGTTTGGCGGTAAACGTCTTGCTGCTCGCCGCCACCGTCAGCTCCAGCTTGGCCGCTGGGCGCTGGGTGCCAGCATCCACCAGCAACGCTTCATACAAGGCGGCAAAGGTCTCCACCTTCATCGTGCCCTTCATGTAAACGAATAGATAGTTAGCCGAAGTGCCGCCGCTTGCGGTGATCGGATAAAGACCGCCCGCGCTCGTGGCTGTGGCGGTCGTGGCGATCACAGGTGCCTTGCTCACCGAGTTCGCAGCGATGTCGCTGCCGAGGAAGCCGATGTAACCAAACCCAAGCACCGGATTCACCTGCCCGGCAAACTTGCGCTGATCATCCGGCTGCACAAACAGCGGTGCTTTGGTGATGATGAGCGTGCCGGTCTTGGTGATGGCACCCTTCACCACCTTCACCGAATAAGAGCCAACATTGATCGGCGCTGTGGAGACATAGCCGAGCCCCACCTTGTAAGTCACGTTAACCTGTCCTGTGGCCCCCAGCACGGTGATCGGCCTGGGCGTGCCAGTGTATGTCTGGTTCAGATTCGTCAGCGTCAGCGTCGTAGGGTTCGCAGCCACCGTGATCGTACGCTCCACCGGCGTTGCCGCTAGAAAGTCCACATTCCCCGGCTGACTCGCGCGCACCTTCACCGTTCCCGTGCCGGTGAGAGTCAGCACATCCCCCGACACGGTGGCGGGACCCGAGATCACCGTGTAAACAACGGGCAAGCCTGAACTGGTTGTCGCACGGAGCGTGAATGGACCCTCGGCCAGATAAAGCTTCAGCGGCGCAGTGAAGACAAGGGGCTGTGATACGGCGAAGGCGGGTAGGAGCGTATCTGGACCGAAGACGTAGGCGTAGCCTCTGTTAGTGGCCACCGTGTCGTCATGGGGCGCGCCGATGGCGATGGTGGTGCCATCAATCGCCACCGAGGTGCTGAAGTAGTCATTCAAAGCCGGGCTAGGATTGTTCAGTATGGCCACGGGCAACGTGGGCATGCCACTTTCAAGGTCATACACATATGCGCTCCCGGCTCCGATTGCTGCCGTGCTGTCAAATGGAGACCCCACCACCACCCGTGTGCCGCAGAGCGCCACCGAGGAGCCGAACCAGTCAACCGCCGCCGGGCTGGGGTTGTTCAGCGTGGCTATGGGCAGTGCGGGCGTGCCGCTGCTCAGATCATACACATACGCACTCCCGGCTTTGAGTGCTGCCGTGCTGTCATAGGGTGTCCCCACGACCACTCTTGTGCCGGAGATCGCCACTGCGGTACCGAAGTAGTCATTTAACTCCGGGCTAGGATTGTCCAG
>CAZOVY010000145.1:0-5960 GCA_964583255.1 uncultured Prosthecobacter sp.
TCTATGCCATCTACGGCCCCATGTTCAGCCTCGGTGATGTCATTCTCAAGAAAGGCAAGTGAGCCTACTCACCCAAGATTTCCGCACCGCCGCGCCAGCACACTCTTCATCAAGTGTGTGAAATGCGGGCTAGCTGCCAATCAGATCTGTATTGTCGGCAGCCGCTTAGCCGACGGGAATCACTTTCTGCCATTTAAAATCATTTCGTTTACCTTAGCCCGCAGGGCCTCGTAATCGGCCAATGTTGGCGGGTCGCTTGGTGTATTGTCCAGAGTGCTCACGCCGTTCGTGTTCGCGCTGGTGCCGTTGATCGCGTTAGTCAGGTCGGCGTTCGATACTTCACCGGGGGCACCGTCGTTGCCGTTGCTGCCGTCATTGCCGCGTGGGATACCGAAAGTGAAGCGCACGTTGCTGCCGTCGAAGCTCGTCTGCACCGTCGCGGGCTGACCGGGATCGAGCGTCGTCACGCCATCGACCACGGCATTGGCAAAGGGTGGGCCTTGAGCGCCTTGCGGCCCTTCGCCTCCGTCGC
Source organism: uncultured Prosthecobacter sp. (assembly GCA_964583255.1). Taxonomy (GTDB): domain Bacteria; phylum Verrucomicrobiota; class Verrucomicrobiia; order Verrucomicrobiales; family Verrucomicrobiaceae; genus Prosthecobacter. Next base: position 533 of record CAZOVY010000145.1, read on the forward strand.
TACCATTGCTTCCAGACGGGCCAGTGCTGCCATCGTTTCCGCGTGGGATGCCATAACTAAAGTGTACATTCACCCCGTCAAAACTCACGCTCACCGTTGCCGCGTCACCGGGATTCAGCGTGGTCACTGCATCCACCACCGCCTGGGCAAAGGGTGGGCCCTGAGGTCCCACGGCACCATCACTGCCGTCGGTGCCATTTTGCCCCGGCAGACCTTCCTGGCCTCTGGGAATGCCAAAGGAGAAATGCAGCGTGCTGCCGATCAGGCTTAGATTGACCGATGCCGGATCACCCACTGGCACCGTCACCACCGAATCCACCACCACTGCCGTGATGCCAGAGGCTTGGTTGATCAGGTCGATCAGGCTGCTGAACTGGCCGCGAAAGCGGTCGGCATCAATGTTTTGGCCGTTCTGCGGCCATTGGGGATCATAGGGCATAGCGGTGGGTGGGTGGGGAGTTGAGGGCGCTGCGCGCCGTTGGCAGTGGTTGACGGTTGTTGACGGTTGTTTGTCAGAGGCAGCACGGGAGCCGTTTGCAGCGGTTTGAAATCTGACAAACCACTGCAAACAATCGCCAACGGCGCGCAGCGCCCTTCAGCGACTGTCAACGGCTCCCGTCTCTTGCCCCGGCGCTAGGGCACCACGATCTCGACCACGGGACCGGGCTGGCTTTCACCGGCAGCGTTGGCAGAGGTGATTTGGATCTTCACCGTGCTGCCACTGGTCAGGCCAGGCAGAGTTACATCACTATCATAGACCGTCTCCACCGCGCGGAAGGCCGTGTCCACACCCACGACCCAGATCCAGACCCGGTAGCGGTCCGCGCGCAGCGCATCATCCCAGTCCACCAGCGCACTGCCTGGCACGCCGGGCACCGCAGTGGTGAAGGTGGGTGCTTCAGGCGTCTCCTCATCCGCCGGGCGGCTCAGGCCAAAGGCGTGCCAGAGCGGGTCCTCAGGACCCAGCAGCGTCTCCAGTTCTGTGATCATCCCAGTCATGCGTTTGCGCAGATTGGCTTCCGCCGTATCCCGCGCGGCTTTCGCCTGACCGTTTTGCGTCACCTTCAGGTCCAGCGCCGTGCGGGCATTGCTCAGCGTCGTGTGGCAGGCCAGAGCCAGGGCCGCCGTCACCAGCATGTCGGTGCTTTCCTGCGTGGGGTTGGTGGTCAGGTAGAGCTTCAGGCTGTTCACCAGACTGAAGCGCTCATCCTGCGTGCTCGGCATGGCCACCGAGTTATTCGGCCAGCCTGCCGCGCCCCATTCCGTGGAATAGGAATCACCCAGGAAAAAAGACAGCCGCTTTTTGCTGCGGTTGATGAAAAGCTTGGCCGCATTGTCTGCCGTCGTCAGCACCGCGTTCGCCGTCTTTCGCAGCACCTGACATTGACCGAAAGTGGACTCCGCGCCGCGTGCCGCATCCAGCGCCGGTCGCACCACCGCCTCCGTATTTTGTTTGATCCCGATGGCCACCTCGTGGTCATGGGCCGCGTCACACATATCTTCACCTAGAGCAAACAGGCGGTCACGTTTCTGGGGTAGAGCATTCGAAGCCATAGTTTTGGTTGGTTTTGAGCGCGGGATTTCCTGAGCACCGAAGCGTGATCCATCACCGAAGAAAGCTTGTCCGAATTTGGCCACGAGAGACGATCGCTAGGTTTTCCGCAAGGTTGCTTGCACCCACCCTCCGCCGGAAACTGATCCGATGATTTAAAGGATGAATTACCCTAACAATTTATAAATCCCGCGCGGTCTTGGCAATTCTAAATTCACACCTCCGCCAGTCCGCCTTGTAAAACTTCGCCAAATGGAACGCCAAACGAGCCTCGTTTAGTCCATCGGGAAAACCAAATGCCTCAGACGAGCCTCGTTTAGCCCATCAGGAAAACCAAACACTCCAGACGAGCCTCATTTAGCCCATCAGGAAAACCAAACACCCCAGACGAGCCTCGTTTAGCCCATCTGGAAAAACTAAACACCTCAGACGAGCCTCGTTTAGCCCATCTGGAAAACCAAACACCTCAGACGAGCCTCGTTTGGTCCATCGGGAAAAAAAATCGGGTCAAAAAAGCGCCTTGCAGCCTCTTTACCCAGGGAAGTGGTGAAAACCGCCCCTCAAACCCACCATCTAAAAAGCAAAGGAACGTGCCCCTTCGGCTCCACCCGGCCCCCGTTGCCTCTCACACGAGGTTAGAGTCCCCTGTGAGCCGTTGCGGCATGGGCAGAGGTATTCACCGACCGCGCTCGTTTGAGGAATGTTTTTTTCGGGGGAAGTGGCCTCCGAAGGTAAAATTTGTGACAGCCGCTCAGAAGTGCTTCACGTTGCCAGATGGCAAATGCCAACCCCTGACCCCAGACCATGCAGATTGACCTCGAAGACTTGGAATACCAACGCCGCGCTATCGCGGCAGTTGTTGGCGTGCTCAATGGGCAGGTAAAGAACACCTTTGATAACTCGAACCTCTTCGGGATTCAGGCCAACATCACTGACCTCACGCCCGAGCAGCTCCTCGAAAACAAGAAGGTCATCCTCACTGAAAACGGTATTTCCGAAGAAGAAGCCATGCTCTGTCCTGATCCTGACATCTGCATCGAGATGGAGACGGGCACCGGGAAGACACTCGTCTATCTCCGCACTGCTTACGAGCTGCATAAAGAATACCAGCTCACCAAGTTCATCATCCTCGTCCCTTCCATCGCCATTAAGGAAGGCGTGTTGCAATCGGTCGAAGATTTCAAAAAGCCCTTAGCTGACCGTTACGGCTTCACGCCAACCTGTTTTGAGTATGACAGCAGCAAGCTCTCCCGCCTAAAGCACTTCATCGAAGACACGCAGCCGCAGATCATGGTGATGACTATCCAGTCCATCACTTCAGACGACCGCATCATCAATCAGCAGGGCCGCGATGATTCCTTCATGGGCCTCACCTTCCTTCAGGCTCTTGGAAAGTGCCGCCCCGTCATAATCATGGATGAGCCGCAGGAAGGCATGGACACGGACAACGCCATCGCCCGCTTCGCCACCCTCGACCCGTTGGTAAAGCTTCGCTACTCCGCCACGCATAAGGTGGTGAAAAACCTCCTTTACCGCCTCACGCCCTTCGACGCCTATCGCGATGGACTCGTGAAGAAGATCGAAGTCCTCTCCGTGGCCGAGAAGAACGATGAAGCCACGCTCAAGATCGAGTTCTCCGACGTGCAGTCCAAGCCCACTGGCATCAAGGCCAAGCTCAGCGTCTGGCGGCAGAATGGCGATGGATTCAAATGGAAGGACACCAACTGGCTAAAAGCTGGGGATAACCTCGGCGACAAATCCGGAAACGTCAGTTACCGCGACTACACCATCGAACGCATCTGGAAGAGCCTGCATGACCAGAAGCACCACCTGAAGTTTTCCAACGGCGTCGAACTAATCCTCAAGGAGCGCAATGGCGACGTATCCGGCCTCTTCCGCCAGCAGCTCCAGTGGCTCATTCGCCGACACTTTCAAAAGAAGCCCGTGCTAGCCGAGAAAGGCATCAAGTGCCTTTCGCTCATCTTCATCGACAAGGTGGACAACTACGTCCGCGATCAGGGCCTCATCCGTGTGCTCTTCCGTGAGGAATACGCCGCGCTGCACCGTGAGTTCTACAAGACCGAAGCCACTGCCGCCCAGATCGAGGAATGCCAGGGCTACTACTTCGCCAAAACCGGCGGTGATGAATACACCGACAGCGAAAACGCCATGCTCAAGAACAAGAAGATCTTTGACGAGATCCTCCGCGACAAGCGCGCCCTGCTGGACATGGCGAATCCCCGCGAGTTCATCTTCTCCCACTCCGCCCTCGGCGTCGGCTGGGACAATCCAAACATCTTTAACATCGCCACGCTCAACGAATCCTACAGCGACGTGAAGAAGCGGCAGGAACTTGGGCGCGGCCTGCGCATCTGCCGCAATCAAACGGGACAGCGCATCTATGATGCACCCGATGTGAAGGAGGGAGAGGAAACCAACCTCCTCACCATTGTCCCCAACGAAACCTACGAGACCTTTGCCGCGCAGTATCAGGAGCAGATCAAGGAGATCTATGGCACTGGCACCGCCGCCAGCCCGCTGCGGAAGAAGCACAAAGGCGCAGATGCTAAAAACAAGATCACCCGCACCAAGCATTTCGAGTCCGCTGCCTTCAAGGCCTTCTGGGAGCGGCTCGCACGCAAGACGGACTATACTGTGGCCTTTGACGAAGAGAAAGTCGTGTCCCGGTCGATTGAAGCACTGAATAAGCTCGTCATCGGCGACTACGAGGCTGAGGTCGTCCTCACCCGCATCAAGAGCGTTTCCGCTCAATCCATCGGCAGCGAGGAAATGGGCCGCGAGACGGAGAAGCTTCGCGCTATGTTCACCCCCTTTGATTTGGTGGAGGAACTCAGCGAGAACACGGCCCTTTCCTACCCGACCGCCTATGAGATCGTCAGCGGCATCGAGAACTTCGCCGCCGCTGCCAAGAACCCACCCAAGTTCCTTGCCGCTGCCTGTGCGCTCATTCGTGACATCGAGCTGGACGAAATGCTCCGCACCCTCAGCTACCACCCCACGGGAGAAAGCATTCCCCTCACCGAATTCGAGACGGTGATCGAGACATTCTTGCCCGTGGAGCTAACTCCGAATCGGGGCGTTTATGATGGCGTGCCCTACAGCAGCAGTATTGAGCGTGGCTTCACGAAATCTGCTGAGGCCGACAACGAAGTCGTCTGCTTCCTGAAGCTGCCGAAGTGCTACCGCATCCCCACACCCATCGGCCACTACTATGAGCCAGACTTCGGTCTCGTGCTGAAACGCCGTCACCTGCGCTCTGGCGACGAAAAGGAATATTACTTTGTCATCGAAACCAAAGGAACGAGCAACATCGACGACCGCAAAGCCCTGACAGACTCCGAGCGCTGGAAGATCAAGTGTGCTCTCAAGCACTTCGACGCCCTCGGCATTGAGGCCAAGCTCGACTACCTCCCCTACATCGCACCTGTGAAAGATTACCAGACCGACTTCAAATCCAAAGTTCCCCAACCATGAGCGAACCCGCCGAAAAACTCTCCGACTACCTGCCGCTCAGCCCGGACCATAATGCCGAGCGCCTCGCCACGCTGAAGCAGCTCTTTCCCGACCTCTTCACCAATGAAGGCCGGTTGAATGTGGATGAACTCAAGAAGGTCGTCGATCCCACTCTGGTCTCCGAAACCGAGCGCTATGACTTCCGCTGGTATGGAAAGACCGCCAGCAAGCGCGAGGCCTTCACCCCTAGCCGCGCCGCCCTCGTCTATGACAAAGCACGCTCCGTGAACCCCGAGAAGGCTGGCGGGAACATGATCATCGAGGGTGAGAACCTCGAAGTGCTCAAGCTCCTCTCCAGCGCCTACCGAGAGCGAATCAAGTGCATCTACATCGACCCGCCCT
>CAZOVY010000146.1:0-5810 GCA_964583255.1 uncultured Prosthecobacter sp.
CCAACACCTCACTCGTTCACGCTTCCCCGGTGTCATTCTTTGTGAGGCAACTCGCTGGCGAACTACCGGCAGGAACTTGTCTCGACTCTGAAGATGGTCTGGGAGCAGTATCTCTCGCGTGCTCCAGGCCGCAGCTTGATCCTGTGCGGATCGATCGCTTCCTTTATGACGACCAAGGTCATCCGCTCCAGCGCTTTTTATGGGCGCACTGACTTGGTGATTCACCTCCAGGGATTCCAGCTTCATGAAACGGCACGTCTGTTGCGTGGACGTGGGTTTCAAGAAGTACTGGATGCCCAATGCTACACGGGAGGTGTGCCAAAGTATCTGGAACTGCTCGCAGCCGCGCCTTCAATGGTGCTCGGCATGGAGAAGGAGGCATTCCGTGCGGATGGCTACTTTGTGGAGGAGTATGACCGCATCTTCGTGAGCCATTTTGGGCGCAATGCCGAGTATCCACGACTCGTCCGCGCACTGGCAGATTCGCCTTATGGTCTGAGCCGCCGTGAGTTGTCTGCCGAAGCTGAAATTGCAGAGGGCGGGATGCTTAGCCTGCGACTGCATGATCTGGAGGCGGCGGGCTTTATCTCCTCCCACAGCCCTTTTGACAAAGGCAGCGAGTCCCGACTGATACGCTACTACCTGAGTGATCCGTGGATGAGTTTTTATCACGCTTTCCTGCGCACTCGGCTGAAGCAAATCCGCGCAGGCGGCAAGAAGGACATGTTTATCTCACTACGGCAGAGCGGTGCCTTTCGCTCATGGATGGGACGTGCGTTTGAGTTGGTGTGTCTGCGTCATCAGGTGCTGCTGGCGCGTCTGCTCAAGTTTGATGCCATCGACTATGAAGCGGGTCCGTGGTTTCGCTCACCGCGCAAAGGGCTGACCGGTGTGCAGATCGACCTTGCTTATGATCGTGCGGATGGCGTGATCACGCTCTGCGAGATGAAGCGCCAAACTGCACCGCTAGGCAAGGCCGTGATCGCTGAGGTGGAGCGCAAGGCGGAGGCGCTCCGCGCTGCTTACCCACGGCGGACCGTGCAGCCTGTACTGGTCGTGGATGGGCCTGTTTCTAAGGAATTACCAGCCTCCGGCTACTTTCACCGCATCATTCAGGCCTCAGACATGCTCAGATGATTTTCTTCCTATAACGTGTTTTTTTCGCGTTATAGGAAGAAAAACGTTTTTGCCTCAGCGGGTTGTTTTGATCTCAAATATAGACCCGTGGCACCCGAGTGTTGATGTTGGTTAGCACTTCATACGGGATGGTGCCGGCCCAGGTGGCCATTTCATCTGCCGTGATGTCTCCGCCGAGGAGCGTGACTTCATCACCGTTGTAGGCGGTGCCTTGTTCGAGATTCACCATGAGTGCATCCATGCACACGCGGCCGACGATTGGGTAGCGCTGGCCTCGTATGCTGACTTGCGCTTTGTTTGATAAGGCGCGGAAATAACCGTCGCCGTAGCCGACAGGAATGGTGACGACGCGCACGGGATGGTCGCTCTGCCAAGTGCTGCCATAGCTGACGGGATGACCAGGTTGCACGACTTTGAAATAGGCGACACGGCTTTTCCACGTCAGCGCGGGTTTGACCGTGATGCTACGGGCGCATTCAGCACTCGGATAGACGCCGTAAAGCAGGATACCTGGACGCACGAGATCGAGATGGCTTTCAGGCATCTGCAAAAGGCCGGCGCTGTTGGCGATGTGCCGCAGGGGCATGGGCAGGCTGCGCTTTTCATAAAACGAGAGCACGTCATGAAAGCGCTCCAGTTGTAGCCGCGCATGACTTAGATCGGCGGCATCCGCATTGGCAAAGTGCGAGTAGATGCCTTCTACTTCGACATGCTTGCATTGCAGGCTGGCTTCCAACAACTGATCAGCGCTGTAGTAATGAATGCCGATGCGCTCCATGCCGGTGTCGATCTTCAGATGCGCGCGGGCTTTCACGCCCATTGCAGCGGCGGCTTCATCGATCAGCCTCAGTTTTTCCACTGAGGGCGCGGTGATGGTGAGGTCGTGTTTGAGGAATAGCGGGATCTGCTCCCCAGCGATGCCGCCGAGCACGAGGATCGGTGTGGTGATGCCCTCGCGACGCAAAAGGATGCCTTCCTCCAAGAACGCGACACCGAGGTAGTCCGCGCCACATTGGACCATGTGATGAGCGACAGGCACGAGACCATGTCCGTAGGCGTTCGCTTTCAGGATGGTCATCACCTGAGCGCTGCCGACATGGCAGCGGATGGCGGCCAAATTTTGCGCGAGCAGACCCAGGTCCACCTCGACATGAGTCGGGCGGACGGCGTCGTTATCGGAGCAGATGGTGGCGGGCGTCATTGGAGCGCCGATGATTCGCCGCCAGTCAGCGGGAAGGCAAGACGGTCCTTCGACAGTCAGCGTTTCTTCTTGTAGCCAGCGGGGACGAGTTCTGCCACGGCGCTGGCGATGATGTCTTCGATCCCGGCGGCAAAGCGGTTCGGCTGTTGGAAGAAATTCGTCGAAGGATCGGCCTCGTAACCGCCCTCTTCCCAGACGCGCTGAGAGGGGATGAAACATGGCACGTCGTTGGTGTAGGCATTGACCCAGGTGCGGGTCGGATCGTACTGCTTTTTGAAACGCAGGCTGTAGTCCACCACGACCTCACCGGCTAGATTGATGGTGAGCAGGCTGTCGGCAAAGGCCCAAACCTGGACGGTGTAGGGCAGGGCTGATGGGATTTTTTTCTTCTCAGCCTGACCGACAAAGAAGCTGGCGTGCTTGGCGGTCCAGTTGTTCTTATCGAGCGTGCGCTTGCGCCAGGATGGGGCATTCGGCATGGTATCAAAGGGCAGCATCACTTCCTTGGTCGCGCAGGTGACAGGGCCTGTGACAGGCTTCATGGGCAGGTTAATCAGACGCACGGCTTCTTTGGCGAGTTCGATGCCATGGCCCTTTGCAAACTTGAGCTCGCTACACGGATATGGGCTTTGATCCGCGCCACAGCCGATGGCGGTCATCGCCACACAATCTGGGAAGCGCAGCTCCAATTCTTTTTGTGCATAGCCTGCCCAGTCGGGGTGAATCTCATCAAGGGCGACGGTGGTGCAATGGCAGGCGTAGCTGCTGTAGATGACGCGCAACTTGCCCGCTAGATCGGTCACGCGGAGCACGGGAAGTGAGTGATCCTCGGCTCCACCGAAATTAAAACCGTTGGTGAATTGGCTGCCTGTTTTGAGACGGCGATTCAGGGCAAAGCGCACCTTGCCGATGCTCCAGTCCACCTTCGCAGGCTGCTGTGCATTGAGGGCGTTGATCACCACTTCGGTCATCCTCGTTGTGATTTCCTTGGCATAAGTTTCGGCGTGGGTGTTCTCTTCAGATGTTAGTTCAGCGCCCCATTGGAAAGGTTGTGCGCCGGGCAGCATCGGCGCGCCATGGGTGTGGCTGGAGTGCAGTGAGAAACGTGCATCATCGAGTTTCCAACCCGCTGCCGCCACTCGGGCCAGTACTTCTGTACGCATGGCTACCGGGATGCCGCCACTGTCCACGGTCAGCATCACGACTGGGGCATCTTGATTCCAGGTCAGCGCCAGAGCCTTTGCTTGCAGTGGCATGGTCGCGCTTTCAGACTCATGAGTGCGGCTGCTGTTTCCGCTAAGTCTCACTGGATGTGAGGGTGTGATGTCGATGCTAGATACTCCTGCTTGCCATTCGGCATGAATGGGAAGCTGCCCGAACTGGCACATCGCCCCAACGATAGCCAGCACCCTCCAGCGGCGGCTGATCTTTAATTTATCAATCATATTGTTAGTCTGTCAGGAAAGGACGCCGCTCGCCAAGCCTTCATTTCCATATATTTATGACCAGTTACACATGCAATTATGACTCGAAACAAAGAGTAAGCTCAGCTGAAGGTTTTGTGTCAGGATGCGGAAGTCGCTTTATATTCACTTTTCATTCTTGATCGCGGAAACGCGGAATGGAATCGCGCTCTTTGCCGTCTGAGTTCAGCCCATGAAATCCTCTAAAGCCCCTGCACCACACCGCCCGCCGCCGCATCTTTCTCGCTGGGGCTGGTGGCGGCGAGTTCTTGTGGTGGGCCTCATGAGTTGCAGTTTGCTTGCTACCGTGGCGGTGGCTGTCGTCATCGGCATCTACTCGCAAATGGCGAAAAAGTATGACCTCACTCAACTCGGACGTATGCCTGAGCGCACGATGGTCATGGATGCTCAGGGTGAGCTGATCGGGCGGATGCATGGCGAGAACCGCATCGTCGTGCCCTTCAACCAAGTCTCGCCAGATTTTATCAAGGCCCTGCTGGCACGTGAGGACAGCCGCTATTACCAGCACAGCGGCATTGACTATATTGGTGTGGCGCGAGCCTTTGTGCGAAACATCAAAGATCGCCGCGTGGTGCAGGGAGCGAGTACGATCACCATGCAGCTCGCACGCAACAGCTACCCTGATTTGAACGACCGCTCCTTTCACCGCAAGCTGCTGGAGATGATGCTGGCACGCCGCATCGAGAAGATGTGGAGCAAGGACCAGATCCTGGAACACTATGTAAACCGCATCTTTTTCGGCACTGGCCTCTATGGCATTCAGCGCGCAAGCCAAGTGTATTTTGGTAAGCCCGCCAGTCAGCTCACGCTCAGTGAAAGTGCGATGATTGCCGGCATCATTCGCAGTCCCGTGCGCTTCTCACCTTTCCGCAATTTTGAAGGCGCGACCAAGGAGCGTGATGATGTGCTCAAGCGCATGCTTCAAACAAAAGTCATCACGAAGGAAGAGGAACTCGCCGCGCGGTATGCTGACGTCGTCTTGCGCGCTCAGCCTTTGTTTCAAAGCCAGGGCGACTACGCGCTGGATGCCGTGAAGCGTGATCTCGATCGTTTGCTAGAAGTCCATGAGATCGAAGATGGCGGCCTACTCGTGTACACCACGCTGAGCAAGGAACTCCAGACGACCGCTGAAACGGCGGTCGAAAAGCGCCTCTCAGCGGTGGAGAAACTACCCGGATATAAACACCCCACCAAGGCCGCTTTTGACCCGACATTTGACGGCACCCAAGAGCTAACCTCCACGCCCTATCTGCAAGGCGCGCTCATGGTCATGGACAATGCTACGGGCGGCATTCTCGCGCTCGTCGGTGGTCGTGACTACCGTCAGAGTAAATACAACCGCGCCACGCTGGGCCAGCGTCAGATCGGCTCTACCGTGAAGCCTTTTGTTTATGCCGCCGCCGTGGCCAGCGGCTTTCTGCCAGGCTCATTCATCGACGACGCGCCACTCCAGCCCGGTGAGATCGAAGGCTCAGATCCCGGCTGGAATCCACAGAACTCGGACGGCAAGTTTATCGGCCAACAAACTTTGATGACCGGACTCGTGCAGAGCCGTAACACGATGACCATCCGCGTCGGCAACTTTGCCGGACTCGACCGAGTGCTCGGTCTTCTGGGGAACGCTGGCATCGGCGAACATGCTGAGCGCACACCACAGGTCTTCATCGGCAATCTCGGCGGCAATCCCAAGGAGCTAACCAGCGCCTTCAGCATCTTCCCGAATGAAGGCGTCCGCCGCCGCCCCTTCCTCATCGACCGCATCACCGACAAAGCGGGCAACATCCTCTACAGCACCGGCGTTATCGAAGTCGAAGTCACGACCCCTGGCGTGGCTCACATCATGCGTCGCATCCTCGGTCAAGTGATGGACAAAGGCACCGCCGCCAGCGTGCGCTCACAGCATGGTTTCAAAGAAATCGGCGGCGGCAAAACCGGCACCACCAATGATTATAAAGACGCTTGGTTCGCTGGCTACACCGACCGCGTCA
>CAZOVY010000147.1:0-5657 GCA_964583255.1 uncultured Prosthecobacter sp.
GAGGAGACGCTCTACGACCAGCCACAGGAGGACAAGAAGCGCGTGCGCGTGGCCGGTCCCTTCACCGTGGAGACGCTGCAAAGCTACGAACCCATCTCCCCCGAGGAACTGGCCCGCCAGCGCGAGAGCGATGCGGAACTGGCGAACTTCGAGGACCTCATCTTCGAGCACCTGCGCAGCGCCGGTGTGAAGACCGGCGACAAGCGGGAGAACGCCGTCTTCACCCGCATCGACCGCCTGAGCCACGCCGCCCTCCACGCCGAAGGCTGGTATCCCGCCGAAGGCGGCGAAAAGAAAGCCTACCTGCACATGGGCCCCAAGTTCGGCACCGTGAGCAAGCAGGCAGTGACTGCCGCCATCAAAGCCTGCCGCGACAAACGGGATGGCGACTGGCTCATCATTCTCGGCTTCGCCTTCGAGAGCGGTCTGCAAGACCTGCGCAAAGACTTCGGCACCTTCCAGCTCAGCCTCGTGCGCATGCACGACGACCTCATGCAGCAAGGCCTGCTCAAGAAAGACAAGAAGGCCGCCAGCTTCGTCACCATCGGCGAGCCGGACATCCGGCTCCACGCGAAGAAGGACACCGCCACCGTCGAGATCGCCGGTCTCGACATCTACGACCCGATCAAGGACGAGGTGAAGAGCCGTGACCTCCACGACATCGCCTACTGGATGCTCGACGACGACTACGACGGCTCCAACTTCGTCGTCCGCCAAGTCTTCTTCTGCGGCGGCGACAAGGATGAGTTCGCCGACTGGAAGAAAGGCCTCAGCAAGCTCGCCGAAGAGAAGACCAAGAAGAAAGTCGAGCAAACCCTCAAGATCGAGATCGATGCCGAAGCCTTCTCCCGTCTCTACGGGCACACCAGCCATCCGTTCTCCGTAAAGAAGGGCCAGAAGGTCGCCGTGCGCGTCGTTAGCCAGTTTGGCGAGGAGACGACGAAAGTGCTGGAGGTGAAGTAAGAACTGACCGCCATGGAGTCATACGAGCACGTCACGAAGGTGTGGATGGAGGCACAAGGCTTCATCGTTAGCAGTGGTGTGAAGTTTCCGTTAAAGCTCCCCACGAACAAAAAAAGCCGAGCAGAGTCTCAGAAGCATGGATACGAGATAGATTTGATCGCAGCGCGGCAAGACAGATTAGTGTTGGTCAATGTGAAGTCCTACTTTGGCTCGAAAGGGCTCAGCCTTACAGGGCTGAAGAACGAAAAGATGTTTTCGCGCGACGAGGTATGGGAGGGGATAATCACAGGAGCATGTAATCGGTACGGCTATTCGAGAGACAAGATTGAACTCTGGGTTGTGGCCGGACTGGTTTCCCCAAGGAACAAAACTACGATTCTTAAATACTTGCAGATTCTCGCGACGGACAGAGGCACGCCAACCCGGTTCTTCGATGCTGCCGACGTCGCGCAAGGGCTGGTGGACTCAACAGAATCCAAAACCTACATCAATGATCCAGTGATCGCGACGGTGCGAACTTTGCGCGAAGCTCGCTTTCTCAAACCGAGAGAAGGCGGCGCGAGCAAATCCCCGACTTCAAAAAGGCGGACACATCAACCTCACGTTTAGACAGTTCACATGAAGCCCCAAAAACGCGCCAAGTATCATCTCGAAGTGTGTCCTGGGACCAATCTTCAAGGACCAACGGATGACGAGATCCGGCAGGCACTCCTGTCTCTCCCGGGAGGAGTACCTTCATTCGCCATTCTCACCAAGAGTAAAATGCATTTCATGCAGGTAGGAGGAAGCGCACACGAGGGGTTTGCGCTCGATTATCAGGAGTTCTCTGTCGATGGTCACTGGGAGCACGAATTAAGACCCGATGTGGACTTGGAAACAGTGACCGGCGCATTCATTGCTTTTGCCAACGATGATGATGATACTTGGCGTGCGCTTCCGTGGAAACGAGTGAGCATCGAAGAGATTGGAAGGCGGTCTGACCAGGCGAAGGAAAAATTTCTGAAGAAGTTGGAGGCGGAGGAGACGGCTTCGCCACCCAACGAGGCTTCGATTTGGGAGGACATCAAGGGCTTCGGCGTGGCCGCCGTCGTGGTGGTACTCGAAGAAATGGGTCTGAAGTCCAAGCCGAAGCGAAAGCGTTAATGAAAGGTGTCAGGTGATTCCTATGGCAAGATTCCCGTTTTTAGAACTCAGAAGGACGAAGGACGACTGGCGAATGACGAAGGACGAAGGACGAAGGACGAATGCGGAATGCGGAATGACGAATGACGGAGGACGAATGACGAGTGACGGAGGACGGAGGACGGAGGACGAATGAAGGGGTTAGCAGGCTGGGTCGTGGTCGCGGCGGGGTGGAGACTGGCGGAGCTGGCAGGCGAGCGAACCGGCGCTGGCGGTGGCAAGCACGAGAGAGACGGCGATGATGCCTGAGAGGAGGGCGATGAAAGAGCCGAGGAGGGTGAAGGCTGACATGAGGCTCAAGGGCGATGGCGTCATGGCGACATTGAGCGGGACATGTCGCGTCACCTTGCGGACGAGGCGCTGATGCCAGGGGCGGCGGCGGTTGATCATGGCTTTGCTTCTTCCTCCTTTAGAATGTCATTCATGGACTTGGCGTCGTCTGCCACGGCCTGCTCATCCATGGTGCCACCACTCTTCATGCGCATGGCGCGGACTTTGCGAGCCATGGCGGTGCCGGTGGATTTCACCCCCTTCATGCTGAAGCTGACATTGGCACTGAGCGAGGCCTCCATGCACATGGCACCGCCGCTGGCGATAGCGTCCTGATTGGCCGCGAGGAAGAGGAACTCCCAGCCTTTCTGATCGCGGTAGAGACGGATGAGATCGCTGATGTGCTTGATGGTGTATTCCTGGGAGGCGTTCTCTTCGCCATCGGTGAAGATGGCGAGGATGACTTTGCCGGGCTTGTCACCCTCTGGCAGCGCGGAGATGCGGCGGTCGGTGTCTTTGATGGTGCGACCAATGGCATCGAGCAAAGCGGTGCTGCCGCGTGGCGTGTAGGTAGCGGCGGTGAGCTGGGGCACATCCTGAATGGGCTTGGCGGCAACAGGGACTTCGTAGGCGTCATCAAACTGGATGAGCGTGAGGCGGGCATCGCCGGGGACATCGAGCTGGGACTTGATGAAGTCATTGAAGGCGGCGACGGCGGGCTCCTGCATGGGCTGCATGGAACCGGAGCGGTCGAGGATGTAGGCGATTTCGGTGAGGTGTGGATTCATAGACACACGCAACCTCGCATAGGGGGTCGGACATTTGCGGGGCGACAGACGAACTTTCTTCGGTATTTCTTTGTTCACATGTCCAAAGCATCCGCATCCCGAAGATCACGAGTCAAAGATCCCTTTCCGGTCTCGGTCATCCGCAAAGGCACCAGTCGGGTCGCGATGTGGCGGGTGCTGGAGATCCACAAGATCGTGCAGACAGGCAAACATCCGAACTGCTCCACCCTTGCGACAGAGATCGAGGTGACGCCGAAGACGATCCAGCGTGACATCACTTTCATGCGCAACCAGTTGGATCTGCCACTGGAGTATGACCAGCTCAAGCATGGCTACTACTACACGCAGCCGGTGCATGAGTTCCCCATGCTGCATCTCTCACGCAATGACCTGGTGGCCTTGTTCCTGGCTCGTCATGCTTTGGAGCCGCTGCGGGGAACACGATTGGAGCGTATGCTGAGCGAGAGCTTCAGCAAGATCGCTGAAGCGTGCCCTGGTGAGGTGTCGATCCAATGGAATGAACTCGACGAAGCTTTCTCCGTGAAAGCAGCGGGTGTGATGCCTGCCGATGTGACGCTGTTTGGTGATCTGCTCGATGCGGTGCGAGCCTGCCGAGAGGTGAGCTTTGAGTACCACAAGCTCACGGGAAACAAACCGGAGCAGCGCACGGTGCATCCCTATCATGTGGGTCAGATCGAGCACGGATGGTATTTGCTGGCGTATGACCCGGCGCGGAAAGCGGTGCGCACCTTTGCCCTGCAACGCATCACCAACCTGAGCCTGCTGAAGACGAAGTTCGTGCGTGATTCACATTTCAATGCGCGGGATCATCTCGGCGGCGGCTTTGGCGTGTGGAGCTATGCGGGTGAAGAGAAGCGCAGGCATGAGGTGCATATTCGCTTTGAAGGCTACGCCGCCCGCGTGGTGGGCGAACGCCTGTGGCACACGACGCAAGCCATTCGCCAATTGAAGCCGGATGGCAGTGTCATTGAGTTTCAAGCGGACCTGTCAGGCCTGGAAGAAATCACCCGCTGGGTGCTGAGCTGGGGCAGCAAGGCAAAGGTGATCGGGCCACCGGAGCTGCTGAAGCGAGTGCAGGAGGAGTTGGAGGGGATGTCTGCGATGAATTGATGGGGGCCGATAAGGAGCATCACGTTCATCCATTTCGCGTCTTCTCCACGCGCAACACCTCCAGCGTGTAGCCTTGGAGATTGTCGAAAGGTCGCACCTCTGCTGTGACCTGCACGACAGGATAGCGGATGGTGTTCAGACCGTAGAGGCGGTAGGCGGCGGCGAAGATTTCGCACTCGACGATGCCGGTATGGTCGCAGATGGAGATGAACTTCATGGGCTGGCCGTTTTGCTGCAAATGGCTGCGACTAACGATGATGAGGCCGCAGACGGTGACACGCTGGCCGTGGTAGCGATGCAACTCGGCGATGGGGCAGTAGGTGTGCCAGGCGATGCGCGGATGTAGATCAAGCGGATGGCTGGTGACGGTGTAGCCGAGGAGTTCCTGCTCATCCTGGAGCTTTTGCAGTAGCGTGGGTTCCTCGCGGAATTGGGCGCGGATCGTTTGCTCGGCGTTGTCGCAGAAGAGCCAGTCGTCGCCGTGGCCGACATCGCGGGCGCTGTGCAGGCAGTGCCAGAACTGTTCGGTGCGTGTATCACCGAAGCGGTCGAAGGCTCCGGTGCGGATGAGGTTGAGCGCTTCATGGGCTTCGGGACGCACACGGGAGATGAAGTCGCGGATGCTGGTGAAGGGCGCGTGCTCTTTTCGCCAACGGGATAGAGTGGCCTCGCTGAGATCTTTGATGCAGCGCAGCGGCACGCGGATGGAGCTGTTTTCCACGGCGAAGGCGTCGCTGAAGGTGTTCACATCAGGAGAGAGGAAGCCGATGCCGAGACGTCGGCACTCAAGCGTATAGACCAGCGGTGAATAGAACCCTTTGCCATTGGTGAGCACTCCGGCCATGAACTCAGCGGGGTGGTAGTGCTTGGCATACGCGCCCTGATAAGCCTCAACGGCATAGGCGGTGCTGTGAGCACGGCAGAAGGCGTAGCCTTGAAACCCGGCCACGAGATCCCAGACATGAGCGATGCTGTGGGAATCACGGCGGCGTTCCTTGGCTGCCGCCATGAACTCGATTTTCACTTCATTGATCTTGGCGCTGTCCTGTTTGACCAAGGCACGGCGGAGCACATCGGCACGGCCTGCGGGCAGACCCGCGAAGGCTTCGCAGATTTGCAGAATATGCTCTTCGTAAGCGACGACGCCGAAAGTCGAGCGCAGGACCGTCGCGAGGCTTTCATGCGTGTAGCAGACGGGTTCAAGACCTTGGGCGCGGCGTGCAAACTGGGTCTTTTTGAGGCCATTGGCCGCACCAGGGCGAATGACGGAGACAATCGCCACAAGGCGGTCGATGTCCCGCACGTCGGCCATGCAGGCGAGGC
>CAZOVY010000148.1:0-5530 GCA_964583255.1 uncultured Prosthecobacter sp.
CCCGCCGTTAAGCTCTGTCAGCCTGAGCGCTCACCTTTGAATGTGAGCTACGCCAGTCATGCAGATGGTTATCTCTACAATGCCAGCTACGGCGAGCGTCCGCGTATTGCAGGCTCCGATGTGGACGTGTGTTTTGGTGGGGAGATCAGCCTTTGTCGCCTCGGGCTATGAGTGAGCCAGCCCCAGACCTGCCGGAGTTCTTTGACCGCGTGCGGCAGCTCCGCCAAAGGCTCTTCCGTACTCCGCGTCTCCGGCTTTTCCTGCTGCGCTTTGT
This sequence comes from uncultured Prosthecobacter sp., assembly GCA_964583255.1. GTDB lineage: Bacteria > Verrucomicrobiota > Verrucomicrobiia > Verrucomicrobiales > Verrucomicrobiaceae > Prosthecobacter. The sequence goes on from CAZOVY010000148.1 coordinate 275, forward strand.
CTCGCTCGATAAGCCTTTCTCACCGAGCCTGCTCGGCATCAAATTGAGTCGCCCGGAGATCGGTCTTCTCGGCGAGCATCTCGCGGCCAAGCATCTCCGTCGTCATGGTCGCCGCGTGCTTTTTCGGAACTATCGCGGTCTGCATCGAGGTGAGGTGGACATCGTGGCGCGTCACGCCAAAACACTCAGCTTTGTCGAAGTGAAGACACGCACCAGCACCGCCTTTGGTCGCCCAGCGGATGCCGTGACAAAAGACAAGCAGCAGCTCATCCAACGCGGCGCGCTCGACTGGCTACGACTGCTGGGCAATCCCCGCATCACCACTCGATTCGACATCGCCGAAGTCGTGCTCACTGGCGGTGAACTGCCCAAGATCAACGTCGTCGAAAACGCCTTTGGCCTGCCCGACAGCTCTCTGGCGGGGCGTTGATCCTGCTTTGACATCCTGAGAGCTCCCCGCTAATCCTAGCGCCCCATTAATCCAACACGCCTTTCCCTATGAGCACCAACTCCGCTAAGAAGATCATCAATGACCCGCTGAAATGTGCCGACGACCTCTTTGAAGGTCTTGTCTTCGCTTATGATGGCAAGGCACGCGGTGTGGGTCGCCGCTCCATCATCATGAATGATCTGCGTCCAGATGCTCCTGCATTGCTCGTCGGTGGTGGTGCTGGTCATGAACCGATCTATCACGGGCTTGTCGGTAAAGGCATGGCGGATGGTGCTGCTGTCGGTGACATCTTCGCTGCTCCGCCGCCGGACATCGTTCTTGAGGCCACCGTCGCGGTGAATCGTGGCAAAGGCGTGCTCTATCTCTATGGTAACTACGCCGGCGATGTGATGAACTTCGACATCGGTGCTGAACTCGCCACTGATGAAGGCATCACGGTGAAGACCGTCATCATCAATGACGATGTGTGCTCTGCACCGCCGGACAAGAAGCATAATCGCCGTGGCGTGGCGGGACTCGTGCCCGTGGTGAAGCTCGCGGGTGCCGCGGCTCAGGTCGTGGACAGTCTCGATGAGTTGGTACGCATCGCCCAAAAGGCGAATGACATGACGCGCACCGTCGGTGTCTCCACCAAGCCCGGCTCCATTCCTGCGACTGGTGCACCGACCTTTGATCTTGCGGATGATGTGATCGGTCTCGGCATGGGCATTCATGGTGAAAAAGGCGTCGGCCTGATCCCCATGTGTACGGCGGATGAACTCGCCCCAAAGATCCTCGACCTCCTTTTCGCCGATGACCTGCCGCTCAATGCAGGTGATGAAATCGTCTTCTTTGTGAACAGCCTCGGCTCCACCCACATGATGGAGCTACTCATCATGCTGCGTGCTGCGAAACCGATCCTCGAAGCCCGTGGCCTCAAGGTACATCAGACCATCGTGGACAACATCGTCACCTGTCAGGAGATGGCTGGCGTGAGCTTCAGCATCACTAAGCTCGACGCTGAATTGAAGAAGCTCTGGGACATGCCTTGCGAAAGCGTCGGCTACACAAAGCTCTAATCACTGCGCGACTTACAGCGCGTTTACTTCACTCGAAGTAAATGAACTGAACCTTCTCTCATGCGTATCGCCCTGCTGCTTATTTTTCTGGCGCAGTGCGCCCAGGCTGACTTCCCGGCTCTCTACAATAGTGAGCCGGGTGATCCGGAGCCGATGTCTCCTCAAGACGCGCTGAAGTCGCTCAAACTACCGCCTGGTTTTAAAGCCACGCTTTTTGCTGCCGAACCAGATGTGCAGAATCCTATCGCCATGGCATGGGATCACAAGGGCCGCATGTGGGTGGCGGAGAACTACACTTATGCGGAGCGTGCGAAGCGCTTCGATCTCGGCCTGAAGGACCGCGTCATCATCCTCGAAGACAAGGACTGGGACGGTGTGGCGGAAACTCGCAAGGTCTTCACTGACGACGTGCAGATGCTCACCAGTGTGGAGGTCGGGCGCGGTGGCGTGTGGCTCATGTGCCCGCCGCAGGTGCTCTTCATCCCCGATGCCAATGGCGACGACATCCCCGACGGTCCGCCGCAAGTGATGATCGACGGCTTCACCGTGGCCAAGGACAACTACCACAACTTTGCCAATGGTCTGCGCTGGGGTCCTGACGGCTGGCTTTACGGACGCTGCGGGCATTCCTGCCCCGGCCTGCTCGGTGTGCCCGGCACGCCGGATGACCAGCGCATCCCGATGAAGGGCGGCATCTGGCGCTTCCATCCCGAACGGAAAATCGTCGAGGTGCTGACGCACGGCACCACGAATCCCTGGGGTCATGATTGGGATGCCAATGGCGAGATGTTCTTCATCAACACCGTCACCGGCCATCTCTGGCATCTCATCCCCGGCGCGCATCTAGTGGACTCCAGCACGAACAATCCCTTCGTCTATGAGAAGCTCGACACCATCGCCGACCACTACCACTACGACCGCAGCGGCAAATGGTCAGACAGTCGCGATGGCAAGGCAAACAACTTCGGCGGCGGCCATGCCCACATCGGCATGATGATCTATCAGGGCGATCAATGGCCCAACCAATACCGCAACAAACTCTTCACGCTGAACATGCATGGTCGCCGCGCCAATGTGGAGCGTCTGGAGCGCAACGGCAGCGGCTACGTCGGCAAGCACGAACCCGATGTCTTCCTCAGCGATGATCTCTGGTTCCGCGGTATCGAAATCAGCACCGGCCCCGACGGCAGCGGTTTTATTCTCGACTGGAGCGACACCGGCGAATGCCACGACAGCACCGGCGTGCATCGCACCAGTGGGAGGATCTTCCGCATCAGCTATGGCGATGCGAAGAAGCCTGCGACGCCCTTCGCATGGCGGAAGCCGTGGCCGAAAGCTGACCTCAAAGGTGATGAACATCAGCGCGTGCTGGCGATCCGTGAGCTGACGCAGTTCTGGCCCATCGACCTCATCACAGGCGCACAGCATCCGCAGGCGATTCTGGAAACCCAGGATGCCGATACCTTGCTCAATCTCGCCTGCAATGACACTTCCAGCCTCGTTCATCTCACGCTGGCGAGCACTCTTCAGCGCCTGCCTTTGAAGAGCCGCGCCGCGCTTGCCATCGAGCTGCTAAAGCACGCGGAGTATGCCGAAGATTCGTTCCTGCCTTCCATGGTCTGGTTTGGTATCAGCCCGCTGGCGAAGCATGATCCCGCGGCACTGGTGAAAATTGCCCAGCATTGCACTTGGCCGCAGACGCTGAAGTGGCTCACCCGCAGTCTCGCCACGCAGCAGGAGTCTCTGAACGCGCTGCTTCAGAGTTTTGTAGTCCCGCCTTCAGGCGGTTCTGGAAACGTCAACGAACCGGCTGAAGCCGGAACTACAATGCGCCAAGCCATTCTCGAAGGCATGTCCGAAGCCTTCAAAGGTCTGCGCAAGGTGCCGAAACCCGAGGCCTGGGACAAGTTCCGTAGCTTGGCTCTCCAGAGCCGAGCTTCTTCGAACACCGCCAACTCCAAGAAACCCAGCTCTGGAGAGCCAGGCTACGCTAAAAAACCCGAATCTGGAGATTCGGGCTACGCCAATCTCATCCGCGACCTCTCCATCCTCTTTGGCGATGGCCGAGCACTCGATGACGTGAAGAAGACCGTGCTCGATGACCAGGCCGACCTGCCCACCCGCGAGGCCGCTTTGAAGACCCTCATTGACGCCCGCCCCGCCGATCTCCGCGCGCTGTGCGAGTCCTTGCTTGAGGTGCGCGGGCTCAATGTCGCCGCCGTGCGTGGGCTGACGCTGTTTGATGATCCGGCCATCGGCCAGCGGCTCGTGAAGGACTACCGCAAGTTCTCCAGCACCGACCGCCCTGCCGTGCTCGATGCCCTCGTCTCCCGTCCCGTGTGGGCCGCCGCGATGCTCGAAAGCATGGGCAAAGGCCAGATCGCCCGCAGCGAAGTCAGCGCCTTCCACGCCCGCCAGATCCGCGCTTTTGAAAACAAAGACCTCACCAACAAGCTCACCGAAGTTTGGGGCGAACTCCGCGAGTCCCCCGCCGACAAAAAGCAACTCATCGAAAAGGTCAAAAAGCAGCTCGATGCCGCCACGCTGGCGAAGGCCAATCTCAGCCAGGGCCGCGTGCTCTTCACCGCCGTCTGTGGTGCCTGCCATGTCATGTATGGTCAGGGCGGCAAGATCGGCCCCGACCTCACCGGCTCAGGCCGTGCCAACATCGACTACCTGCTAGAAAACATCGCCGATCCCAGCGGCGTGGTCACTGCCGACTTCCGCATGAGCCTTCTCACCCTCAAAGATGGCCGCGTGCTCAGCGGCGTCATCGCCGAGTCCAACGCACGAACCTTGACGCTCCGTACCTTGACCGAGTCCTTGACCCTTGACCGCAGCGACATCACCAAAACCGAAACCTCCCCCATGTCCATGATGCCCGAGGGTCTGCTCCTCACCTTCCAGCCCGATCAGATCCGCGACCTCATCGCCTACCTCATGCATCCCTTGCAGGTGAAGTAGCCTTGCGTGAAATAGGCCGCATGTGGTTGGCTGGAATCCGGATTTTGGGGAAATAGGCAACTGGCTAAACATCTGAATGCGTCGTTCACGCCTGAGCGTGTGCTAGGATTCTGGGAACGGTGTGCCGAACACGGAGCGTGCGGACCAGAGTAGGGGGAGAACCCATAACGGACGATCTTGAAAACGGCCGCGAGACTCTACCCGCTCCCCTTTCAGGCTCAAGGTTGGGTCACGGCATTCTGCTCCAATGTGACTGCGGTTTGGGCCATGGCACGCCCATTAAGCGTGGCACCTGTTTTCAGAGCAATCAGGGTTTGGCACAGAATGATACCCTTGAACTGTGCAGACGTGTTCAGGGTGGTCTGGCCGGATACCTGCCAGAAGACGTTCTTAGCCTGGGCACCGCCGGCCAGCGTGACGATGGCACCGCTCGCCACCGTTAGATCGGCGGCGATCTGAAAGATCCAGACATCCTCCGCGCCACCAGTGAGTGTCACCCCGTTGGTGATGCCCACGGAACTGCTCCATTTGTAGAGACCTGGGGTGAGGGTCATGCCACTGATATCACCTGCGCCGAGTTCGGTGAAATCGGGCAGGGTGCGCGCGGCGGCATCGGTGAAAGCGGTCTGCATGTCGCCGACAGCCGCGGTCAGCTTGACGGCATTTTGAATGCGGCCATGGTGGCGGCCGGACACGGGACCATCCCATACAAAATTCCGCGCATGAGCTGGCACGACTCCATGAATTTTTACGGCATCGACAAGCCTGACACCCGGTTTGGCA
>CAZOVY010000149.1:0-5277 GCA_964583255.1 uncultured Prosthecobacter sp.
GGGGGTGGACTGCTCTGGCCACATGTCATACGGCGGATGAGCCGACTGCCGCAGGTTAGTGGTTAGTGGTTTCTGAGTTTTTAGAGTTCCGCCATTTGAATCACCTGACCGCATTCTCTTCTGATGGTGTAAGCTGATCTCCGCGTCCGCACCCATCTTGCGATTCACAGCTGGCAAAGCCCCCCCTTCAAAACAACAAGGGATTGAAACATGAGTCGGGTTAGACCCCATGGCTGATGCAGCATGCGGTGGCTAGCCTGATGCCGATGACAAACAACCGACGTCATCAGAACCAAACACACCCATGAAAACCCAATCAATCAGCAGCCTCTCCACCGCCACCCTCGCCTTGTGCGGTATGGTGATGCTCGCCACTCAAGGACTGGCAGCCGATAAAGACACCCTCGTTGCATCCGACGTGAAATTCATCAAGCACGAAGCCGCCGCTGGCACGGGGCTGGTGAAGATCGCCGGTTTCGGCGTGAAAAAAACCGGACGTGCCGACATCAAGGCCTTTGCTGAGATGCTCGTCACCGAGCACACCAAGACCAACGAAGAACTGGCCAAGCTGGCTGCAACCAAAGGCGTCGAGCTCTCCACGGTGATCGACCCTGAGCAAGCTGAGACCTATCAGAAGCTAGAAAAGGAAAGCGGCACGGACTTCGATAAAGAATTCCTCGCCACGATCGTGAGTGGCCACAAGAAAAGCGTGAGCAACTTCGAAGAGTCCTCACAGGAAGCTAAGGACAACGATCTGAAGATGTGGGCTGGTCAAATGCTACCCACGCTCAAAACTCACCTCGCCAAGGCCAAAGAACTCAGTTCCAACTCCACCGTCAGCGCGGCCAATCAGCCGGACAATACGAAGCGCAATATGCGTGACCGTGATGCCGCGACACTCACGCCCATCGATCAGGGCAACAACCAAGCTGACATCGACACCACAGCGCAAATTCGCAAAGAGATCATCGCCGGAGAAAACATGTCTGTGAATGCCCAGAATGTGAAAATCATCACCAACGCCGGCAAAGTCACCCTCCGCGGACCAGTCAACAATGCGGATGAGAAACGACTCATTGGCGAGATCGCCAACCGAATCGCCCGTGCCGAGAATGTGGCCAACCAATTGGAAGTCCAGATCAAGACCACCAGCAATTAATTCAAGCTCTTTAACCAAACCAAATCCAAGAAAGCCCAATCATTATGTCCAAAAAATCTATTTTCTGCATCGCCACCTCACGCCTCCAAGCTGACCAAATCGTCGATCAGCTCAAATCCGCCAACTTCTCCAACAACGACATCTCCGCGCTGTTTGCTGACAAAGGCACCAGCCATGAATTCGCCCATGAGAAGAACACCAAAGCTCCTGAGGGCACTGTCACGGGTGTCGGCACAGGTGGTGTCATCGGCGGTGCACTCGGCTGGATCGCCGGGATCGGTGCGCTGGCTATTCCGGGGTTCGGCCCCTTCATCGCCGCCGGTCCCATCATGGCAGCGCTCAGCGGTGCCGCCATCGGCGCGACAGTCGGCGGCATCGCCGGCGGCTTGATCGGCATGGGCATCCCCGAACTCGAAGCTAAACGTTATGAAGGCAGGCTCCAGGAAGGCAACATCCTGATCTCCGTTCATACTGAGAACTCTGAGGAAATTACCCGCGCCTCGGACATCTTCACTCATGCCGGAGCGCAGGACATCTGCTCCACCGGTGAAGCGACGACACCCAAGCGGCACAAGGACAACGAGCCGTCCACAACAACGGTTAATACGCCCACGTTTAGAGAAAGCCAGGCCGCCGCGCGCGTGACCTACCCAACCAAGAGCCTGGCCGGGGCTGGCGTCTAACAAGCGGCGCAACTCCTGCGGCTGAGATCCTTTGGTCGCAGGATCACTGCAAAACGACTCATAACCAAGCAACCAAACGATCATGAAAACACCAACGACTCGCAAACACGAAGCTGGCAAAATTGGCTGGGCGCTCCTGTGGCTGATCGGAATCCCCATTCCCATCTTGCTCATTTTCTTCGTGCTGCGCGGCTGCACCTGATTCAACCCGCCGCACTGGCTGAAGCCCACTAGCTCGCGATCAGAACAACGGCCCTGCAACCTGCAAACGGTTGCAGGGCTCTCTGTTTTCCGTGCATAGCAGGCGTCAGGTGTTTCAAATGGCAAGATTCCAGTTTTTAGAGACTTGGGGAGCCACGACACCATCAAGATTCGCCGTCCGTCTCAGATGTAAACTCAAGACCTCATGCAAAGCCCTCTCTTCTCTCTGTTCTCTCCTGTTTACAACTCCCCGTCACAGAACCTGAATGTTCACGGGAGGAAACGGAGGAAACAGAGATTTGGGAAACTGGACTTAAGGCCGCAAGGAACGCAAGGAGCACAAAGACAGAGTGGGTTTGGGATTAGCGTCTTGTCAGTGTCCTATTAGCGGTTCAAAAACTCTGCGGCTAAACTGGAAGCCATCGTCAACGCTCGCGGGGCGACCCTCAACGACCGTCAACAACGATAAACTCCGTCTGGCGGCGGGCTTGGCTTGATGTTACCAACGAGACATGCAGCCCCAGAAAGCTCTCTCACCCTTGGACCTCACCACTGAACAACTGATCCATGCCGCCATCGTTGAAGACGTCGGCACGGGTGATGTGACGGCGACTTACTTTGTGCCGGAGGATTCGGTGGCACGGGCGGTGATCGTGGCGCGTGAGCCGGGTGTGATGTCGGGAGCTGAGATCGCGGTGCGCGTGTTTGCCCTGATGGATGCCCGCGTGGAAGCACACGCGCTGAAGTCGGATGGAGAGGCTTTTGTGAGGGGCGATGTTCTGATGGAGATCAGCGGGCCGACCCGGGCGATCCTGACGGGGGAGCGGACTGCGCTGAACTTTCTCCAGCGACTCTGCGGTGTGGCCACGCAGACACGGCGCTATGTGGAGGCGGTGAAGCCGCATCCCGTGCAGGTCTGGGACACGCGGAAGACAACGCCGGGCTGGCGGCTGCTGGAAAAGGCAGCGGTCAAAGCAGGCGGTGGCACGAACCATCGCATGGGCCTCTATGATCAGGTGATGGTGAAGGACAACCACATCGCCGCGCATGGCAGCTCCGAGCAGCTTCAGACCGCGGTTGATCGTGTCCGCGCTGAGCGCCCGAGCACGCGTATCCAGCTCGAATGCGATACGCTGGAGCAGATGGCGCGCTTTTTAAAACTACGTGGTGTGGACATGCTGCTGCTGGACAACATGGGCTGCGAGAAACTGCGCGAGGCGGTGAAGATGAATGCAGGTCGTCTGTGGCTGGAGGCTAGCGGCGGCATCACGCTCGACACGATCCGAGATGTGGCGGCGACGGGTGTGAATGCGATCTCTGTGGGTGCTCTGACGCACTCTGCGCGTGCGCTGGATCTGGGGTTGGATTTTGTGTAGCTGTCCCGTGAGCGGCGTGGTGCGGACACAAAAAAAGCCCGAGCATGAACTCGGGCTTTTGAGAAAGTGAAGACAGCGAGCCTTACTCGACCTTCATGATGCCATTCATGATGATGCCGTGACCTGGGAAGGTGCAAATGTATGGATACTCGCCAGCAGCAGGGGCGGTGAACTCCAGTGTCTCGCTCGTGTTTGGCTGGAGCAGCTTGGTGTGGAAAAGGATGTCGGTAGACTCAGGTATAAAACTCTTGGCCATGCCATCTGGAGCAGTGGCCATGGCCATGGCCAGTCCGAGCAGTTTGTCCTTACTGCCTGCCTTGGCGATGACGATGTTATGCGGCTGTGGCACGGCAGGGTGGGTGTTATTGAAAGTGAGCTTCACTTTCTGACCCGCTTTGACTTTGAATTCCTTGGTGTCATAGGCCAGCGGATTGGCGAGGTCTGGCTTGATGGTGATCTCGGCGATGGCGGTGCTCGGAGCACCTGCGGCAGGGGCGGCGGTGGCGGCAGCGGCAGGCGCAGCAGCCGGGGCTTCTTTTACCAAGCCAGCACTCTGTTCGACAGCGCCAATAAAAAGCGTGCCAGCAAAGATGAGAGTGAAGCCACCGATGGCGACGGCGATGATGATATTCAGCAGGGACCAAATGGAGGAACCCGAATGCTCGGACGAGTGGGGGGAATGGGCGGACATAGGATGCGTTTCTGAGGCGCGCATCCAAGCACAGCACTCGGAGAACGCAACCCGCAAGGCCGCACCAGGATTCACGCTCCCAGAGAGAGCTGTGAATGAGTTACAGGATTCACAAGATTAGCATGATGAACAGGTCTGTAGAGAGGGGGTTCATTCTGAAAATTTTGTAATTCATGCCACAAAAGCGGCGATCCAGATTTGCACGCTCATTTCATGCGTAAGCTCTGAGTCCACACGGCACTTGCCACGCGGGGCGCTTTCCCCTATGTGGCGGGATGACGTCTGAATCTGCTACCGAACCTGCGCCGGACACATTCCGCATTCTTTTCCTCGGAGACGTGGTCGGTGAGCCGGGCAGAAAGGCGGTCGCGGCGCTGCTGCCGATCCTGAAAGACGAGCTGAAGGCGGACTTCATCATCGTCAATGGAGAGAACGCGGCGGGTGGGCGCGGCATCACGCCGAGGATCGCCATTGGTCTCATGCGCGCCGGAGCGGCGGTGATCACCACGGGCGACCACATTTGGGATCAAAAGGAGATCGTGCCTTTCATGAAGGAAGAGCCGCGCCTGCTGCGCCCGATCAATTACCCTGAAGGTGCGCCGGGGCAGGGGACGCTGGTTTTGCAGACGAAGAAGTGCAAGGTCGGCGTCATCAATCTCCAGGGCCGCACCTTCATGAAAGAGGGCATGGAAAATCCCTTCCCCGCCGTGCTCAAAGCGGTGGCTGAAATGCGCTTGGAGACACCGGTGATCTTTGTCGATTTCCATGCGGAGGCCACGAGTGAAAAAGTCGCGATGGGCTGGCATCTGGACGGGCTGGTGAGCGCCGTCGTGGGCACGCACACGCATGTGCCTACGGCAGATGAGCGTATTTTGCCAAAGGGCACCGCTTTCCAAAGTGATGCTGGCATGTGCGGTCCGCTGGACTCGGTGATCGGCAGTCAGATCGAGCCGGTGCTGACTCGTTTCATCACCGCGCTGCCGACTAAGTTTGGCGTGGGCACGGGAGCTGTGCGGGTGAATGGCGTGCTGATCACGCTGGACCCTGCCACGGGGAAGGCGCAGAGCATCGAGCGTGTGGCGCGGACATGGGAGGAGTGATAATGACAATATCCGAATGACGAATGACGAATGACGAATGACGAATGACGAATGACGAATGACGAAT
>CAZOVY010000150.1:0-5264 GCA_964583255.1 uncultured Prosthecobacter sp.
TGTTTTCATGCTGCTTATTCCCTTATCTCCTGGTCCAACATTCTAGCGCACCTCAGAGGAAGAAAAGCTGCATCTAGCAAGATGTGCCGAGCCATGTCTTAGCCTGTGTCTCACTTAACCGTTGCCACCACCTTGGAAATCAAGGTGGTGGAGGCGAGGGGAGTCGAACCCCTGTTTCGACTGCCCCCTTTCTGACTTCCAACTTTCTTGGAAAATCAAGGCTTCCAGCGTCATCGTAGTTGTTGAAATCATCTGCGCTTGTCTTACTCCTTGTCTTACCTCATGGCATCAATCTGGAAGCACCCAAAGAGTCAGTTCTGGTATGCGCGTTACTCCGACAAGGATGGCCGCTGGCGGAATGCCTCCACCCGAACCACCGAACGCAAAGCCGCGCTCAAACTCGCCGACGAATACGAGGCCGCTGCAAAGGGCAGGCGCACAGCCACGCAGGCCCGCCGCGTGCTCTCACGGCTCCATGCTGAAATCACTGGCGAAGTCTTGCCCAGCTCATCCGTGCGCGCATTCGTGACGAGCTGGCTTCGCGAGAAGCAAGGCACAGCCAAGGCCACGCAGGTCTTTTATGCGAACAGCACCACCAAGTTTCTCAAGGAGATAGGACCGCTGGCAGATGATGAGCTTTCCATGATCACCAAGGAGCACATTGTCATTTTCAGAAATGCGCTCATCGAAAGCCTTTCGGCGAAGGCCGCGAATCATCACCTCAAAGTGGTGAAGATGCTTTTCCGTGCTGCTAAGCGTGATGGCTACATCGTGGATGATCCTTCGGAGTTCGTGGAGACGGTGAAGGGGAAGGCCCACGAGCGAAAGCGCCGCCGTCCTTTCACTCTTGAGCAGATCCGCGCCGTGCTTGCCCACACCGATGATGAATGGCGCTCCATGATCTTCTTCGGCCTCTACACCGGCCAGCGCATCGGAGACATTGCCCGCCTCACCTGGGCGAATCTCGATCTCGACAGGAACGAGATTCGACTCATCACCCAAAAGACAGGAGCGCCGCTCCTCATTCCTATGGCCGCGCCTCTCCGCGAACATATCGACACACTACCAGCGCCAGATATTCGGCCCGATCTCGCGCCACTGCATAGCCGCGCCTGTGCCATCGTGGAGAAGCAGGGCAAAAGCGGCACGCTCTCGAATCAGTTCGCCGATCTTCTCGCCCTCGCTGGCCTTCGGAAGAAGAAAAGCCATCGCACCACCACCGGCGAGGGGCGCGGTGGTCGCCATGAATCCGAAAGCCTTTCTTTTCACTGTTTGAGGCACACTGCTGTTACTCTGCTCAAGGAAGCAGGCATTCCCGCCGCCGTGGTGCAAAAGCTCATCGGCCACGAATCGGCGCAGATGTCCGAACTCTACACCACCGTAGGCGAGGAAGCTCTCAGCAAGGCCGCCGCTTCGATGCCTGTGCTTTGATGGGCGCACAATGCGGGATTTTTCCCGCCCTGAAATCCATTCTAAGGCACTCTGAACAGCGCCCGATGGTGCAATGCCATGTTGAACTGCTCCACAGCATCAGGCGGGATAGATGGCCCGCTCTGACTTGAGTTGTCGTATAGCTGGCGCTGCTACTTTTATGTTACCGCAGCATGGCCCCGCCGAGCGTTCCCACTTTTTGATACTACAGCCTCACACGTTGACACTACCGCCGTTCATATCTTCCCGGCCATGATCGCAGAGATTCTTTCCATCTCTCCCGCCCGCCGCTCAGAATCGCCCCTCACGCTGCCAGCGCTGCTTTCACCCGTTGCACCGTGCTTGCACCTTTGCCCGTGATCTTGGCCGCATTGCGCACGCTCTGGCCTGCCTTCAAGGCGCGGACAATATCCGTGTGCTTGCCGATGAGTTCCGCTGCCTCAAGGCTAGAACCTTCCGGCCTGCCCAGCTTCACGCCTTTACGCCGCGCTTCATCCAGCCCGCTCTTGATGCGCTCCACGAGCGTTTCTTTCTCAGCCCTCGCCATCTCGGCCAGCAAGGCCAGCATGATAGCTGCCGCTGGATTGCGCTTCCCGTTCGTGAGCAGTGTTTCGATGCTGTGCGCGTGCCAGTAGAGGGAAACGCCGCACTGCTCCAGAGTCTCCACGAAGGTGTGAGCCACGCTTGGCCGTCTCGCGATGCGTGAAATCTCATGCACGAGCACCTTTTTGATTTTGCCCGCCTGCGCCAGTTCCTCGATCCTCATCAGGCCGGGCCGCTTGTCCTTGTCGGCACTGCCTGAAATCGTCTCCTCGCAGACTTCCACGACCTCCCAGCCCTTCGCCTCTGCCACGGCCTTTAGCTCGTGCTTCTGGCGCTGTGTTTCCTGCTTGTTGGTGGAGACTCGAACGAGGATGGCGGCTGGAATCAGTTTCATGGTGGTATTGTTTGGAATTGTTCCACAATACCAACTGTATTCAATTAATCAATAGATTATTGCAATACAGTCGTGCCGCCTCATTTTCACCCGCCTGCCTTGGTTTCTCGTTCAGTTTCGCTGGAGTGATTATTTGAATACACCCACAACCACGCCATCCATGCAGCGCGGTCATTCTTCTTTCCATTCACTCTCCCCAGTGATCGCTTTGGATGGAATCACGCCCGCCGTTGCCTCCCAGTTATCCTGAAACATCCCCGTTGCTCCGCGTCATCCAGTGCATATCTTTGGAGCATGACAGCTACCCAAGTCATCGCCGAAATCGAAAGCCTTCCCGCACAGGAAAGGCAGATGGTCTTTCTTCGCGTCCACGAGCTTGAGGAAAACATGATTCCTGAATCCTTCCTGCAAGGAATGAAGGAAGCCAAGCGCGGCGAATTGATCGACATCGAAGACGCTCACTTTCAGTTCCCGCCTGTCTAATGGCCTATCGCTACCGTGCCACGCCGCAGTTTTGGCGCTCGTATGCCAAGCTCACCGAACGCCAGCAGGCATCCGCCCGGCGTGCATGGCCCATCTTCAAAGAGAACCCCTTTGATCCACGCCTGCGAACGCACAAAATAGCCAGCTTATCCGCTCGCTCTGGTTGCACCATCCATTCCGTTTGGATTGAGGGAGACTTACGAGCCGTGTTCTACCTCGACGGCTCCGACTGCATCAGCGTGGACATCGGCACGCACGCGATTTACCGCTAACCACAAATCAAATAACGCTAAGTCAGTTCAGGCGACTGTGGCTCGCTCATTGCTTCTTGAGTCTCTTCTGTTGCATCCTTCCTATCAGCCATCCAATTCCCGCAGGTATCATCGAGATCACGATCATCAATAAGCTTCCCGGTATCGCAGACATGAAATATTCGCCAACACGCGATTGAGGATTCATTTCCATCTGCTTGAACGCTGCAATAAGTCCTGTCCACACACATGCCTGAAGCAGTAGAAACCAGAATCCGCGAGAGCTTTCCAATGCCGTCCCTTTTCCATAGTTGAAAGCTTCGCGCGTGAGGCGGTAGGTGAACCAGATAATGACAATTAAGAGGAGCATATTCGCGAGGTGGTAATGTGAAAGGTATAGTTGCCCACGTCTCTGATGACAAGGTTGATTCGTTCTCGTCACTGTGGAGCCTCACACCATCACACCTCAGCCTCCTCCCATGGCGCGGCTTCCATCCCGATTTCTTTTCCCTCGATCTTGAGCAGATGAGCAAACCGGCCATTGCCTGCAAGAGCAGCATACGCCGCCTTGTCTTTGCACTCCGCCAGCTTCATCAGCCGTCGCACTGCCTCGCCTCTCGCGTAGCGCACGCGGCCATTGTCGAACAACTCGCGAATGTTTTTCTCTGTGACCTTCTCATTGTGTCCGCCCGCGCCACCACCGCCCGCACATTCTGAGAAATCAAAGTTCTCGATCTCATCAAAGCCTTTGTCCGATTGCTGCAAGGCTTGCTTCGCCCCCTCGCTCTTGCCGTTGGAGTTCTTGAGCAGTGTTGCCACCACGCGCCTGTCTCCTGATTGCTCAGTCACACGTTCCAGCTCAATGATCGTTCGCGGTTTGCGCCTCAAGACTTGATGCCCGCTGATTGCGTGCAATCGCCCATTGCCCTCCGTGTCCTCACTCTTGGGTTTGCGGCGATGATGCACCAGCAACCAGCAAGGGCGCACCGGCAGCCCGTAGTTGATCGCCTTCATGCCGCGAAACATGAATGAGAAATCCTTCGCCGTCTCATCCACCACCGCACTCGAAACCGTGTCCAGAATCACCAGCTTGATTCCTCTTTCTTCCACGATCCGCCGCGTATGCGCCACAAAGGCGGGGTCTCCCACGTCCATCGTCTCCGGCACATCGGTAATGAAAATCCACTTCTCGAAATCATCCGGCAGCAACCCCGCCGCGTGCAATGACTTGAGTTGATTCGAGAGACGGCGCTTGTTGTTTTCATCACCGATCCACAGCGTAGCAAACGGGCATTTGATCTCATGCCCAAGCCAGCGCCCGCGCCCCCATGCCGCCTTTGCCATCAAGTCCATGATGGCCCAGCTTTTCCCCACCGATGGGAAACCGAACAGCATCGCGAACTCTCCCACCTCCAGCACGGCATCACCGCACAGCACCTCCCCCGGCTGTTCCACATAAGAGAGCAAAGCCCGCACGTCTAACAACTCATACGGCGGCGCGATAGCCTCCGCCTCGCGGCCTTTCTTCTTTCCATTTCCACTCTCCAGTGATGGAGGATGGAAAGCCTTGTTTGCCGCTTCGCCCTCCACTGCCTTCTCTTCATCGCTCAGCACCTCATACGGCCCGGCGCGCTTGCCCTTCGTCGTTGTCGCACTCATGGGCAAACCTCCATCAGTTGAGGATTCACCCGCAGACTTGCCGCACTCGCCTTTGCGAACACATCGCCCAAGTCTTTGATGAGCTGGCCTGCCTCATCATGGATTCCCGCCAGTGAGTAGCCATCCACCACCGCGCCAGCATCTTGCAGACTTCGCGCCCAGAGACGCGCCGCCTTCTGGCCCGGTTCATCCATCTGAGGAATGATCCGCACGCGCTTTCCTGCCAGCCGTTGCGCTACCTCTTGCGTCAATCTAACCGCCGCGCCCAGACAGCACAGCGCCGCCACATCAGCGCCTCGGCCTTCGCCATCTATCACCGCATGAGCCGCCAGAAAATCGCCCACACCTTCCACGAGGATAAGATTCGCGACTGCCTGCGCCTCCGCGAGTCCTACCGGCCATGTCTTATCCCCGTAGCAATGCGCCTTGCGTGCTGGCACCTCGCCAAAGCCAGGCCATAGCTCGCCATCCATGCGGCGAATCTCCGCACAGCGCCGCGCCGC
>CAZOVY010000151.1:0-4902 GCA_964583255.1 uncultured Prosthecobacter sp.
AGGAGGAGACCCACGTTGTCGCCAGCACGACCTTCGTCGAGCAGCTTGCGGAACATTTCAATGTCAGTGACGGTGGTCTTGACGGTGTCACGAATGCCGATGATTTCGACTTCAGACATTTTCTTGCAGATACCACGCTCGATACGGCCTGTGCAGACGGTACCGCGACCTTCGATAGCGAACACGTCTTCCACTGGCATCAGGAAATCCTGATCGATCGGGCGCTCTGGGAGCGGGATGTAAGCATCCACAGCGTCCATGAGTTTGAAGATATTGGCGCGCTGCTCAGGATCACCTTCGAGTGCTTTGAGGGCAGAACCCTTGACGATCGGGATGTCATCACCTGGGAATTCATATTTGGAGAGGAGGTCACGAACTTCCATTTCGACGAGGTCGAGGAGTTCTGGATCGTCCACCATGTCCACCTTGTTCAGGAAGACCACGACGGCCGGCACACCGACCTGACGAGCAAGCAGGATGTGCTCACGAGTCTGTGGCATTGGGCCGTCAGCAGCGGAGCAAACAAGAATAGCACCGTCCATCTGGGCAGCACCGGTGATCATGTTTTTCACATAGTCAGCGTGTCCAGGACAGTCCACGTGGGCGTAGTGGCGATTCTCTGTTTGGTACTCGACGTGAGCGGTATTGATGGTAATACCGCGCGCCTTTTCTTCAGGGGCGGCGTCGATTTCATCATACTTCTTCGCTTCTGCAAAACCCTTGGTCGCGAGGGTTGAGGTAATTGCAGCGGTGAGTGTGGTTTTGCCGTGGTCAACGTGACCGATAGTGCCGATGTTGACGTGCGGCTTGTTGCGTTGGAATGCTTCTTTAGCCATGTTGGGATGATTTTATTGCGCTTGGGACTGTCTTGTTCGTTTGTCGTGTAACGGAGAAAACCATGGCAAATCATCGCTGGAGCTGTTGAAGGGGATTGAACCCTCGACCTCGTCCTTACCAAGGACGTGCTCTACCACTGAGCTACAACAGCTTTAACCGGCGGCGATTCACAAAGGAATCTCCTCCTCTTTCGAAAAGAAAACCGAGGCACAAACGACACGTAATGACAAGCATCACGGAAGAGTACACCCCGGCCAATTCCCGAAAAAGTGGAGGCGAAGCTAGGTGGTTCGACCTTCATGTCAAAGATTATTTCCGAATTCACAAAGTTTCGCTAACAGCTACATTTCGGACTTTTAAACGCTCAATTCTGCCAAGTAACAGGCCTAGTCTTCATTGCGTTCCTTTTCCTCAGCTTCCAGCCCAAAAAGGAACTCGAAGTCGGTCTTTTCAAGGGTCCGCGCAAAGCCGCCTTCGCCAAGAACATTGGCTGACATGAGCTGCTTCTTCTGCTGCAAGAGCATGATCTTTTCTTCGATGGTATTCTTCGTGATCATTCGATAGGCCATGACCGGCTGGGTCTGGCCGATACGGTGAGCACGGTCGATCGCCTGGGCTTCGACGGCTGGATTCCACCACGGGTCGTAAAGGATGACGTAGCTCGCGGCGGTGAGATTGAGTCCACTACCGCCGGCTTTCAGGGAGAGCAGGAAGACGCAGGCGTCGGCGTCATTCTGGAACTGCTCGACGACTTCAGCGCGGTTGTTCGTGCTGCCAGTGAGCCAATAGTAGGGTACCTTCATCTCCGTCAGCCGATCACGAATGATCTCCAGCATGGTGACGAATTGGCTAAAGAGAAGCACCTTGTGGCCTTCAGCGTGGAGTTCTTCGATCAGCTCCAGCGTGGCGGTCAGCTTGGCGCTTTCGTGCTCTTTACCGCTTTTATCGATGAGGTTCGGGTGACAGCAAATCTGGCGCAACCGGGTCAGCGCCTGAAGGATAGCGAAGCGCTTCCGTGTGAGCACCTCGAAGCCGCTGGAGGTCAGGACCATTTGCTGAGCGCGGGCGAGTTCCTCACGATACATTTTTTCCTGCGCACTGCTCATTTCGCAGAGCATGGCCTCCTCGCTGCGGGAAGGCAGATCCTTTGCCACCTGGGATTTCGTGCGGCGCAGCATGAAGGGGCGCAAGCGCGCACCGAGGCGATCACTGGCCTGACCATCTTTACGTCGATCAAAATTCCGCGTGAAGTAGCCGCGATCTCCGAGCGCACCTGGTGTGGCAAAGGTCATGAGACTCCAGAGATCCAGTAGTCGGTTTTCCAAAGGTGTGCCCGTGAGCACGAGCCGGTTTTCAGACTGGAGCTGACGCGCCGCCTTGGCAGCTTTCGAGTCAGGGTTTTTGATGTGCTGTCCTTCGTCCAGGATCACCGCCAGCCACTTCATGGCATTCAGCAAATCAATGCAACCGCGCATCTGCGCGTAGTTCATCACGAGCACGTCGAAGTCGCTCTGCAGGCGCATGAGGTCGAGCTCTTCCTTGTCTCTCAGCACTTGCACCCGCAGCGTTGGTGCGGCCTTAGCAAATTCGGTAGCCCACACATCCAGCACCGATTTCGGGCAAATGACGAGGCATGGCCAGGCCGTGCGGTGGCGTGAGCGTAACCAGAGGATCCAGGTGATGCTCTGGATAGTTTTTCCCAAACCCATGTCATCTGCAAGGATGCCACCAAATTTATTCAGACTTAGATAGGCTAGGAAATGAAAGCCCTCCTCTTGGTAGGGCCGCAGTGTAACGCCCAAGGATTCAGGCACCGCCGGACGTTCGTCCACCTTGGCTTTCTCCATACGCTGTGTGATGTTTTGCCAAGCGCGCGGATTGATAATTTCCTTGGATGCCTGCCCACTGAGCTGACGCCAGTGCAGACGGTGCATCTCGTCACCATGCTCGTCGAGATCGATGCCGAGTTGATCCATCAAGATCTGCTGCTCCTCAGTCAGCTCCAGTTTCACCCTCCGCCATGTGCCGTCCGCGAGCTGCACAAAGCCGCCCTTTGCCGCGACGAGGCGACGAATGTCGGCAGGTTTCAAATCCGCACCGTCGATCTCAAAGATCATCTTGAGATCGAACCAGTCGATTGTGGTCGTCTGCGACGCCTCGATCCGCACTCGGGCGATCAATGGATCAGCCAAGATGGTCTGAAGTCGCTCATCCGTGGCCAATGTCACTCGTTCAGGCAACTGATTGGCCCATGCATTGAACTGATCAGGGAAGTTCTTCGTCAACCGCACTCGGTAGCCTTGTTGTTCGCTGTCCCACACAGGCCGCAGTTCATTCAAAGTCGCATCCGTGTGAGCCAATGAAGAACGATCTCGACAGATGATGCTCGTATCTTGTGCGTCTTCAGGGTGCCGCACGGGTTCCCAGCCTGCAGGGCCTAGCCGCTCACGGACACGTCCATCAGGAGCCAGCGCTTCTGCTTTGAAAATGGCAAACTCCGCGCCGCTCGTGCCAGCTCGTGCGAGGCAGTGCGCACGCAGTTCTACATTCAGAGCCTCATGCTTCACACGACCCGCGATGTGCGGCGGCAGATCGACACCGATCTTCTCCAGGAAAGTGATCCCATCCTGAGTGCCCAGCGCATTGAGAGGGATGATAATCGTGGCGTCGATTTTAGATTCCTCCGGGAACCAGCGCGGCCCAACAAAAAGTGCATCTTCCGATAAATAGAGCGTCTGTGCGCCATGCATCACACGCAGCGGCAAGGGTGCAGTCGTGCCATCCGGAGTCACCAGAGAGAGCCGCAGTTGCATCGAATCAGCCACCTCCTCACCCAGCCATTTGATAGGCTCCTGTGCCCGACGAAAAGGCAACTCATCCAGCGTCACTAAGCGATCCGTGAGCGCTGGCTGTTGGAAAAGCGTGCCCAACCAGCCGCCATGCGACTCCAGATCAAAACGGCACGCCTCACCCTGTCCCGGCGTAACCTGTGATTGTACCGATAGCAGCAGCAACTCAGCCTCAGCGCTCATGATAAGCGCACCGTTTTCTTGCGCATCACTCAGCTCGTTGAACTCAGTCACACTCACCGAGCGGAACTTCTCTTCATCCAAAGGCTTCACCTGAAGGCGCGCTTCAGCAGGTGTGATAAGCAGTCTGAAATCACATGCTCTGCGCCAGGCACTCGACTTTTGCCCATCATCCAGCAACACACGCCGGATGCGCTCGCGCCACAGAGGCACCGTGCTCTCCTGACGCCATTCACGCAGCCGATCACGCACCTCATTGAGATCGACAAACCCGCGCAAGAAAGTCGGAATCGTCAGAGACCTCTCCGAGAGTGCCAGCGCCACATAGTCCCAAAACTCACGCAGCGTCGTCGGCGATTCAGGCCATAGCGCCAGTGGATCGACACTCTGAATGCTCCACTTCGGGTGCAGGCGCACCATATCCTGATCATAGATTTGGCCACTCTGCTGCACACGCTGAAAGCGCTTGTCCAACTTGCCAAGATACGCCTCCTCGTCGGTCGTCAGTTGACGTGCGAGCCGCCTTTCCACCACGACTTGAAAGGCCTCCTCAAGCACCTCCTCCTTCATCAGCGCAGGCTCACGCGCAGCGCGGCGCTGAATCGCAATGAGTACCGTGCAAAGACTCAGTTGATGCAGTGTATCATCCTCCGTGTCCGTATCACCACGCCATTGGCCATCTTCCAAAGCCCAGCGTGTGTTGACCTTCACATCGTCCAAGCGCACCTCCGCTAGAGCTTCGTCTTCGACAATATCGAGACCGCGGACTGAATCATCATCCACCAGCCGCTCAGCCTCCTGGCGAGTCAGGGGTTTAAAGGCAGCGAGAAGGCTTGGCAGTTGGGTAAGAAAATCAGTCATGAGACGCTACCCCTCACATGCGCGACCGCAATCAGGGGAACTGGACCGCTTAGCACACCAGACCGCCCCGCGCCAGAACTGTCTTAAAACTAAAGCGTCAAAAATGATGACTTCATTTGCATCGGATTTTTGATTTGAACCCGAATGGAGGCGAGGGCGGGAATTGAACCCGCGC
>CAZOVY010000152.1:0-4885 GCA_964583255.1 uncultured Prosthecobacter sp.
TGCTCTTGAGTCTCGCGCTGATCTCACAGCTCCTCGAACTCGAGGTCATCAACTGGCTTCTCCAGCGCATCTCGGTCTTCCTCGCCGTCGCACTCGTCGTGCTTTTTCAGCCTGAGTTGCGTCGCGTTCTTGCCGAGTTGGGCAGCCACCGAGTCTTCTCTTTTAACCGACCCGACCCCGAGTCGCTCGATGTTTTGATGGAAGCCATGCAGCAGCTTTCCGCCCGTCGCTGCGGCGCTCTGTTCGCCCTCAAGCGCGGCATTGACCTCAAAGTGTTCGCTGAAACCGGTGTCGAGATCGATGCCGCCATGAGCACCGAACTCATCACCACCATCTTCCACCCGAAGACCAGTCTGCATGATGGCGGCGTCATCATTGATCAAGGTCGCATCATGGCGGCTGGCTGCGTCTTTCCTGTCAGTCAGAAAGAAGTGCGAGACCGCGCTATCGGCCTGCGCCATCGCGCCGCCATGGGTGTGACCGAGGAGACTGATGCCATCGCTCTCATCGTCAGTGAGGAAAGTGGAGCGCTCTCCCTGGCCTATCGCGGCAAGCTAGAGCATGACTTGGAGCCTGAAGAACTCAGAGATCGACTCAACGAGCTGCTGACCTTTGGCACGCTCAAAACCGAAACCAACGAGGAGGAGCCGACCCGTGACTTGGGCACATCTTAAAAACCTCATCTGCCGGAACGGGAAGGAAAAGCTGCTCGCCGTCGTGCTTGCCTTTCTCTTTTGGTACATGATCAAAGCCCAGGCCGCACGCTCCAACATGCCCTACGGATACGGCGGCGACCGAGTCCCTCGGGCGACGCGCCTTTGACACACCGCACCTCCTGCGGTAGAACGCGCGCTCTATGTCTGAAAAACGCCAGTACTTCGGCACCGACGGCGTCCGCGCCGTGGCCAATCGCCATCCCATGACCCCAGAGTTCGTCCTGCGACTCGGGCAGGCAGCCGCCGTCGTCCTCGGCGGCACGGGTGAAGGTGGAGAGCGCCCCCGCTGCATCATCGGTCGCGACACGCGCGCCTCAGGCGAAATGCTTGAAGCCGCACTCATCGCTGGGCTGAACTCTGCTGGAGTCGATGTCGTCCTCGTCGGCATGGTCCCCACGCCCACCGTCGCCATGCTTGCGGCTCAAACCGGAGCCGATTTTGGCGTCATCGTCAGCGCCTCACACAATCCATTCCAGGATAACGGCATCAAGTTCGTCCACGGCAACGGCCGCAAGCTCAATGACAAGACCGAGATCGCCATCGAGAAAATCGTACTCGGTGAGTGCGCTGAAGCACCGCGTCCTGAGGGCCGTGGCATTGGCCGCGTCAGTCGCATGACTGACAGCGTGGATCGCTATGTCGCACACGCCGTCGCCAGCATGGGCGGCGTCCGTCTTGATGGCATGAGAGTCGCGCTCGACAATGCCCATGGCGCATCATCCTACACCAGCGCCGCCGCATTATCTCAGCTCGGAGCTGACGTGCAGGTCTTCCACAGCGAGCCAGATGGCTTTAACATCAACGAAGCCTGCGGCTGCACACACAGCGAAGAGCTCGAGCGCCTCGTCCGCCAATCTCAAGCGCAGGCAGGCATCGCCCATGATGGAGATGCTGACCGAATCGCCCTTTGTGATGAAGAAGCCATTGCTCTGGATGGCGACGAACTCATGGCCATCGCCGCCGAGTCCATGCTGCGCAAAGGCACCCTCAAGCAGAACACACTCGCCGTCACCATCATGAGTAACTACGGGCTTGATGATCTCGTCTCCCGCCTCGGTGGCCGCGTCATCCGCACCAATGTCGGCGACCGCTACGTGCTGGAAGAAATGCATGGTCGCGGTCTCAATCTTGGCGGTGAACAGAGTGGCCACATCATCTTCGGAGATTGGGCCACCACAGGCGACGGTCTCATCGCGGGTCTTCAAGTGCTCAAGATCATGAAGGAAACCGGCGAGCCACTCAGCCAGCTTCGCAAGTGCCTGAAAAAGTTCCCTCAAGCCGCGCGCAATCTCCGTGTGCGCTCGAAGCCGCCCACCGCTGAGCTGATCGACGCACAAAAGATCATCAAAGAGACCGAGAAAAAACTCGGCGACTACGGCCGCGTCCTCCTCCGCTACTCAGGCACCGAGTCACTCATCCGCCTCCTCATTGAAGGCCGTGACGTCGAATACCTCGAAGCCCAGGCTGATAAAATCGCCTCCGCCATTCTATCCCAGATCGGGTAAAGTGGTCCGTACAGTCCCCTGTGCGCCCCACCTCAGTCGTTCGCGCCGTTAATTTCCACGGCATGACCCTGTTCGTCAAACCGCCAGCCCAGAGCTTCGAGCGCCGCGTCCACCGTTTGCAGATGTTTGAGCGGCAGACGCTTCCGTTGATATTTGCGGAAGAGCACATCACGCGCAGCCAGCCACGTTTCCACGGTCGGTTTCATCGGCATCCACTCCTCACCATCGGGGTGAGCCAGGCGGAAGATCCACTCACGGGAGTTCCAGTGGGCGCGGATGTATTGCTTGCGACCATCTTCCAGACGTTCGTGCCATTCGTGACATTGGTTTTTGGTCATTGAGAGCGCGCAGGATGCGCTAGTATCGCCGCCATGCAAGCCAACAAGCCGCTCCACACCTCAGCATTGCCCAAACTGCTGCTCTACCTGCTGGCCGTCATGCTCGGCGGTGCGTTGCTCGCTCCTCCCTTATTCGATCTCGGTCAGTCCACCCTCATCTGGCTCAAGAGCGGATCACTCGGCAGCAGCGGCCTAGGCCAATGGCTCCTCAAAGAAATCCAGCGCGCCCATTTCACCCGCTACTTCAATCGAGCCGTACTCATCTGCGCCATCGTCTTCATTTGGCCCTTTCTGCGCTGGGTGAAACTCGACCGCACATTGCTGCCGTCCTGGCGGCCCCTGAGTTCAGGCATCAAACAGTGGCTCATCGGATTCAGCCTCGCCGCTGGATTCCTTTTACTGCTTGGTTTTGTCTTCTGCAAAGCCGGCGCCTATCAACTGAAGCCGCAAGCTAGCTGGATCAAAATCAGCGAACCCATCACTGCCGCACTCGGAGCAGGCATCATTGAGGAGTTCTTCTTTCGCGGCCTCCTGCTCGGGCTCCTGCTTCGGACCATGACCACGCGGGCCGCCATCTTGTGGGCCACCTTCATCTTCGCCATCGTGCATTTCATGAAGCCACCAGACGGTTGGCAGATCACCGATGATCAAGTCGTGTGGACCAGCGGTTTTGCCGTGCTCACCCAGATCGCCAAAGGCTTCGGCGATGTACAATTTCTACTCGCTGAGTTCGCCACACTCTTCGCTGTCGGTTGGGTGCTCA
The DNA here is from genome assembly GCA_964583255.1 of uncultured Prosthecobacter sp. Taxonomy (GTDB): domain Bacteria; phylum Verrucomicrobiota; class Verrucomicrobiia; order Verrucomicrobiales; family Verrucomicrobiaceae; genus Prosthecobacter. The sequence goes on from CAZOVY010000152.1 coordinate 3,323, forward strand.
CTCGCGTCAGGATGCAGACAGGAGCACTCTGGGCTGGCATCGGCCTGCATGGTGGCTGGGTTTTTGGGTTGAAGTATTTCAGTGCGCTTACCATTTATCAAAGCGGCTGGCTCCCCTGGATCGGACCCAATCTCAAGATCGGTCTTGCCCCGCTCACCATGGTTCTCTTCACCGGCTGGCTTGCCCTTAGGCTCCTGCCCAGCCATCGACAGGCAGATTAAAAGCTCGCCAACAAACGCCACAAACCATTTGCAGCCTGCTCACTGTCTGGAATCATGCGCGCGTTGCAGCACTCAATGCCTGAGTGGCGGAATTGGTAGACGCGCCAGACTTAGGATCTGGTTGGGAAACTAGTGCAGGTTCGAGTCCTGTCTCAGGCACCAAGCCTTGTAAATCAAGGCTTCCAGCGTCATGGAAGGTTTCTGAAATAATCAGAGAAAAATCGTAACTGTGCACCAACTGTGCATCTGTAGCGACCAAAACACGCCCCGATTGGCCTGCTCGGCACCCGGCAAGGGCAAGTTTTCCCGACCAGTAAACCCATTCCAGAGGCTCCTATCTGATTCCCCTCTGCACTCGGCAGCTCTGGCGCTCCTACTTTCTCAGGAGATAGGAGGACGATACAATAGACCGCTCCAACTGCTCCACAGGGCGCTGATCACTTTTCGCCATACCACAGCACCGTTGCCACTTCTGCGCTCATCAGCCCCAGAGTCGTGGAAGCTCGCCAGCGACCACAGAGACGCCCACACAGGCGTTGACTACCTCCACCCTGCACCCGTGGCACTCGCGGCGATCTCCAGCGCCTTCATGGCATTCTCTCACTTCATCATGTCTCCCGACAAAAATGAAAAAAAGGGGCGCGGCCTAGCTGTGAGGCTCGGATCATTCCGCATTCAAAGCTGGTGAAGGTGAAAGCGTAGCTGGTGAGCATGGCCCCATTGTCGAGGTGCGCCCGAACTCCTATTTCTTCTTCTGTGATTCTGAGAATCAGAAAAAGAAAACCGTTGGGCTGGAGCGCGCAGCAGCTCCGGCCCTCGTTAAGAGCTTCTATTTCATTCTTCCATTACCAGCTACCATTATAGTGGGGCGGTCAGTGGGGTAGCCTGTGGGGCGTTCTGTGGGTTTATCGCATGGTTGCAGAGGGGGTTTGGAGCTGATTTCCAACATTGTCAGCAAACTCACTTCTGGAGTCGTGCTCGACTGCGTTTAGCTGGGCAGTCTAACTTCAGCGATCATCAGCAAACTGTGGATAGCGCGGTTGGCCTACATGATGAATCATTTGCTAACCATTTGCTAACCATTTGCTAACCATTTGCTAACCATTTGATAATCAAACGATCATCGTTCGACTACCGATCGACTACCGTTCGGTATCGGCCGGGGTATCGGACGAGGTATCTGCTGATGTATCTGCTGATGTATCTGCTGATGTATCTGCTGATGTATCTGCTGATGTATCCAAGGGTCCACCCAAGGGTCCACCCAAGGCTCCGCCCAAGGCTCCACCCAAGGCTCCACCCAAGGCTCCACCCAAGGCTCCACCCAAGGCTCCACCCAAGG
>CAZOVY010000153.1:0-4577 GCA_964583255.1 uncultured Prosthecobacter sp.
TCTCAATGCCGCCCAAAGACAAGTTTATGACAGCCTTTTCGAGAACCGGTCTATCTTCCAAGTTACTCCTGAAACTCCTCTTTCTCCGGGATGCGTGAAAAGGCGATCTTGGTGCCGGAGAAGGTCTTCACCTGATTCGGCACAAAGCCGAGCGCGATGCTGTCGCGACCATAGTGCTGGTTGAGATCGTCCATGATTTTGGAAAGCGTCTCGCGGCGAGTTTGCTCGGCAGGCTGCATTGGCTGGAGTTCCTGGAAAAGCTCCATCTGCTGCGGCTCCGAACAGGACTGGAGATCATTCAGAGTGACGCTGATTTTTTTCACCCGAGTCCAGCCAATCTGCGCCATCGCTTGCGGCCATAGCTGATCGAGATGCTGCATCAGCGTGAAGGTGTCTGACACAGGCTGGGACAGCCGTACCTGGGCCTCGCCGCGCCCGCGCTCTTCGGTGCGGACAGAGAGGCTGAGCCCGCGTGTGCGATAGTCGGTGCGGCGCAGACGGCTCGCCGCTTTGGAAAGCAGTCGCTTCGCCACGATGACCGCCTCTGACGGTTTCCGAAACTCCGGGGCCAGCACATGGCTGTGACCGATGCTGCTGTGCTGGGTGGCGAAGTGACCCAAATCCTGCCCGTGCAGCTCACGCCAGAAACGATCCCCGCCCACGCCGCCCCAGATGTGATGCAACTGCTGTGAGGTCGCTGCCCAGAGCTGCTCGATGGTCTGAATCCCCGCCTGATGAAAGCGCGGCTCCATGCGTCTTCCGATGCCGCAAATGTCAGTCAGTTTCCAATCCGCGATCCTGCCCGGCATGTCATGCAGATGCAGCACGGTCAGGCCATCCGGCTTCTGGATGTCGCTCGCCAGCTTCGCCAAAAATCGGCTCGGAGCGATGCCGACGGAGCAGGTGATGAGGTCACCCACATTGCTCGTGATGCCTTTCTTGATCCGCTTGGCCAGAGCCACGGCCACCGTCTCGTCTTGATGCCGCGAATCTAGGAGCAAGCCCATCTCATCGATGGAAGCCACTACCTCGATGGGGTAGTGCCGCTCGATCTCCGTCTTGATCCGCTCGTGGTAGTCCACATAGAGCGAGTGGCTCGCCTCCACCAAAATCAGCCCCGGACACATGCGCTTCGCATCACCAATGTTCGTGCCGGTTTTGACGCCGAACTTCTTCGCCTGATAGCTCGCCGCAATAGCACAGGTGGAATCCGACAACATCGGCACCACAGCAACCGGTTTTCCCCTCAGATGCGGTTTGTCCTGCTGCTCCACGCTGGCGAAGTAGCTGTTCAGATCCAGGAACAGCCAGCGCAGGGCAGGGGATGAAATCAAATCGGGCACTCAGCAGAGTGCCCGATTTGGAATAGTGTTCAAGAGAACATTTGTGTGTTATTCCGCCCGAGTGCTCTCACTTCTTGAGCGTCTTGATCAGGTACTCAGTCGTGGTCTTGGCCGTCGCGTCCGTCACACCTGGATAAAACAATTCACAGGCCACGCCGTTGGCTTTGCAATGCTCCTGAAGTTTCACGCCGAAGTTTGATGTGTGCGTCGGGTCCTTTTGATCCTGGCCCAAAGCAGGCGCGACGCTGTAAGACATGTAAATGGCCGGATCATCAGACGTGACCAGCGCATAAGGCGAGTACTCCGCGATCCACGGCAGGATTTTTTCCCGAGCTGCCAGGAAAGCATCAAACGTAGGACGCTCCTTGCCCACGAGGAAGGCATGGCCACCATACTTGCTGTTCGGCGTCCATTCCCGCATCTGCTGCGGGTCCAGAGTCGTCTGCGCACCGATCACCGCCGCACACCACAGGCGCGTCGATTCACGGGCAATCGGATCACTGCTCTTCGCATCCGCCATGTCAGGGTGAAAAGCCAGCCACAAGCTGGAGCAAGCACCCGCTGAGCCACCGCTGGCTCCGATGCGCTGCTTGTCGATGTTCCACTCCGCCGCCTTGCTGCGGACGGTTTGCAGCGCGCGCGCCGCATCATGCAGCGGAGCCTTCACTGGCGGCACCACATCCTGCGCCTGCGAGATGTAGCGGTAGTTGATCGACACCACCGAAATCCCTTCTTTCAAATACGGCTCCAACGCGATCCCTGCCTTGTCCCCACCCATCCAGCCACCACCATGGATGAAGAACAGCACCGGCGTCGGCTTGTCCGACTTCGCCTGCCAGAAATCCAGCACATTGCGCTCGAACTCCCCGTAACGCACATTCGCCTGCGTCGGCGGTGGATTCTTCGGATAAACTTTCTTGGCCGGAGCAGCCTTCTTCGGCGCTTCAGCTTTCTTCGCCGGTGTGTCAGCAGCAAAGGCAATGCTGGTGAGCAGGAGGAGTGTGAGTGTGAGTTTCATGGAGGCGGGTAGAACGAATCTATTCCAAGTGATCTCGCATCCACGGAGAGTTCTTCGTTGAAAGAAAAACCAGTTCGTTCAGTCTGCCCACATGCGCATTCCGCCGAACCTACAATCCCAAATCTTTGGTCTTCGCGGGTGCCTCCTTCTGCTTGCCGCCTTGATGGGTTTCATCGCCCTCGGATGGGTCGTCATATTTTTCGCAATGCAATGGCTGGAGGGCTTGCCCAAGCCGAAACACGACATGAGTGACCTGAAAGTCGCCTTCAACCATTATCGCACCGAGTATGGAGCCTGGCCATACATCGAGTCACTGCATCACTCTGAGATCACTCCTATCCAACTGCGCGGAAACCTTCTGAATGCTCTGCTGGGTGATGTCTCCAAGTTCAATCCTAGAGGCATCAAGTTCGTGGAATTCCGTCACGCCTCCAAAGGCATCTCCGGCCTTGCAGACGAAGGAGAAACTCTTGCTCTCCACGATGCCTGGGGCTGCTGCTACTGGGTGATGATCGACGCCAATGGTGACAACCGTATTCCCAACCCTGAGCTGTTTCCGGGGGCTGTTTGTGATCCACGCATCCGTATGCGCTCACAAGAGTTCTTGTCCGCGTCCTGTGTCTTGTTTTCCTCTGGCCCAGATCGTGATCCCAAGACCTGGACTGACAACACAGTGTCATGGCGATGATGTTACGGTATGAGTTTGCTCATCCAGTTTTTGCCATCCGAATAACGTGACTTTGATGAAAAAAACTTCGACTCGGGAGTCACTTCTTCAGTGTCGCGATCAAGAACTCCGAGATCGTCTTGTGTTTCACAACCGGCGCGCCGGGATAGACGAGTTCGCATTCGGTGCCGATGGACTGGCAGTGTTCCTGAAGTTTGACGCCGTAGTTCGCGGTGTGCGTGGGGTCTTTCTGGGGCTGACCAATGGCGGGGGCCGATGAGTAAAGGAGATAAACGGCAGGGTCGTCTTTGCTGACGTGCTCGTAGGGGGAATACATCTTGATCCACTTCAGCACGGACTCGCGCTTTTCCAGGAACTCGGCAAAGCGGGTATCGCGGGTCTTCTTATCATTCGGGTCCATGAAGCCAAAGGCGTGGCCACCGTAACGGCTGTTCGGCGTCCACTCGATGAGTTGCTTCGGATCGAGCGAAGTCTGTGCACCATTCACCGCTGCGCACCAGAGGCGGGTGGATTCACGGGCGATGGGATCGCTACTCTTGGGATCGGCCATGTCGTCGTGGAAGGCGAGAAAGAGGCTGCTGCACGCTCCGGCGCTGCCGCCACTGGCACCGATGCGCTGCTTGTCGAGGTTCCACTCACCCGCCTTGCTGCGGACGAACTGGAGGGCGCGAGCCGCATCGTCCAACGGCCACTTGACCGGCGGCATGACGCCAGCAAGCTGCGCAAGCTGTGAATAGCGGTAGTTGATGGAGACGACGGAGATGCCCGCAGCGAGGCAGGCTTCGAGTTCGCCAGGATTAGCCTTGTCACCATTCACCCAGCCGCCGCCGTGGATGAAGAAAAGCAGCGGTGTGGGCTTGGTGGACTCGGCCTTGTAGAAGTCGAGCACTTGCCGCTCATGCGTGCCATAGGCGACATTCGCCACGGTGGGAGCACGCTTTGGTTTTGGGACAGGTTTGGCGGCAGGAGCGGGTGTCTGTGCAGAAACAGAGAGGACGCAAAAGACTGAAAGTAAGGAGGCGAGGATGGGACGCATGACTGTAACGAACGGCCATGAAGTGAAAGTCTTGCGCGGCAGCGTCCTGGAGTGCTCCAGTCCTCTGGAGCTTTCCGGCGGAGGGAGTACATTCACATCTTTCGAGCGGTGAACTGACCACGCTCGGCCTTTGGACTTTTGTGGATTGATGTAGATCACTCAGCCCTCGAAAGCGCCGGAGGACCGCCGCACTCCAGGACGCTTTAGCGATTTAAAAATCACTTTTTTGAGGCTGGCGCATCAGGTGTTTGAGGATTTAACTCTCGGTATATCTGATGTGGCTCAGAGTTTCTTCTTGGCGGCTTTTTTCTTCCCTGCCTTCTTCTCAATAAGCGGCCAGTCGGGATGATCGACGCGCATGGATTTCATGAGCGAATCGGCTTTGGCGACGAGGTCAGGCTTTTCAGCAGCAAGGTCCTTCGACTCACTGAGATCGGTGGCGAGATCGTAAAGCTCGATGGGCTTCGCAGGGCCATTGCGGATCGCTTTCCA
>CAZOVY010000154.1:0-4542 GCA_964583255.1 uncultured Prosthecobacter sp.
GATTCTAAAAAGTACAGCGCCTTTTTAGACAATCTTTTCGAGAACTGGTCTAGCTATGCGACTGGGGACGATTCGTGAGGTTTACGACCGCTGGGAGCGGGATGAGCGCGTCCCTGTGATTTCTGAGTGGCCCAGGATCTTGGTCTTCCTGAGCTACTACCCATTCGCAATCATCACCCCGGGTGATTTGGTGCTAAAGGCGCGGCGATGCCAAGGGTTCGATCAGAAGCGTCTCGCCAACGCGGTGGGCGTGATTCATCAGAAACTTCGCCGATGGGAGCGCGGCTTTGAGCCCGTGGCAACGTCTGTCATGGATCGCCTTTCAGGGCTAGCGCATCTACCGCTCATCACATCGGCAACTTGTTCGCTTGTCACGGCAGCGGCTGGCTTGGTCGAACAGCAGCTTACCTCGTGATTTCATGCACCTTTCGGTAGGGCGGTACGAGCGCCTCCACGCGCTGCATGTCTGGAATGCAATTTCCAATGAGGCAGCTATTCCACCTGCCAGATGCGGCCGACGGCGGCGGCGTTGCTTTCGCTGATGAGGTATTTGCCGGTGGGGCTGAAGAGGAGGCGTTGGGGTGTTTCGATGCTGCGCCATTCCTTGATGAGCTTCGTGGTAGCGAGATCCCAGAGGCGAATCGAGTTGCCGATGGAGGAGACGGCCAGAACGGCCTTGGTGGGGTGCCAGGCTATGGCGCTGATCGCGGTGTAGTGGACACGCAGTTCCTGCTGTTCTTCCAGCGTCTCGCCATCGCGGATGCGTACCTTGGACTCATTGCCGGTGGTGCAGGCCACGGCGAAGCCTTTGCCGTCGGGTGCAATGGCAAGAATGTCCATGGGTTGCCCATAGGTCAGGGTGCGGAGCACGGTGCCGCTTGCAGCGTCGATGAGGACAATGGTCTCGGAGGAGCCTGGATCGCCGCGCCGCTTGCCCAAGGTCACCAGACACACCAGACGATCTCCTTGGAGCCAGCCGATGTCGCGCGCGGCAAAGATGTTACCGAGGTCCGGCTTGCATGCCGGCAGGCCGGTGGTGGTGTCGTAGATGGCCAGGGTTTTGCCAGGGGTGACGTTGCCACCGAAGGGAGTGTCGATGGCGGCGAGAAACTTGCCGGTGGGGCTGAGAGAAAAGCGCTGCGCCTGGAACTCCGCATTGATGGTGCCAAGGACTTTGACGTTGTGTGTCTCCTCCGCGGAGTCTTGGCGCAAAAGCGTGATGGGCGTGATCATCGTTGAGAAGTCGGGCCGCATGATGGCTGCTATGCGGCCGTCGGCACTGACATTGGCTCGGTGGAGCCTGGGGCTGGCTGGACTCCAGAGTGTGGCTTCAGGGTTGTTGCGCAGGTGGCGCAATCCCCAGGAAGTGCCGCCCGCCTTGCTGCTGCCGCTGAATACCAGATCATCCGTGCCCCAGAAGGCCATGCCGGATTGGCCGCTCGATGGGGTCTTGGCGATCATCGGTTGACTGGTCAGATTCCAGACTCGGTTTTCGCCGCCGACGACGAGCAGATCGTCTGACAACGGATGCACGCAAATGGACGCGACATCTCCCTGGCCACCTCGCGGTGACTCGACCAAGGCACCCGTGCGGGCGTTCCATACCGAGATGATTTGCCGTGAAAAGGTGGCCCGGTAGGCGGCAATGAGGAGACCATCTCCGGTTGCCTGATCGTGTGTAGCTGTCAGGCGAGTCATCTTGTCTCCCGGCGTAGTCCGCACTTGGAAGATCGGTTTGCCGTCGAGGAGGCGCACACATTCGATGGTGCCGTCATAGCTGCAGGTGAAGCCGGTTTTTCCATCCGGGTGGACTGCGAGATGCCAGTTCCCAGGCACACGGCGCCCGCCCAGCTTGCGGACGACGCTGCCGTCGCGGGCGCTGCGCACTTCGAGCCGATCTTGATCGCAATACGTGAGCACCTGCTCGTGATCAGGCGTGAAGACACCACGAATGCCGAAGGTGGACGGGATGGAGGGTACATGTTTCCACAGGACGTCGCCCGTTTCAGCGTTCCAGACCTCGATGGAGTTGCCACCATGCCGGAGAAGCTGGGTGGCATTGCCAAACTCAAGATACAGGCTCGGAGGTGTGGCGATGTTGCGCAACGGCTTGCCGGTGCGGGCGTCGTGAATGACGATGCCGCCGACTTTAGTGCGGGCGATGGCAAGCAGGCGGCCGTCTGGCGAAAACGCCACAGGCATGGTCCCGTCCGAGGCTTTCTTTGGAAAGCCTGGCGTGAACTCCAGCAGCACCTCGCCAGTGCGCACGTTGAGGATGGTGATCTGCCCGAGCCGGTCCGAGACGGCGAACACACTCGGGCGTGTGGGGTCGGCGACTGCATCCGTGATGTCGTCCGTTTTGGTGCGCACGTTTGCGATGGATGTGTCTGCCTCTCGCTTGAAGAAGTGCCAATCCGCTGATCGCAAATCTTCAGGCACCACGGAGAGTGCTAGGTTAATGCCAATGCCATTGCCGGCTCTTACGCCGACTTCGGCCATGGCGATTTGGGCTTTGGCCATGGCCTGGCGCGCGGCCTGCTTTTCTGCGATGGCCTTCTGCTCGTTCGCGACAGCGCGGCGTTCGCTGGCCATCACCTTTAGCACAAAGCCGACGCTGAGCAGGAGTATCACGGCGAGTGAGGCGGTGAGGATTTTGTTCCGCAGCAGGAGAAGCTTCAATTGCTGCCACGCACCGGCTTGCTCGGCGCTGGTGGCGAAGCCGGACTGATGCGCTTCGATGTCGGCGCTGAGGGCGAGGACGGTGGGATAGCGCTGCGCTTTATCGAGTTGCAGAGCTTTCATCGCGACGGAGGAGAGCGCGGGTGGGATGGTCCAGGGCACGGTGCTTGCCTTGGATTGAGGATCGAGGTCACTCGATCTGACCTGAACCGGCGGCGTGATTGTTGCAGTCTTCACCTTGCTGAGCACTTCATCAGCTGTCGCACCCTCAACAGGAGGGCGCAGGGTGAGGATCGCATACAGGATGCTGCCGAGGGAGTAGATGTCGGAGCGCTCATCCAGCTCGTCGATCTGTCCCTGTGCCTGCTCGGGGGACATGTATTGCGGGGTGCCGATCACCGCGCCGTCGAGGGTGGCACCCAGGTGAGACAGATACTCTTGTCTGTTTTCATTCACGCAGACAGGAGTGTCTGCGTCACGGTCGAGTCTTTTCGCAATCCCCCAATCCATCACGAGCACTTCGCCGAACTCGCCGATCATGATGTTCTCGGGCTTGATGTCGCGGTGGATCACTTGCTTGCTGTGGGCGAAGGAGATGGCGCCGCAGGCTTTGCGGAAGATGAGCAGCAGGCGGTCGAGGGTGAAGTCACGCCGGGTTTCGGGATCGGCGCGGCGGAGGTCATCGAGGATGGCTTGCAGCGTGCGGCCTTTGACCAGCTTCATGGAGTAGAACAACGGCTGGCCGTCCTCCCACACGAGGTCGTGGATGGGCACGATGTTCGGATGCTCGAGCAAGGCGAGGATTTCGGCCTCGCGCAGGAAGCGGCGGCGCATGATCTCATCATCATCGGCATCCATCAGCATGAGCTTGATGGCGACGGTGCGCTTGAGCTTGCCGTCCGCAGCCTCCATGACAGAGCCCATGCCGCCGCGGGCGAGCTGGCGGCCCACGAGGTAGTTATCCGCGCCGAGAGGGGGTGGCGTGCCTTCGGATGTTCCAGCCGTGCTCATGGCGGCGGGGACCTTTGGGCAAGGGTGGATTGCAGCCAAGCCATTTCGCCTGCGACTTGTTCGGGCGTGCGGACGGTTTCGGCAACGGCCTCACGCAGCAGGTCGCGGAACTTGGTGCGGATGCGGTGAATGGTTAAACTGGCGGCAGCTTGGCTGGTGCCTAACTTTGCGGCGATGTCACTGTGTGGCGGTGGATCGTCGTCGAGGGTGAGGAAAGGCAGTAGCAGGTCGAAGGAGCCCTTGCGACTTTTCTGATCGTAGGCGGCGCGGAGTTTCGCGCGTGCGCTGGCGAGCAGGGCGTGCGCCCAGGCATGGTCATAGAGCGACTCGGGATCCTGCGTGTCCTGTGGCTCGCTGGCGTAGCGTTCCTCGGCGGTCATGTCGTCGAAGGAAACATGCTTGATGCTGCCGCCGCGCTTCTGAGCACCACGATGACGCAGTTGATCGCTGATCAGTCGCTTCAGCGCGGCGAGGAGTAGTGAGCGCAGTTTGCCGGCTTCCTTTCTGGCTTGCTGGAGGGTTTCGCCCTCGATGAGTTGGGCAAACAGCGCTTGAGTGAGGTCCTCGGCATCGTGGGGGCTGTGGTTGTTGCGGCGCAGGAAGGCGTAGATGGGATACCAGTAGGTCTGGCAGACCTGCTCCATCGCACGGGCCGCATCCGTGGCGTCGCCGCTCTGAATAGCCTGAATCAGCGTCCAACGGGTGTTTGGAAACGAGCCTTCTTTGGCTGATCGGGTGAGATTCATGTGCGGCGGGCAGCTTTGAACTCAAACGGACGATTTTCACTATTTTTTTAAGTAGGAGCCTCTTGCAAAACCTCCGAGATGCAAGGTCGCGGAGAGTTTTTTCATC
>CAZOVY010000155.1:0-4246 GCA_964583255.1 uncultured Prosthecobacter sp.
GAAGAACAGATGCGTGGCGTCGTGGGTGACGTGCATGGTGTCGAGGTCGTTGCGTCCAGTCTTGTTCGTGTAACGGCCTGCGCCTGAGACGCCATCGTGATCGCGATGCGTAATGTCGTGCAGGTTATCGAGATAGACGGGCTTCACGTCGGCCCACTGCGCGAAGTCGCCCGGAATGGCGATGGTCTTCGCGGGTGAGGCGGCAGGCACTGGGCGTGCGCCTTTGTAGCGGCGGATGTTGGCGACCGTTTGCCAGTAGTAGTTGTCACCGAAGCCGCCGCGCATGGGCTCGATGTCGCGGCTGAACTCGGGGTCGTAGAGATCGACAAAAAAGGTCTCGCCCGCAGGCAACACGCGGCCTTGGAAAGTCATAGTGCCATCGGAAAGGAAGCGTTGGGCCACCCATTCATTCCAGCCAGTGATGAAGATGAACTCGGGATTGTGCGGAAGGGCGTGTTTCCATTGCTCATCAAAGTAGAGCCCTTCGCCGGAGCGACACTCCGCAGGCGGAGGCTGCCTGCTGCCGTGAAAGCTGCGGCCGATGTTTCCGGTGATGTGCTGGCTCACGCCGACGGGCACGCATTCCGCTTTATTGGGCGCGTCATGCCAGCCGGGAGTCTGCGGCGCGAAGTCGAGCCACGGCCACTTGTCCTTGCCATCGCCAAACCACGCATGACCGCGTGTCCAAGCCCAGGAAGTGCGGATGGTGAAGAAGGCCTTCACTTCCTCGCTGAGTCCTTCAGGCGGCGTGAGCAGGAGCGGCTTGCCCTTCCACTGAAACCATAGGTCACGATGCTTGCCCGGCTTGTAAAAGGTCTCCCACAAATGCTGCACCACGGCGTTGTGCTGAGCATAGGGGAACATGGCGATGTGCGGCACGCGATGCCCCTCGGCCTTCATTTGCTCCAGCACCATGCACAAGGCCTCGCGCTCAGCGTCATAAGTGAAGCCGTTCGTTGCGTCGAGCACGAGCATGTCCACGCCCGCGTCTATGAGCATCTGCACATGCTTGCGGATCACCCACGGATCATCAGGCCGATAGTAGCCAAAGCGCGGCTCGCTCCAGTAATGCGGAGCCTGCACCGGCCCCCACGGCGGCGCGGCGGGATTCGCAGCGACGATCTTCGCGATATCATGCACCTCCTTGTTTCCAAACGCCGCATGCCAGTTGAAGTAAAAGATGCCCACCGTGCGATTCGGCTTTGGTGTGCCGACCTCCGCGCTCATCGGCAGCACACGCCCCAGCGCATCCGTGGCGGCCCAGGTGTCGGGCATGGTGTCGCGTGGCTCGGCGGCATGGAGCTGAGTTTGTAGGAGCATGAGGACAGCGAGGCTGCTGGCAATGGTGCGAAGCGTCATGAGGTGGCAGTCGAATTGTGCATTCCGAGCAAAGTCGTTATGGTTAGGCTACTTCTCCGGCGCGGCGATGAGCACGATGCGATCCACATGCACGGCACGGATGCTTTGTTCATTGTCGGCGGGTGCGATCCAAAGGGTGAGTTCGGGCGAAGCTGTGTGCGTGCCGATGTCGTAGAGCGCGTAGCCATCTCCTTGGATGGCGCTCGCCGGGATGGGCTTGTTGAAGATCTCCTTCTTCCTTTGAAAGTCATATAAGCCGCAGGTGAATGCGGTTCCTTGATGTCCGATCTTCTCGACGCGCACGGACACTGCCATGCGCCAAAGCTTGCCGGGCGTTTGCGCAGACTCCGGCAGTGCGAGCGGCATTTGGATAGCCCATTGGCGGTGATTGCCGGGCATGCGTGCGGCAACGCCATCGGAAGCTGCGGGGTCGGCCTTCAGTCGCACTTCATCGCTGTGCACAGCGAGCGTGAACTGGTCGTCTTGAATGTCGAGCCATTGAGCCGCGTTCAAGCCCTTGCATTCAGGCGGTGGCAGGGCGTCGTGGCGATCAAGTTTCAGAATGGTCTCGCGATACTCGTCCAGCGAGCGCTTCTCGCTCACGCGTGTTACACCGCTGCTGGCGGCGATCTCGGAGAAGCGCTGGCGCAGCTCGCTGCCTGAGAGCGCGGGCTTCCATGTCGGCACGGTCTGCTGCCACGTTTGACCGCGCGCTAGCATGACGTAATACACAGGCAGCCTTCCAGCGCGCACACGATAGAGCAGCCCACGATCCTTGGTTTGCACTGCGGTTTGTTCGGCGGACTCCCAGAGCTGATCGGCACGCATGATGAGTTCCGGCGTGAGGAAGGCCGCAGTTGGCGGCGTGCCCCAGTGCAGTTCCACACCGCTTTTCTCGACAGCGTCGTGGATGAGGTCGAAATACTCGCGCACGGGCGCAGCGGCAGCGCCGTAGTAACCGTGGATGAAGTCGTCCACCAGCTTGTCGGTATCGGCCTTGGGATTCCAGAGCAGCTTGGCCAGCACCCAGGAGCGCAGTTCCTCAAACTCGCCACCGGCGGATTTGTGATTCCCTTGCTCCAGGACTCCTCTGACTCCGTGATCCGCAAAGAAGGCGAGGTTCGGCTGTAGCACGCGGAAGTTCGGATGCGGCTGGAGGTAGTGCGAGAAGTTCGCCACGTAGTCCCAGATGTAGAGCCGCTGACAGATCTTTGACCACGCACCGATATCGTCAGCGAAGGCACGATTTGGACCATCGCCAGCCAGCGGGTGTGAAAAGGAGCACTCGATGCTGCACAGGCGAATGATGACGTTCGGACGCGGACGCGCGAGACGTGGTGGCTTGCGCGTGTCCTGGTAGGCGAGGGTATCGATGGCGATGTGTGGCCGCGCCTTCTCCACGCGCTCCGCCACTGCATTGACAAATCGTAGCAGTGCTCCGGACAGCGCACCTTCCTCCTGCATGACCTTCCGGCATCGGTCACAGGCGCACCAGCCATTCCAGTCATTCTGCGAAACGGAGACGATGGTATTCGGCGGCGCATCCTTCGTCATCTCGATCACGCGGCGCGCCACCAGCTCCATGAGTTCCGCATTCGTCAAACAAAGCTGCGCCCGCTCACTGCGGCGCTTCCCACCGATCTCCGAGTAGTATTCGGGGTGCTTCGCGAAGTATTTCGATGGAGGCACGAGATCAAAAAACGTATGCACAAAGCCCGCGTAACGAATCTGGCCGCCATGCTGGTCCTCGAGCCGGGAGGCATGGCCGTTGATCTTGTTTCTCGCCGACCAGTCTCCATTCAGGCTGTCATAGACCAGCGTCTGCCGATACTCGAACGCGGGCTTGTGACGGCTTTTGAGCGTCCCCACATCCAGTCCATTGAGCTTGGGGACGCGAGTGAAGTGCGCCGCATACCAGTGAAAGCCAACCACGTCTTCGAGGAAGGAATAGACGGCATAAAGCGTGCCGCGCGGACTGCCGCCAGCCAGCACCAAGTGTGGCCCATGAGTCTCCATGATGAACTCCTCAGACTCCATCTTCTCCGGCAAAGACTCAGCCACCAGCGTCCGCGATTGCCGCCCCAGACCCACATAAATCATCGGCCCAGTTCCCGCTTCCGGTTCAGCCACGACGGGAAAGACAACACCCGTGGATTGCTTCAAAAACAGTGCCAACTCCGCTGCTGCATGACTCTCCGCAGCCACGGCCTTCTCTGGGATCACAATGTGATAGTCCGTCTTGTTCTCTCTCACCAAATGAAGCCCAGCTTCCACCTCCGCTGACAACACGCCATAGAGGTTAATGGAAGTGAATATCGACAATATGACGAAGATGGATCTCATGAATGGCGAAGGCTTGGACAGTATGTTGGGACGAGCGATGACAAGAGCACGCGATGGCTCTCCGCCTTCATCTGCTCTACCACCGCTCTCAGCAGATGAAGGCAGGGAATGAGAATCGAGTAGCGCATGGGGACAGAGATCATGGTTTGCGAAGGCCTTTGAGCGACAGGCTAGAAAGCTCAGCCTCCGCCTCCCAGTGGCCGATGCCTTCCCAGCCGATGTTGAAAAGGTGGATGTAATAGTCGTCGACATTCGCGGAGAGTTTTTTCTCAGGCTGCTTTGCGGCGGAGGCGGCCAAGGCCTCGCGCACTAGGGTTTTGAGTTCGCGCTGATAGGTGTGCTGCGGTCCGACGCTGGCCGTCTTGCCATCCACAAGAAAGGGCTCGCGATGCATGACGGTATCCCACTGATCCACGGAGGTGTGGATGAAGCCGTGCTTCGGATTGCTGGGATGCTGTAACAAGCCCACCCAGAGCACACGCTCGGGATGCGCGATCTCGCGCAGCAGGAAGTAGAACTGAAGATTCATGTCCGGCATGGCCGC
>CAZOVY010000156.1:0-4240 GCA_964583255.1 uncultured Prosthecobacter sp.
GCACGGGCGAGCCCCTCACTGCCTACGACGATTACAGCAGCATTGGCCAGTTTAGCCTCAATGGCACAGTGGTGCCGGTGAATGGCATGGCGCCGATCGCGGTGGCGGCTGCCTCCGCGCCCACCTCCGGCACGGCGCCTCTCGCCGTGAGTTTCTCGAGCGCAGGCAGTTATGATCCAGATGGCACGATCGTGGCCTACGACTGGGATTTCGGTGATGGCACCACTTCCACGCTGGCCGATCCGGTGAAATCCTACAGCACGCCCGGCACCTACACGGCGTCACTCGTCGTGGTGGATGACAGCGGCCTTTCCTCGGTCGCCGATACCGTCACCATCATCGTGCAGAGCAACAACGTCATTTATGTAGCGGCCATCACGATGACCCTCAGCAGTTCAAAGCAGGGTTATTCCGCCACCGCCACCGTCACGGTGCGCAATCAAAACGGTGCCCTCGTGCCCAATGCTACCGTCACCGGGCAATGGAGCGGCCTCAGCACCGGAACGGCATCCAATACCACCGGACGCAATGGCACGGCCGCCTTCGCCTCCGTCCGCACAAAAAGCCGCGGCACTTTCACGTTCACCGTCACCGGTCTGACACTGTCGGGATACAGTTACGCGCCTGTCCGCAATGTGGCCACGAGCGGCAGCATTTCGACGCCTTAGTGGTGTCTTAGCCGTAAGGGTGAATTCCTGCCGGGCACACTCCGAGGATGGAAGGGTGCTTCAAACCGCGAGTCATATCCATGCGCCCGTTTCTTGCGTTAGCCCTGTGAAGTCATAGTGACGTCTTTGCTGCCCTAGGCGGTTTTGTAGCAATCCCATGAGAAGCGCCCCGGCCCCATAATGATAAGGGCGGCCGCCCCGACGAAGTAAAGGTAGGCCAGCTCTCCGGATTGCTCCCCCTGGAAGCTGGCACCGTGGACGACGACAAAGGCCACCGCCATGGTGGCAGCAAAGAGAAGAGATGCAGCACGAGTGAAGAACCCAGCGATCATGAGCAGGGATGCGCCGACTTCGGCGGCGATGGTCAGGACGAGAGTGGTATGTGCATCAAGGCCGAAGACGCTGAGAAAGCGGGGAGCCTCTTCCTGAAAGTGCCGCCAGTAGGGCAGCCCGTGCTGCAACAGCATGGGCAGGCCGAGGCCAAGCCGGAGGAGTAGCAGGCCGGCATCCTGCTGGAAGGATGCGGCGCTCCTATCCATCTTTTTTGGAGTTCGTCTCATGTAGGCTGAAGGGCGGTCACAGCCCGGCTAAATGGCGTGGCATGAATCCGCTGAGGCTGCGGTCCGTTGTGCGCCAACGTGGCCCCTCTGCCACCTGACCACCGCTGGTGTCAAGACGCAGTCCGCAGATGGTGATAAAGACATGTTGCCCGGGTTTTACCCACAGGGTGACATAGCGCCCAGGCCCGGGTGCGCCATAGCTGGCGAAGCGGCTGGAATTGAGTACCTGGCTTAGCAGCCCGGCCTTGATCAGCAGGTATGACACTGCGCTGGAGCAGTCGTAACCCACATCCTCGAGCTGGCGGTGGCCGCCGCCGAGGATGTAGGGCTTGTTATTTAGAGCGTTGCCGGCCTGGATCATGCAGTGAAGTACGGCGGGCAGGCTGTTATGGCCAAAGGCCTGGCTGCCACGCATGATGATAGGTGGCTGGTCGCCGCCGATGGCCTTTGGCAGGGGCGTCGTGTCAGGATGCTCGGAGTGCATGGCGGACTGTGCATTCGCAAACTGCTGGTAATAGGAGGCCCACTGCCGCTGTTGGGTTTCGTAGGCCTTCCACTGCCAGGCAAGGGCGACGAGGTCCTGCTGCCGCGGGTTCTGCCAGGCCTGGCGGGAATGATAGTCAGCCCACTGGGCCGCTCGTGCCGCCTCACTGGCGTGCTGGTAATAGCGGCTCCCCGCCTCCTGGTAGGACACTTGGCCTAGCCCGTTTGTGGCCAAGAGTACAAAAAAGAAGATGAGGCTCCAGAAGGAAGAGGCTGGTCCATTTCGATTCACAAATTAAACTTAACCGGACCCCCAATCTACTGTTAGGTTATTAATGGGTTAACCAATATTAACCAATCAGCCTAATTATTAATAATAGAGTGACATATGCTTATGTTTTATTTATTAACCCATCTGCCGCACGAAATCGGCTTCTAATCAGCTTGAATCCATATCTGTTTTGCAGAGGCATGAAACACAGGCGGAAACATGCGCTGCAGGGACACCCTGGATCAACAGGATGGTGGCGATGCAGGCCTCCCGATTGCCGCTATTGAGTGAGGCCGGTGAAGGTGCCTTGATTACGGCGCATCTTCCGCGCGATCCGGCAGAACTGTGCGCGGCAGGATGAAGAAGGCCTGACCGGGTTGCAGGAGTGTCTGCGCGCTTTGATCGAGTTGCGTGGTGTCGTCTTCTTGAATCCAGGCGCTGCTAGTCGAACGCTGCTGGAGGAAGAGGTTGCGATAGGTGCTGTCGCCGACATTGAAGTCGCCACTCCAGAGGCGCAGACGGTCAGCGGTGGCGGAGGAAGTGCCAGCGGTGAAGCCCTTGACCGTCGTGAGTCCGAGTGAGCGTGGGCTATGTTCGAGCAAGAAGCCGGAGCCGATGAGCTGAGCTTTATCAGATAGCGGCTGTGCGAAGCGGTTCATGCGGACAGCGCCCGTCGTGGTAAGGGTGATGGTGCCAGTGCGTGAGTGAACGAGCAGGCCTTCACCTGGAGTGATGATGCGTGAACCATCGCTGTCACCTGTCCAACCATCGTTGCTAAGCCATGAGGTGTGGAAGGCGGCGCCATCAAAGAACATGAGGCGGTCTGCGTTTTCAGCACTTGTGCCTGGAGTGAAAAGATCCGCAGGGAAGAGTTCAGAGGCGGTCCAATGTGGACGAACGGCGATGTGTGTGCCTGCGGTGATCGAAGGTGTGCCGAGAAGGGCGATGCGCGTGTCGCTGCTTTCTGCGGCATTGATTTCAAAGCGCTGGCCGGTAGTGAGGACTTCGACATAGCTAGCGACAGCAGGTAGTGTGATGCTGGCGGGCAGCGTGAGTGTGCTGCCATCGACGGCACTGACTTTACCGACGAAGATGTCCGCTTTAAGCAGTGGCATGGAGAAGGTCTGACGCTCAGTGATGGCGCGGCTGAGCCAAGCCTGTGGCGCACTGGTGGCGGTGGCTTCTGGGGTGCCATTGAGGTCAGCATCAAGCAGCACTTTCACACGCAGGAAGCCGTGATTGGCTCCTGCGAAGACGTTGGCGCTGGCGACATCGCCGTAGCGGACGGTCTCTGTGCCGTCGTTGTTTTGCGTGACGGCAGGCGCGAACAAGAGGCGTGACCAGCCTGTGTCATCCTGACGCAGGTCAGTGAGTGTTTCGAGCTGGTAAGTCAGATCCGTGCGACCACCGCTGGGGCGGATCAGGAGTGCATCGACACGGCCAGTAACGGAGTCTGCAGCGAGGCTGAAGTGCGTCTTCTGCACGCCGCTGGCGGCGTCTGTGCCGAGCGCGTATTCGAGCAGGTTCACGGCGCCGTCAGCATCATTATCATCGCTGGCAGAGCCTGCGTTTTCAGACTGCCAAGATGCAAAGGTAATCGGCGCTTCGACTTCAGTCGCAGCAGGTGGCACAGCAGCGCTAATGGTGATGCTCTCTCTCTGGGCCAATGGGAAACCGGCGGAAGCGACGAAGCCAAGGTCGATGGTGTAGTCAAAGTCGGCGTCGCGTGAGTCATCCGTGCTGCCGCCAAAGCCTGACTCCTGTGATCCTATCGGCTCCATGCCGTAAGCGAGATTAAAGACGATGGAGTTCACTCCTGTGGTGGCGGGATTGGCGGCATTGAGCGTGTCTTCATCAGCCGCATCATCCAGATGATCTTCATCTGTGCCGAAGCCAGCGACGACCGCGCTACCCGCAAGCACTTTGCCACTGGCGAACTCAGACGCGGGGATGTGCATGAAATAATCTCCGGCCCCTGGCGCGCGCATCTCGTAGGCACCACCGACGGTGCTGTAAGTCTGAGTTAGCGGAGCGGTCGATCCAGGCAGACTGCCTGTGGCGTAGAGCTCGATCAGGACGCCGGGGATGCCGAAGTCAACGCCTGCGGTGAAGCGCCGGTCCGCATTGGAGTCGTTGAAGACGAGATTGCCAACCCCGATGGGCTTCGGTGCGAGCCCGATGTCCACGGTCATGTCGGAGTCGAGATCAAAGCTGTCGTCTTCATAGCTGAGGAAGCCGGTTTCACCATTCTGATCATC
>CAZOVY010000157.1:0-4197 GCA_964583255.1 uncultured Prosthecobacter sp.
ACCTCACTCGTTCACGCTTCCCCGGTGTCATTCTTTGTGAGGCAACTCGTGATGGTGATTGAGCGGGTTGCCTCGTCTGTTCTGTGTGAGGTACTTGGGTTTAATCTTGATACTGCCAAATTTACGCCTTTGGAGCACTATCTTTTTTAAATCCTGAGCGCTATGGGACAAACCGCCTCTCGCATGTCACAGCCACTCACAACGTCCCATGGCGCGATTGCTGTCTGCTTGCTTCTATTGTTGTAAAGGGCGAGTAATCCAAAATATCATGCGCATGTTTGTTTTATTACCTCTCGTCTTCTTCGTCCTTGCCACTCACTCTTTAGCGGAAGCGGTACCTGTAAAAATCGTGCCGGGAACAGGCATCACGCGCGGCGGACAGCCTTACTTTGTCAAAGGTGCGGCGGGGGACAAGCATCTGGATGATCTCGTGGCCAGTGGTGGCAATAGCATCCGCACTTGGACGACCAATGGACTGGGCGTGATCCTTGATGATGCTGAGAAGCGCGGCCTTACTGTCTGTTCTGGCATTTGGCTGGAGCCTGAGTGTTCCTGGTTCTCGTATGCGAATGCTGAGCACTGTACGCGGCAGATAGAACGGGTGAAAAAGGAGGTGACAGGGTTTCGTAATCACCCGGCCCTGCTCTTCTGGGGTATCGGCAACGAAGCTGAAGGTGATGGCAACAACATGGCCTACTGGATTCAATTGGAGGTGCTGGCAAAAGCCGTGAAGGAACTGGACCCTGCGCACCCCACCTTCACCGCACTCGCTGGCCTCCAACCGCTGAAAATCGCGGGCCTCAATGCGCTCACGCCGAGTCTCGACTTTGTCGGTATCAATACCTACGGCGCACTTGCTGGGCTGCGCGGCTATCTGGCGGAGCGTCAATGGACACGCCCGTGGGTGGTGACCGAATACGGCCCACGCGGCTTCTGGGAGAGTCCACGTGCACCATGGGAAGCCCCCATCGAGGCGACCAGTACCGAGAAAGCCAAATTCATCCGCAAAGCCTACGAAGCCGCGATCCTACCAGGCGGTGATTGCTGGGGCGGCTATGTGTTTCTTTGGGGCCAAAAGCAGGAGGCCACATCCACTTGGTTCGGCATCTACACCGAGACCGGTGAATCCACCGCCACACGCGATGTGATGCATGAGCTATGGAGAGGTCAGCCACCATCTGAGCGTGCTCCAGAATTGAAAACCATCGTCAGCGCTGCTTCGAAAAAGGAGATCGCCACAGGCAGTGAATTCACCTCCCAAGCGGAAGCGACTGATCCTGATGGTGACGCGCTCACCTATCACTGGACCGTCACGCCGGAAACAGCAGGCCGTGACTCCAAAGGCAAAGAGCGCAAGCTCGCGCCACTCCCAATGTGCGTGGTGAAAGCAGAGGCTAACTCCGCCACCTTCCACGCACCCGAAAAGCCAGGAGCCTATCGAGTGCATCTCCGCGTGACCGACACGCGCAACCGCGCGGCCACAGGGAACTTCCCGTTCAAGGTGAAGTAACATTAGCCCTCGACAACCTGCCCAGAGGCAGGGCACGATGCGGAAGATGTCTTTTGTTTCCAAAACGATCACCTCACAGGTAGCAGATCATTTGCGCAGCGACCTTCAGCAAGGGCGGTGGCAGGGCGTGCTGCCCGGCAGAGAAAGCTAGCCGCAGAACTGAACGTGAACCACAAGTCTGTCGAAACAGCCATGCGACAGTTGGAAAAGGAGGGCATGCTGATCAATCCCGGCAAAGGCAGTCGGCGACGAGTAACAGCTTCCACCGCGCAGCCTCCGACTTCATTACGCATCGCCATTTTACTCAGTGAAATGGTCGATCGTAGCCTGAGTTACATGGTGGACATCACACACCTACTTCGGGAGGCAGGACACACGGCTTTTTATGCTGAGAAGACGCTGGTTGATCTAACTATGAACCCGAAACGCATCGCTATTCTTGCGAATCATACACCAGCCGATGCGTGGGTCGTAACATCTGGCTCTCACGATGTACTTAAATACTTCGCAAACGGACCGAAACCAGCTTTTGCCCTTTTTGGGGCCACGAGAGGTCTCCGTATCGCCGCGACTGCGCCTGACAAGAAACCGGCGATTGCTGAGGCCACGCGGACACTGATCGGCCACGGTCACACGCGTATCGCACTGCTCGCTCGACCGCGGCGGCGGCTACCGTTTCCAGGTGGAACGGAGCAAGCGTTCCTCGACGAGTTGCAGGCACACGGCATTCAGCCTGCGCCTTACCATCTGCCCGACTGGGAGGACAATCCAGGCAGCTTTCACGCGATGCTCGAAGCCATGTTCCGCGTCACGCCGCCCACGGCGCTCATCGTGGAGGAAGCGGCGCATTTTGTCGCTGTGATGCAGTTCGGTGCAGCCCGCCGCATCCGTGTGCCTGAGGACCTCTCACTCATCTGCACTGATGCCGACCCCGCCTTCGACTGGTGCCCCCGCAGCGTCGCACACATCGACTGGGACAACCGTCCCATCGTGCGGCGCGTGATTCAATGGGCTGAGAATGTGAGCCGTGGCAAAGCCGACCTGCGACAAACTTTCAGCTCTGCCAAATTCATCCTCGGCGGCACTGTGGCCGCAGTTTCAGGCCATCGAAAAATGGGATGATGCGATTCATTCAATGGCGTTACGGAGGTCACGTCCGTCTTCGGTGGCGAAGTTTCAGAGATCGACTCAGGCAGGATCGTCGAGCTTCGCGAGTTCGGTGAGATTGAAGCTGGATTTACCTAAACGCGGCGCCTCTCACTTACTCTCGGGATCAAGCGGGATGCTGATCACCAGCCCTGCAAAGCGCGGTGTCGTCGGGACTCCCGAAAACATCTGGGTGTGACACCCCACACAACTCGACCGAAGAGGAATCACTTCGGCCCTGCGATACACAGCCTTTCCAACCATTTCATACGCGGTCTTACCTGAGGCAAGTTCCGCTGCTGCCTTCTTTTCAAACTCTGTCGTTGGCTCGTGATTGATGCTCATGGCCTTCGTATTCACAGAAATCCAGTTCGCGTAGCTGCCTGACAACTCGATCATTTCTTCGAAAACATCTTCCATCGCACGAGCGGGCAGAACTGGCCCATCTCGACGAAAATAGCGGTGATGCATCACGTCTAGCGTGGCTGAGTACACATCATGCAGCAGCTTCGCCCGCTCACGTGCAGCCGCCACTTTCGCCTCAAAACGGGTGCCGGAAGCAGTGACAGGAGTCGGCTGAATTTGCGGATCAACCGCTTTCTTTATCGCGCCGGTATCCTGCCCGAATATGGACCCTGCGGCCAAGTAAATCCAGAACATGAACACCGACGGTAAACTTGTGCCAGCCTGGGGCCATAATGATCCCGATTTTGGTTTAACAAGGATGCATGACGGACGTTTCATGGGCTGAATTTCTCACCCTTAAAACGTTCCCGACAGCTCAACTCTTCCACCTGCTAGGAAGGCCATTTCGCTAGCCGCAATCCGTCGGTTACACGACTCCAGATTTATCAATCAACAACATTGGACCTCAAGGTGCGCCGAGTGCTTTTTTGACGGCTGCCTCGATGTCACCACCTTCGGGTTCGGCATCGGAGCCAAAGCGGGAAATGAGTGAGCCATCTTTACCAATCAGGAATTTTTCAAAGTTCCAGGCGACCTCTCCGCCAGTGGCGGTGAGTTGGGCAAAGAGCGGATGCTTCTCGGTGCCGAGAAGTTTTACTTTAGCAAACATCGGGAAGGTGACGCTGTAGCGACTTGTGCAGAAAGTCTTGATGTCAGCTTCTGTGCCTGGCTCTTGGCCGCCGAAGTCGTTGCAGGGGAATCCGAGGACGCTGAATCCCTGTTTGGCATACTTGTCATGCAATGCCTGAAGCCCTGCATACTGGCCGGTGTAGCCGCACTCTGAGGCGACATTAACAATGAGGACCACTTTGCCTGCATAGTCCTTCAGGCTGGCGTCTTTGCCGTCGATCGTTTTGAGTGAGTGGCTTTGAAGATCAGATGCGGTGAGGGATGCGGCGGTCATGGCTAGTGCAGCGAGAAGAGGTTTCATGTGAGGTTGTGGATGATGAGTGAAAAAATAAAACGAACCGACATTCCGATTGGTCGCATTCGTAGTGATCAATCTTCTTTGATGCGCCCTCGGTTTTTCTTCACTTGGCCGCGACTCTTTTTCTCTTTGAGAATGCGCTGCTTCA
>CAZOVY010000158.1:0-3933 GCA_964583255.1 uncultured Prosthecobacter sp.
CAATGATGCCGCCGACGGCACCACCGCCGAGAGCACCCACCACCGTGCCGTTTTGCTGTCTAGGTCCAGGGCCACCGTAGTAGCCACCTCCATAGTAGGGACTCACGCAGGAGGTGAGTGTGAGGGCGATTCCAAAGACACCGACAATGGCCAGATGACGAAGGGATGATTTCATGGATTTGTAGATGGATGTTGTGTGCGATTTTGCAGACCCGTTCTTTGACGCATGATTTAAACATTCATTCACGGATGATTCAAAAAAGTGCCCTGCATTCACACAAAGCAAAGATCGTGTGAAGGCTGGACTTAACTTTGTCTTACCAGCACGACGAGCCGTAACCCCAGCCACGACCATACCCGTAATTCGGTGTCCCAAAGTTGTAACTGGAGAGCAACAGGCCGCTGAACGGACTCAAGCCGCCTGAAAAAGGACTGTATCCATAGCTGTAGGGCGAGTAGCCGTAACTTCTTGGATAGGAGCTGTAGCGATAAGGAGAATAGCCGTAACCGCGCGAGTAGGAACTGTAGAGATAGGGTGAGTAACTGGAGCGATACGGTGTGTAGCCGCGTGATGAATACAACGGGGCACCCCGCACGCTGAAGTAGCGTGAGTTGTACCCACTGTAGCTTAGCCCACGGCTAGGCGCGATTCGTGATCCGGCAAAGGAGCCAAGCGGCCCGCCACCAATGCTGCCGTAAAGGGTTGAACTTGGCCGGTAGGAGCCAGCATAGTTGTAGGGGTAAACGCAGGAACTGAGTGTCAGTGCTAGTCCAAGAGCACCGACCGAGATTATTCGACGAAGGGATGTTTTCATGGGGCAGATGATTGAAGCTTGGGGTTGTTTACAAGCTCCTGTTTCTTCCCTATGACACTACGATCAACCCTTCACGACAAGACAAAAAGCGCATCTTATGGGCTAGCATTTTGGCTTGAACCCAAAGGGCGGGGTCGAGTAACTCAAGTAGGCAAGTCAAAAAGATGCCGATGAGTGCTAAGTAGGCTGCGATTTCGAGTGAGAGCGGCGGTTTGATGCCATTCGAAGCAGGATCAGCCGTGATTGCTGACGAGTGGCTCCTGACTCGGTCTTTATGTAAAGTCTGCGAGCGAAAATGGTCAGGTCTAACTGCAAGAGATTCTACAAAAAATCACCTGATCTATAGACCCAGCCCTGGCGGTAGGCCCATGCCACCGGTGAGCTTGCCCATTTCTGAGGCTTGGGTGTCTTTGATTTGTTTTTGCACCTGCTGGACGGCGGAAAGGAGGAGGTCTTGGAGCATTTCGACATCACTAGGATCGACGATTTCTGGGGCGATCTTGATGGCGGTGATGTCTCCCTGGCCATTGGCGCTGACGCTGATCTTTCCTCCGGCGACGCTGGACTCAAAGGTGCGTTTGGTGAGCTCGGCCTGTGACTTTTGCATCTGGCTCTGCATCTGCTGCACCTGCTTCATCATTTTCTGAATATCCATGGTGTGGGGGGATCAGGGTTCGCGCTGGGAGGGGGCGTTGAGGAATTTGCGGACCTCTGTGGTGTAGGCGTCTGGTGTGGTCTGCTGGGCCTGCTCGTGTGCGCCTTCGAACCATGAATGGGTGCTGGGGGCGTGGCTGCGGGCGACGCTGATGAGCAAGTCCATGGCGATGGGGACGGGCTGGCCGCTGTGGATGGCGGCGGACAAGGTCATCTCGGCGGCGCGGTCAAAGACCCATTTGAGGTCAGCACCGGAGAAGCCGGCTGTGGCTTCGACGAGTGCTCCGACGTCGAGATTGGATATGGGTTTATCCCGAGCGAGGAGGGTGATGATCTGGGCACGGGCGGCGGCATCTGGCGGCGGTACGAAGATGGCCTGATCAAAGCGGCCTGGACGGCGGAAGGCTGGGTCGAGTGACCAGGGCTGATTGGTGGCTCCGATGACGAGGACGCGCTGGTTCTCGCCTTTCATGCCGTCCATTTCGTGGAGAAACTGGTTTACGAGATTGCGCAACTGGCTTTCACGCACGTTGCGGCGGTCCTGGGCGAGGGAGTCGATGTCGTCAAAAACGAGAACGCAGGGTGAATTGGTGCGGGCGGTCTCGAAGATCTGATGGAGGTTCCGCTCGGTGCTGCCGAAGTAGGGGTCGAAAATCTCATGGAGACCGACGGAGAGGAAGTTGCACGGGACCTCGCCAGCGACGGCGCGGAGCATGAGCGTCTTCCCACAACCGGGCGGTCCATAAATGAGAATGCCGCCGCCGGTGCGCTTGCCGTAGGCTTTGTAGAGATCTGGAAACTGAAGTGGGTAGATGATCTTGAGGCGGATCTCTTCTTTGAGTTCTTCCATGCCGCCGACATCGGCAAAGGTGGTGCCAAAGCGGTTCGGGTCGCCAGGGGTGTAAAAGGTCTCGGGCCGCCAGTCATAGGGCGGGTCATCAAAGGGATCGTCGAAGGTGTCCTGGGCCTGATCGCCGTCTTCGGGGCCTTCATTGCTGCTGGATTCTGGGATGATGGGGGCAGGGGAGGTGCGGCGGACATCGCGGGCGGACCGCCCGAGCTCGCGCTCCAGGGCCGGATCACTCATGGTGCCGTCGATGAGGGCGGCACGGTCAAAGTGCTCGATGGCTTTTGGGCGGTCGCCTTCTGAAAGATAGACGCGGCTGAGCAGCAAGTGGGCTGGGGCATTATCGGGTTCTTGCTGGAGGACACGCTCGGCACGCACGGCTGCGCCTGAGGTTTCACCCTGAAGGAAGAGCACACGGGCGATGCCGAGATGGGCATCTGTCTGATGCGGGTCGAGTTCGAGGACGCGCTCGAAGCTTTCACGGGCGTCGTCTAAATGGAGCTGCTCAAGACAGGCGCGGCTGTAAAGAAGTAGCAGGGAGATGTTGTCGGGCGACTGCTGGATGGCGTCGCGGATGGCCTGGAGTGATGACATGCCTTGTTTTAGGGGAACAGTGACAGCGCCGAAACGCGGTCTGATGGGAAGTAACAGGGGCCAAGCAAGCACGCCAGAGATTTCTTTGGCTTCTCTCAAAGCCTGCGATTGAATGGAGTCGCTGCATGGGCTGTCATAAGCTGCTCACCGATCCATTATGAAACGCCGACTTTTTCTCGCCTCTCTCACTGCTGCCATCACCCCTATTCGAGCTGAGGACCTGACGCCGACGGCAGAGTATGTGCTGAGCCTGGTGCGTCGCAGTTATGCTTTGCAGGATCACAAGATGACCGGGCGGCTGCGCGATGATGCAACGGGTCGTGAGGAACCGCTGGAACTGACATTGAGCAGCACGGTGATGCGGTTTCTTTTCAAGAATTCGCCACCTGAAATCGTGCATCTGGATCTCACCACTTCACCCGCCACACTTTGGCAGGTGAAGTCTGGCGGCAGTAGCCAGGTGCCTCTCAAAAATGCGGCGGACCCTGTTCGCGGCATGGATTTCAATTATGAGGATCTGTCCCTCCGCTTCATCTATTGGAAGAATGTGAAGATGCTGGATGCAGAGGCTCGCATCACCGCAGCGCGAATCAAATGTTGGTTAATCCGAGTGACTGCGCCGGATCAAAATGGTCCCTATTACACTGTTGATCTCTGGGTTCATAAAGACAGCGGTGGGGTGGCCAAAATGGAGGCCTACGACAAGCGCAGCAAAATGGTGAAGCGTTTTGAGGTCCGAAAAATGCAAAAGGTGGATGGTGCGACCGTGCTCAAAGAGATGGTGATCGAATCGCTCAACCAACTCAGTGGCGACGTCAAAGGGCGCACCTACATGACGATGGATGCTCCGGTAAAGCAGTAGCCAACGGCTGATTAGCGGCAGACGGCGCTCCAGAAATTGGAGAGCATATTCGCTGTGGACATTGAGCTCATCGAGTGGGTTTCCGCGATGAAATCGGCGACTCTTTCCGCATTGCCATGATCCGCGATTGCTGTGCCGAAGGCTGACATCGCATCCCAACC
>CAZOVY010000159.1:0-3835 GCA_964583255.1 uncultured Prosthecobacter sp.
CCTTCAGCGCTGCGTATCCGAAGCTCGGCTCCTACTTTCGCGAGATGCTCGCACAGCGCTGGATCGAGGCCCAACCTCGCGCAGGCAAGCGCCCTGGTGCGTTTTGCACAGGCTCACAGCTCAAGCACGAGGAGCGCGTGTACATGACCTTTCACCGCACCGTGCATGACATGGTAACTCTCGCCCATGAGGTCGGTCACGCCTGGCACTCATGCGTCCTGCGGCCAGCCAGATCTTTTGCCGCGAACTATCCCATGACGCTCGCCGAGACAGCCTCCAATTTCGGTGAAATGATCCTGCTCGATGGCCTCATGAGCGATCCCAGCATGACGCCTGAAACCAAGGCCTATCTGCTCGATCAAGAAATGCTCCGTGCGCACGCCTACCTGATCAACATCCCCATGCGCTATGAGTTCGAGAAGTCCTTCCACACCGAGCGTGCCAGCGGTGAAGTCTCCGTTTCACGTCTTCGCGAACTCATGACAGACGCGCAGCGTAAGCTCTATGGCGACACGCTGCTCGACGACGGCACCGACCCGATGTTCTGGGCCTACAAGATGCATTTCTTCATCACCGGCGTCTCCTTCTACAACTTCCCGTATGTCTTCGGCTACCTGCTCAGTCAGGCGCTGTTTGCACGATTCAAAGCTGAAGGCGCATCCTTCCTGCCGCGCTATGAAGCCTTCCTCTCCATGACGGGCAGCGCGACGTGCGAGGAAGTCGTGAAGCAAACCCTCGGCGAAGATCTCACCCATCCCGAATTCTGGGCCACCGCCCTGAAAGCGATGGAGCCGACCTTGCTAGCCTACGAGCAGCTCACGTAGATTTTCCGGTCGAAGACATGAAATTCTTGGCATCACCAGCTTCCACACGATCCCGGCTGAACTGATAGAGGATGAGGTCGGACATGGTTCAAGGCTGCGTCGTTATTGAGCCGTCAGGTGGTCAAGCCAAGGCGCTCCAGTCGGTCATTGAGCACGTGGGTGTAGGCTTCCCGTGCGGCTGGAGACAGGAACGAACGCCCGATCAGTTCGCGCCAGTGCGGCACGGCATCCGACAGATCTTTCAAGATGCCTGCCAGAATGCGATCCGGCAGTTGCAGGCGCTCTTGGCAGAAGTAGTCCAGCCAGTTCGCCTTGGTGAGGTTCTTTTTCCGTCCATGCAGCGGCAGGGCCGTTTCTTCAATGGCACGTTCCAGCACGACCGTCGTGTTCAGCAGGTCGTAAGCGGGCGACAAGGTGACACGTCCCTGGTCCATCATCAGTGACCAGTTCTTCAGGTGCATGTCCTCGTTGCCGGTCAGGAAGCAGAACAGCGCCCGGCGGGCCAGTTTCGCCTTTTCGATCGCCGGGAAGCTGCAGAAGTCCTCCACCACCTTGGCCACCCGTTCCAGCGTGCTGTTGTACTTCGTGTCACGGGTTTCGCCGCAGAGTTGGGCAAAGTCTTCCACATGCACCTTGCTGGAGCGTCCCGTGCGGTCATACCGCTTCACCACATACACCCAGCTCCCGTCCACGGCGGGCACCAGTCCATGCGGTGGCACGTCGATGCCCGCCACGGCGGCCATCGTCATCGTCAGCGCTTCGTTCGCCGGCACCTCGGCATAGGGCGGCGGGTTGGGTTTCAAAATGAAGCGTCCGCCCGTATCCACGATCTCCAGCTTGCCCGCAGCGACGTTCAGCACCGCCGAGAGCTTCGGCTGCACCCCTTGCACCGACATCTTGTCCGCACGCAATCGCGCCTGCCGCAGTTGTTCCTCATGGGTCAGTTCCAGCGCCGCCAGCCGCTTCAGGCGTGGATGCAGCGAGCGCAGGCCTGCGGCTGAAAAGACGCTGCCAGCGGGAATCTCATCCAGAGTGATAGGGCATACCGCCATGAGATCAGGTCGCCTCCTCCACGGTTAGAGATCCCACCACATCACGCCCCACTGTCAGCAGCAGACGGAAGCTGTCGTGACGGTCGATCTTGTGCAGACGCAGCAATGCCTCCAGTTGCGGACCTTCGGGCAGCAGACCTTCAAACACCGCTGGGAAACTCTGAAAAACATAGGGCTCCGCTCGCACCGGCAGCGTCAGTGAGACCGGCTCGCCGACATACGATTTCAGATAGCCAAATTGCCAGCCGCCCGCAGGCCGCGACTCCAAGTCACCGGCGATCACGCCGTGCTGCGTCACCCGTGCTCGACGGCTCGGTTCGCTCATGGCCTGGGTTCCTCCGAGATCTGCATTTGCCGCCACTCCGCCACCAGCGGGCCTTCAGGCTCCAGCTTCAGATTCAGCACGGCCAGCACGGCCAAAAGATTGCGCCAAGTCGTGCGATCCCGACCCGACTCGATGTCCTGCACCACAAAGCGACTCACCCCGGCATGACGTGCCAGCTCCGTCTGCGAGAGCTTGGCTCGCTTGCGATGAAAAGTGACCAGTGAGGCTAGAGCAGATGGCAGCATGATAAATCAGGCATCAAGGCCTGTGGCTGGCCATTTTAACGACCACGGCCCATTTAAGCAACCACTTTGATTGGTATATCTGTCAGTTAATGTGTTTAGCCAAGCATGACAGCCACCAACAAGGGTGATCACGCCTAGACCGGTTCTCAAAATGAATGTCTGAAACGACGGGTGAGCGCGGTGGTCTCAGTGGCAAGGAAAGAGCGAGGAGGCTATTGGAACCCTAGCTGACGAGCGAATAACGCTGCCAATGAGGCTGCCCCGCCGCCTGGAATCGGACAGACATTTTGAGAACCGGTCTAAGTACCCGATATTTCAGGCGCTTGATCAGAAACGTCAGCGTGGAACACACCTTCCCGCTCACACCCGCTTCGACCACGCCACAGCCGCACGGACATGCGGCAGTTCGGCTTTCACATCGGTGCTGATGCGGGCGTGGAGTTTGCGGTAATCGTTCAGCACCCGCAAGGCGTCTTCGCCCATCTCTTGTCCGGCAAAGAGTTCCGGGGCGGTGTCGGCAAAGTTCAGGCCGAGCTGCAGGCTTTTGCCATGGACCTCGGCACCGAGTTCGTAGTTGGTCAGCAGCAGGCGTCGCTTCGGACGGGTGGTGGCACCGCAGGAATCAAGGAACCAGGTGGGTGATCCGGTGGAGTCGGCATGGAGCAGCACCAAGAGCTTCTTCTCGATGTGCCAGAGATCCCGCAGCGCCTCCTCGGCTATCGAGAGCGTCCGCAGATGCACCACGGTCTGAAGAAAGGCGAGATAGGCCTCCGAGTAACCCGCTCCGTCGATCACCGGTAGCTCAAAGCGCGATTGCAGGCCGGAGAGATACACCGTGGACCGGTTCAGGGCTTTGGCGAGATCGGCGAAGGTGTGCATGAGGTACGCTAGCACTCCCTGGTGAAAGCGCAGTGTCGCACTCGCCGGCTAGGATCTCAGCCAGGCCTACCAGCTCATCCTCGCCCAGGACATTCCGGCCCATGGATTGCGCCAGGACGGCCTCGCCACAATCGTTGAGGACTATGAAGGCTGTCCCGGCGAAAATAGAAGTCGAAGAAGTAAAGTCGTGGCCACACTTCCCAGCAGTGAGCTTGTGCCTAGATGACCGACCAGCGGATGGTGATTAGCGGTGTGACTTCGGGTCGGCACCCCCATGGGCAGGGCTTGCAAGAGCCGTCTTTGGATTTGGAAACGATCACCTTCTCAGCGCCGTGATCAGCTCGTTCATCTTCGCGCGCATCATCTCCATATCCGCCAGAGTTGGTGGGTCGTTCACAAATGGCGTGTCTAGAGTCGTCACCGCATTGCTGTTGCTGCTCGTGCTGCTGATCGCTCCGGCTAGGGCGGCATTCGTCACCTCTCCGGGTGGGCCTTGATCACCTTGGGGGC
>CAZOVY010000160.1:0-3790 GCA_964583255.1 uncultured Prosthecobacter sp.
ACTACAACAACCAAATCCAGATCACTGTCCGCCGTCGGCTCGCCCCAAGCATAGGAGCCGAAGAGCCAGACCTGCTCTGGCTGAAACTCGGCCACCAGCCTACGAGTGGCCTCTGCGATGACAGGCTGGGCTTTCACGCGCAGTGAGTCGGCAGTGGCAGAGTTGTCAGCGGTGGTGACCATTGGGGAAGTTAGCTTTTGAAATACCCTTTCAATTCTTCATCGAAGTATTGCAGCGCGTTTTTGATCGGTAGGGGGACGCCGCCGCCGAGGGCGCAGAGGCTGGTCAGCTCCATGGTTTCGAGGAGGTCGTTGATGAGTTCGCGGTCGATCTTGTAGCTGGTGTCGGCACGGGCTTTGGCGATGAGTTCTTTGCCGCGCGTGCTGCCGAGGCGGCAGGGGAAGCATTTGCCGCAGCTTTCGTCGGCGGTGAATTGGAAGAGGTGCTGGATATATTCGATCATCGGCAGCGACTCGG
This sequence comes from uncultured Prosthecobacter sp., assembly GCA_964583255.1. Classification (GTDB taxonomy): domain Bacteria; phylum Verrucomicrobiota; class Verrucomicrobiia; order Verrucomicrobiales; family Verrucomicrobiaceae; genus Prosthecobacter. Next base: position 478 of record CAZOVY010000160.1, read on the forward strand.
GGATGCTGACGACACCGGCGTGGCCGAGCAGGAAGCCGGCTTTCTTGAAGCTCTCGAAATCGACGGTGAGCTGGTCGATGTGCGAAACAGGCACGATGCCGCCGAGCGGGCCGCCGATCTGGATGGCTTTGATCTTGGTTTTGAAGCCACCAGCGAGGTCGATGACGGTTTGCAGCGGTGTGCCCATGGCGACTTCGTAGATGCCGGGCTTCACGAAATGCGAGTCGAGTGAGAGCAGCTTGGGTCCGCTGGACTGTGGCGTGCCGATTTTCGCATACTCTTTGCCGCCGAGTGTGAGGATGGCGTGGATGTTCGAGAAGGTCTCGACGTTGTTGACGATGGTCGGCTTGCGGAACAGGCCTTCGATCGTTGGGAATGGCGGGCGCGTGCGAACTTCGGGGCGCTGTCCTTCTAGGCTGGCGAGTAGGGCGGTTTCCTCTCCGCAGATGTAGGCTCCGGCACCTTTGATGGCTTTGAGATTGAAGTTGAAACCGCTGCTGAGAATGTTTTGTCCGAGCAAGCCGATGGCACGCAGATCCTCAATAGCCTCGGCGATGATGCGCACTGAATCTGGATACTCGGCGCGGATGTAAAGGATGCCGTTTTCAGCCCCAGCAAACCAACCGGCGACCATCATGCCAAGCAGGACACTGTGGGGCTGCTTCTCCATAAGATACTTGTCGATGTAGGCACCCGGATCGCCTTCATCGGCATTGCAGACGATGTATTTCACGCTGCCTGCGGCTTCGCGGCATGAGGTCCATTTAAAGTGCAGCGGGAAGCCCGCGCCGCCGCGTCCACGCAGGCCGCTTTCCTTGAGTTCGATGGCGAGCGTGTCGCGATCTTGAGTGAGCAGTTTTTTAAAGGGAGCGTAATAGGAGTCGATGCCAGGGAAGGGGGCGGTGAGCTGCGCTGGCTGGAGATGAGAGACGACTTCGTAGCGGTCTTCGGCATCGCCCATGCCGGTGGTGAGTAGTGTCTCCAGAGCGGCCTCCGACTGGCCTGAGTAGTTGTTTCCTTGGTATTGAAAAGCTGCGCCCTGATGGCAGCGACCGAGGCAGCAGATGTGGCCGATCTCTTCTGCCTTGAAGCGTCCTTCCATCTGGTGATGCAGCTTTTCCTGAGTGCCAGCGCAGAGGCAGGCGGAGCCGTTGCAGAGGAAGACTTTTTTGTTAGCGTTCTCGGCTTTCAGGAAGTCGTAGGCTGAGACGGCACCCATCGTCAGGGCATCGCCAAAGAGTGACTCTTTGCCGAGATCATGGACGTCGCTGGCGATCTCGGCGGTGCCTTTTGCATCGGCTGCTGCGACCATGCGCTCGAAGAGATTTTTTTCGACACCTTGGCGGAAAGAGAGATGGCTGAGATTCTTGGACATGAAATGGAACGTGAGTTGGTAGGGCCTTGATGTATCCGCGCTCGGGCCGTTCTGGCGAGCACAAAAATGCACTCGACGGCTTAACGTTTAAAAGAGACGACGACTGCGGTGCCGCCTGAGAAAGCTCCACCGAGTCTGGGGAGCACATCGGGATCAGGCAGCATCCAGACGTAGGAGTGATCGGCGGTGCGGCGCTGTCCCATGAGCTGCCGGAGCGCCAGCAGCACTAAAATCAGTACCGAAACGCAAGCCACAGTGAACGCCACGACTTGCCAGAATGGAAGCGATGCCCACCCAACATCTGTCTTTGGTGCGAGCGTGCCCAACACCTCTTGAAGCGGTGCGCTGGTAATCTTTGACTCGGCGGCGAGTAGCCCTTTCTCCAGCCAGAAGAGACGTGTCGAAAGTCGCACGGTAAAGCGCTGCAACTGCTGCGCTTCATCTTCCGCCTGCTGGGCATCCTGAATGCAGTCGGCCGCCAGTTCGGCGAGGCTGAGTTCGGTGGTCGATTGATGAACGGCTTTGCTCATCAAGAAGCGGGCACGCCAAGGCTCACCAAGTGGATACACGGCTAGGCAAGAGTTTTGTCGGATCAGCGCCCCATGAGCTAGGCCATCTAAGTTTGCGCTGGCTGGCAGCTTTTCATCCTTGTTGAGCACAAGCATGTAGAGGCGGATGCGCGATTCTTTGGCGTGAAACTCCAGTAAGCGTTCGAGATCCAGCTTGGCCACCTCGGTCACGAGTCCTTTCGGGTCTAAAAGATATTCATTGGCGGGTTCAGTCGCTAGGGTTGTGAGCAGTTCTTGCGGCAGTTCACGCAGCGACATCACAGGCGTGGGCTGGTGCGGCGCATGGGCTGGTTTGACGGCCTGCAAAATGCTGCCATGAAGAAAGAGTGAGAGGTCAGTGGGGCCAAGTTCGCTGTAGCCAGGCATGAGGACTGGCGGCGTGTCTGTCAGCCGTGGGCCGCTTTGCAAAAGGCCCTGCTGCTCAGGCGGTGAGGGCAGTAAGGTGTCTGTGGGGAGCAGGGAGTTGAATTGGCTGCCGGGTTCTGAGATCCGAGGCAGGGCAGGGGCCTCGCGTTCCCACCTCGGCAATGGTAGCTCTTCATCAATGGACTGAGCGCTAAGCGGTAAGGCTAGACCAATTGCCAGCGCGACGAGTAGCGACTCCAGGTAATGATCACATCTTGCGAGTGGCATGGAGGAGTGGTCGTGAAGGTGGACGCAGGCTGTGCATGCCGAGATCGGCGGCATCACCCACGATGACTGGCGGTTGCTCTGTGAGCCGCGTTTCTTGCGTGGCGACAGATTTTAATAGTGCCTCGATACGTTGCGCTGCGTCTTCGATGGCGGAGGCCACACGACCTTTGAGTAATGTTGTCCGCAGCTTTTTCAGAATGCCCGTCAGAGCCTGCTCAGGCAGTGCTTTTTCCAGCGCATAGCCCACAGCAAAACAGGCTTCCTGGCGCAGCGTGTCGATGATCAGCACGAGGCCAAAGTCATTGCGACGCGCTATCTGATGCGTTTGAAAAGCACCATGATTGATCAGCCAAAATCCCAGGTCAGGCAGAGTCAGTGTCTCTGGTAGAGCACCCACATAGGCCGCCATGAAGCATTGGGGGAACTGCCGCTCAAAGTCATCGAGCACCGTTTCTAAATGTCGCGTGTCGCGCAGGCTGAGACGCTGTGAATTGTCCGTGATGCGCTCCAATCGCACCCAGTCCGAGCCTAGATATGCTCGGATGGCTGCCGCCGAAAAGCCGCACTTCAAGCAGACAGGCTGCCCTGAAGTGAGCGGAGTGGCACAATGCGGACATTTCATTTAGTTAATGTCTCTTAATCTTTCCTGAGAGGCAACCCCAAACTGCCGCTAATCGCGTGCAGGCGAGTTGCCTCACAAAGAATGACACCGGGGAAGCGTGAACGAGTGAGGTGT
>CAZOVY010000161.1:0-3759 GCA_964583255.1 uncultured Prosthecobacter sp.
TCGTGTTAAAATACCAGTTGGGTGGAAAGTGGGCAAGTAGACCAAGACTGCACCGCTTTCTCAACGGGTGCAGAATGCAGATGTGCGCCAGCCACCACCTGATCTCGATACCTGGATCTTCAATGGCTCTTACATTGATGAGCGTGGCTTCATCGCCCAGCATGAAGGCTCCATCATTGGCATCTGGCTTGATCGCGGTGCCATCTTTAACTCACCCGCCGAGGGTAATTGGCGTGATGATCTTTGGATTTCTCTTCCCGCCAACATTCCCGATGAAGGCACGCCCGTCACTCTGATCATCACACCTGAAAAGCCATGAAAATAATCACCCTCACCCTGCTCCTCGCCGCACCTCAGTTCATCTTCGCCCAGGCTGCCACTCAGCCTGGGCGTCATGAGTCACTGAAGCAGGAGATCCGACTCGCTTATGATCGCGGACTCACCTTTCTCAAAGCCAAACAGAATGCCGAAACGGGCCAGTGGGGCGATGCCGAACCTGTGGCTTTCACCGGACTCGCGATCACCAGCCTGCTACTTGCTCCAGATCGTAAGCCTGCCGATGCCTTGCCCGCTGAAGTCGAAAAGGGCATCGCCTTTCTCATGAAGAATGTGCAGCCTGATGGCGGCATCTATGTGAAGGCCCGCGCCAACTACAACACCTCGCTCGCCCTCACGGCCATGCTTCTTGCACCTAGCGCTGCGCGTGAACCAACTTTGCTCGCTGCCCGCCGTTTCATTATCGGTCAGCAGAATGACTTCGATGAAAAAGGCAAGCAGGACAACCCATTCGATGGTGGAGTTGGTTATGGCACACCGAAGCCGAACAACCCAGCTCACGCTGATCTCTCCAATACCCACTTTGCTCTTGAAGCACTCTATTACGCGCAGAGTTTGTTAGCTGATAAAGGCGATGCCGGGAAGAATGAACCGCAGCTCAACTATGGCGCGGCCATTGAATTCATCCAGAACTGCCAGAACCGCCCTGAGACAAATAAAGCAAGCTGGGTCAGCACTGACGCCAAAGACGCTGGCGGTTTCATCTACAGTCCAGGCGAGACACGCGGCGGGGAAGTGAAGACCAAAGATGGTCGCACTGCATTGCGCAGTTACGGCAGCATCAGCTATGCAGGCATGCTCAGCTTCATCTATGCCGGACTCGACAAAAATGACCCGCGAGTGAAAGCCGTCATCCAGTGGATCACCGAAAACTACACGCTCGATGAAAACCCAGGTCTCGGAGCCGAAGGCCTCTACTACTACTACCACACCATGGCAAAAGGCCTCTCGATAGCCGGAGTGGACTTCCTGAAGACCAAGGACGGTAAAGTCATCGACTGGCGTGCTGACCTAGCCAAGAAGCTCCTCAATCTCCAGCAAGGCGACGGTTCATGGGGCAACACCGCTGGTCGCTGGATGGAAAGTGACACGACTTTGACGACGGCTTACATGCTTATGGCCCTGAGCCGAGTGCATAGCACACTTTAAAGCAATTTGGGCAATCCTCACTTTTGCTGGCAAAATGGGTCGTTTTTGCCCAAGATCGCGATTTTGAGAGAGGTAAAACTCTCTCTTGACCCTAAAAACGGCCTCCCGTAGAATTTCGGCGGTTAGAAATTTGGGAATGGCGCAGCTTTTTGCGACTGTTTAAGAGACGGATTGTTCCGACGTCATCCTAAATTCCTGTCATTTTCATCTTTAATCCTTTTTAGCTCCTCACATGTTTGGAAAATTTTTCGGCTTTGTCGCCAAAGACATTGGTATTGATCTCGGCACCGCCAACACCCTCGTTTACGTCAAAGATCACGGCATCGTCCTCCGTGAACCGTCTGTCGTGGCGGTAAAAACAGGTACCAATGAAGTTGTCGCCGTCGGTGACGATGCAAAACGGATGCTCGGACGAACTCCAGGTGGCATCACTGCTATTCGACCACTGAAAGATGGCGTGATTGCTGACTTCCGTGTCACGGAAGCGATGCTTCGTCACTTTATTCGAAAAGTGAATAACAACCGTCGCGCCATGCGTGGTCCGCGTGTGGTGATCGCTGTGCCTTCTGGCATTACTGAGGTCGAAAAACGTGCGGTCAAAGAAAGCGCCGAGCAAGCAGGTGCTCGTGAAGTTTATCTGATCGAAGAACCGATGGCTGCTGCGATTGGTGTAGGTCTGCCGGTGCAAGAAGCTGCGGGCAATATGATCGTGGACATTGGCGGTGGAACCACTGAGGTCGCCATCATTTCTCTCAGCGGCATCGTCTATAGTCGCAGCGTGCGAGTGGCAGGCGATGAGCTTGATGAGTCGATCATCAATTACATGAAGCGCGCCTACAATCTCATGATCGGTGAGCGCACCGCAGAAGAGATTAAATTGCGCATCGGATCGGCTTTCCCTCTCGGAAAAGAAACGACAATGGAAGTGAAAGGGCGCGACATGGTGGCGGGTTTGCCGAAAACCATCACCATCACGAGTCAGGAAGTGCGTGAAGCAATGCTGGAACCATTAAACGCGATCATTGATGCCGTGCGAACGACGCTCGAGCGCTGCCCACCAGAGCTTGCCGCCGACTTGGTGGATCGTGGCATCATGCTGGCCGGTGGTGGCGCTTTGCTGCGCGGTCTTGATAAGCTACTTCAGGAGGAGACGGCGCTGCCAGTGCATATCGCTGAAGATCCGCTGAGCGCGGTGGGTGAAGGGACCGGTCGTGTGTTGAACGAACTGGAGTTTCTGAAGAAGGTCAGCACCACCGAAGTTTGACCTAGCGATTGATGTGTTCATCCTTCCCTATCGGGACAGAGAAGTCTCTGAACTGATGAAATTGGAGACCAAGCATCCATGAAAAAGCTCAACATCCTCGCTTTGCTGATGTTCGTCGCGGCAGTCGTTTCAGTTTTCACGCTGGACACGCCGACGACCCGTATAATTCAAGGCAAGGTGATGACCGTGCTTTCACCGTTCATTCATTCAAGTGCAGCCGTCGAGCAGGGTATGTCAGAGGCGCTAGCAGCCCCTGATGATCCGCGTGAACTGAAGCACGAGAAGGAGCGGTTGCAGATTGATAATGAGAGACTTCAAATCATCTCTCAGAAGTACTCGCAGACGTTGGATGAGAACAACCATCTGCGTGAACTGATCGCCTTTAAAAAGGTTTCACCCTTTAAGATGAGTGCAGCACGAGTTATCAAGCGTGTTTCGACCTCTTGGTGGAATACGATGATCATTGACAAAGGTCTGCTGGATGGACTGGCAACAGACACGCCGGTGATCAGTGCCAATGGACTGATCGGTAAGACCGGCAAGATGGCACCGCACATGGCGGAAGTCATTTTACTGACAGATGAGATGTGCCGTGTTTCTTCCAAGGTTGAGGGCACTCTCGAGCAGGGAATCATCGCAGGTGAGCGCGCTGGGCTGGACATGCGACCCGATCTTCGGCTGCGTTTCCTGAGTCGGAATGCTTTGATCAATCCAGGCAGCAATGTGATCTCAACGGGTGAAGGTGGCGTCTTTCCGCCAGGGCTTTTGATCGGGCGAGTGAAGCGGTTTGAAAACAAAGACATCACAGGTGAAGCTGTCGTGGAGCCGGCTGTGGATTTTTCGATGCTCGAGTACGTGTTTGTGCTCGATCTGCAACCTGAGGCCGAGGTGAAGAAGTAACGGTGATTTACAAATGATTTTTTACCCCGTCATACTCCTGCTACTACTGCTCACTTTTGTGGTCCAGGAGTTCATTCCTGGATTGTCCATGGCACACTATGCGACCTTGC
>CAZOVY010000162.1:0-3560 GCA_964583255.1 uncultured Prosthecobacter sp.
ACGCCCGATGTCACGCGGATGCAGACCGATGCTGGGCTCATCGAGCACGAAGAGTGTGTTCACCAGCGACGCACCGAGACAGGTCGTGAGATTCACACGCTGAAGCTCACCACCACTCAATGTGCGCGTTTGCCGATCCAAATGAATGTATCCCAAACCCGCGCGATCCAGATAGCTGAGGCGACTGCAAATTTCATCACGCAGCATCCGGGTGGCACCGTCTTTTTCCTGCACGGGCAGCGCTTGCAGGAAAGGCAGGAGATCAATGGCCGGCAAGTTCCACAGATCAGCGATGGTCTTGTCAGCGACGCGGAAATTGTAAGCCTCCTTCTTCAAGCGTCCGCCATCACAATCACCGCAAGTGGTGTAGGCGCGGAAGCGGCTGAGGAAGATGCGGACATGCATCTTGTAGGCGCGTGATTCCAACCATTGGAAGAAGCCCTTCACACCATACCATTCACCGCGCTTGGGGTTCTTCACACCTTCGAGCACCCACTTCTGCTGCTCGGCTGGCAGGTCGCAGAAAGGTGCATCGAGATCGATCCCTTTGGCGATGGCAGTGCGCTCCAGATCTTCCTGACTCTCGCGATAAGTCGTGCCAGTAAAAGCCTTCACCACGCCTTCACTGATGCTCAATGATTCATCAGGCATCGCCTTCCGCAGATCGAGTCCGAGAGTTCGGCCAAAGCCCTTACACGTCGGACAGGCACCGATGGGATTGTTGAAGGAGAACAGACCAGGCGTGGGCGCGGGGAGCTTGAGATCGCAGTCGGCGCAGCGCCAGTCGGTAGAGAAGGAGAGAACTTCGGCTGTATCGAAAAGCACGACACTAAGCTGGCCTTTACCGAGCCGCAGCGCCGCCTCGATCGCCTCGCTCAAGCGCGCCTTCTGTTTGGCTTCCAGCGTCACGCGATCCTGCACGACGAGCACGACAGCAGGCAATTTGCGGTCTTTCATCGACGCGGGTTCATCGGTGCGGATGAGTTCGCCGTAGATCCAGATGCGCAGGTAGCCCTGACTTTGCAAAAATGGGAAGAAGTCTTCGATCTTCGTGTCCTTTGGCACAGGCACACCGAAGCCGATGATCGCTTGTTTGCCCGCGTGCTCATTCAGCAGTTCAAACTGGATGCTCTCCGCCGTCTCAGGCCGCACCGGGCGCTGGCACTCGGGGCACGATGCTTCTGCGAGGCGCGGGAAGAGCATCTTCAAGTAATCATTGATCTCAGTGATCGTACCCACCGTGCTGCGCGTGGAGCGGATGTTGTTTGTCTGCTCGATAGCGATGGCGGGCGGAATGCCGTGGATGGCGTCCACCTTCGGCTTATCCATGCGCTCAAAGAACTGCCGAGTGTACGGAGAAAACGTCTCCACATAGCGCCGCTGCCCTTCCGCATAGATCGTGTCAAAGGCCAGCGATGATTTACCACTGCCACTCGGTCCAGTGACGACTGTCAGCTTGCCCAAAGGCAGATCCAAGTCGATGCCGCGCAGGTTGTTCTGCCTCGCGCCGCGCACTTGAATCACATCAGAGAGGGCTGGAGCTTTCAGGGACTTGGTAGCAGATTTTTTCGGCATGAGGGAGCGGTAGGTAGAAGCTACGCCTGTCGTCTGCAAGCCGAGGCTCTCTTCTTGCCTGCACCCCCGAAAGAAGCGACGACTTTCCTGCGCTATGGTCTGCCTCATGTTCATCTCCCTGTGCCCCACGTTCCTTTGCCTCCTCGCTCTGCCCGGTCTGCTACTCGCGGCAGATAGCGCCGATGTCGTCATTTACGGCGGCACTTCAGGCGGTGTCACGGCGGCCATTCAGACGGCGCGGATGGGGAAGACGGCGATCCTGATCGAGCCGACGAAGTTTCTCGGTGGCCTGACCACGGGCGGGCTCGGAGCCACGGACATCGGCAACAAGAAAGCGATCGGCGGCCTGTCCCGCGAGTTCTACGCCAGCGTCTTCAGTTATTATAAAGATGCGTCAAAGTGGCAGCACGAGACGCGCGACGCCTACTTTGCCAAGAAGCCACATGGCAACACCGGCAGCGAGGACACCATGTGGACCTTTGAGCCGCATGTAGCCACGGAGATCTACGAGGCCATGCTCAAGGAAGTGGCTGGTAAAGTGACCGTCGTATTCGGCGAGCGTCTGGATTTGAAAAAAGGCGTGGTCAAAGAGGGCGCGAAGATCACCCAGATCATCATGGAGAGCGGTCGCACCTTCACGGCGCCGATGTTTATCGACGCCACCTACGAGGGCGATCTCATGGCGAAGGCCGGCGTGCGCTATCATGTCGGACGTGAGGCCAACAGCGTCTATGGCGAGGTCATCAACGGCGTGCAGGTCGCTCGCACCATCCACCATCAGTTCACCAAGAACGTGGACCCCTATGTGAAGCCAGGCGATCCCAGCAGCGGACTGCTTCCAGGCATCGAAAAAGACCCCGGTGTGGAATTCAGCGGCGACCGCAAAGTGCAGGCCTACAACTTCCGCATGACCACCACCGACGTGCCAGAAAACCGCCTCGACTGGGTGAAGCCCGCCAACTACGACGAGCGCTGGTTTGAGCTGGCCCTCCGCAATGTCGAGGCCGGAGACGAGCGCATTTCCTGGGCACCGAGCTGGATGCCGAACCGCAAGACCGACACCAACAACAACTTCGCCATCAGCACCGACTTCATCGGTATGAACTGGGACTACCCCGACGCCGATTACGCCACTCGCGCGAAGATTTGGCAGGCCCACGAAGACTGGCAAAAAGGCCTCATGTGGACCTATGCCCACCATCCTCGCGTGCCGGAAAAGATCCGCGCCGCCTATCAGAAGCTCGGGCTCGCCAAAGACGAATTCGCCGACAACGGCCACTGGCCCCGCCAGCTTTATGTGCGTGAGGCCCGCCGCATGATTTCCGACTACGTCATGACCGAGAAGAACTGCAAACGCCAGGAGATCGTCGAGGACAGCGTCGGCATGGGTGCCTACAACATGGACTCGCATAACATCCAGCGCTTCGTCACCAAGGAAGGTTTTGTCCGCAATGAAGGCGACGTGCAGTTCGGTAGCCGCCCCTATCCCGTCAGCTACCGCAGCATCCGACCCAAGGCCGAGGAATGCACCAACCTGCTCGTCCCCGTCTGCCTCAGCGCCAGCCACATCGCCTATGGCAGCATCCGCATGGAGCCCGTCTTCATGGTGCTCGGTCAAAGCGCCGCCACCGCCGCCGTCCACGCCATCGAGCAGGGCAGCACCGTCCAGGGCATCGACGCCGCCAAGCTGAAAGCCCGCCTCATCGCCGACCAGCAGATGCTCGACTTCGAGTCCCCGCCCATGCCTGAATTCAGCTCCCTCAAAAAGACCGACCTCCCCGGCATCATCGTCGATGACAACGAGGCCCAACTCACCGGCTTCGACTCCATCGGCCACACCACTCCCGGCTTCATCGAGCAGGGCTACCGCCATGACAGCGACACCGCCAAAGGCGAGCAAAAAGCCCGCTTCATTCCCGCTCTACCCAAAGCCGGACGCTATCAGGTCGCCATCACCTACAGCGCCCTCGCCAATCGCGCCAGCA
>CAZOVY010000163.1:0-3260 GCA_964583255.1 uncultured Prosthecobacter sp.
CATGTCAACCATCCATCGCAAATCTAGATGAATTCAGGGTTTTGCAAGAGGCTCATCAGGCAGCGTTTTTGCTCAGCCTACGCTTCAGCTTCTTGAGCAGATCAGGATTCCCCTCCAGCTCTTCCATGAGCAGCGTGAGTACTTCCAGCGTCTGGCGGCTCATGTGGTGCTCCATGCCTTCCACATCTTCATGCACGGTCTTCGCATCAAGTCCAAAGCTGGCGAGCAGGCGCGTCAGCACCTCATGCCGCCGGGCGATTTCCTGGCCGATCTTGCGGCCGCTGTCGGTCATCACCACGCCACGGTAGCGCTCATAGATGACGAACCCTTCGGCATCGAGCTTCTGGATCATGTTGGTGACACTGGCCTGCGAGATACCCAGGTTTTTCGCGATGTCCACGACGCGGGCGTAGCCCTTCCCTTCGATCAGATTGTGAATCTGCTCCAGGTAATCCTCGATGGCCGGTGAATGGACATGCGCGGTGGGTTCTTGGCGCTTTGCGGGCATCTGCGGAGGAGTAGCCAGAACACTGCCGGGGCAAAGCACTATCTTAGGTCTGGAAAAGAAATGTTAGCCCAGGCTAAACTTTTGCTTGCCCATCAGGCTGGGCTGATGTTTTTAGCCCAGACTAACATTTTCATGCACACCCATCTTTTATCGCTCTGCCTTTTTCTCGCCTCCCATGCCCTTCACGGCGCGGAGCCAGTGCGGGAAATGAGCACTGACCGGCCAGACACGACGGAGTCCGCTTACTCCGTGCCAGCGGGCATGTTCCAGGTGGAGATGAGCTTCTTCGATTACAGCCGCGATGGGGATCGTGGCATGAGCGTGGATGACTGGATCGTTGGACAGGTGAATTTTAAAATCGGCGTGGCTGAAAATGCCGATCTTCAGATCATCTTTGATACCTACACACAGAGCCGCTCCATCGAAAACGGCGTGCGTGATAGGCACTCTGGTTTTGCCGATGTGACCGTGCGCTTCAAACAAAACCTCTGGGGCAATGACAGCGGCAAAACAGCCTTTGCCCTGATGCCCTATGTCACCATCCCCACAGAAACGGAACTCAGTGGTGAAGCCTGGGCCGGTGGACTCATCATGCCGCTCTCGGTCTCACTTTCAGATCGAATGTCCCTCGGACTCATGGCGGAAATGGACATTGTGCCTGACGCCGATACCAGCGGCTACGATCTTGAATGGCTACACTCGGCCACTCTCGGCATCTCGCTCACCGAAAAACTGGGCATGTATCTCGAAGTCGTCGGCATCGCCGGACAAGACGCGGACTACCAAGCGCTCTTCGATGCCGGCCTCACCTTCGCCTTGACCGATTCACTGATTTTCGATGCTGGTATGCGTCTCGGCATGAACCGTGCGGCACCAGATGTCGGCGTGTTCACCGGCATGAGCTTCCGCTTTTGATTCCATCTATGAAACACCTTCACCTTCTTCTCGCCCTCATCAGCCTGCCTTTGACTTCCTGCGATCCGCCTGCCAGGCGTGATGCGGGTGGCAGGAAGCGCATTCTCACCACCTTCACCATCATCCAGGACATCGCGCAAAACGTCGCCGGTGATGCCGCCATCGTTGAGTCCATCACCAAGCCCGGCGCCGAGATTCATGACTATGAGCCGACGCCGCTCGATCTGGTGAAGGCCCAGGACGCTGATCTCGTGCTCTGGAATGGCATGGGTCTGGAGCGCTGGTTTGAGAAATTTCTCCAGCAGGTGAAGCATGTGCCCGCCGTCGTGCTCAGTGAAGGTGTGGAGCCAATGGGCATCGGCGAAGGGCCTTACACGGGTAAACCGAACCCGCACTCCTGGATGTCTCCCGCGAATGCGATCATCTATGTGGAAAACATCCGCAAGGCGCTCGTGAATCTCGATTCTGCAAATGAGGCCACTTACACAGCCAATGCCTCCGCTTACACCGCCAAGCTGCGCGCTGTGGACGATCCCGTGCGCAAAAAGCTCGAAACCATCCCGGCAGAGCAGCGCTGGCTGGTCACCTGCGAGGGCGCCTTCTCCTATCTCATCCGCAACTACGGTCTGAGTGAGCTGTATCTCTGGCCGGTGAATGCTGATCAGGAAGGCACACCGCAGCAGGTGCAGAAGGTCGTGGACACTGTGCGGGCCAATCACATCCCCGTCGTCTTTTCAGAAAGCACGATCAGTGACAAAGCCATGCGTCAGGTGGCCAAAGAAACCGGTGCTCGCTTCGGCGGCGTGCTCTATGTGGATTCACTGACTGACGCCACAGGCCCGGCACCGACGTATCTGAAGCTGCTCGAATACAATGCCGACACGCTGGTGAAGGCCTTCACCCAACCCCGATAACTCATGCGCGAAACCTCACCCCCGCTCTCCATTGAGGTCGCTGATGTGACCGTGGCCTATGCCAATGGACTCGTCGCGCTGCGGGACGCTTCATTCAAACTGGGGCCGGGTGTCATCTGCGCGCTGGTGGGTGTGAATGGCAGCGGCAAGAGCACGCTCTTCAAAGCGATCATGGGTTTCATCAGGCCGGTGAAAGGCAGCGTACGCATCGCCGGTGAGTCGGTCGAACAAGCGCGCCGCGGCAAACGCATCGCCTATGTGCCGCAAAGCGAGGAAGTGGACTGGACCTTCCCCGTCAGCGTCTGGGACGTGGTGATGATGGGCCGCTACGGCCACATGAATTTCATGCGCCTCCCGAGTGCCACCGACAAACGCATCGTCGAGGAAAGCCTGGATCGCGTGGGCATGAGCGACTTCAAAGAGCGCCAGATCGGCGAACTCTCCGGCGGCCAAAAGAAGCGCGTCTTTCTGGCGCGTGCGCTGGCCCAGCGCGGCAGCATCATGCTCCTCGACGAGCCTTTCACTGGCGTGGATGTGACGACTGAGGAGACTATCATCACCCTGCTGCGTGCCTTGCGTGATGACGGCCACATCATCCTCGTCTCCACGCACAACCTCGGCAGCGTGCCTGAGTTTTGCGACCACGTCGTGCTCGTCAATCGCACCGTGCTCGCCGCCGGGCCGACCGATGAGGTTTTCACCGAGCAGAACCTCACCCTGGCCTTCGGTGGCGTGCTGCGGCAGTTCCACTTCGAGCAATCAACGATCCAAGAGCACGACGGACGCACCGTGAAACTGCTCACCGATGATGAACGCCCGCTCGTCTTCGGCAAAGACGGTCATCTCGAATACAAAGACCGCGAAGGCCGCGAGAAACTGGTGAAGGAACGGGAAAAGGAGGCAGGGGAATGACCGACCTCCTC
>CAZOVY010000164.1:0-3207 GCA_964583255.1 uncultured Prosthecobacter sp.
GTGCGGCAGGAGTGCGGCAGGAGTGCGGCAGGAGTGCGGTCCAGGAGTGCGGTCCAGGAGCACACTGAAAAGATACATCGGAGTGAACTTCGATATTGGAGTTTCCGCGTGCTTGGTATAATTAGAAAGATATGAAAACAGCCCTCATTATTGTAGCCCTTTTGTGTGTCACGATGGCTGTCCTTTGGTTCTTTCGCACGCCTGTTAAGGTTCATCAGCCGCACCTTACATTCCCCGGCGATGAAAACGGAGATATATTACGGAGGATGCAGGCAATGGGCGACAATTTCGACACAGCTCGAGACATGAATTTTTCGTTCATATTCAAGTCACAATCCGAGGCCGAGCATTTTGCGGCGGCAGTCACTGCGCCTGATTTTCATGCGGAGGCGTCACCTTATCCAGAGCGTAAGATGTGGCAGGCGGAGGTAACCCATCACATGCTACCCACGCACGCATCCATCACGGAACTCGAAACGCGCTTCACCAATATTGCCGCAGAATATGGTGGAGAGGCAGACGGCTGGGGGTCCTTCCTCCAACCATAAATTAGGAAATACCTAACGGAGGTCAGCCACCAGTACAGCACTCCATCACTTCTTTTTCCCAGGCCCTTTGATGCGCTTTGGCTTCACTATGTCATCGGGCAGCGGGCCGGCCATGGGAGCAGTTTCAAAGAAGGCTCCGTTGTTCTCGACTCGCGGGTCGTTGGTCTTGGTGAGTTCGGCCATGAGACGTTCGCGCATCTGGTCGCGGATGGTGGCATAGTCGGGATCGTTGGCGACGTTTTTGATCTCGAAGGGATCTTTGCCGATGGCATACAATTCTTCGCGCGGACGCTGGGCGAAGGCCCAGTTGAAGTGCTGCTTCCACTGTGGGTTATCGCGCTCGCCGATGAGCCAGGCTTTGGTCGGGCTGCTGTCCATGTCGGCGAAACTGAGGTGGGTGTTTTCGGTGAGTTCTTCAGCGCTGGCATCGAGCTTGCCAGCATCGCCCATGGGCATGCGGTCGGGTTTGAAGTTGAGGATGTAAAGGTAGTCCGGTGTGCGTAGAGCTCGCTGTGGGTAGGGAAGAAAACCTTCGCGTGCGGACTCGACATGACGCTCACGACCGGTGATGACGAAGTTGCGCTCGGGATCGACCTGGCCGCTTTTGTCACTGCGCAGGACTTTGATCAAACTGCGACCAGTCATGACGGCGGGCGGGGTGACGCCGCCGAGTTCCAGATAAGTCGGGGCGAGGTCCATGAGGTTGACGAAATCATCGACGACACGTCCGCCGACGGTGCCAGCTCCGCGAACCGCAAGCGTGACATGGGTGCCGAAGTCGTAGAGGTTGCACTTGCCATGCGGGAAGCCGGGCGCGCCATGGTCGCCACTGACGACGAAGAGGGTGTTGTCGAGTTCACCGAGGGCTTCGAGCTTTTTCAAAAACACACCGACGCAGGCATCGAAGGCCATGATCTCGCCGAAGTAACTGGCTAGGTCTTCGCGCACCTCGGGCACATCGGGCAGGAAGGCGGGCAGCTTGCCCTTGAGTTGCTCGGGATCGAGGCCCCAGATCGCGCCGCCGCTGCCTTTAGTCCATTTGCGGTGAACGTTGGTCGGCCCATACCAGAAGCAGAAGGGCTGGCCGTCTTTGCGGTCGGCGATGAAGGCGTCGAAGTTCCCTGCGACTTCATCGTACAGCTCCTGCTTCGCGGCATCGACCGTCTTACCTTCAGCGACCATTTTGGTGACGTTCTCAGAGAAGTCATTCACGCGACGGCCTGCCTTTTCATAAGCGTGGGCTTGCTCGCCATACGGCGCATCGGCAGGCGAGCCGGGGCTCCAGACTTTGTAGCTTTTGCCGATGTGATAACCCGCGTCTTTGAGCAGCAGCGGGAAGGCCGGGATCTTTGAATCCCACTTCGCGCCTTGCAGGATGGCGGCGCGTCCGGTGCGCCAAAAGTACTGGCCGGATAGCAGCGAGCTGCGACAGGGCGTGCAGGAGGGAGCGCAGACATGGGCGTTTTTGAAAAGCACGCCCTCCTTGGCGATGCGGTCAATGTTCGGCGTCTTGATCAGGTCATTGACCGTGCCCTTGCCATCGAGCTGCTGATAGAGACTGGCGTAGCGGCCCATGTCATCGGCGAAGCAGAAGACGATGTTTGGGCGCTTCGCGTCGGCGGCAGAAAGCGGAGGGCAAAGGGCGAAGAGCATGAAGCCCAGAGTGAGAATGGAAAGCAGTCGCATGGTGAGGGGCGGTGAACGGTGGGGATCGGTGCGGACTTGCAGCGGGCTTTTGATGGCGGCACGATGTGCGTGCATGAATGACCGCTACGAACTGCTGGAAAAGATCGCTGAAGGCGATCTTGCTGTGGTTTGGCGGGCGAGGGATTGGAGCAGCGGGCAAGGGGTGGCTTTGAAGCGACTGCCTGCGGCTGTCACTCCAGCCGAATTGCAGCGTGAGGCCGAGGCTTTGCGGGCGGCGCAGCATCCGAGTATTGTCGCCTTGCACGATGCGGGCACCGATGAGCAGGGCGGCTTTCTCGTGATGGAGTTTCTGGAGGGCAAGACACTGGAATCACGCGCACCGATCACGCTGCCCGAGTTTGAAACGCTGGCGCGGCAAACGCTGGCGGCACTTGAAGCGGTGCACCGTGCGGGTTGGCTGCACAGGGATGTGAAGCCGGAGAATCTGATGCAGGCGAAGAACGATGATTGGAGGCTGATCGACTTCGGGCTGGCCTGTCGGGCAGATGAGAAGATCGAGAATGCACTGACAGGCAGCGTGTATTTCATGGCACCGGAGCAGTTTGAAAACGCGGCGCTGGATGTGCGGACCGATGTGTATGCGCTGGGATGTACGTTTTACTTCGCGCTGACGGGGCGGTTGCCTTTTGAGGGCGAGACCACACCGCAGGTGATCACCGCGCATCTTTATCAAAGGCCGCAGCCGCTGGGTGAACTGCGACCTGATGTGCCGATCAAGCTGGCCGAAGTCATTCACCAGATGCTGGCCCGCCATCCAGAGGCGAGACCTGCTACAGTGGCTGAAATCCAGGCGCGACTTGGCTTTGATCGAGGCGGCAGTCTGCTAGTTGACACCTTGGGTGCAACCGCCTAGTCTCCGCGCCGCTGCAAGGCGAATGGCGAGGTAGCAAAGTGGTAATGCACTGGTCTGCAAAACCGGTATGCGCGGGTTCAATTCCCGCCCTCGCCTCCA
>CAZOVY010000165.1:0-3138 GCA_964583255.1 uncultured Prosthecobacter sp.
TGAAGCAGCGCATTCTCAAAGAGAAAAAGAGTCGCGGCCAAGTGAAGAAAAACCGGGGGCGCATCAAAGCACAGTGCTTGCGGGAGTAAGCGCCCTACCTCCGCCCGGTGGGGCGGCTGGTCCTCCAGCCGCCGTCGTGAGGCCACAACACCACCGAACACTCCCACCGCATCAGCAGATCACTCGACCTTCAAAGCACGGCGCTTGCAGGAGCAAGCGCCCCTACCTTGTGAAGCCTTAACCGCGCCGGATCTCCGAGCCCTTGAAGCGGATGCTGAAACGGAAGACTTTCTTCTTTCGGCAATGCACTTCACCCGTCGTCAGATCGAAGCGCTCAGGGATCTCGATGCGATGCAAATCCACGGTGGCATGGAAGCCACGCTCAGAAAAAATATCGATCAGCATCGCGATGGCCACGGGTTCATGGAAGAGCTTGTTTTCTGAGTTCACATCGGCCCGACCAGAGATCGCATGGCGGACGATGATCGGCATCATCTTCACTTCGATGAATTCCACCACGGCCTCCATGATCTCAGGCTTCTCCACTTTATAGCCATCCAGCCGCCGCACCAGATCCTGTCGCGCATGGCGGACGATCTCACTCGCTAAAGGCAGCTTACGCAGAAGGTCAAAAGTGCGCGGATCAAGCTCTAACGAACTTTGATATTCCAGCTCTTTGACGATGTTTTCCTGCACCAGCTCCAGCGGAGCCTGAGCATTGATGAAGTGGTAATGGAAGATCGACTTCAGCGAGACCAGCGCATCATAAGTCTTCTCTTTGAAAACCTTGTAGCGATTCCGCGCAAGCCGCGCATCAAAGTCAGTCGCCCGCTCCTCCCACATGTCTCCCAGGCCTGAGCTACGCACCTCCGCATTGTGTGCCATCACCTCTTGGCCGCGCTTCATCTGCCGAGCGATGCTTTCCGTCTCATCGACAAAGAGCACCATGATGTGGAAGATCGGCTGCTTGAAATGAGCGGCCTCAGGTGTTTCCGAGAAGTCACGACGCAGGCGCATCATTTCATCAAAGAGCATCTTCAGGCACTCGACCTGCACCTTCGTGCGAGGGAAGCCATCCAAGATCGCGCCATTCTGTTGCTCAGGCTCCAGCAGCTTACGAATCAAGATACCAACGACCTCACGATCTCCGACCATGCCGCCTTGGGACTTCAGCTTCTGTGCCTCTGGACTGTCGAGCAACGCACTCACCACGATCGGCTCCGCCGTGATACCACGCAGCTCGCGGATGAAGTCCGTATTCGTCCCCTTCCCCGCGCCTGGTGCCCCACCGAGGAGAATCATCTCCTTCGGAAAACGCAGCCGCTCACGCCCATAGTCCGCCTCCAACTCCTTCCAGACATGATTAAAAATGAGCTGAGCATCTTTAATCTCCAAGTCCGCCGGAGCGGCAGGTTTCGGGGTAAGTTCTGGTGTGGCTGGCTGCATGCTAGGGCTTATCCCAAGGAGTGGGACTTGCCAAGTCCCTCTTATCTTCCTCGCACTTGGCAAGTGCGGCTCCTTGCATCCTTGTCACTGCACCGCCTTCGCAAGCTCACTTTCCCAAAGCGTGAACTCACCCGCATTCAAATGAGCCTTGGGAGGATTCCGCCGGATGTAGCGAATGAGGTTCCAATCGACGCTCATCGTGTCTCCTCCTTCCCATTCGAGTTCACGGCATCCGTGGTCCGGGAGGCCAGATGCCGATGCGTTTTGAGATAGCCAATCACCTCCACGATGTCGTAGCGCACAACGGCCCCAAGCAGGAAGCAGGGCAGGCCCGCCTTGCGCAGATTGATGAGGTGCCGGACGCTGATCTTGAGCAGGTCGGCCAGTTCTGGTTCAGTAAGCCACTGGTGTGTAGGGGGAGGTGCAGGTTTGTTCATACCCCCATGGATTCATGTCAACCAACCTTGAGGTGGGCAGCTCTGGTGATCTTCGTTGCGCAACGAAGATGCCCGGTTGGTTGACATGGCACCCCGTGGATGAGCAATCACATGCAATCAGGGGCAGATAAGCCCGCTCCGGCGCAATCGCAGCCTGTATCACCCCATCTCTGGACGGCACGCGACGTGGCACGTTACGCCCGCTGCAGCCTTCGGCAGGTGGGCTATCTGAGGGAGGCGGGACTGCCTTTTGTGCGCATTGGCCGCCTGGTCCGCTTTGATCCCCCTCGCGTGACAGCCTGGCTGCTGCGTCAGTCCATTTCGCTGAGCGCCATTCAACCGAAGGAGGTGGCATTGTGAAAGCCGCGTCCACACGACATGGCGGGGATGGGGCCGACACGAACTACACCCGCCGGCAGCGCAGCAGCAATGCCGACTACCAGCGTGAATACCGCGCCTGGGTGGCATCACTTTCTCCTGAGGAGCGGCAGCAACTAGAGGCATTGGGACTTGATCAACCTCAGGCGTCCGACACCAGCGGGAGCGGCTTTCGAGACGCTGCGCAGAATCCCCAATGCTCCATCCAGCCTGAGGAATTCGATGAACCTGCCGATGATGTCGAGTCGAATCAGGCCACTCCCGACCACGAAGACGTGCTGCACTTCGTCCGCCGACTGGTGGGTGAATTGCTTGGTCAGGACAATGTGCGGCTCTCCGTCGAGTGCCTCGCCCTTGCCACCGGCATTTCCTACATAGGGGATTCCATGACCGACATCGCTCGTCGTTACGGCGTCACCCGCGCTGCGGTCAGCAAGCGCTGTGTCGAGTTCACTGACGCTCTCGGCCTGGCCCCCAGCCGCGCCATGCGCTCCACGAAGGCGCGTCAGAGCTACCGTCGCCGCCGCATGGATGAACTCAACCAACAGAACCTCGTGCCATGAGCCTCACCCTGCCTGACTTTCCCAAATTCACCGTTTCCCGCACCGGCCTCGCCGTGCATGCATCCCTCTCATTTGCCGAATGGGCCTCCCTGGCACCACGACTCACCCTATTTTGCCATTTTGTTACTACGATATTCGGGTGTCATCGCAGGCTCTGAATGCTTTCATTTTGAGGAAAAAAGGCCTTATCAAGCAACCAGCGACACTTGGAGAGCGCCTGCGGAATAAGAGGCTGGTTTTGGGGCTTCGACAAGAGGATCTAGACCGGTTCTCGAAAAGGCTGTCATAAACTTGTCTTTGGGCGGCATTGAGAT
>CAZOVY010000166.1:0-2993 GCA_964583255.1 uncultured Prosthecobacter sp.
GATGAGAACCTTGAACTCGCCAAAGGCAACGTGTCCGACATCGAGGCGAAGATGAAGTCCGCCCGCGACAAAGCCTACATGGATGGCAAGGGCGGCCAGGACACCGAGGAGGTTCTGCAACTCGAACTTCAGCGTCAGAAGATGCTCGGCGACATCCTCACGCTCGAACAACAGATCAGCGCGGAGAAGGATCGCCAACAGCAGGCCGAAGCTGAAAAATCATCCGCACAAAACCAAGCTCGCTCGGGGATGGCCAACGATCTCCAGGTGCTAGAACTGCGTGCCCGTGGCCGCAACAAGGAGGCAGATGCTTTGGAACGTCAGGCACGCATCCAGCAGGAGGCAAGGCGCATTGCCGAGGAGACAGGACTATCCCAGCAGGAATCTCTACGCATCGCTCAGACCAAGAGTGCTCTGGAAGAACGTGCGGCCAATCGGCAGGACGGAGGCCGTCAGCGCATTCAGGGTTACTCTGCAATGAGCCAGGGCGGTGCCGATGACGCGCGGAGTCGCGCCGAGCAAAGAATGGCTGATGCACGTTCACGCGTGCAGAGTTCCTACGACCGCTTCATGCCTGGCTTGAAGGGCGGCCAACAAGACAATCCACTGGCGCAACGCGCCGCCCAGAACGCTGCCGCCGACAAAGCGCCCGCTGAGAACGGCACTTCCCAACAGGCCGCACAGATGGTTGCGCAAATCCTGCCACAAATCCTGGAGGCGCTGAAATGATTTCCACCCCCTACATCGAGCATGGACCTCGCATCCTGGAGATCGAGCCAGAGGATCTGGTCATTCGTCCCTATGGCCTCGACAGCACCGTGCAGGTCTGGCAGACCGATCGTGAAGATACCTTTCATCACGGTGGTGCTCCACCTCGGCGGACGAACATGCGAATCAAGGAAGTCCAGACCAAGCCGGATGGTCCCGTCTTCATTCACCGACTCCAGTGTGAAGGTCTCGCGCGTGGTGCTGACAAGATGGAAGCCAATCGCATCCGTCTGCCCGAGGAAGGTTGGGATGAGGGGCCGATGGATCTGCTGACCGTCAAACCCGAGCAGTTCTCGCAGGGTGATCTGGCTCCTGGGTTTGAAGCCATGTGGATCGTCGGGATCGAGAAGGAGGATTTGAACGGCTATGTCTGGCGGCTCTCTCTGGATTGCAAAGGCATCCTGGCACCAAAGGCGCGCAAACGTCGTATCACGGTCAACAACCAGCCGGTCAATTCATCCACTACGCTGGCCCTAACAGGCATCACCTTCACCAACGAGTTGGGCGCTAATACGGGCTGGGCAGATCAACGCTACACCAATCTAGACAGCAGTCGTGTGGTGGTCGTGGACACCTTTCTTTCCACCGATCCACCACCAACAGACAAGCTGCCCGGCCATCTCACGCCGCAAAATGCACCACTGGTGAGGGACATCTTCGCACAGCCATGGTATTCGAGTGCGGGCTTCACATGGAACTGGCCCTGGGGTTGGTCGCTCAAAGGCATCCAGTCCGAGCAACTGCTCGATAAGCCGCTCTGGCTCACCTCCATCACCACCGAATACGTGCCACGTGCGGTCGTGCGCTAAACCTGCCATGAACAACCGCCCAAAGCCAAAGCCCTATGAATGGAAGCGCAGCAAAGGAGTGCTTCCAGCGTGGCTGCTTCGTGATTACGCCACCTGGCTGTTTCCTCAGCTTGGTCTGAAATGGGAGGCCAAGGGAGTAACTGACTTTTCCAAGTCCAACAAACGAACCTCTTCATCAGTAAAACCCTATCAGTTCCCGCGATCCACGGGCGTGATGAGGCTGCGCGAACTGCGCCACATGGCGGCCTATGTGCTGGGCGCTTTCGGGTCTGCGGCTGACAAGAATCCCTACCAGTGGCCGCGCATCAGTGGTCTGGCCTTCGTGCCCGACCTCATAAGCCTGGCTGAGTATTTCCAAGGACTCCTGGATCAAAAACGCAAAGACGACTCATGAAACTCATCTTCGATACCGACACCTCACAGCTCATCATTGCCGAGGGCTTCGCTTCTCCGGTGGCTCTGCTTGAAGCCAAGCGTGGCACAGGTGCCAAAATCCAACTCACACTCCTGCGTGATGGGCAGGCATGGACGGCTCCAGCGTTGTCGCAGTTCCGGTTCATCGTGAAACCGTGTGGCAAATACAATGCTGATCAAACCTGCGCCCTGGCTGAATCATGGACGCTCGACAGCTCCCGCAAGGTCTATGAGGGGCGGATCAACTACGCCACCGACAAGCTCAACGAACTGCTCAAGGTGGCCGATCCCGCCGGCGAAAACACGGACACGGGCCGCATGAGCCTCATGGCGGAATTCGCCTGGCGTGAAACAGACAGCGTGCCCTGGGGAGATCGCTCCCACACGGTGGAGTTCGTTCTGCACAACAATGTTTGGCGCGGCACGGAGACGATTCCTGGAGCGCCAGCCTCACAAGAGGGACCGATGATGCCACTGCTGACTCCGATCACGGTGGCCATGATGAGCCCTGTCATCAACAGCCACGCAACGGCGAACACGCTTCTTGATGTTACGGGATTGAAGTTTCCGGTGCAGAGCGGCAAGCGCTACTCATTCAAGTTCACCATCCCCTACAATGCCGCTGCCGCGACGACAGGCAGCCGCTGGAGCATCAATGGCCCGGCACTCAGTCAGCTTCATTACACATCTCGTTACACGCTCACGGCCACCACCGAGACGGTGAACTTTGCCAGCGCCTACAACCTACCTTCCGCAGCCAACCTGAGCAGCCTGACTTCCGGCAATCTGGCGGTGATTGAAGGCACGCTCACCGCTGCGGCGGATGGCGAAGTGATTGCCCGCTTCGCATCAGAAATCGCCAACAGCTCCATCACGGCTCTCGCGGGTGCGCATGTGACTTACATGGTGCTGCCGAGCGTGTGATTGACATGGCGCGTCTGGCATGGACCAGCAGCATCTCTGCATCAATGCAGGCACCGGAGAAGTCACGGCCTCGAACGT
>CAZOVY010000167.1:0-2689 GCA_964583255.1 uncultured Prosthecobacter sp.
GGATATTCACCATGAGCCGCACAACCGAGCGCGGGGTGTAGAACTCGCCCGCCTTCTTGTTCGTGGCGTCGGCGAACTTCTTGATGAGGTATTCATAGGACTGCCCCAACACATCCGCCTTGGCGGAGGCATTCCCCAACGAGAGCCGCGAGAAATGCTCGATGAGATCGCGCAGCAGCGCATCTGAGAGGCGGTCTTTGTTCGTCCACTGCGCGTCGCCAAAGATGCCGTAAAGCGTGTGCGGATTCGCCTGCTCAATGCCACGCAGAGCGGTCTGAAGTGCCTGCCCGACATTCACCGCCACCTTTCGCACGTCGCCCCAGTGGCAGTCCTCGGGGATTTGAAAACTGTAGTTCTCAGGGAACAGGGCAGATTCCTCATCGCCATCAAACTCCTTCAAAGCAGCTGCGTGCTCGTCGTCATGGACATCCGAGAGCCGCTTGAAGAACAGCAGCGGGAAGACGTAGGACTTAAAATCCGCCGCATCCACCGGCCCGCGCAGAATGTTTGCGGCCTCCCAGAGGTGGGATTCAAGCTGGGAGAGGGTGATGGCTTCGGGCATTCAGGGAGATTCTTATAACAAAGCAGCACTTAAGCGAGCGATGACACGGAGAGCAAGAAATGCTGTTCAATTCCTTCCCGAAACCTGACGATCGCCGTCAGTAGCTCGCTGCTGCCACTCGACCATCCGGTGGTGGATGTCGTGGTAGGCGGAGAGTTTGGGGCGCTGGGTGGGACTGGCGGCGATGGAGCTCTTAAAATTGCCGTAGTCGATGCTGGTGGTGAGAGCGCTCATGAACCGGGGCAGATCAGCCGCAGGGCAAAGGATGCGCCACGGATAATCGGAGCCTGCATACGAGGCGACGGGTGTGCCGGTGCCTGCAGCCTGGGCAAGCTGATCGAGATCTTCCCGGCAGCGGGCGCGAATATGAAACATGTCCGGTTCTTTGCGGACGATGGAATAGAAACCGAGTTGGGTGCAGAGCCACATGGGAGGGAAGGTGTTGTGCCATTGTGCTGGGGCTCAGTATCGCCCTTTGCAGATGCCAAGCTTCTGCAGGTCGTCGCGACCGAGTAGGTAGTCCTCGGTGAGGTTGAGGTGATCCCCGATAAATTGCAGTTCACCAGCCTCAGCCTCATGATGCTCCCGGCGTTCGCGCAACTGTCGCTTGGGGTCCCCTCCACTGTAGTTCATGCCTTCGATTTCGTTGACCTCCATGCTGGCAGCTTGGTCGGCGTAAACTCTCGCTCGCTGGCTGTGATGCTCGACGCGTTCAAGACAGAGTGCGCGTAGTTCTGCGCCTTTGATGGTTACTTTAAGTCCTTCGGTCATGGTGGCTGGTGGCTTGAGGTTCGGGTGGCTGAGGAAAGGTTTTTGTCGCCGGAATCCACGCATCCTAGACCAGGGGGTCGGACATTTGCGGGGCGACAGGCAAACATTCCGCGCTTATTTTTTAGCTAACATGTCCAAAGCATCCTCCTCCCGAAGATCACGAGCCAAAGCGCCCCATCTCTCCTCGGTCATTCGTGCAGGAACCAGTCGAGTCGCCCTTTGGCGAGTGATGGAGATCCACAAGATCATCCGTGCGGCTCGGTATCCGAACTGCTCAACGATCGCTGCCGAAATAGAGGTGACGCCGAAGACGATCCAGCGGGACATCAGTTTCATGAGGGACCAGCTAGGGCTGCCACTGGAGTATGATCAGCTCAAGCACGGCTACTTCTACACGGAAGAGGTGCATGAGTTTCCGATGCTTCACCTGTCCAGGAATGATCTGGTGGCGTTATTCCTGGCGCGTCATGCGCTGGAGCCGTTGCGCGGCACAAGGCTGGAGCGCATGCTGAGCGAGAGCTTCAGCAAGATCGCCGAGGCATGCCCCGGTGAGATTTCCATCGAGTGGCATGAACTGGATGAGGCTTTCTCCGTAAAGGCTTCCGGTGTGCTACCGGCAGATGTGACGCTGTTTGGCGATCTGCTCGATGCGGTGCGTGCCTGCCGGGAGGTAAGCTTTGATTATCACAAGCTCACCGGCAGCAAACCGGAGCAGCGCACGGTGCATCCTTATCACGTCGGCCAGATCGAGCATGGCTGGTATTTGCTGGCCTATGATCCAGCACGGAAAGCGGTGCGCACCTTTGCCCTGCAACGCATCACCAAGCTGAGCCTGCTAAAGACGAAGTTCGTGCGCGATCCGCGTTTCAACGCACGGGATCATCTAGGTGGCGGCTTTGGCGTGTGGAGCTACGCCGGTGAAGAGAAGTGCAAACACGAGGTGCATATCCGCTTTGAGGGATATGCGGCTCGTGTGGTGGCAGAGCGGATGTGGCATTCCACGCAAGCCATCCGCAAACTCAAGCCCGATGGCAGTGTCATTGAGTTTCAGGCGGACCTGTCAGGGTTGGAGGAAATCACCCGCTGGGTGCTGAGCTGGGGGAGCAAGGCGAAGGTGCTAGGGCCGCCGGAGCTGCTGAAGCGAGTGCAGGAGGAGTTGACGAAGGCCATAGAGCTAAACCGCTGAGAACAGCAGGGATTACCTCTGCAACGCTTTCGCGACGCGCTTGATGACAGATTCGTCAATGCCACGCCGACGCATCTGGCGGTTGTTCCAGTGCAGCACCAGGGAACGACCGTAATCCTTCATGGGAGCAAATTCGCAGGTGACGACATCCTGCTCGGAAAGTCCGTGCG
>CAZOVY010000168.1:0-2510 GCA_964583255.1 uncultured Prosthecobacter sp.
TCCTTCATGGGAGCAAATTCGCAGGTGACGACATCCTGCTCGGAAAGTCCGTGCGTGCCGAAGGAGGGCAGCAGCCCCGCGCAAACGCCCTGCACGATCAACTCCCGCACTTGCAGCATCGAGTCACACTCCACCACCGGATGAAACTCTCCTAATGCATTGGTCATGGCAGCACGAAACGTCGCATCCAACTGGCCACCGCCGCCATTCGCGGCAAAAGGCATTGAGCGCCACACAGATGGATCTGCGAGCGATGACTTCGGCTTACTACCCAACAGTTTGCGGGAGGCACACAAAGTGAACGCCAACCGCATCCGCAGCGACAGGCTCGACTTGAGCAGCAACTCCTCCGAGATGGCGTCCTCGCGGACAATGGCAAAGTCGAGCTGTCCATCACGAATGCTCGCGACAAGTTCGCTGCTGCGCTGCGATGAGAGCCGCAGAGCGGCGTCGCCAAGAACACTGCGAATTCCACCAACACAGGGAATGATGAGCCATTCAAGGATACTTGCGCCAGCTCCTATAGAGAAGGTCCTGCGCTGGCCGATCTGCACTTTTTGGAACTCATTCAAATCATCAAACTGTGCGCGAGCGATCAACTTCAGTCGCTCGCCAGCCTCCGAGAGTGCCAGTGTCTTCCCACGTCGCACGGTGAGTTCAGTAGAGAAGTATTCTTCCAGTTCCCCAATCTGCCTGCTGATGAGGGCCTGACGGGGCAGGTTGCCTGGAGCGGCCTTGGCGATGGAGCCAGCCTCCGCAAAGGCTAAAAAGTTACGTAACCGGTCAAGCGAGAGACCATTCAGGGCGGGAAGAGAGTCATTCATACTTACCATGTAGTTATATATACCTTGTTTTGCCTCATGGTCGATAGGTTTGATTCAGGCGATGATGGCGGTGCCATGAAACACAAACAATACGACCTGATCGGCGACATCCACGGACACCACGACAAACTCACCGCCCTGCTCAACAAGCTCGGCTACCAACCAGACGGCAAAAGCTTCCACCACGCCGAAGGTCGCAAAGTCATCTTCCTCGGCGACTACATCGACCGCGGCCCCAAGATCCGCGAGGTGCTTCACACCGTCCGCGCGATGGTCGAAGCTGGCGATGCGTTGGCCATCATGGGCAATCACGAGTTCAACGCGGTCCTCTACCAGACGCCTGATGGCAAAGGCGGCTGGCTGCGGAAGCGGATTGAGAAGAACGTGAAAGGCCACGCCGCAACGCTGGCTGCCTTCGCCGGGAAGGATGCTGAATGGGCGGAGTGGATCGAATGGTTCAAGCACCTGCCCATGCACCTCGACTTGGAAGAATTGCGTGCTGTCCACGCCGCTTGGGATGCCCGCCACGTCGAGATGTTGAGCGGCACTCCACTGCTGGATGACCGCTTCCTGCATGCTGCCGCCACCAAGGGCACCCGCGAATACGCCGCTGTGGAGATCATCTTGAAAGGGCCGGAGATGGAACTTCCCGAAGGCGTGTTCTTTGAGGACAAGGAGAAGAACAAACGCAGGAACGTGCGCGTGCGCTGGTGGAAGTTGGAGGGGGGCGCGGCAATCGGCGACATCGTGATGCCGGAGCCGATGGTGGAACTCAAGGTCAGGCTGGAAGAAGCGATGCTGAACGACCTGCCGAATTACGGCCCCGATGAACCGCCCGTATTCTTCGGCCACTACTGGCTGCCCGCTCACTGGGAACGGGCACCGATGGCCCCGAACATCGCCAGCCTCGACTTCAGCGCCGCCTTTGAGAGCAATCCCCTCACCGCCTACCGCTGGAATGGTGAGCGCGAATTAACTCCCCTGAACTTTGTCACCGCCACAGCCTGATCCATATGACGACTCACACAGAACCAACCGTCGTGGAAAATGATCACACTCGGAAGTCACGAGTCCTGATGAGACAACTGATGGTCCTCAGTGATGCCGCCACCGATCCAGAAGTGCGCGCTGAACTTCAGGAGGAAATGAACTGCGTCGGAATGTCATGGCAGCTCCGCCAGATGTTTGATGAAGAGGATGAATCACCTCCACAGACTAAGCCTCAGGCGAACGCCACAGCGCTCCAGTCGTGAGCCATATCAGCTCAATGCACTTCAACTCCCACGCCAACTTCCCACCCATGAAACACCCTCCCCAACTCCATACCTTCGCCCATGCAGCCCGTGAGTGCGCTATGCAGATGATGCTCAACGCCACCTACATTCAACGCGAACTGCCTTCCATCGAAGCGCCTCCAGAGATCAGGACAAAAATTGAAGCAGTGTGCGAATCATTCATTGGCACCAAACATGATGTGATCACCGAACTCTTTGAACTCGATGAGCAGTCCCAGGCCGGAGCTTCCTTAGAGAGCCTCTCTGAGAAAATGAATCGCGTCGTGCGCTGGTTGAGTGAACCCATCCAAGAAATGCACGAACTCATGACGCAACTTCAGACCTTGGTCCAAACGGACAGCCGTTACTCTCTGACGTTCTTCCTCCTCGTCGAGTCAGCCACGAACATTCT
>CAZOVY010000169.1:0-2273 GCA_964583255.1 uncultured Prosthecobacter sp.
CCGCCCCCGCCGTACCCGCCGCGCCCTCCGCCCCCGCCGCCTCCATAGCCGCCACGACCACCGCCGCCGCCACCACCACCTGCTGGGCGGTCTTCTTTAGGACGAGCTTCATTGATAGCGAGATTACGGCCCATGAAATCCTTGCCATTGAGACCCTCAATCGCGGCTGTCATAGCTGCTGGGGTATCCATGGTCACGAATGCGAAGCCACGAGGACGACCGCTTTCACGATCGATTGGAAGGAAGACGTCGGTAACGCCGCCATATTGACTGAATAGCTCGCGGATATCGACATCGCTCGCACTGAAGGGGAGATTCCCCACATACATCTTGGTGTTCATACTTATCTTAGTCTGGGTCTGGGTCTGGGTCTGGATTCGGACGCTGCTTTATGAGCTAGGTGCATTCATATTAGAATACTTCATCGGAATCCGAAGACGCACCTCATAGACTGCTGTTCCTAACCCTTTCACAGGTGGTCACTTTCGAAGGCTTGCCACCTTGGGCGACTAAAAGCAAGTGTTTTGATCATACTGAAGCAGGGAAAAATCATGTCCCTGAAATCGGGCACAGATCTCCGCGCATTAGACTGAGCCGAAGTCTTTTCAAAAAAGAGCCCACCTTTGCTCTCAATAGATAATGAGCCGCTGGAGGGCTGGGATATCCGTCTTGCCGAGAGAGGTCCGCGGAATGTGTGGGACGAGGATGACTTCAGCCAAATGGCAGATTGGCTCGGTGGCGGCATTGAATGGCTCAAGAAGAGCCGCGTTGTCGGAGTCGGTAGCCACGAGCACAAGGCGGTTTTCACGGCGAGCATCCGGCAGAGCGAGAATGACAGGAGGTGAGGCAAGGCCGCGCTGAAGGCTCAGCGCCTCAAGCCGTGCCTGCAAAGGAGCGAGGTGGATGAGCTCGCCAAGGATCTTCACATAGCCTGACTCGCGACCGAGAATCTGGAGAAAGCGCTGCGTGCCTTGATCAGAAAGCTGCACGATGTCGCGAGTCACGAGTTCGGCACCGATGGGCTGCCAGGACCATTGGCCGGTGGCATTCATTGAAGCGTAGCCTTTGGCTAAAGCAGGGCCAGAGAGTATGAGGCGACTCTGCTCATCTACTCGAGTCTGCCAATGCGGCAGGACGGCAAGACGAGATGTGCCGTCTATTATAAAAGGCTGTGTGGCGATCTGGGACGCGGCCTCGGTCATGCCATAACTCTGATAAATAGGCCAACCCAAGGCTGCGGCGCGCTCTGCTAGCTCAGACAACAAGGCACCACCGCCGATGATGGCGGCTCTGAGTAACGGCGGGCAGGTGATTTGGTCACGCACGAGATCATGCACCTGCGTCGGCACGAGTGAGACGATGCTGATCTCTTCATGCTGGCACAATGCGGCGAAGGTCTGAGGCTGCCAGCGCGTGGTGTCCTGCACAAAGCTCGATCCAGAGAGATACGCCCGCGCTAGGATGGAGAAGCCGCCGACATGATGCAGAGGCAGGGCGATGAGCCAGCGATCTGCGGCGGTGACGTCGAAGTGTTCGTTGACGGCCTGGGCTGAAATGAGCAGGGTAAGCTTTGGCAAAGCGACCCATTTTGGCACCCCCTCACTGCCTGAGGTCTGAAAGAAACAGAGCGCGCGCATCCCTTGCTCTGTGGCCCATTCGCTGAGGCCATGGGACTCCTCGACACGGTGTGGGTTCACCGCGATGTGGCAGGAGTCGGAGGTCCAAAAGTCGTTCGCTAACATGGTGCAAAGAAGAGGCAATCAGTCGCAGCATCGCCGCTTATGAGCAACGTCAGGCTGTGGTGACGTGGCAAAAGAACGTTTGCTATTATCTCAGACACGACGACAAGGGGCGCGCAAGTCAACCTGGTTAGGGCCATACGAAGCTGCTCATCAGGTGATTCTACGGATTCGGTGGTGTTCTGAAATCCGAAATCGGAGCTTGTTGCTGTTCTAACCTTGTCGGCTGCATTTAAGACAACGTTATGAATACCAAAATGTATGTGGGCAACCTGCCCTTCACCGCCACGGAAACCGATCTCCGTCAGCTTTTCTCCGACTTCGGCACCGTGACCGATCTCTTCCTGCCTGTGGACCACGTCTCTGGACGCCCACGCGGCTTTGCCTTTGTGACCATGGACTCCCCAACCGCGATGAGCGAGGCGATCAATGCTCTCAATGAAAAAGATTTCATGGGTCGTAACCTCGCCATCAATGAAGCTCGTCCGAAGGAAGAGCGCGCAGGGGGCGGTGGTGGCGGCGGGGGTTATGGGG
>CAZOVY010000170.1:0-2164 GCA_964583255.1 uncultured Prosthecobacter sp.
TCGAATACAGACTCGCTAAACTGCTCGCTGATTACCTCACGCATGTCAGGCAGCAAAACGGCCTGCCGGCAACTCTGAACCTCGGCATTGGTTTGGAAATGGCGGCACGGCAGAGACCCTGTGTTGTCTGCCACATCGACACGTTGGAGTTTCCGCACTCCAAGTTGATCGAAGCGGCTGGCATCATGGTCCTGCACACTCATGCCGATGAAACACCGGTGCTGACGGAGGCGATCTGGGTGGCTTCACTGCGCAGTGCGCTGACCAACCGTGGAGCGCTGTTCTCCTGGATCTCAACGCTACCTGAAGTTGAGCGCACGGGTTGGGACATTCGTCGTTTGCGAATCACACGCAGTGAGAGTGAGTTGAATCGCGAGGATCGAACTCGCAGTCACACCACACGGTTCACGATCAGCGCGCAGTCCGCTGAATTGACACCCGTCGCCTGAGCATAGCCATGCCAGTGCAAGCCATCATCGAACAAGGAACGCGTCCTGCCTACGATCTCACCGACGAGACCGGCGTGCTGGTCACCAAACTCTCCATCAAGCCGACGCGCGAGTATGTAGAGCGCAAGAACAGTCAGCGCATGGTGTCCTACGTCCGCGCCGAGAACCCGCGCATCACCTTTGAGTTCTCCGGCATCATCGTGGGCGACAGCGCCACAGGCTTTGCCGATCAGCACCCCGGCACAGCGATTACTGCACTCGCCAATTTCCAAAGCTCCGTCCACGGGTTCTCGCCCACCGAAGGCAAGATCATCTACAAGGACCCGACACGCGAACTGAGCGACACGGATGAACCCCAGGTCAGCTTCACCGCTGAAATGTTCCCAGGCATCGCGCCATGATCGAAGGCTGGTGGCCCACTCACAGCCTGAGCCTGGCTTCCTGTCTGGGAGCCCTGGGGTTTCCAATCCGCACAGACGTGGTGCTCGATGAGCGCAGTGGCGAAGAAGTGACCACCTTTTATATGGGTCTTCAGTCGCTCTGGAACTCCATGGCCACGGATGCACTTATCAACGACTGGCATTCAGGCAGGCTGGAGCAGGCAGATCCGCTGCATCCTTTTCTGTGCGGTCTGCGCGCCTGTCACAACGCCAACACCATCGCATCTTCGTTGCGCAACGAAGATCGAATCCGGCTCACGCTAACGGCTGATGATCACGTCACGATCTATGACGACGGCGATGAACTGCCGAGCTTGCGTGATGCCGATGAATTGATCGAAACCACCGATGCGGGACTAGTTGCCGCGCTGGGTGTGATTGGTATCCCCATGATCCAGCATGATAACGGGCTGTTCCGACTGCCGCGATTCGGTCATTCGGTGAAGGCTCCAAGCGGTGAATGGATGCGGCATGATGCTCAAGCCCTCATCCAGCAGCTTCGTGAGGGTCTCCTCGAACAGAGTGAACCACAGCATCCGCTGATCAGTGCCTACAACGCCCGATGTGTGCAAAATCAAATCGTCGCGCACCTCTACTCCACAGGTCGTCGAGTGCTGCTGCGCAAGCCTCGCTCACTGCGCTCCGCCTTTGTTTCTGAGCAGGCGAGCAATGACATGCTCGACCGGGTGCAACGCCATTTCCGAATCGCATGAAAACATCTCCATCCAAACTCCGACTCGATCCCGAGACTCCGAAGAAGTCAGCACGCAAGGTTCACCGTGATGAGGTGCCCGAAGCGGTCCTCAACGCAGCTCAAACGGAGCGAGAAAACGCCTTTGAGGCCGAGCACACATGGCCTGTCTGGAACGAGCAGAAATGCTGCTTCCAACCTGCGCTGCTGCATGGCTACAGTTCAGGCCGTGAGGCGCTGTTCTACAAGCTGCGTGCTGCCGATGGCGCACTGCCTTTGTCCAAGACCTTGGAGCAGCTCACCACCTTCCTGGCGGATGCGATCAAGATCCTTTGGTTGTGCAGCCATGAGCCTGCCGACTGGCGCATGGTGCGCGGTGATCTGCCGTTGTTTCTCGAAACCATCGAGGCATGGGGCGACGTGAACGTGCCACGGTCAAAGCATGTCGCTGCCGTAAATCTGGCCCTGCAAATCTTCAATGAGGCCAGCATCAACAAGGCCGTGCCCGAACCTTCTGAACGGGGCGAACTGGGAAACTAGCCCTGCCCGTGTCGGAGGCGCAATACATCACGGTGATTGCGCGC
>CAZOVY010000171.1:0-2023 GCA_964583255.1 uncultured Prosthecobacter sp.
AACCATCGCTGTCACCTGTCCAACCATCGTTGCTAAGCCATGAGGTGTGGAAGGCTGCGCCATCAAAGAACATGAGGCGATCTGCGTTTTCAGCACTTGTGCCTGGGGTGAATAGATCCGCAGGGAAGAGTTCAGCAGCGGACCAATGCGGACGAACGGCGATGCGTGTGCCTGCGGTGATCAAAGGTGTGCCGAGAAGGGCGATGCGCGTGCCGCTGCTTTCTGCGGCATTGATTTCAAAGCGCTGGCCGGTAGTGAGGAATTCGACATAGCTAGCAACAGTAGGCAGTGTGATGCTGGCGGGCAGCGTGAGTGTGCTGCCATCAACGGCGCTGACTTTACCGACAAAGATGTCCGCTTTAAGCAGTGGCATGGAGAAGGTCTGACGCTCAGTGATGGCGCGGCTGAGCCAAGCCTGTGGCGCACTGGTGGCGGTGGCTTCTGGGGTGCCATTGAGGTCAGCATCAAGCAGCACTTTCACACGCAGGAAGCCGTGATTGGCTCCTGCGAAGACGTTGGCGCTGGCGACATCGCCGTAGCGGACGGTCTCTGTGCCGTCGTTGTTTTGCGTGACGGCAGGCGCGAACAAGAGGCGTGACCAGCCTGTGTCATCCTGACGCAGGTCAGTGAGTGTTTCGAGCTGGTAAGTCAGATCCGTGCGACCACCGCTGGGGCGGATCAGGAGTGCATCGACACGGCCCGTGATGGCATCAGTGGTAAGGCTGAAATGTGTCTTCTGCACGCCGCTGGCGGCATCTGTGCCGAGCGCGTATTCGAGGAGGTTCACGGAACCATCCGCGTCGTTGTCATCATTCGCGGAGCCTGTGTTTTCAGATGTCCAAGACGCAAAGGTGATCGGTGCTGACGCTTCATTTGCAGCAGATGCGGTGATGATGACGCGCTCCCTCTGAGCCAGCGGGAAGCCTGCGGCGGCGACGAAACCAAAGTCGATGGTGAGATTGTAATTGGCATCCTTGCTGTTGTCGGATGCGCCATCGAAGCCGCTTTCATTCGCACCTGTCGGAGCAGATCCAATCTGGAGCACGAGCGCTGCGCTGCTGATGCCCACGAGCGATGGCGAGGCTGCATCTAGACCATCCTCTCCCACATTGTCATCCGCGACTGTGGTCTGATTTCCGGACAATGAAACGCGACCGTAGAGCGGACCATTGGCTAAGTTAGCGCTACCAGGCAGCATGATGTTAGCCTTAAAGTTATCCGCTGCGACATGGACGGTGTAAGTGTCCGGCGGCAGATTGCTGAAGAGGTAGCGACC
The DNA here is from genome assembly GCA_964583255.1 of uncultured Prosthecobacter sp. Taxonomy (GTDB): domain Bacteria; phylum Verrucomicrobiota; class Verrucomicrobiia; order Verrucomicrobiales; family Verrucomicrobiaceae; genus Prosthecobacter. The sequence continues at coordinate 1,277 of CAZOVY010000171.1, forward strand.
GCTGCTGTCTGTGCTGGTGCTGCGGAAGGGCGTCTGCTGACCTGCCTGATCGGTGCCGCGATACAAGAGCATCCAGACGCCAGCCACGCCCTCACCTGCCGTGTAGGCTCCGTTGCTGTCTGCATCTAGGAATACAACATTGCCAATGCCAAGATCGACGGGCGAGATCACACTGGTGAAGCCAAGATCGATGGTGTAGTCGAAGTCGGCGTCGCGTGAGTCATCCGTGCTGCCGCCAAAGCCTGACTCCTGTGATCCTATCGGCTCCATGCCGTAAGCGAGATTAAAGACGATGGAGTTCACTCCTGTGGTGGCGGGATTGGCGGCATTGAGCGTGTCTTCATCAGCCGCATCATCCAGATGATCTTCATCTGTGCCGAAACCAGCGACGACCGCGCTACCCGCAAGCACTTTACCACTGGCGAACTCAGAAGCGGGGATGTGCATGAAGTAATCTCCGGCCCCTGGCGCACGCAGCTCATAGGCACCACCGACGGTGCTGTAAGTCTGAGTCAGCGGAGCGGTCGATCCTGGCAGACTGCCTGTGGCATAGAGCTCGATCAGGACGCCGGGGATTCCGAAGTCAACGCCTGCGGTGAAGTGCCCGTCAGCATTGGAGTCGTTGAAGACTAGATTGCCAACCCCGATGGGCTTCGGTGCGAGTCCAATGTCCACGGTCATGTCGGAGTCGTGATCAAAGCTGTCGTCTTCATAGCTGAGGAAGCCGGTTTCACCATTCTGATCATC
>CAZOVY010000172.1:0-1968 GCA_964583255.1 uncultured Prosthecobacter sp.
AAAATGACTTTGCCGAACTCCGTGAGGATTTGAGCGAAGTCGGCAGCGATTTCATCGTGGATGGACATGCCACGCGTGTCTCGTCAAAACGAAACAACCCTCCCCGCACAAGGCGAAGAGGGCTGCACCCGAACCCGAGGCCCACGCCCCGAGAATCTTTCTGCTTAGAACACCAGCGCCATGGCGAGTGATTTGGCGGTGTTGTCACCACCATCAGCTTCCACATCGACCTTGGCCCGAATGTATTGCCGCACATCGGATGGCAGGCGCACTTTGCGCGTGATAGTCGAGGCCCCTGCCCCGCCAGCTCCGATAACTTCAAGTGAAGCCAAGGCGGCAATGGTGGCAAACGTGGTGCCGTCTTCCGAGTCCTCCAACGTGACCGTGGCCTTCTTGGTGTCAGCCAGTGAAGGCAGCGCGGGGAGCTCGAGTTCCACCTCGAAGTGACACTCGTGAGGCGGCTTCTGGATCAGGTTGAATGAATCAGTTGTTGCCGTGGCAGCAGCGGCAGGCAGAGCTACCGTGCGGATGAGTTCAGCGTCTTTGAGAGCGTGCATAAGGATGATGAATGATGAGGGTTGTTTTGATCACGTCTCGTCGTTGGCGATGGAGGCCGTGCGGATGATCGGGATGCCTTCCCATTCAGTGGGCAGTGGCGCGGGCGTGCCATTGGCGGTGGTGGCCGTGCGGCTGTTGCGCAACTGCTCGCGGGAGCGGCCATTCATGAAGATGTGAGTCGGCTCCAGCCCGAAATCGGTGAACTTCTCGTAGGCCGAGTAAAGGATGGTGTCGTTGAGCATCTTTTTGCCCGCCCCGTTTTCCTCGACGTTCTTGACGCGCACGGCGCAGTTCTTGTTCGCCAAACGCATGCCGATGCGACCTGTCATCCAGTTGGTGTAGGCCTTGTAGGGATTGCCGTCCGCATCATAGACGGTTTCCAGATCCCACACGTCTTGCAGGCGGATGGTCTGGTTGTTGCCGAAGAGGAACTCGACGCACTCGCGGCCCAGGCGCAGGAACCACACGGAAGACTTGGAGGCAGCGCCACCTGCATCAACCACATGAGCGGCATCAGTTTTGGCCTGTGCAAGCAGACCAGGGAAACCTTTGCTGTCGTTGCCCGTGCCGTAATAGAACTGCGAGCCGATGTATTGCATGGAGGCTTCAACCACGCCTGAAGCATGGTTTTCAAGCAAGCGGCCACGGTCGCGTGCGCCATCAACAACCTGCGCATCCACAGCGATCTGATGATCGAGGATGTGGGTCTGGAAGGTGCGCGTTTCGTAGCTGGACTTGCTGCGTGCGACGCCCTCGTTGGCATTGCGGAAACGAACGGTGGGCAGGCCAGAGCGCACCGTCAGTTCCATCGTGGTGCCGAGAATGGTATCGGCGGGAACTAGCGCGAGTTCGGGAGCGAGTTTAACGGCTTCCTCAATGAGTGGGTAGCCGATGCCAGCGTCGAGCTTGGCGATGTCGAGAAGAGTGGGGACCATAATGATGATGGAGAATTGGAGGTTTTGAAAAATGGATCAGGCTTTGGTGAACTGGCGGTTCCACTGCTCAGCGGCAGTGGCGGGTTTGGTGTCACCGGCGGGAGTGATCTTGGCAGGCACCTGCGTGCCCATTTCAGCGGCGATCTGTGCGGCCTTGATGGCGGCACGCTTTTCGAGATCCTGCTCGCGAGACTGAAGATCACGCACCTGGACATCGAGTTCGCCAGTGCGCTTGGTGAAGCGCTCCACATCACCCTGAACAGCGATGAGCTGACCTTTGAGTGTGTCACGTTCCATGCAGACCTGCTGCAAGGCAGTCTGATGAGTCTGCTCCTTCGCAGCTAGGCTGGCTTTAAAAGTTTCGACTTGGGCGGAGGCGTCAGTCATCAAGCCCTCGCGGGCTTTGGCATCGGCTTCCAAGGTTTGAATGCGCGCGAGCGCTTCGCTGAGTTGTTCTTCGGCAGTTTTCATCGGA
>CAZOVY010000173.1:0-1777 GCA_964583255.1 uncultured Prosthecobacter sp.
GCGAGGCAAATCGGTTCCGTGATAGCCTCATCAAATGGTATGGCCCCGAGAAAGGCGCTGCCGTGAAGTTCGCCGAGGCCTTTGAGATTTGCGAATACGGGCGCCAACCCAAGCCGGAAGAGATCAAGGTGCTTTTCCCGTTCTTCCCCTGATTGGCGTCCGGGCTGCTCTCGATTGCGGATGTAGCAGTCATCCTCTATGCCTAGCTTGTTGTGCCTGCCTAGATTCACTCCATGAACCAACCGCCCCCTCATTCCCAACTGCTGATCTACCAGAGCGAAGATGGCCGCATCCGGTTGGATGTGCGCTTTGAGGGAGAGACGGTCTGGCTTACGCAGCAGCTCATGGCGGAGCTGTTTGAAAGCTCGAAGCAAAACATCGGCCAGCACTTGAAGAGCATCTTCGAGGAAGGAGAACTGGTAGAGAGTTCAGTGGTAAAGAAATACTTTACCACTGCGGCAGACGGCAAGAACTACCAGACCAGCTACTACAACCTCGATGCCATCATCTCGGTTGGTTATCGGGTGAAGTCGCGGGTAGCCACGCAGTTCCGCATCTGGGCGACGCAGCGGTTGCGGGAATACATCGTGAAGGGCTTCACAATGGATGATGAGCGCCTGAAGAACCCTGATCTGCCGTTTGATTACTTCGAGGAGCTGCTGCGGCGCATCCAGGACATCCGCACCAGCGAGCGGCGCTTCTACCAGAAGATCACGGACATCTATGCGACGAGCATTGACTACGATCCGACGAACGATGCCAGCATCAGCTTCTTCAAGATGGTGCAGAACAAACTGCACTGGGCCATCACGGGGCAGACGGCGGCTGAGATCATCGTCAGCCGTGCCGACAGCAGTAAGCCGCACATGGGATTGACCAATTGGCGCGGGCCGAAGGTGCGCAAGGATGACGTGGCCATAGCCAAGAACTACCTCTCTGAAGATGAACTGGCTGCGCTGAACAACCTCGTGGAGCAATACCTCGTCTTCGCCACAGGTCAGGCCATGCGCCGCATCCCCATGAAGATGGCGGACTGGATCAGCAAACTGGACAGCTTCATGACGATCAATGACCGCGACATCCTCACCCATGCAGGCCGCATATCACACGAGCTCGCCCTAGCCCACGCAGAGCAGCACTACGACAGCTTCCACCAGCAGCGTCTCGCGGACGCTGCCACACAGCCCGATGACTTTGACCGAGCCTTGAAGAGTCTGCCCAAGCCCAAAGCCAAGGCGCCCCCGAAGAAGAAGCCCTCTCAGTGATCACTGACTGGCTCGGCCGGTAAAAGATTGGCGGTAAAAGATGAATCCTTCTAAGGCTTCCCATCTTTTACAGTCCACTCAGAGCGTCGTTTGGCAGCTCCAGCCACCTCCAACGCGAACTCTGAGCTGGCGCAAGCGGAGTTCTTTGAAAAAGCGGCGGTCGCGGCGCTCGCTTTTCATGGGATGATTTTAGCCTCCGCGTAAACACTGTTACGTAAATAGTCGGCGTAAGCTCGCGCAAAGGTGGGGGCTGCGGGTGTATTCATCTGGGACATTCATGAAACACACACTCATCCTTTTTTCCGCCCTGCTGCTCACTCCACTAGCGGCACTCCACGCCGCCGACTTCATCATTGCGGACAAAGGCGTCGCACCGGCACCGATCATCGTTTTCAAAGACGCGCCACCTCGCACTCGCGATGCTGCGTTGGCGCTGGCGGAATACATTGAAAAGATTAGCGGGGTGAAGCCTGCGGTGATGGATGGGGAACCGCAGCCATTGCCGGAGCGCG
>CAZOVY010000174.1:0-1661 GCA_964583255.1 uncultured Prosthecobacter sp.
ACATCGGCCCCGGATCACCCACTGGTACCACCTTTGGTTACGGTGCCAAGTTCCCCGCGAAATACCAGGACGCCTTCTATGTGCTCGACTGGAGCTGGGGCAAAATCTACGCCGTGCATCTGAAGCCCAACGGCAGCACCTACACCGCCACAAAGGAAGAATTCGTCACCGGCGGCCCGCTGCCCGTCAGCGATGCCATCATCGGCAAAGATGGCGCGATGTATTTCACCATCGGTGGTCGCCGAGTGCAGAGCGGCTTGTATCGGGTGAGTTACACTGGCAAAGAAAGCACGGATGATGAATATGTTCCTAGTGGACACCGGCCATCCGAACGTGATGTCCGTAAAGAACTCGAAGTCTTCCACGGTAAACAAGACCCGAAAGCCGTCTCCACCGCCTGGCCGCACCTTAGCAGCGAAGACCGTTATATCCGCACCGCTGCACGCAGCGCACTGGAGCACCAGCCGATTGCTGAATGGGAAGCCAAAGCTCTCGCTGAAACCAACGTCACCGCGCAGCTTGAAGCCCTGCTCTCACTCACACGCGCCACGGGTGTCTGCCCTACCCACCGTGCTGCGGATCATGTCGTGAACAACGCCATGCGCGACAAATTGTGGACCGCGCTGCTGAAACACGACTTCACCAAGCTCATGCCCGAGCAACGCCTCGCCTATGTGCGCCTCACAGAGATCGTTTTGCATCGCTTCGGCAATCCCGACGACGCCACCGTGGCCGCGATCATCGCTAAGCTCGACCCATCATTCCCAGCGGATAACTTTGAGCTGAACTGGATGCTCATCGAGACGCTCGCCTACCTGCAAGCGCCGAACACCGCCACCAAAGGCATGGCGCTCATCGCAGCAGCGGAAAGCCAGGAGCCACAGGTCGAATACGCCCGCAGCCTGCGCTTCCTCAAAGCTGGCTGGACGCCTGATCTGCGCAAACAGCAGCTCGAGTTCTTCCTGAAAGCCGCGAACTACAAAGGCGGCAGTAGCTTTGCCATCTTCATCGAGTTCATCCGCAAAGACTCGCTCGCCACATTTACGCCGGAAGAAAATGCACAGTTTGCCGAACTCATCGCCAAGAAACCTGAGGTGAAAAGCGCCATCGAAAATGTCGGTGCCATGTTCATTGGCCGCACACCGACAATGTGGACGCTGGATGAACTCAGCGCAGCTGCCAAGACCGGTATGAAGGGCCGCAATTTCGATAATGGTCGCAAGATGTTCAGCGCCTCCGCCTGCTACACTTGCCACCGCTTCGGCAACGCCGGCGGCATGACTGGCCCCGACCTCACCGGCGCTGGCGGTCGCTACAGCCCGCACGACTTGCTCGATCAAATCATCAATCCGAGCAAAGTCATCAATGAGCAGTTTGCACCTATCATCGTCACCAAAAACGACGGCAGCATCATGACCGGCGTCGTCGTCAATTTGAGCGGTGATGGCGTCACACTAAATACTGATCTCACCGACCCGAATCAGCGCGTGAACGTTGATCGCAAGGAATTGAAGAGCATCGAACTCAGCACCGTGTCTCCCATGCCCCCGATGCTGCTCGCCATGCTGAAGAAAGACGAGATCCTCGACCTCTTAGCGTATGTGCTAAGCGCTGGAAACAAGGATCACGCGATGTTTGCGAAGTAGCTTCGATTGGCAATC